>RAYF01000054.1 GCA_003611745.1 bacterium D16-36 | reverse complement strand
TATTTTACTCTGAGGTATTTTTTTATCAACCTTCTTTCTTGGAATTTCCTATATTTGAATTATACAGGAAGCTCCTTGTAGACTTAAAGTGTTGACTCATTTCATGATAGTTATTGCTTCGGCTGCTAAATTTCATGGATTTTGCCATGTGTGCTGGCATGTTTTAATGTGCCGCAGCCTTTCCCTTCTTTTTCCTCACAAATTTTTGTAAAATCTGGATGATTCCATGCATAATCCGCTGATAAACGCAGATAGTGCATACAGAAACGAGCAGCCATAAACCGATACCCAGAATTCCGGTTCCCGCCAGCATGCAGGCTCCGGAACGGGAGTGGGGAAGTGCCATGAATCCGCGTATTAAATATTTTGCTCCCAGCCAGAGGAGTACCATACTGCAGATAAGAGCGGCGAGTGCTATACAGGATAAAACAAGTACGGCTACCAGAGTGAGGATGATTATGCCGAGAGCTGCAGGCAGTCCGTATGGCGTTGTCAGGATTGACATATATGCCATGGCTGCTGTCTGCCTGAGGGAACGGGTGTTGTAGCTGCCTGCAGCCTGTCCGTTTTCGGAATTCTGATTCAGGAGATTATTCAAAATCTCAGCGGCGGCTTCCTTTGGCGTCCCAAGTTCTTCTATCGCACGCTGTTCCCCGGCCTCTTCAAAATATTCTGTAAAATAGTCCATCGCATTTTCATAATCAGATTTTGGCAATTTTTTCAGATAGCTATCCAGCTGATTTAAATATTCTGACTGATTCAATGTTTTATCCTCCCCTCTATAATTCCATTAATGGTATCGCGATAGGATTGCCATTCTGCTTTCAAAAAGACAAGCTGCTCTCTCCCTTTATCTGTTATAGTATAATATTTTCTTTTTCTCCCCTGATATTCCCTGACGTATGTTGTCACATGGCTGTTATTTTCCAATTTGCGCAAAATTGGGTATAATGTGGATTCTTTGATTTGTGATACCATTTTGATGGTTTGGCTGATTTCATAGCCGTAAGAATCCTTATCGTCCAGCATGGATAAAATCAGGCATTCAATTAGTAGTGCAGAAATTGGATAGTACATAGCATCTCTCCATATATAGAAAATTTATATATAAATTTTCTATATATTAGCATGCTTCTGCGTAGATGTCAATAGATGCGATTTGCGCAATTGTAATGGTCATGAGATAGTTACTGGGCAGAGTGAACAGTAACATGAGATATTTGCTGGCAAATCCGTAGTATAATAGTGAGGCAGAAAGGATGGTGGGGACTTTGGAAGATAGCAGAATCATTGAATTATTTTGTGAGCGCTCAGAGCAGGCGATTCTGGAATTGTCACGGAAGTACGGCTCTATATGTGGGAGAGTTGCTGGTAATATACTGAACAACAGGCTTGATACGGAAGAATGCTTAAATGATGCATATCTCGGTGTGTGGAATTCAATACCGCCTCAAAAACCAAATCCGCTTCTGAGTTATGTCTGCCGAGTTGTCCGCAATCTTGCCATAAAAAAGTATCACGCGAATACTGCTGCTAAGCGGAACAGTATCTATGATATTGCACTGGATGAACTTGAGAACTGCTTTCCGGCGCCAGCTACCGTTGAGGATGAATTTAATGTCAAGGAGCTGGCCCGCATGATTGACGTATTTCTTGAAACTCTGGATAAGAGAAACAGAATGATGTTTGTCCGCCGCTATTGGTATTCAGATTCTATTGCGGATATTGCGGAATCGTTTCATACAAGCAGCCACAATGTTTCGGTCAGGCTTTTCCGGACAAGGGAGAAGTTAAAAAAATATTTGATAAAGGAGGGGGTGTCCGTATGAGAAAGAATAGGATTTCGGAAGTGATTAGTAATATTAACCTGAAATATGTGGATGAAGCTGCCTACGTCGGATATGAAACTGTGGTTCACAGCCCCGGATGGGTGAAATGGGCGGCGGCTGCCTGCCTTATCCTTACTGTAATTTTTGGCTTGGGTATTTTTGGGGGGAGATTTTTTGGAGGAAGGGAGCGGACTGCAGTTTTGAAAAACGGCGATATGATTCATTTTACGAAATCTGATGCCGCAATGCAGCAGTCTGATATAGCATTTCAGGTTAAAACCCGTGATTTGACAAAGGATGAAACTGCAGATCTGTTTTATGGGCTGCCGGTTACTGCCTGCGCTGTTTTTGATGCGGAAGATGGCAGCCTTGCCGGCCTTGAGGGCACAGTTAATAATATGAAGCTTATTGTATCAAAGGCAGACAGGATTCTTCGTGACATAATTGTAGAAGGGGAAGAAAATGTTTCTGATGTGTGCGGTGTTTCTGTTTGCGCCGGTTATTCTATTATGGGTGCGGACAGCAAAGGGAAGAAAACGGTTATATATTATGCCACATTTAAATCAGGGGATTGCATGGTGTATATTGAGCACAGTGGCCCGGAAGAGAAAGAGGGGGTATTGAGAAACGAAATTGCTTCTGCTGTTTATGACATGATTTCACTTGGTGATATGGATCTTTCCGGTATAACAGATAATTGACGGTTAATAGGGGTTATGTGCTATAATTTTCATATCTGTTTACGCCGCCAAAGGCGGCATGGGAGGAATATTAGTGAATGATAAGATAATGATTGAAAATGCAAGGATTCATAACCTGAAAAATGTAAATGTGGCTATCCCGAAGGAAAGGCTTACTGTCATAACTGGTGTGTCCGGCAGCGGAAAATCGAGTCTGGCGTTTGATACGTTATATGAGGAGGGCAAGCGCAGATACCTTTTGTTCTCAGACACACAATTTGAGATGGACAGTGTGCCTTCCTTTGATTCGGTTACGGGATTGTCGCCGACTGTTGCGGTGGAGCAGCGTATCATCCGCATTTTTGTATTTGATGAACCTACCATCGGCCTTCATGAGTTGGAGAAGGAGAAGTTGATTTCAATTATTAAAAATTTGGTTGACCGTGGAAATACAGTGATTGCAGTGGAGCATGATGAGAATTTTATGAGAAATGCAGATTATATTGTGGATATGGGGCCAGAAGCGGGCATACGCGGAGGGGAAAAGATCTTTGAGGGGGAATTTCAGGAGTTTTTGAAATGCAGTGCTTCCAGAACAGCCCCGTTTCTTGCTGATAAAGGCATGTTTAAGGTAAAAAGGCAGAAACGCCCGGTTACGGAGAAGGAATTAGTGATTGAGGGGGCAGACATCCATAATCTGAAGGATATCACGGTACATATTCCACTGGGAGTTATGGCAGGGGTGGCTGGCGTGTCAGGGAGCGGCAAGTCAAGCCTTATTTCGGATACTCTGGTGCCGAAATTAAAGGAGGTTTTGAAGAATAGATGTGTGGTGGACGATGTGGAGGGCATATATGTGGATGTCTGGCTGTCGGGGGCAGAAAATATTAAGAAATGTATTGTCATAGACCAGAAGCCGATTGGAAGGTCAAAAACTTCGTGCCCTGCTACATATACGGGAATTTATGACAGGGTGAGGGAACTGTTCGCCGCCACAGAGACAGCAAGGGATTACGGTTATTCGATAGGGATGTTTTCTGTTAATTCGGAGGGCGGCTGCAAGGTCTGCCATGGCCAGGGGCAGATTTCGTGGCACATTGGCCTTGGAAATTATATTGAGGTTCCCTGTGAAGCCTGTGGCGGGATGGGATTTCTGCCGGAGGTGATGGAAGTAGAGCTGGACGGAAAGACAATCCGCGATGTACTTGATATGACAGTAGATGAGGCGGCTGCGTTTTTTGAGGGAAAGGATGCAATTATCTGCAATGTCTTGGGGGTCCTGCAGCGTGTAGGGATGGGATATATCACTCTGGGGCAGAAAACACCCACAATATCCGGCGGCGAGAGCCAGAGGATTAAATTGGCAAAGGAGTTAAGCAAGGGAAGGGATGCCAGGGATATATTATACATTTTGGATGAGCCGACAACGGGGCTGTCCTTTTATGACAGCAGGAAGCTTATGGGCCTGCTCCATGAGCTGGTGGATGCCGGGAATTCTGTTATTATAACAGAGCATGATCCGTATGTTTTATCAAATTGTGATTATCTGATTGAGCTTGGAAGGGGCGGCGGTTCTGACGGTGGACGCGTTATTGCATCCGGCACGCCGTCAGAATTAAAAAATAATAAAAATTCTATTATAGGAGGGTATCTTTATTGAAATTAAATATAGATGATCAGGTGACAGCGAAGTTAGACGATTTTATGCAGAGAGATATTACAATAAATTTACGGAGGAAAGCCGGAACCATATAAAATCCGTCTGGAAAAGCATTCTGGCGGTCTGTGCAGGTATCTGCATGGATAAGGGATATATAAAGGGCATGGAGCAGCCATTATCGGATTTTTTGCCGGAGTTTGACGGAAGCCGTGAGCCGTACCATAAAATGCTGAGATTAAGGCATATTTTTACGATGACTTCCGGGATTTACTGGAATGGGGGTATCCATTACCACTGCCCTATGCTTATGCAGTGTGCGCGTTCAGGCAATATGGTGGATTATATATCCGATATCCATATGGAAAATATACCGGGGAATGTATATGCGTATAAGGAGTGGGACGCAATTCTCGCTTCTGCGGTGCTTGGGAAAGCAACCGGGATGAATGCATATGATTTTTGCCAGAAGTATTTGTATGGGCCTCTTGCGATTAAAAGCGGCAGATGGTTCACGACACCGGACGGCATAAGTTTTACGATTCCCGGAAATAATTTCAAGGGGGTGGATGGGGAGGCAGAGGAGACAGAGTCAGATTTGTCGGTCAGGGATATGGCAAAGATTGGGATACTGTTTCTGAATAGAGGGATGTATGATGGCAAGCAAATTGTTTCAGAAGAATTTGTGCAGCAGGCGATAACGCCTCTGGATTGCAATGCCGGATATGGGATGTTCTGGTGGCTTGGCAGTGGCTGGTATGGCTGCCGCGGATTTGGCGGGCAGGAGGTGACAGTTGTTCCGGATAAAAATATTGTGTTTGCGATGCAGGCAAAAGCGACGCCATCAGGGAAACATTATGATGATGTGCTGCCGTTTTTGCTAGAGCGTATATAGGTTTTCTTTGTGAAGTGGCCTGACGGCAGAAATTTCGCTGGCAAAAAAATTGCCACCTGTGCGGTTGGATTTGCGATTCACGGCAGTCCACCACACAAAATTGTGCAGATTTTCTAAAATTATGAATGTAATTACTGCATAGTTATGTTATAATACTCCAAGTAGTATTATTAATAGAAAGGATTGGATGGAAACATCTGTAAGGAAAGATGAAAAAAGAAAAAAACAGAAATTCATTTTCAGGATCAATAGGTTTTGTGCTTGCGGCAGCAGGAAGTGCGGTAGGACTGGGAAATATCTGGAGGTTCCCGTACCTTGCAGCGAAAGATGGAGGAGGGCTTTTTCTGGTTCTGTACCTGATTTTGGCGCTGACGTTCGGTTTTACCCTATTGACAACAGAAGTGGCTATCGGCAGAAAGACAAAACAGAGCCCGCTCACAGCATATGGAAAACTGAAGGAGAAATGGAAGTTCCTCGGAGTGCTTGCCTGTCTGGTTCCAGTCATCATTTTGCCGTATTACTGTGTAATTGGCGGATGGGTAGTGAAGTATTTTACTACATATCTGGTTGGCGATGGCAGCAAGGCATCACTGGATGGATATTTTACAGATTATATCACACAGGAGGGGCAGCCTTTGATCCAGATGGCGATTTTCCTGTTTATCGTATCCTTTATAATATTTAAGGGAGTCAATAAGGGGATTGAGTCTTTTTCAAAGGTACTTATGCCCGCATTGCTGGTGCTCGTAGTCGGCATTTCTGTTTTTGCGCTCACGATTCACCATAGGGATAGCGCAGGCGTGTCAAGGACAGGTATGGAAGGTTTTCTGATCTATATTATCCCCGATTTGAAGGGATTGACAGTGAAAGGGTTTTTTACGGTGCTGCTAGACGCTATGGGGCAGTTGTTTTTCAGCCTCAGTGTCGCGATGGGGATTATGATTGCATATGGTTCTTACGTAAGGGATGATGCCAATCTGGTTAAATCCATCAACCAGATTGAGATATTTGATACGGTAGTGGCATTTCTGGCGGGGGTTATGATTATCCCGGCGGTATATACATTTATGGGAAGGGAGGGGATGGCGGCGTCCGGGCCAAGCCTGATGTTTGTGTCCCTTCCAAAAGTGTTTGCATCTATGGGTGCGGCAGGTGATATTATCGGCTGCCTGTTTTTTGTGATGGTACTGTTTGCGGCGCTGACAAGTGCGGTTTCCGTTATGGAGGCAGTCGTTTCAAGTTTTATGGACCAGTTCCATATGTCAAGGACAAAGGCGACAGTGATTGAGACAATCATTGCATTGGCAGGTGGCGTGGTTGTATGCCTTGGGTATAATAAATGGTATTTTGATATTACGCTTCCAAATGGGGCGCATGCGCAGATTTTAGATATTATGGATTATATCAGTAATAACTGCCTGATGCCGTTAGTAGCGATTGGCACTTGTATTTTAATAGGCTGGGTTGTGAAGCCTAAGGTTATTATTGAGGAAGCGGAAAAGACCGGGAGCAAGTTTGGGAGAAAGGGCCTGTATATTGTGATGATCCGGTATGTAGCGCCGGTGCTGCTTGTAGTTCTGCTGCTGAAATCACTGGGGGTTCTTACAGTGATATAGATATTGATGTCAGGGCTGTTTGTGTCAGTATAGCAAATAATTCATTTGTGTTATGCTGGCGCAGGGACAGTCTTACTATAAAATAGGAGGAATAGATTATGGATGTATCAAAAATGCTGGAAGGAAAGACAGCGATTGTAACAGGGGGGACGAGGGGAATCGGCTTTTCGGTTGTCCAGAGGTTTTTGGAGGCAGGCGCAAAAGTAACGTTATTTGGCTCAAGGCAGGAGACTGTCGATAAGGCGCTGGACAAGATTAAGTCAGAGAATCCGGATGCAGAGGTAATGGGGCTTTATCCATCATTGGGCGACTATGCGGAGGTGGAAAAGGCAGTGCAGTCTGTTAAAGAGGCATTTGGAAGGCTTGATATTCTAGTGAACAATGCAGGAATCTCCGCAAGGGAATCCCTTTATGAGTATAAGCCGGAGGATTTCGAAAATATCATGACATTAAATGTAAACGCTGTCTTTAACTGTTCCAAAGCAGCAGCAGCGATTATGAAGGAGCAGGGCGGCGGTTCCGTGATTAATATGAGCTCCATGGTTAGTATTTATGGACAGCCGGCAGGCTGCGGCTATCCGGCTTCTAAGTTTGCTGTAAATGGTTTGACAAAATCCCTTGCGAGGGAACTCGGAAAAGATCAGATCCGTGTCAATGCAGTTGCCCCGGGTGTAACGAGGACAGATATGGTGGCTGCACTTCCGGATGAGATGGTACAGCGGATTTCTTCGACAATTCCTCTGGGCAGGGTAGGAGAGCCGGAAGAGGTTGCAAATGCGGTGCTGTTTTTGGCGAGCGACCTTGCAAGCTATGTCACGGGAGAGATTTTGTCTGTAGACGGGGCGACACAGGTATAATAGCTGTTACCGCGGGAAGCAGCGTGCGCTGCAGATGGGGAACGTCTTTGCGTTCCCTTTTCTATCTTATAGGTAAATTCTTATGGTGCAGTGGAAAAGGAGACAGGCGGAGTGGACAGTTTAGAAGGAAAATCAATATTAAAGAACAGGGTTTATTTATATTTGACAGAGTTCTTTGCGGGAATGGCTGTGATGGCCGTGGAACTGGGGGCAAGCCGGCTGCTGGCTCCATATTTCAGTTCCTCCCAGATTGTGTGGACGATTATCATCGGGACAATTATGATTGCCATGGCGTTAGGAAATATGTGGGGAGGCAGGATGGCGGATAAGGACCCAAATCCGGACAGGCTTTACTTGCGCCTTCAGGTCGCGGCAGTATGGATTGCTGCGATTCCGGTTGTGGGGAAATATATTGTGATAGGCATATCCGGGCTTCTGGTTATGACGGTAAGCGAGAATTTTCTGATTATTGCTGCATTCTTATCCTGTATGGTGATTTTTGTATTTCCGTTGTTCCTGTTAGGCACTGTCACGCCTTCCCTTGTGAAGTATACAGTCGGCAGCCTCGATGACAGCGGGAAAATCGTGGGGGCGCTGGGTGCATGCAACACTGTCGGCAGTATATTGGGGACATTCCTGCCGACATTTGTGACGATTCCGGCTGTTGGGACATCCATTACATTTTTGCTGTTTTCGGGAGTTCTTCTGGTAATAGCTCTGATATACTTTATCTCATCTTCTGTCAGGAGGATATTCTGCCTTGCGGCTGTTGTCCTTTTTGTTCTCTGCAGCATTTTGGGAAATTCAAATAGTTTTGCATTTTGGGAGAAGGATTTAGTATATGAAGGGGAATCTATCTATAATTACCTTCAGGTAAAAGAAGATGAAGACAGTGTTATTCTTTCGACGAATGTGTTGTTCGGCGTGCAGTCTATTTATATGAAGAATGACGGCTTGACGGGAATGTACTATGATTATGCCCTGGCAGCGCCGGTATTGGCGGATGCCGCTTCGAAAGAAAATATGGATATCTTAATTCTGGGGATGGGGAGCGGCACATATGCCGGGCAGTGCAGGCGGTATTTTCCGCAGGCTTCCGTGGAGGGCGTGGAAATTGATGCGAAGATTACAGATCTGGCGAGGACGCACTTTGGGCTGCCGGAGGATGTGGGGGTTGCCACATATGATGGAAGGGCGTACCTGAAAGGGACTGATAAAAAGTATGATGTGATAATGGTAGATGCGTATCAGGATATCACCATCCCATTCCAGATGTCTTCTGTTGAGTTTTTCCGTGAGGTGAAAAACCATCTGACGGAGGATGGAGTGATGGTTGTCAATATGAATATGAAGTCGCAGGATAAGGGCAGTATTAATGAATACCTGTCTGACACGATAGCAGATGTTTTTCCGTGCGTGTATACCGTAGAGGTGGAGGCGGGGACTAACAGGGAGCTATTTGCTTTTTCGGATGAAACGGCACTTTCCAATTTTGGCCATATGGAGGGGCTGGATGAAAACCTGAAAAACAGGCTTCGGATGGTGCAGAGGGAGCTTGCAGAGTATCAGGGCGGTGATTTTATTTTGACAGATGATAAAGCGCCTGTGGAAGTGCTTGGGATGCGTGTGATAGACGGGCTGATTCAGGAGGAATTGGGGTACTATAAGGATTTATTTAAGAAAAAGGGGATACGGGGGATTATAGAAGAAGGTTTATGATTTTGGAATTGATATATACTGAACGTCAGATAAATCTGCCGTCCAGCATAATATGATGCACACAGCCGCATAAGGAATTATACCGCTCTGCGGCTGCGGCTGGCGCAATACTCATGGCAGATTTCATCGGCCATGAGTATAAATGATTGAAATTCTGCTGAAATAAGATAGAATAGAGATAACGAATATGATAAAGAAAGGCGGTATTAATATGGGACAGTATATTTATGGAATTGACATTGGAGGGACTACGGTAAAGATGGGGCTTTTTGACGGCGCGGGGGAAATGCTTGACAAATGGGAGATTGAGACGAGGAAGGAAGATTCCGGCTCAAAGATTCTGCCGGATATTGCCGCTTCGATTGAAAAGAAGAACGGGGAAAGAGGAATTGCGTCAGAGGAAATCCTTGGAATTGGGATGGGGGTTCCGGGGCCGATTACAGAGGACGGGCGGGTTCTAAAGTGCGTGAATCTTGGCTGGGGAGTGTTCTCAGTTGCAGATAAGGTGAGGGAACTTACTGGAGTGGAAAAGGTAAGAGTTGGGAATGATGCCAATGTAGCTGCCCTTGGCGAGCAGTGGCGGGGCGGCGGACGAGGATTTGACAATATTGTGATGGTGACGCTGGGGACTGGCGTCGGCGGCGGTGTTATTCTGGACGGGAAGATTTTGACCGGAAACAATGGCGCGGCCGGAGAGATTGGGCATATGACGATGAATCTGGATGGCAAACGCCCATGTACCTGTGGAAAATCGGGATGCCTGGAGCAGTATTCTTCTGCCACCGCGATTATGAGGAGGGCAAAAGAGCTTGTGGAGGGGACAGACAGGCCTTCTATGCTGCGTGAACATGATAAGATTACAGGAAAAGAAATCTTTGATGCATATAAGGCAGGCGATGAGATGGCAAAGGAGATTGTAGATGAATTTGCGCTTTATCTGGGGCTGGGGCTTTCTCTTGTGTCCAATGTAGTGGATCCGGATGCCTTTGTTATCGGCGGCGGTGTTTCGAAGAATGGGCAGGTAGTGATTGATGTAATAAAGGAGCAGTATGAAAAGAATGCCATGCTGCCCCATAAAGGAAAGGAGTTCCGTCTGGCGGAGCTTGGAAATGATGCCGGGATGTATGGCACAGTCCGTATGGTATTAGAGTAGTCTGGCAAATTGTTTTGTTATTTAATAGGAAACACCCCGCCCCTTGGGGCGAAGCTTGCTAAGGAACCGAAAGGTTCCTTTAGAGAAACTAAGTCATGCCCCGTTGCTCTGCTGCGGGGTATTTGGCTTATTCTGTACTATTATGCCGCAGGCAATTTTTTCGCCGGAGTCTCCGGACGGCTGTGATGTAAAATCATCACGGCTGCCATGCAGGATGACAGAACGTCCAAGTATTTTAGGAATTGAAAGGAAACAATCGTAAAATGCCCCATATGCATAGCCGTGGCTATTTAAGATAGAAGGAAGATCCCCAATATGATAAGGGTGTGCTGCATCGGTAGGATTATAGTGCATTCCGGTATTTGCGAAACCGTTGGTGCAGTCTCCGTTTTCATGCAGGTGAAGCCCGAGAAAATGAGGGGAATCGGCAGAGGCATTTGGCAGGTTGGCTAATTCTATTTCTATCAGAAGTCCTGTGTCCCATTTTGTTTCATAGAAATTTGCAATGCCTGCAATATCTGGGAAAGAGGTACCGCCTTGAATGATTGCGTAAGCACATGGGTCGGTAGTAAGCTCCGAAAGGGAAAAAATGGTTGCGTTTGGCATGAAAGGGCCTCCATTTCTGCACAAATTCTGTGTCGGGTTAAGTTTATATAATGACATTTTATGCAGAAAGCTGCTAAGGGTGTTATACTGAGCGTCAGATAAATCTTCCTCTCAGTATAATAAGATGCGCACAGCCACATAAGGAAATATACCGCTTTGCGGTTGCGGCTGGCGCAATACTCACGGCAGATTTCATCGGCCGCGAGTATATATTACGTCGATAGTAAGCCAACGTAGTAATATTTAAAATAGAGACAACAGAAAGAGGTATTTTCGATGAACAGTACATCAGAAAATAAGCCGGGAAACAATATTTGTACAGGCCTGCTGGCCCATGTAGATGCAGGCAAGACAACATTGTCCGAAGCGATTTTGTATATCAGCGGAAAGCTCCGCAAGCTCGGAAGGGTGGATAACCAGAATGCTTATCTGGACACGAATGCCATGGAGAGGGAGCGCGGAATCACGATTTTTTCCAAAGAGGCGGTATTTTCTTTTGGCGGGCGGGAGATTACGCTTTTAGATACGCCAGGGCATGTAGACTTTTCGGCGGAGATGGAGAGAACCCTGCAGGTGATGGATTATGCTGTTTTGCTTGTCAGCGGTGCGGATGGCGTGCAAGGGCATACGATGACTTTGTGGCGGCTTTTGGAGCGTTATCAGATTCCCGTTTTTTTATTTGTCAATAAGATGGATCAGGATGGCGTGGAGGAATCAGCGGTTTTCACGCAGATTCAGCAGAGATTGAGCGATAATTGTGTTGCGTTCGGCAGGGAAGAGGATGGATTTATGGAAGCTGCTGCGATGTGCGATGAGAATCTTCTGGAGGAGTTTTTAGAGTCCGGGACGATAGCGAAAGAAAATCTCTGCAGATATATTAGAGAGAGAAAAATATTTCCCTGCTTTTTTGGCTCTGCATTAAAGCTGACGGGAGTTGAGGAGTTCTTGCAGGGGTTCACGCAATACACAGTGGTTCCAGATTATCCGGAAGAGTTCGGGGCAAAAGTGTTTAAGATTGCAAGGGATGAGAAGAACAACCGCCTGACTTATCTGAAAGTGACAGGGGGAACTTTGTCAGTTAAACAGCTTCTGACCAATAGGAAGCCGGGGGAAGAGGACGATATCTGGGAAGAAAAGGTTAATCAGATACGGATTTATTCGGGAGAGCGGTACGACAGCGTGAGTGAGGCGGCAGCAGGGACAATCTGTGCGGTAACAGGGATTACAAGGACATATCCGGGGCAGGGGCTTGGTGCGGAGGCGGCATCGGAGCTTCCGGTGTTGGAACCGGTACTGACATACGGGCTGCAGCTGCCGGACGGGTGCAGTGCAAATAGCTTCCTGCCGAAGCTTAGAATGATAGAAGAGGAAGAGCCGGAGCTGAAAATAGTATGGGATGAAGATGTAGGTGAGATTCAGGCCCAGCTTATGGGTGAGGTTCAGATTGAGATTTTGAGGCGGATGATCTGGGAGCGTTTTCAGGTTGATGTACATTTTGGCGCTGGAAAGATAGTTTACAAAGAGACAATTCAGAATAGCGTGGAGGGAATTGGGCATTTTGAGCCGTTGCGCCACTATGCGGAGGTTCATCTCCTAATGGAGCCTGCAGAGCCCGGAAGCGGAATCCAGATTGCGTCAATCTGCAGTGAGGACGAGCTTAGCAGAAACTGGCAGCGCCTGATAAGCACCCATCTGGAGGAGAGGGAGCATCCGGGTGTTTTGGCAGGGGCACCGTTGACGGATGTAAAAATTACGCTGGCGGCAGGAAGGGCGCATCTGAAACATACGGAAGGCGGCGACTTTAGGCAGGCAACATACCGCGCTGTCCGGCAGGGCCTTATGAAAGCAGAGTCTGTCCTTCTGGAGCCATACTATGATTTTCGGTTGGAGATACCGTCTGAAATGGTCGGGCGTGCCATGATGGATATTGAGCAGATGCAGGGGGAATTCCGGGCGCCGGAGCAGGAAGGCCAGATGAGTGTATTGTGCGGGACCGCCCCGGTGTCTGCGATGCGCAATTACCAGCAGGAGATCCATTCTTATACGAAAGGGACAGGCCAGCTTGTGTGTACGATAAAGGGGTATTTTCCATGCCATAATACGGAAGAGGTATTGGAGCAGATTGGGTATGACCCGGACAGTGATCTGCAGAACCCTGCCGGCTCTGTTTTCTGCAGCCATGGAGCTGGGTTTGTGGTGCCATGGCATGAGGTAGAGCGTTATATGCACCTTCCGCTGGCAGTTTTAGAGGACATACAGGGGGAACAGGATGAAGAGCCGGAGTGGCAGGCAAGGGTTCCGCAGGGGAAGCAGGAATACTTTATGGGGGAGGAGGAGGTTTTGCAGATTATCGGAAGGACTTCTTCTAATAATCAAAAGAATGACGGGACACGCCCATACAAGAAGCAGAAAAAGGTGGTGCATGGGGGCAGCAGCGCGAAAACACCTGTGAAAAAACAGGGGGAGCGCTATCTTTTGGTGGATGGCTACAATATTGTTTTTGCATGGGAGGAGTTAAATGAGCTTGCGAAGGACAGCATAGATGCCGCGAGGACGAGGCTGATGGATATCCTGTGCAATTATCAGGGATATGTGAAATGTACGCTGATTCTGGTGTTTGATGCATACAGGGTTCAGGGGGGCATCGGCAAGATGCTTGCTTACCATAATATCCATGTAGTGTATACGAAAGAGGCGGAGACGGCGGATCAGTACATTGAGAAGCTGGCACATAGGATGGGGAAAGACTACCATGTTACAGTTGCCACTTCGGATGGGCTTGAGCAGCTCATTATCAGGGGGGAGGGGTGTGCGCTCCTCTCCGCAAGGGATCTGTACGACGAAGTAAAGCGCGTGGAGCAGCAGATCCGTGAGTTGATTTAATGTTGGATTTTATGCCTGTCAATCCATGCAGGTTATCCTCCTAAAAAAATGGGAAACTTAAACTTTTTCCTATTGACATAACGCCTTTTATGGTACAAAATGAAAAAGATAAGGAGCGTGTACCCGGCGCTGCAAACGAAGCAAAACGCAAGCGTTTTTTTCGTTTACTATAATTATTATAATGAAAGAATGGAGATGGTATTTTGTTCGGTTTTGGTCAGTTGATTGGTATTTTGAAAAAGAGTCCTAAGAAAATAGTGTTTACAGAGGGGGAAGATGCACGTATTTTGGAAGCGTCGTCACGTCTTCTGGCAAGCAGTTTCCTGCACCCTATTTTAGTAGGAAATGAGGAGAAAATTGCAATTGCAGCGGAAGACTGCGGTTTTAATATCCGTGGTGCGGAAATTATAGATCCTGCGAAGTATGAGCAGATGGATGAAATGGTGGAGCTTTTGTGCGAACTGCGTAAGAGCAAGGGAATTACGCCGGAAAGGGCAAGGGAGGTTCTGCTGCAGGCAAATTATTTTGGGACAATGTTGGTAAAAATGGGGGTTGCGGATGCGCTGCTTGGCGGTGCAACATATTCGACTGCCGATACGGTACGTCCCGCATTGCAGCTAATAAAGACGAAACCGGGGAACAGTATCGTGTCCTCGTGCTTTATCCTTGTGCGTCCGGGTGTTACCGGTGAAAATGATGTGCTGGCTATGGGTGACTGTGCGATAAATATTAATCCTACAGAGGACGAATTGGTAGAGATTGCAGGAGAGACGGCTGAGTGTGCCAGAATATTTGGTGTTGACCCTCAGATTGCATTTTTAAGTTATTCTACACATGGCTCCGGCAAGGGCGAGGCAGTAGATAAGATGCGCAATGCAGCGGAGAAGACAAAGGCGAAATATCCGGATTTGCCAATTGACGGCGAATTGCAGTTTGATGCTGCAGTATCTCCTCGCGTGGCAAGGACAAAGTGTCCGGAATCTACGGTGGCAGGCCATGCAAATACGTTTATTTTCCCTGATATCAGTTCAGGAAATATCGGTTATAAGATTGCACAGCGTATGGGTAACTTTGAGGCATATGGGCCGATTCTTTTGGGGCTGAATGCACCGGTAAATGATTTATCTAGGGGCTGCAATGCTTCAGAAGTGTATTCTATGGCGATTATTACAGCAGCTTTGGCATGAAAGTAGAGAAAAATGCTTGATTTATTTTTGTTGAAGCAGATGCTGCCTTTGCTGCATGCCCCGATTTGCATTTATAGTGCGAGGGGGCAGATGCTGAAGGCATTGGAAGATATAGATTATAAAATGGTTATAAAGCCGGAAGATTTCCAGAAAATAGACTGGAAATATCCGGCTTTTTGCCGTGGCGCTAGTTTAAAGGACAGGTACAGGCCGTTTGATGAAAATGCAGGACAGGGGGACAGGAAGAGGTTCAGCCCTATCCCATATATCCATGTGGAGGAAAGCGGTGTGGCGTTTTGTGCAATCCGGCTGGCTTCGGAGGAGATACTGGGGCTTGGAAAGCTCCGCATTTATGATTTTACAAGCGAAGAGGGGTATCAGTATCCGTACTGCAGCAAAAAAGAATTTGGGGCAATTATCTGTATTTTATGGAAAATGATATCGGGGAATGAAATCAGCATCAATGAACTTTGGGCACAGAATGTTAAGCTGGGGGTGCCGCTGCCTGAACAGGTGACGAAGGAAATATTTGAGATGCAGGAGGAGGGTAGGCATCACAGGCCCTATGCCCTGGAATTGAGGGAACGTGACAGCATCAGGGCGGGGGATACCGAGGCACTGCGGAAAGTCCTTGATGAGGCCCACAGCGGCGGGATGGGCATATTGGCCAATGATATGGTGCGCCAGTATAAAAATACCGCCATCTGTATTGTTGCCGGTGCCGCCAGAAGTGCTATCGAGGGGGGGCTGAATCCGGAGACGGCGCTGTCTGTGTCAGATGCCATGATTAGAAATATGGAAGAGACCCTGACAGACCCATTGAAGATAGAGAAAGCTGCGAGGGAGGCGGAATTTGAATTTGCCAGAATGGTTCATGAGCTGCGGGAGAAAAAGGATGGGAACCCCCTGATTGACCAGGTAAGGGATTATGTTTTCTGCCATATCCACGAGCCGCTTAAGGTGAAGGATATTGCAGATTATATTGGCGTGACCCCAAATTATCTGTCGGAGCAGTTTGGGCAGTCTATGGGGATAACTTTGAAGCAGTACATTATAGATGAAAAGATTGCCAACAGTGAACGGCTTTTAAAATTTACAGATTACTCACTTCAGGAAATTAGCTCATATTGTGCATTTAGTTCCCAGAGCCGTTTCAATGAATATTTTCAGAGGAAGAATGGGATTACACCTGCGAAGTATAGAAAACGGTACCAAAAACAGAAAATGAATAAAGAATGAATAAAAAATTCATATTATTCGATAGAAAATGTATAATTTGCCGTAGAAAATGTATAAAGGGTGCAGGGAAAATGTGGTAATATCAACAACACTTGATGAGGACATATAATGTTATTGGAAATCATATGTGAAAATGTGAGAAAAGGAGTGAGCATATATGGAAAAGATTCAAATTAAGTTTAACGATGTAACTGATGTCAATAAGTTTGTACGTTTGGTTTCAAAGTACAATTCTGACGTAGATTTGTACTGTGGAAGTTACTGCGTAGATGCAAAGTCCATTCTTGGCATTATGACAATTGACTTGAGAAATCAGATGTGGGTAACTTGCAACGGTGACCGCACCGAGAAAGAGCAGCTGACAAAGGATTTAACTTGGTTGGCAGTTGCATAAGAAATAGTCCTCAGATAGAATAGCAACAAAACAGAATAACAAAACAAAAGGGAAAAAGAAACCGGCTGCCGCGGCGAAAAGCGGCAGCCGGTTTCTTTTTTGTATATCAGGAAAGTTTTTAGTATATGCCCTTTTTGGATGGATAAATTAAAAAATACGGTAATGAGGGAGGGGAATATTGAGCAACAGAAATTCCATATAGTCATGCAGGAAGATCATAGGGCAGGACAGCAGGAACCAGAGGTTGGAATAAAGCAGGCAGATTTGTCCCTGAAAGTTGTACTGCTCACCAGAATAATCCCATACATTTAAATGAAGCTGGCGGTTTACTACCATCCCAAAAAGAAGTTCTACGCTGGTAATCATAATGCTGCAGAAAAACATCTGGCTTAATATAGAGGCGGAATGGCCGAGAATGGATTGTATGGCACCGACCAGAAGAAAGCAGGTGCCCCCGGCGATCAGCATACTGATATGGGAGTAGCCTCTGGCGAGAATTTCGATGGCGCAGTAGAGAAAGCCGCCGGTAAAAAACATTATTAAATATGCCTGAATATTAGACATAGATGATACCTCCTTTGTTTCTTTGGTTACTGGGCACGGAGTGGACAGTAACTTTGCATCACTAGGCAAGATTTGGAATATTCCGTATTTCTTTTCTCACTCTAATGTGATAACATATAAATAGTGAATATGTTTGAAAACAGTATTTCCGTTTTTTGTGTTTTTATGTGTTGGAGGATCAAAGTGAATCAGAATATTTTGAAAAGATTAGATGAGACGATTTCTGCTAAGTTATGGGAAAATGGCAGCAATTCGGACTGTTTTGCGGGGGCAGCAGTCTGCGTGGTTTACCGGGGGGAAGAGGTTTACCGCAAAGAGTATGGATATGCCGATAAGGAACGGAAAATTTTGATGGCGCGGGATAGTATTTTCCGCTGTTATTCTATGACAAAGCCTGTCACAGCTGTTGCTGTCATGACATTAGCCGAGAGGGGGATGCTCTGCCTGACGGACCCCGTTAGTATGTACCTTCCGGGTTTTTGCGGACAGCAGGTGCTTACTACGAAAGGGCTGGTTCCTGCGCAGCGCGAGGTGACAGTTCAGGACCTGCTTGATATGACATCTGGTGTTGCCTATCCGGATATAGCTTATCCGGCAGGGCAGGCGATGCAGAATATGATAGATGAATATTATTGGAAATTATATGAAGAAGATACTCCGACTTCCACATATGATCTGGCGAATCTTATCGGACGGCAGCCGTTAAAGTTCCAGCCGGGTGAGGGTTGGTGCTATGGTTTTGGGGCGGACGTGTTGGGTGCAGTAGTGGAAGTAGTGTCAGGAAAGACGTTTGGAGAGTATTTGAAAGAGACGATATTTGAGCCGCTTGGCATGGTGGATACGGATTTTTATGTGCCGGAGGAGAAACAGGGCCGTCTCTGCCAGTATTACCAGTATATGCCGGAGTCAAAGGATCTCCTGCCGTGCACATGGCAGCACCTTGGGCTGGCGTTCTGGCATTTGAAAAAGCCTGTTTTTGAGTCTGGGGGCGCAGGGCTGGTATCTACGATTGATGATTATTCTAAATTTGCGCTGATGATGCTTGGAAAGGGGACATATCAGGGCGTGCGGATTCTGGGGCGTAAGACGGTCGAGTGCATGGTAAGGAATCATTTAAATGAGAAGCAGATGGCCGATATGGACTGGGAAGAACAGCAGGGATACGGCTACGGCAATTTTATGAGGGTAATGACGGATGTCGGGGCAGCGAAACAGCTTGGTTCCGTGGGTGAATTCGGCTGGGATGGCTGGCTTGGCAGTTATGTCAGTATGGACCCTGAGGAGGAGCTTGTAATTCTTTTTGTTGTACAGAAATGTGAGGGAAGCGGCTACCGGAATATACAGGCAATCCGCAATATTATTTATTCGGCATTGGAGGAGTGATTTGATGGAGATAAATAAAAATATATCAATAGATGCAGTTACAGATAAGATACTGCATATTTATTCTAAAGGGGCAGTACAGGCGGAATCTTTTGCGGTGGAGGCGGGGTTGCCTGTAGAGGGGACTTTGCAAAAAATTACAGCAGAGGGGGAGGACGGCGGCATTTATGCCACAAAATCCTTAGAAATCCGTATGCATTCAGATGGCGCTATGGATATTTATGATAGGGACGGCAGGCTTCTCTGCGCAGAATATACAGGGGAGCGGGCAGTGCAGCAGGATCTTACAGAAGAGGAACGGGAGCAGATGCGGCAGGAGGGGCATGCCATATATGATGATGTGGGAAACTGCAGTTTTCAGGTGTGCAAATGCCTTACAGGAGATGAAGTTATCTATGGGCTGGGAGATAAGACGGGATTTTTGAACAAAAAGGGTTATGACTATATGATGTGGAACTCGGATAACCCTGATCCACAGGTGGAGAACCAGACGTTTAGGGCGATGTACAAATCCATTCCTTTTTTTATTGTACTGCGCGAAGAATGTGTTTATGGTATTTTTTTGGATAATACATACCGTTCCTATTTTGATATGGGATTTGAGAGTGGGGAATATTATTGGTTTGGCGCTGAGGGGGGCTGGCCTGATTATTATTTTATTGCAGGTGATACTATAGCTGATATCATTACAGGATATACCTCCCTTACGGGACGTGCCCCGCTGCCGCAGATGTGGACGCTCGGCTACCAGCAGTCAAGATGGAGCTACGGCAGTGCGGAGGAGGTGCTTGAAATTGCAAAAAATTTCCGCAAATATGGCATTCCGTGTGATGCAATCCATCTGGATATTGACTATATGGACCATTTTAAGGTCTTTACGGCAGATAGCAAGGCATTTCCGGATATAAAAAAGCTTAGTGATGAATTGGCTGCCATGGGGATTAAGCTGGTAACCATTATTGACCCGGGGACGAAGCTGGAAAAGGGCTATGATGTCTATGACGAGGGGATACGAAACGGGTATTTTGCAAAGGATAAGGATGGCAGTGTGTATCAGAATGTTGTCTGGCCGGGCGATGCGGTATTTCCGGATTTTACCTCTAAGAAGGTGCGGGACTGGTGGGGCGGCCTTACTAAACGCCTGACAGAAAAAGGAATCCGCGGTATCTGGAATGACATGAATGAGCCGGCAAGCTTTGACGGGCCGCTTCCAGATGATGTTGTCTTTGGGGGGGACGGGAAGAAGAGGTTCCACAAGGAAGTACATAATGTGTATGGACATTTGATGGCGAAAGCGACATATGACGGGCTGAGGGAACATGACGGGCGCAGGCCGTTTGTGATTACGAGGGCCTGCTACAGCGGCTCACAGAAATACTCCACAGTATGGACAGGGGATAATCAGAGCCTGTGGGCGCATTTGCAGATGTCCATCCCACAGCTTTTGAACCTTGGGATGTCAGGGATGCCGATGGCAGGGACAGATATTGGGGGATTTGGTTCCAATACCACACCGGAGCTTTTGTGCCGCTGGATAGAGGCGTCCTGTTTTGCACCACTTTTTAGGAACCACACAGCTAAGTATACAAAGAAGCAGGAGCCTTGGCAGTTTGGCGAAGAGGTGGCGGCGATTAACCGTAAATATATTGAACTTCATTATAAATTCTTACCGTACCTATACGACTTATGTTATGAGCAGACGAAGACGGGGCTTCCTATCCTGCGTCCGCTGGTGATGCATTACCAGAGGGACAGGGAGACTTGGGAGTGTAATGATGAATATATGGTTGGCTCTAAGGTTCTCGCTGCGCCTGTTGTGCAGCAGGGCGCGGCGGCACGTATGGTGTATCTTCCGGAAGGTGTCTGGGTAGACTATTGGACAGGCGAGCGGATTACAGGGAAACGCTATATCGTAAAGGAAGCGGCACTGGATGTCTGCCCGCTGTATATTAAAGCAGGGAGCATCCTGCCGGCTTATGGTAAGATGCAGTCTATTGAGCCGGAAAATATAGATACATTGATATTGGAGTACTATCCTGAGAAGAAGGCAGGGCGCGCAGGCGGTGTTTCCAGATGGGAGGGCAGCAGCCGTTATGAACATTATCAGGATAATGGTGTTGATTTTGCCTACGAGGATGGTGAGTATAATTTATATGTGTTTACTTTTCATGCAATGAGGAAAAATGGGCTGCAGGTTCAAATGCTTCATGAGGGTTATGGCAGGAAGTATAAAAATATAAAGGCTGTGGTGCGCTAGAACTACCTTTACAATATTCTGTAAAATATTTTAGGGAAATGTAAAAAACAGCTTGTAAAGATGCCTATACCCGTTGTAAAATATAGCCAGATATGAAGAAATAAGAAAAGAGAAGGAGGAAGAAAATGTTACTATCAAAGGACTATAAATTTTGGTTTTGTACCGGTTCACAGGATTTATACGGGGATGAGTGCCTGTCGCATGTGGCAGAGCATTCCCGTACGATTGTGGACGCCTTGAATAAGTCCGGGGTGCTGCCGTATGAGGTGGTCTGGAAACCGACACTGATTACGAATGAGCTGATACGCAAAACCTTTAATGAGGCTAACGCGGATGACAACTGTGTGGGGGTTATTACATGGATGCATACGTTTTCACCGGCGAAGTCTTGGATTCTGGGGCTGCAGGAGTACCGGAAGCCGTTGATGCACCTGCACACGCAGTTTAACGAAGAGATTCCGTATGACAGCATTGACATGGATTTTATGAATGAGAACCAGGCGGCGCACGGCGACAGGGAGTATGGGCACATTGTCAGCCGTATGCGGATTGAGCGCAAGGTAGTAGTCGGGCACTGGACGGATTCTGTCGTACAGGAAAAGATTGCATCATGGATGCGCACTGCTGTCGGCATCATGGAGAGCAGCCATATCCGCGTGATGCGTGTAGCTGACAATATGCGGAATGTAGCCGTAACAGAGGGCGATAAGGTGGAGGCCCAGATTAAGTTTGGCTGGGAAATTGATGCTTATCCGGTAAATGAGATTGCAGAAAGTGTTGCAGCAGTTTCTGACGCTGATACGAATGCACTGGTAGATGAATATTATGACAAGTATGAGATTCTATTGGAGGGCAGGGACGCCGACGAGTTTAAGAAACATGTGGCGGTACAGGCTCAGATTGAATTGGGGTTTGAGCGGTTCCTGGAGGAGAAAAATTATCAGGCGATTGTCACCCATTTCGGCGACCTTGGCGCATTGAAGCAGCTTCCGGGGCTGGCAATCCAGCGCCTGATGGAGAAAGGCTATGGATTCGGCGCGGAGGGTGACTGGAAAGTTGCAGCGATGGTCCGTCTGATGAAGGTTATGACTGCGGGCATGGAGAATGCCAAGGGGACTTCCATGCTGGAGGATTATACCTATAACCTTGTAAAAGGAAAGGAAGGCATTTTAGAGGCGCATATGTTAGAAATCTGCCCTTCGATTGCAGAGGGGCCGATCAGCATTAAGTGCCAGCCGCTGTCCATGGGGGACAGGGAAGACCCGGCAAGGCTTGTATTTACTTCGAAAGAAGGCCATGGAATTGCAACTTCACTGATTGATTTAGGCAACCGTTTCCGGTTGATTATCAATGATGTAAACTGCAAAAAGAATGAGAAGCCGATGCCGAAGCTGCCTACAGCAACTGCTTTCTGGACACCGGAGCCGGATATGTATACCGGGGCTGAGGCATGGATTTTAGCAGGCGGGGCGCACCACACGGCATTTTCCTATGACTTGACGGCGGAGCAGATGGGTGACTGGGCAGCAGCTATGGGCATTGAAGCTGTCTATATTGACAAAGACACCAAAATCCGCGATTTGAAGCGCGACTTAATGTTAGGTGAGGTATTTTACCGTTAGGAACTGTTCAGAAATGAATTATCAATATATAAATGGAGGAGAATAATGGATATTAAAGAGTGTATTGAAAGTGGAAAGACAGCGTTGGGAATTGAGTTTGGTTCTACCCGTATCAAGGCAGTTCTGGTTGGAGAGGACAGCACGCCTCTTGCTTCCGGCGGATACAGATGGGAAAACCAGTATGTAGATGGCATCTGGACTTACAGTTTGGATGAAATCTGGAAGGGGCTGCAGGCAAGCTATGCTGAGATGGCGGCTGAGGTTAAGAAAGAGTACGGCGTAACTATCACAAAGATTGGCGCAATCGGTTTTAGCGCGATGATGCATGGTTACATGGCATTTGACAAGGACAATAAGCTTCTGGTGCCATTCCGCACATGGCGTAATACCATTACAGAAGAGGCTGCAAAGAAGCTGACACAGGAATTTAATTACAATATTCCGCAGCGCTGGAGCATTGCGCATCTGTATCAGGCAATCTTAAATAAAGAGGAGCATGTAAAGGATATCTCTTATCTGACAACACTTGCCGGCTTTATCCACTGGCAGCTGACCGGGGAGAAGGTTCTGGGTGTCGGTGATGCTTCCGGTATGTTCCCGATTGACAATAAGACAAAACAGTATGATGCCGATATGGTAAAGAAGTTTGATGCGTTGACTGCATCCTGCGGTTTTGGCTGGAAATTAGAAGATATCCTCCCTAAAGTATTAGTGGCTGGCGAGAATGCGGGAACGCTGACGGCAGAGGGCGCAAAGCTTCTGGATACAAGCGGAAATCTGGAATCCGGCATATTAGTGTGCCCGCCGGAGGGTGATGCAGGTACTGGAATGACAGCTACAAACAGCGTCGCTAAGCGGACAGGCAATGTCTCAGCAGGAACTTCTGTATTTGCCATGATTGTACTGGATAAAGAGCTTGAGAGCGTCCATGAGGAGATTGACCTTGTTACAACACCAACCGGTGAGCTGGTTGCCATGGTACACTGCAACAACTGTACTTCTGATATCAATGCTTGGGCTGAGGTATTTGACCAGTTTGCAAAGAGCGTCAATATTAATCTGGACAGGGATGTGCTTTTTGATACTCTGTTTGAAAAGGCATTGGACGGGGATCCGGACTGCGGCGGACTGATGGGGTATAATTATTTCTCAGGCGAGCCTGTAACTGGTTTTGACGAGGGGCGCCCGATGATGATGCGCACACCGAATGCCAAGTTCACTTTTGCAAACTTTATGAGGATGCAGCTTTACACAGCAGTAGGCGCATTAAAGTACGGTCTTGACATCCTGTTCCAGAAGGAGAATGTTAAGGTGGATAAAATGTTTGGGCACGGAGGCTTCTTTAAGACTAAGGATGCAGGACAGAAGGTTATGTCAGCAGCTATGAATGCTCCTGTTACGGTAATGAAGACGGCTGGCGAAGGCGGCGCATGGGGAATCGCTGTCCTTGCTATGTTTGCAAAGACCAAAGAAAATGGTGAGACTCTTGACGACTTTCTGAATAATAAGATTTTTGCAGGGGAAGAGGGAGTTACGGTAGCGCCGCAGCAGGCAGATGTGGACGGATTTACCAAGTTTATGGAGAGCTATGTAAAGGCGCTTCCTGCTGAGCGCGCAGCAATTGAAAACTTTTAATCCAGAGAAGGAGGAGGATCAGGGATATGTTAGAAAAATTAAAAGAAGATGTATATAAAGCAAATATGGAGCTTCCGAAACGCGGGCTGATTACTTATACATGGGGAAATGTCAGCGGGATTGACAGGGAGAGCGGTTATTTTGTTATCAAGCCGAGTGGCGTGGATTATGATGAGCTGACTCCGGATGATATGGTAGTGATGGATCTGGAGGGCAATAAAGTGGAGGGGCGCTATAAACCTTCCTCAGACACGGCTACCCATCTGGAATTGTATAAGAAATACCCTGAGATGGGAGGTGTTGTACATACCCATTCTCCAGAAGCAACTTCATGGGCACAGGCAGGAAGAAGCATTCCGCTCTATGGAACAACCCATGCGGATTATTTCTTTGGTGAGATTCCATGTGCAAGAAGCCTTACACCGGAGGAGATTGACGAGGCTTATGAGAAGAATACAGGGCTGGTAATTATTGAGACTTTTGAGACAAAGGGCCTGAATCCTATGTATACACCGGGAGTGCTCTGCACAAACCATGGGCCGTTTACATGGGGGAAGGATGCAGCAGAGGCGGTACATAATGCAGTTGTGCTGGAAGAGGTTGCCAAGATGGCATTCCGCACAGAACTGATTAACCCGAAAGTAGGCCCTGCGCCGGACTGCATCAGGGATAAGCATTTCTTTAGGAAACATGGCGAGAATGCTTATTATGGACAATAAGGAACTTTAAATAATTGTTCCTAAGTTTTGACTTAATATTTAATGAAAGGGAAGACTACGCTATGGCTAAAGAACTTAAATTTAACGAACCTTGGATTTTACAGCGTGCGGACCCATATGTTTATTTGCATGATGGATGGTATTATTTTACAGCATCTGTCCCGGCATATGACAAAATTATTCTGCGCAGGTCGAAAGATATCGCAGGGCTTCAGGATGCAGAGGAAGTAGAGATATGGAAAAAGCATGAGAGTGGCCCTATGAGCGAGCACATCTGGGCACCTGAGATCCATTATCTGATGGGAAAATGGTACATTTATTTTGCGGGTGGGGAAAAAGAGGATATCTGGAATATCCGTCCATATGTACTGGAATGCCAGGGGGAGGATCCGCTAGCAGACCCATGGATTGAAAAAGGAAAAATGCAGAGGGCAGATGATGATGAATTTTCCTTTGAAGCATTTTCTTTGGACGCAACAGTATTTGAGGACTGTGGGAAGTACTACTATGTCTGGGCTGAAAAGGTGGGTGTAGGCAAGCAGGTTTCCAACCTCTATATCGGGGAGCTTGAGACACCTTATAAGCTTAAGACGGTGCAGGTACTGCTTACGACGCCGGATTATGACTGGGAGCGTGTAGGCTTCTGGGTAAATGAAGGGCCGGGCGTGATTAAGAACGGCAATAAGCTCTTTTTAACATATTCGGCAAGCGAAACTAGTGCAGCATACTGCGTCGGTATGCTTACTGCGGAGAGCGGCAGCGACCTTCTTGACCCTCTGTCATGGAAGAAAGAGCGTTATCCAGTGTTAAAGACATGCGAGGAAAAGGGTATTTATGGGCCTGGGCATAATTCCTTTACAAAGGATGAAAATGGAAATGATATTATGGTATATCATGCCAGAACAGAATCTAAAATAGAAGGAGACCCATTGTATAATCCGAACCGCCATGCATGCCTGATGCAGGTGAAGTGGGATAACGAGGGAAGACCGGTATTTTCTTATGATTGATAGTTTACATAAAGTGAGGTATCCAGATAAGCCGCCATCAGAGCCGCCAAAGCCTGTTCTGGGGGGCAAGCCGAAACAGGGGCCGGATCCTTCGCTTGGCCTTTGGCTGACCCATGATCCGGCAATCTATCAGGACGAGGCATCGGGATATTATTATATCTACGGCACAGGGGCTGTCTGCCAGAAGTCAAAGGATCTAGTTCATTGGGAGATGGTAGGGAAAGTGGTTGACAAGCCGCCTGCGGAGGCATCAGCATGGACGGGCAGCAAAGATATCTGGGCGCCTGATATCGTAAAAGTCGGTGAGGAATACAGGCTTTACTGCTCAAACTCTAAATTCGGGGTTCAGCAGTCCTGTATCTTTCTGGCAGTTGCAGATAATCCGGAAGGGCCGTTCCGGCCGGAGGGATGCGTGCTTAAGACGAGCGATGCCCTGCCTGTGAATGCGATTGATGCTAATATCATTACCGATGTAAAAACCGGTGAAATGTATATGGTGTACGGTTCTTTCTGGGGCGGCTGCCATATCATTCTTCTGGATAAGGAGACTGGAATGGCTGCGGAGGAAGGAATCGGCACTCAGCTTGCCTGCAGGCCCAAATGGCTGAGTACGGCTGTAGAGGGGCCGTACATGGTATATAATCAGGAGACAGGGTATTATTATCTTTTTGTTTCTTATGGCTCCCTAAAGACAGATTATCAGGTTCGCGTCGGGAGAAGCAGGACAGTGAAAGGGCCGTTTCTTGACTGCCATGGCAGGGCGCTTACAGACCTGACAGATGAGGATAACAGCATCGGGCTGCTGTTATTTGGAGGATATCATTGGAATGACGGTACGGAGTATATGGCGCCAGGGCACAATTCTGTACTTCATGATAAGGATGGAAGCTGGTATCTGGTGTGCCATATCAGGGAGAAGAATTTTAGGAATAAACCGGAACCGTCAACCATGCAGGTACGGAAAATTTTTTGGACGGAGGACGGCTGGCCGTTGCTCAGCCCTGAGCCGTACAGTGGGGAGGTAGAGCAGGATATTCCTATGGATGAACTTTATGGATTGTATGAGAGGATAGATTTTGTCCCTTCTCTTCCACAGGGAATCCAGACTGCTGTCCCTATGAAATTAGGGCGCTCTGGATATTATGAGTGCTGCTCTATTCAGGGGACATGGACGTATGATGGGAACGTGCTCTCTATCGCATATGGGCCTCATAGGGAAAGAGCCTATGTCACTGCAGTGTGGGATCACGAGAAGGATCAGCCGACGGTTGCACTGACTGGAATGTCCGGAAAGGGAGTACAGTTCTGGGCAAAGAGGGCTGGAGATTTATAGCTTGTTTCAATTCGATACAAAAATCAAAAGGGCACCGGATTGCTGGTGCCCTTTTTAGGTTATTGGGAAAGTTTCCGTTGAATCAGATTTAATGGTGTTCCGGTTCTGGCTCAATCGGCGCGTAGTTAATGCTTACCTTAATGTCCTGACTGTAGTTGCCGAAAGATTTGCCAAAGAGCGTAAGCCCGCCGACATGGTCAGCATCGTCATTGACGGCCATCCGGAACCTTATTTTACTCTTAAAGTCAAGTTGAAAATCATTAATAGTTATATCAGATATTTTTAAGCCGTCTATAAACGTTCCCTGCTTGTTAATTACTAACAGTTTTAAAAGCCCATATTGGTTCCAATTATGAGGCCACCAGTCCGGAGTAAAAATTCCGCCTATGTTGCCGAAATCACCGGGAGAAGTCCAAGAGCCAATGCATTTGTCGTTCAGGTAGAAGCTGATATCAGAGGGCCATGCCTCGTTAATTCCGGGAGCTTCCGAGCTTAGCTCTGCTGACAGCATAATCTGTGTGATTTTCTGGGCATAGGGAATAAAGTTGGGTATCTCATATTCTATAAAGCCTTTTGTAAACCACAGAATCTCCGCATTGTAGCGGTCTGAGTGGGAAAAGTAGCGTGTATCGTCCACCTCCCCGATTAGGGCATCAGCACTGGCAAGCCCGCAGGTGGGATAGACTTTGTAGCTGGAGAAGTGCCCTATCTTTAAGTCTGTAGCATATAGATTTTGGCACATTTCCGGAACATCAAAATCAACAAGAATCTTATCAAGATGGAGGGAGCACATTTTCTGGTTGCCGTGTCCCGAAGATTCACTGGATGTCGTTACAATATTGCAGTTTTCCAGTTTCTTGATATGGTTTGTCAGCGCCCCGTTTGTTATAGAAAGCTCTGATGCAAGTTCATTCATACTCATTTCTTTATTCTTCAGTAAAAGCTTGACAATTTCAATGCGGACATCGGAGCCAAGAGCCTTGAAGACCTTAAGGCCTTCATCCAGTGATGTAATATGAAGCATAAATATGTCCTCCTGAATAGATTCTCTTTCATAATATAGGTAACTTTTCATTATATAGTGGTACACTAACATTAAATGCAAAGCAGAGTAATTGTGTTAAAATATCCCATAAATCTAGTATACTCTAACAACGGGGGGAGGTCAATTCAAAATTTTATAATTTCCAAATTGTCCTATTTTACCAATGTTAATTAATTTCAAATAGTGATACTAATATGAAATTAAGCATTAACTTCATATTAGTATCAGTTCAAAAACTAATGAGGAAATGAGAATAGGCCGGATTTTCCGTGTTTGGGCAAGAATAATGTACGATTCTGGAAGGGATTTGCAAAAATATAGGTTTTGAATATTATTGCTTTTTTTCCACATAATAACTTCATAGCCATTTTGGAATTGAAAAACGTGAGAAAACTCATAAAATTATGGTAATGGAGGAAAAATGATGAAAGCAACAGGAATAGTAAGACGTATAGACGATTTAGGACGCGTAGTGATACCAAAGGAAATCAGAAGGACTCTCCGGATTAGGGAAGGGGATTCTCTGGAAATTTATACAGATAAAGAGGGGGAGATTATATTAAAAAAGTATTCACCTATTGTAGAATTAGGGGAGTTGGCAAAGCAGTATGTGGACTCTCTGGCACAGACATCAGGAGGAATCGTGGCGGTGACAGATAGGGATCATTTTATTGCAGTTTCTTCCAGCGGGAAGAAGGAACTGTTGCAGAAGCCTATCAGCAAAGAGATGGAGCAGGTGATTGCAAATAGAGAGAAGGTAATGACAGATGATGCAAAAGGTTATGTGCCTGTAGCAAATGAGGAGAAAAAATATGCCTGTGAAGTCATATGTCCGATTATCGTAGAGGGCGATGTGATGGGCAGCGTTATCCTGCTGACGAAGAATAATGATAAAAAATTTGGCGCGGCAGAAGAAAATCTTGTTACATTTGCTGCTAATTTTCTGGGAAAGCAGATGGAGCAGTAGGATGAAAACAGGATGATTACAGACGAAAGCTGTCGTAAATATATCTTGACAGAGAAAGTCCCTTTGTTATAATTAACAAAGGGACTTTCGGGGTTTTGAGAGGGAAGTCCTTTTTAGGAGCATCAAAATTGAGAAAAACAGGCTATAAAGATGATATCACAGTGTAATGGTACGCTAGAGCGTCTAGAGCGTGGAAAGGAGGGAAGAAGTATGGATGGCAGACTGATAGAGTTAAAGGCATGGGGATGTAATATTGACGAAGTGATGGAGCGGTTTTTGGATGATGAGGAGTTCTATTTTGAGTGTTATGCCCAGGCGATGGAAGATCCTTGTTTTTCACAGCTTAAGGAGGCATTGGAGAAGCATGATATAAAGAGGGGGTTTGAAAGCGCCCATACCCTGAAAGGGCTCATTGCAAATCTTGGGCTGATTTCTTTGCTTCACATTATTTCAGAAATTGTGGAGCCGCTTCGTGCAGGTACCGATGAGGGGCTTCTGGATAAATATCAGGAATTGTTGAAAGAGCGTGACAGGTATGCGAAAATGGTTTGAGGAAAAAAAGGAGTGTTATACTTTCTAAAACCAGAAAAAAGGCAAAGAATTGCCGAAAATTCTTGACAAATAGGCATAATGAGGGTATAAATAGATTTGTAAGTTTTTACGGAAATTAAATTTTGAGGAGGATTTATCCATGAACAAAACAGAATTGGTTGCGGCAATCGCTGAGCAGGCAGAGCTTTCTAAGAAAGATTCTGAGAAGGCTTTGAAAGCTTTTATTGATGTTGTTTCAGATGAGTTAAAGAAGGGTGAAAAGATTCAGTTAGTTGGATTTGGTACATTTGAAGTGATTGAGAGAGCAGCCAGAGAGGGCAGAAACCCATTAACTGGCGAAAAGATGAAAATTAAAGCATCTAAAGCTCCTAAGTTCAAGGCTGGTAAGGCTTTAAAGGATGCAGTAAACGAATAGTATGAAATGGAAATTATTAATTTTGACTGGAGGTTGTTTTAGGACAACCTCTTTTCTGCTTTTTGCAGCATCCGGCATAGTTTTGCCATGCTGTTTTCGGCGCCTGCAAAAAGCTGATTGTGCTGTATGGAGGGATTTGAAATGCGTCTTGACAAATATTTGAAGGTTTCAAGGTTAATTAAGAGGCGTCCGGTAGCGAATGAGGCTTGTGACGCTGGGAGGATTACAGTAAATGGAAAAGTGGCAAAAGCATCTTTAAATGTTAAGGTGGGAGATGTCATTGAAATTACGTTTGGCGATAAGAAAGTAAAGGTTGAGGTTCTAAGTATTGAAGAAACATATAAAAAAGAGGAAGCAAAAGAGCTTTATAAGGTTCTGTAGGCAATTATATATAGATGGCGATTAATCATCGCCATCTGCGCCAAGCACGGCCGCTTTGCGGCATCTGCATCTTCGTGCAAGTGCGCATCCCCCGGAGGGGCTATATATCCGGCGGTTATTTAATGCCGGATATATAGTATACAGGCAGTAAATTTATAATCGCGTACGCAACGGGCCATTTGACTTTTTGGCAGTTCCTTAGTGATAATTGGAAAAGTCTTCTCATATACTGAACTATCCGTATTATATGATGCGAGGGCCAAAACAGGCAGCAGGGCATGTCTGTGCGCTGCTGACAGCAGTCCCCGCCGTATTTTTGGATAAAAAGTGTAGGAGGAGGCTTTTTTGATGGATGAGCGATTATATGAAGAAAATAGAAAAGGGAATGTGCATAAGGTTTATCTGAATGCCAGAAAGACCGCGGTGCTGTCAGGGGTGCGCGATGTGCTTTCGTTTGATGCGAAAGAAGTTTATCTGGAGACAGAGCAGGGGATTCTTCTGATACGGGGGGATGAACTTCATGTAAACCGCCTGTCGCTGGAGAAGGGCGAGGTAGATGTAGATGGCAGGATTGACAGTTTTGCTTATTCCGACAGGGAAGAGACACAAAAGAAGGCGACTTCATTTTTGGGGAGGATGTTCCAGTGAGTGAAATTATCATGGGACAGGTCCGTTTCCTGCTGGTCATGCTGTGTCTGGGAATGGCGTTAATCTGTGGGTATGATTTCCTGCGTTTTTTCCGCTGGCTGCTTCCGCATCACAAAGCTGTGGTCTGGGTGGAGGATATTTTGTACTGGTTCCTGATGTCGGTTCCGGTGTATGCCGTGTTTTTTCTATATAATAATGGTGAAATCCGCTGGTATGGTGTTCTCGCTGTTTTTCTGGGAGGGCTGCTATACGAGATGGGTATCAGCAGGATGCTTGCCAGATTTGGCCGCCGCTATCTGGAAAGGCCGAGGCGTAAAATAATCTGTTTGCTTTCTAAAACCAAACGGTATTTTAGTGTCAGAAAAATGCTTCGAAAAGTAGAATTTAAGAAGAAAAAACAATTGCAAAAATCTGGCAAATAGTATATTATAGAAAATACCCTCAAGCTCCGCGAAGCCTTATAAAATAAGGGTTTGCAGGATTTTGGCACGGTGGGGAAATTGCACAATATGTGGTGTAAAAAATAATTAATCTATACAGTATATTGTGAAATTAAAAAAGAAGGCTGGTGAGATTTGTGAGGAAGCGCAGAAAGCGGTTAAGTCCGGCAACTGTGTTTGGTGTCATTGTGATGACGATGGTGATTTGCGGGATTCTGTTTTACAAGCAGAGCGTGCTGCAGGCACAGGGCAAAGAGTGCATTAATCAGATAAAGGAACTGGAAAAGCAGCAGAAGGAACTGGAGCAGGAAAAAAAGGATCTGGAACAGTTCAAGGAATACGTAAAGACAGATGAATACGCAGAGAAAATTGCCAGAGAGAAGTTTGGATTAGTATATAAGGGTGAGATTATATTTGAACCGGAATCGGAGAAATAGAACCTGATGTAGCGTTAAAGCGAAGTCAGGTTCTATTTTGTATATTAAGAAAGTTCTTGGTGTGTGGTGGTGCACCAACAAAAATGCTTTAGCATTTTTGCTAGGGCACAAGCGAAGTCTGTGCCCTTTTTTGTTTATATGCACAGGGGCGCATAAGGGAATCTGCTGCTTACGCAGTATGCGCCCCGCGCGGGCGAGTAGGGAAGAAAATCCCTCCTACTCGATTATAGAAAAGTTATCATTACGTAGCGGTACACCAAAATGCAAAAAGAAAGTGCGTCTCTTGTCGAATGTTTTTTGGGGCTTGAACTTACAATTTGACAAATTTTGCAAAATTCCTTTTCTATACTTTGTTCCTGCAACGCTGTCACAAATATTGCAAAATGCGCATAAAGGCAAGGTGTTTTTTTAAACTACGCCATAATGCGGTGGTATGCGAGCGTACCAGCGCAGGCGGTGTGCTTTTTTATCTTGCAGGAATGGGGGAAATTATGAAAGACGTTCACAAAAAGGTATTGTCACAGATTGTGCTTGGTTTTTTACTGGGGCGGGTAAATTTGTTTGGTATCAATCCAATTGGAATTGCTTATTTTGCGGCAAGTTACACAGAGGAAGGCTCAAAGCTGCCAGTCGGGATAAGTGTGATTCTGGGAATGATAACAGTTTTTCCGATGGAAAATGTACTTAGCAGCGGAATGGCGATGCTGGCAGTGGTTCTGGCGGTGGATTTGCTGGAGAAGAGGAACCTGACAGTACGCATGGGACATGCTGCCATACTGCTGTGTGCGGCTGTTGGGGTGCTTACGGCATTCCGCCTGTCATTGATGCCGCATAGCCCGTCTGAAATCTGGATGGGGTTTTTGGAAACTGTTCTTGCGTTGGTCTGCACGAGAGTGCTGTATGATGGCCTGCATTTTTTGCTGCATGCAAAAAAGGGGCAGAACCCCGGCAACGAAGAAATCATCAGTCTGGTGCTGTTGGGAGCCTTTGGGGTGCTTGGGCTGCCGAATATCGTAATTGCTAGTATATCTGTTGTTTTGATTATCGTGTATTTGCTGACTCTGGCAATGGGCTACTGCTATGGAACCGGAGCCGGGGCGGTTGCCGGGGCGGTTGGCGGCTGCGTATTGTTTTTCTGTGGGTGGGAAAGCAGTATGATTGGGGCACTGGCATTGATGGGGATTTGTGCAGGGATGCTTAGGGAACAGGGAAGGCTGATGTCCTGCCTTAGTTTTTTTCTGCTGGCGTTTGCGTTAAGTTTTCTGGTAGAGCAGAGTATTCCCGAAATCGGTGAATTGGAGGGCATAGGGATCGCAGGCGCAATATTTCTCTTAGTACCGGAGCGTTTTTTGGGAAAAATCCGCATCCATGCGGGGGGATGGGAGGATAACTGGGAGAGTGAGAAGCTGCAGAACCTGATGCGGTATAAGCTTAAGGATTTTTCTGAGTCTTTCCGCAACCTGTCGGTATCACTGGCGAAAAATTCAGAAGATGTCTCGATAAAGCAGGGGGATGTGCGGAGTATTTTAGAACTGATGGCGGGGGAGGTTTGCAGCCGCTGTGAGAATTGTGAGAGCTGCAGGGGGCAGATTGCCCTGCTGCGGCCGGAGATGTTTGGGACGATGGCGGTAGCATGTGAACAGGGGCAGATTATGTTAGACCAGATGCCGTCAGAGTTTACCAAGGAGTGTATTCATCAGGAACGCTTTTTGTCAGAGGCAAACCAGAATATCCATCTGGCAAATATGGCGATGGGGTTCCAGAATAAGATGATGCAGAACCAGCGTGTGATTGCGGAACAGATGAGGGAAGTGGGCGATATTGTGGGGGAACTTTCGGAGAAGCTGCCGAATGTGCAGAAGCTTCCGGCTGATCTGCAGGAAAAACTGCGGAAGGAGCTTAGGAAGCGGCGTGTTATTTTGTCGGATATTGCATTTTATGAGAAATATGATGGAAGGCTGGAGGCACATCTTAGGGGGCGGACATGGAGGGGCAGATATGTTACTACCAGGGAAGTCGGGCAGGCAGTGTCGGAGGTATTAGGTTTCTATATGATGCCGAGGGAAGAATGCCGCAAGGTATTTCCAAGGGAAGAGGAGGAATTTATTTTTGAGGAGAGTGCAAAGTTAAAGGCAGTTACGGGGGTCAGCCGTCTGCCAAAAGAGGGGGAAGATGTTTCAGGTGATACTTTTTCCTGTATGTACCTTCCAAGCGGGGAGCTTTTGATGGCGCTTTCGGATGGCATGGGGAGCGGGGACAGTGCCTCGGAGGAGAGCGAGCAGGTGATAGAGCTTCTGGAGAAGATGACGGAGGCCGGGTTTTCTGAGAGCTCGGCCCTGCGGCTGATTAATTCGATTTATACAGCGGGGGAAGAGGCGAGGGGTTTTGCGACTGCGGACATTGCTGTGCTGAATCTGTATCAAAAGAGCTGCCAGTTTGTAAAATGCGGGGCAAGTACGACCTATCTCTGCCATCAGGGGGAGATAGAGCAGATAGAGGGGGAAGCGCTGCCGATCGGTGTGATGAGTGAAATTGACCCGTATATGAGAAAATCTGGCATTTCGGCTGGTGATTATGTTATAATGATGACGGATGGCGTGGCTGACAGCTTTGTTGCTGAGGACGGGGAGCTGGCACAATTGATTGAGTTTTATCTGGAAGAAAACTTAAGCCCGCAGGATTTGGCAGACAGGCTGTTAGATGATGCCGTGTCACATTGGGATATGGAACCGGGGGATGATATGAGTATTATGGTTGTAAAAGTGTATGATAATATCTGTACCGCGGGCGGTGTTTTTTTTAATTGACGGCAGGTTAAATATTGGACAGTACATAGGCAATAAGGAACGTAAGCCATAGAAATGATTGAACAGTACATAAATAATGGAGAGAGAGCATGAATCGTGATATTTGTGAACGGATAGCAATATATTGTGATAGAAACCGGCTTTTTGCGGACGGGGACGGAGTGGTTGCCGGATTGTCCGGAGGGGCTGATTCGGTTTTCCTGCTCTGGTTTTTGGCGAAGCAGCAGGAAAGATGGGGCCTGCGTATTCAGGCGGTTCATGTCAACCATGGTATCAGGGGGGAGGAGGCGTTAAGGGATCAGGAATATGCTGCCCTTTTTGCGGAGCGGAACGGCATCCCCTGCAGAGTGGAACGGGCTGACATCCCGTCCCTTGCAAAAGAGTGGAGGATGACAGAAGAAGAGGCAGGCAGGATATTCCGCTACCAGTGTTTTGAGAGGGTAAGGGAAGAGCTTGGGTTTGATAAAATTGCGGTGGCACATCACAGGGATGATCAGGCTGAGACAGTCCTGTTTCAGCTTCTCAGGGGCAGCGGCCTTAGGGGGCTTGGTGGCATGCGCCCTAAGAGGGGCAGGATTGTGCGCCCTCTTTTGGAGACGGGCAGGCGGGAGATAGAGGAAGCTTTGGAAAGAGAGGGGATCAGCTATTGTACCGATACGACGAATGAGCAGGGGCAGTATGCCAGAAATATAATACGGAATCAGGTTATGCCGCTTCTGAAAGAAAAAATTCAGCCAATGGCAGCAGAACATATTGCAGGTGCCGGCACACATCTGCAGGAGATTATGGATTATATTGACTGCCAGAGGGATCAGGTGTACACGGAAATCGTGAGAAGGGACAGAGGCAGGCTGGTGATAGATGCCGGAATGTTTGAAGAGGTTCCGGCTGTGATTGGCCGGGAGGTTATTTTAAAGATGATGCAGGAGCTTTCAGGAGGGTGTAAGGATATTACAGCAGTGCATGTTGAGTCTGTGGAATCGGTGTTCAGGGGGCAGACGGGGAAGAAGGTTATGCTTCCTTATGGTATGGCGGCAGAAAAGTCGTATGAGTACCTTTTATTATACCAAAAAGGCACCGGAATCCGGCAGAAGGAGGGCAGATATTCCCAGCCGCAGACAATTCAGCTGGGAAGTGCATATAAGGTTCCGTGGAGGGGAAGAGGATGCTGCGATATTGTGTTTTATAAAAAGACTGTGGAAAATTTATTAGAACTCAATCTGAAAAAGCACTGTACGAAATGTTTTGATTATGCTAAAATGGATAGTATGCCAGTGCTCAGATATCCAGAGGAGGGAGATTTTCTCTGGCTGGACCGTGCAGGCAGGGCCAAGAAGTTAAGCCGTTTGTTTATTGACGAAAAGGTATCACGCGGGGAGCGTAAGGACATGGTGGTCCTGGCAGAGGGGCACCATGTGATATGGATTCCTGTACTGGGACGATGCAGTGCGTATTATTATGTAACCGGGGATACGAGAGCGATTATTCAGGCAGACTTGGGAAAAATAAGATTTTGTTTATCGTAGGAGAAAGGCGGACATCATGAAAGAGGTAGTACATGAATTGTTTTCAGAGGAACAGGTAAAGGAAAGGGTTTTGGAGATTGCGGAAGAACTGAATAAGGAGTATGCTGGAAAATCCCTGCGCCTGATTTGTATTTTAAGGGGAAGTGTCTTCTTTTTTGCAGAGCTTGCAAAAAGGCTGGAAATGCCGGTTACGATAGATTTTATGGCGGCGTCCAGTTATGGCAATGGTACGTCCAGTTCTGGAAAATTGGAGATACTAAAGGATTTGGATGATGCAATTGAGGGATTAGACTGCCTGATTATTGAAGACATAGTTGATACCGGGAACACATTAAGCATGGTGAAAAAGATGCTTCTGGCGAGGAATCCTGCCAGTGTGAAGATCTGCGCTTTGTTAGATAAGCCTGCCCGCAGGGAGACAGATGTGGATGTGGAATATATCGGTTTTGAGATACCTGACCAGTTTATTGTGGGATATGGTCTGGATTATGCCCAGAAATACCGGAATCTTCCATATATTGGGGTATTGGAATTTATAGAAGAATAAGTTAAAGGAGATTTTTCATGGGAAAACAGATGAAAACAGGAGGAACCGGTTTTTATATACTGATTCTTATTATTATTTTTACAGCAGTATATTTTTCAGGTGTTCTGGATGAGGGTTCTGAAAGTGATTACAATATTGTCTCGTTTGAACAGGAGGTGAAGGAAGGTAAGATTGCTTCCGTGGAAGTCCGCCCAAATGAGGAGGTGCCGACGGGTGAGATTTCGGTTGTATATAAGGACAATAAGACAACGCGCTTTTATGTATCAGATGTAAAAGAAGCGGAGGAAATCATGCAGGGCGATTCCTATCTGTCAGAGCATTACGGGGTGGCGGATATCCAGAAGCCTTCATGGGTGCTTACAACGCTTCTTCCTTATGGGCTGGGGATTATCGCTATTTTCTTTTTATTTTCCTTTATGTCAGCACAGACTGCGGGCGCCAGCGGCGGCAATGCTAAAATGATGAATTTTGGAAAGAGCCGTGCCCAGCGTATCGATCCGGACGACCATGCAAAGCGTTTCCGCGATGTTGCCGGGCTCAAGGAGGAGAAGGAAGAGCTGGAGGAGATTGTAGACTTTCTGGCTAATCCGGGGAAATATACCGGTGTCGGGGCACGTATCCCGAAGGGAATCCTATTAGTGGGTCCTCCCGGGACAGGTAAGACACTGCTTGGAAAAGCGGTTGCCGGTGAGGCAGGGGTTCCGTTTTTTAGTTTATCCGGCTCGGATTTTGTGGAGATGTTTGTCGGCGTCGGCGCTTCGCGCGTAAGGGATTTATTTGCGGAAGCGAAGAGGAATGCGCCGTGTATTGTATTTATAGATGAGATTGATGCGGTGGCAAGAAAGCGTGGTTCCGGCCTTGGAGGCGGCCATGACGAGCGTGAGCAGACTTTAAACCAGATGCTCGTGGAGATGGACGGCTTTGGCATTAATGAAGGAATCATTGTTATGGCTGCGACAAACCGTGTGGATATTCTTGACCCGGCAATTCTGCGCCCCGGACGTTTTGACCGCAGGGTTACAGTAGGGCGTCCGGATGTCAGGGGGCGTGAGGAGATTCTGGAAGTGCATGCCAAGGGAAAGCCTCTGGGTGATGATGTAGATTTGAAAAAGGTTGCCCAGACAACGGTTGGCTTTACCGGAGCAGATTTGGAAAATCTTTTGAATGAGGCTGCTATTGTATGTGCAAAGGAGAACAGGAAATTTATTGAGTCGGAGGATATCAGTAAATCGTTTATTAAAGTAGGCATTGGAAAAGAGAAGAAAAGCCGGATTATATCTGAAAAGGATAAGCGCATTACGGCCTACCACGAGGCCGGGCATGCGATTTTGTTCCATGTGCTTCCGGATGTAGGCCCTGTTCATATGGTATCAGTTATCCCAACGGGAACTGGGGCAGCCGGATATACTATGCCGCTTCCAGAGCGTGATGAAATGTTCCTCACAAGGGGGAAGATGCTGCAGGATATTATTGCAAGCCTCGGCGGGCGAATTGCGGAATCGCTGATATTTGACGACGTGACGACAGGAGCTTCGCAGGATATCAAGCAGGCAACATCTACTGCTAAAGATATGGTGACGCGTTACGGATTTTCCGAAAATATCGGCATGATTAACTATGCCGATGAAAATGAAGTGTTTGTCGGGCGCGATTATGGCCATACCAGCCGCGGCTACAGCGAGGAGGTTGCCAAGACAATTGACCTGGAGGTCAAGAAGATTATAGACAGCGCATATGCCAAGGCAAAGAAGATTCTGGAGGATAACATACAGGTTCTCCATGCCTGTGCCAGCCTTCTGATGGAAAAGGAGCGTATTGACCGTTTCGAATTTGAGGGGCTGTTTGAGCCGAAGCCTGCAGCAGTGGAAAAAAAGGATGAAGCAGAGGATATCGTAGATCAGGCGATGGCAGAGGTTGAGGATATGGCTGACGGGAAAGAAGATGTTGCCAAAGATATGGCGGATGAATCCACAGAGACAAAGGAATAAATTTTGCGGTTTATATATAGATGGCGATTAATTATCGCCATCTGCGCCAAGCACGGCCGCTTTGCGGCATCTGCATCTTCGTGCAAGTGCGCATCCCCCGGAGGGGCTATATATCCGGCGGTTATTTAATGCCGGATATATAGATATGGTTTGCTCTAGGATGTATTTGGCCTTGAAAAAGGGCTGCGATAGAAAAAAGGAAAAAGCTGTCGGGATTTTGGTATATTTGCAGAATAACCCCGGCAGCTTTTCAGCTGCCAGCTAAAAGATGCACAAAAGTTATTTGAAATAAAATATAGATTTGTTAACATTTTATGGGGCATCACTGCTATACTATTCATCGTAAACCCCAATACATTATATAGTTTTTGCTACACCCCATAAGTAACAAAAATACCTTCTCCAAACGAGGAATTGCGATGCAATTCCTCGTTTATTTGTTGTAATAAGAAACTAAACCGTGTTATAATTTGTGTGGGGAGAGGCCCATTAAAAGCAGATCAGGTGCATAAAGCAGGCAGGGGACCATATGTTTTAGGGTAAACGGTATAAAGGAGAAATAGTACATGGGTAAAAAATTTGAGGAACTGGAGTTTAAGGATGATTTCATGTTTGGTGTTATCATGAGGAACCCGAAATACTGCAAGCCTTTTTTGGAAACAGTATTGGGGATAAAAATTTCCCATCTGGAATATCCCAAGTCACAGGAAACGATAGATTTATCTTCCGATGCAAAAAGCGTGAGGCTTGATATCTATGTGGAGGATGGGAAAGGGACAGTCTACAATATTGAAATGCAGACGGCAAGCAACCGGAATATCCCCAAGCGGATGCGTTATTACCAGGGGGTGATAGACCTGAGCATTTTAGAAAAGGGCGGGAACTATAAGAGTTTAAAACGGAGCCTGGTTATCTTTGTATGCACATTTGACTTGTTCGGGAGAGGGCGCCATGTGTATACGTTTGAAAACCGGTGTGTACAGGAATTAGGCCTTGG
>RAYF01000053.1 GCA_003611745.1 bacterium D16-36 | reverse complement strand
AAATAATGAAAAGGTAATCGCTCTGAAAGATATGCTTAAATTTTAGAATGCTAGGAGTTGATGATATGAATTTTATTGTTACTATTCACAGCCAATCGTAGCCGGATCTCAATAAAAAATCTCTTCCCCTTGTATGTTTTCTACAATGTGCAGCATGAGAAAACGGACTGTTATATATATTTTCTGTAGAGAGCGAAAGTTTGGCCTTGCTTGCATCCTGGCAAAAATTATAGAAGACATTCCTCCCTGGGCAATCCTACGCTCTTAAGATTTGCTAATGCTTTTTGTTTTCAGCTTCTGATTAGCGCGCTTACTCCCAAAACTCACCGAAAACAACGATTTCAGGATAGTTCGGACGGGACTCCAGAATACGTTGTTACTTGTGCCGGGGCATATGTTTTACATCTGCCCCGGCACTATGTACCATTACGTATTCTGCGTAGCGGGAGCGTACCGCTCCGAACTATCCTGGAACCTCTGTTGGTTTTCGGTTCAGGCAGTTGTCCGTGCGCGCGCATCTGCTGAAAACTTAAAAAGCAAAGCAATTCTAAAAGAGCTAAATTGTCCTGCAGGAAGGAATGTCTCTCTAAATTTTTGTTAGGTTGTAAATTTCAGGAACTTTCGCTTTCTACAGAAAATTTGAAATTCTGCTTTCTCATGCTGCACATAATGAAGGCGATTCATAGGGGAAGATATTTTTTATTTCCTTAAGTCCGGCTACGATTGGCTGTGAATAGTAACCATTGCTTTCTTATTTTTATATAATCCAAAATCATCTGCACACATCCATCAATTCCAAGTATTCCTTCATCTAAGCATAATTCATATCCATTGGACATTCCCCATATTTCTTCTGTGTAATATTTATGAAATTCATACCTTTTTGAATCTTCTGCTTCAATTTCTTTTCTTGCCTGTTCTTTCGTCATCCCAAGATGTGTTACTAAATTGTTAATCCTGATATCTTTGTTGGCATGCAAAAAAATCCTGACTGTGTTTGGACGATTACGGAACAAATAATTCCCACAACCATCCATAACAATACCTCCTGTGTCCCCAATAATATTTTTGATAATTCCAAATGGCACATCGTTGGCTCTTACACTTGCGCTCATTGCAATCGCATATAACAGACTGTTCACTTTCCTATCATTAAAAAATGCATTTAGTTCATCGTATTCCTCTGTACCTTCCACCGCCTTAAGAAGATGTGCTTTATCATAAAGTGGCAAATGAAATTGCTTTCTAAGTTTATCTGCCACTTTTTCGCCCATTGTTCCATGTTCTCTGCCAATCGTGATGATCATTTTTTCATTTGCCATGATTTTTTCCTCCTCTTTTAAATAAGCTGAGCAAATCCTGATACAAATATAACTGTCAATAGCCCTGCTACTGCAACTGCCAAACTACTCATTGCACCCTCTACAGGCCCCATTTCGATTGCTCTTGCTGTTCCGATTGCATGGGATGCCGTTCCAAGTGCCAATCCTTTTGCTAAAGGATTTTTAATCTTAAAAATACGAAATACCGTATCTGCGATCACATTTCCAAGAATTCCTGTAATAATAATCACTGCCACTGTAATTGTTACAATTCCTCCCAGCTCTTCTGATATGCCAATTCCTATTGCCGTCGTGATTGATTTTGGAAGCATCGTTACATACTGTTGATGATTAAATCCAAACAAGCTGCATAAAACAAAAATTCCAAATAAACTAGCCAATGTTCCTGACAAAATCCCGCAAATAACAGCTACCATATTTTTCTTTAATAATTCTAACTGTTCATATAATGGTACTGCCAGACATACTGTTGCAGGTGTTAATAAATAAGATATATATTTCGCACTTGCGTTATATACTTCATAACTAATTCCTAATGTTTTTAATGCTATGATTACAATTACAATGGATACTAATAATGGATTTAAAATTGCAAATCCAAATTTTTTCTTCAAAAACAAGCCAATCTCATATGCAATCAAACTAATTGTTACTCCTACAAACAATGATTGTCTGAATATTTCATTCATTTTTAATTCCTCTCTTTTGTGCTATCATCTGTGCCACTCTTCCTGTTACTGCCATAACAAACACCGTAATCACAACAGTAATGACTAAAATAGGCAATAATAACGGACGTAAAACTACCCATGAATCAATCAGACCAGCTGCTGCCGGAATAAACATAACCGGCATGATCTCAATCAAAAAAAATGCTGCATCTTTTACCTGACTCGTCTTTAAAATGCCCGTCATCAAACATACGAGCATCAACACTAAGCCATAAACACTTGCCGGAATTGGTAATGGTATGAACATCTTAAGTACTTCTCCTAAGAAAGAAAGTAATAAAATAATCATAAATTGTCTAAGAAATTTCATATAATCCTCCAATTATTCATATTGTGATATATATAATATTATAGGTAATACCGCTTGATAATGTAAATCCCTTAACAAAAACCCTACTAACGCAATGTCAGACTGCTAAATATAATTGTTAGACAGTCTGACGTACGTTGGTGTGTGAGGTCGGTAGATAAAATAATTATCTACCTCCTACCCGATATTTGAAAAAAAGAGAAGATGATTATGTAAAAAATTTAGTTTTAGGCTAGACAGGTGGCTGCAATTTACTAAATTCATGCCCTATTTTACATACATTCCTTTGGGCAGATTGCCCGGAAATCTTCCTGCTTTTCGCATTTCGCTTTGTGCAGGTCTGTTCTAATTTGCCGGTCTGTTCTAATGCTTCATCAATCCGTTTTTCCGGAATACGGTTGCTCACATTTGCATGAACATTTCCAAACAGCGTAAACCTTATAATAGTTCCAATGATTCCTCCAAAAACTAAAATAAATAATACTGAAAATCCTATAACTTGTGATATCATAATGACCCTCCTATTTTATATTTATTAGGGTGTCAAAAGGAACTTTTGACACCCTGTTATCTATTTAATTATGCGCAGCGTTTTTTCCAATTTTTCCTAAGTTAACTTCATTTGACGCATCCCGCATAACCATTTTCAAAAGCACTGGTGTAATTAGCGTAGTTACAATTACCACCAGGACAATCGCCCCGAACAGATTACTGTTTAGCAGTCCGCATTGCGAACCCTTCTGAGCCACAATCAATGCTACTTCTCCTCTGGATATCATGCCCACACCGATTTGCAGGGCATCTTTTCCGGAAAAGCCGCACAATCTTGCTCCCAGGCCACAGCCCAAGACTTTAGATAGGATCGCCACCAGCAAAAGTACTGCGGAAAAGGTAAGAATGACTCCGCTCATGGCAGAAAGGGATGTCTTTAAGCCAATGCTCGCAAAGAAGATTGGACTGAAAAACATATAGGACAGAATTTCTGTCTTTCGATTTACATATGGCTGCAATTTCAGCTCGCATAGAATCAGACCGGCAAAATAGGCTCCTGTAATATCCGCAATACCAAAGGCTGCTTCGGAGATAAAAGATAGTACCAGGCAAAATACCACAGCCATAATTGCTACGCTTCTTCGCTTGTCAAACCGCTCAATCTGTTTCCTGCATTTATAGCAGACGAAGAATACTGCTCCAATAAATACGAAATATAAGACAATTTTTAATAATACTGTGCTTATTTTCACGCTAGTATCCTGCAGGCTGGTAACTACTGTTAAGACAATAATTCCCAAAATGTCATCAATGACTGCTGCACCGAGGATTGTGGTGCCAACCTTCCCGCCTAATTTGCCCATCTCCCGCAATGTCTCAACGGTTATGCTAACGGATGTAGCGGACAGGACAACGCCAATAAATATGGCTTTTAGAAGTTCCTGCTGATTTGCCAGAGAAGGCTTAAAAATGGCAGCATATGTGGCAAATCCTCCCAAAACCGGGACTAAAACTCCGATTCCTGCCACGACAAAGGCTGAAATGCTGTTTTTTTTCAGTTCACGGACATCAGTATCCAGTCCTGCAGAGAACATAAGAAAAATAACTCCAATCTCTGCCGTGTCCTCCAAAAATTGACCCACATCACCTTGCAGGGTAATTAAATTTGTTACTGATGGACCAAGGATAATGCCTGCCAGCAAAGCTCCTACGACCTGAGGCATATGAAGTTTTCTTGAAAACACACCCAGTATTTTGGTGGAAAACAGAATGATTGCGATATACAACAGATATGCATATTCTCCCATAATAAAATCCTCCCTTGTATATTGTTTTTTTACAATACCCATTCTAGGGAGGATTTTTAAAAAATCTTAAATAGAATTTTAAACAGATTTTAAACTTTTTCATATATTTTTTTTAACTGGATTGTTTGACCGTAAAACGGTAGCCCACACCCCACACTGTTTCCAGATATTGTGGCTGGGACGGGTCTTCTTCAAGTTTTTTGCGAAGTCGGTTGACATGTACTGCCACTGTTGTTGTGTCACCCTCCGCATCCAGTCCCCATATTCTCTCGTACAGTTCTTCTTTGGTAAATACGATATCCCTATTGTCCATAAAAAAGGCCATCAGCTCGTATTCTTTATTTTTTAATGCAATTTCAACACCGTCTTTATAAATTTGCCTTTTTTGCTTATCCAGCGTCAGAGCACCCACCTTCAAGATGCTATTTTGGGCTTCCGTTACCTTTCCTCTCTGGCATTGTGCAAGATTTGACTTCACCCGTGCTACAAGCACGCTGGGATCAAATGGTTTTGCAATGAAGTCATCCGCTCCCAGTCCCAGCCCTAAAACCTGATCAGCGGTCTCCTGTTTGGCTGAAACAATAATAATTGGAATATCCAGCTGCAACCTCAGTTTTTTGCATACGGAAAAGCCATCCATTCCCGGCAGCATCAAATCCAAGAGAATAAGGTCGTATTCACCCGTATTAGCTAATTCGATACCTGAAACTGCTTCATTTCTTATATCTACCTCGTATCCATTGATTTCCAAATAATCCTTTTCGATACTTGCGATGTTTTCGTCATCCTCAATAATCAATATTTTTGCCATAGTATTCTCGCCTCACTTATTTCATTTATGGGAACTTCGCCAATCTATTATTCAGAAATGGGTATTCTGATTATTACGGACAATCCACCGCTCTTTCCGTTTTTTGCTTCCACTTTTCCTTCCATCATTTCTACTGCTTTTTTTACAATGGCAAGTCCGATTCCATTGCTTTCGCCTGGATTTTTTCTTGCATGGTCGGTGCGGTAAAACACATCCCACAAGTTTGAAATCTCATCATCATTTACTCCGGGACCGTTATCTGCAAAAGTAATTTTCACATGGTAATGGCCTGACTTAACCGTAATGGTCATACTGCCATTTTCTTTGTCATTGTATTTGTATGCATTTTCTATCAGGTTTGTGCAAATTCGGTCAAACATGTCGCTATCTGCCAGGATTTTAGCAGAGGACACGACCTTTAGCTGAATCCGAAAATTCTTTTTTTCATATTCTCTGGCAATCTCGTCCACATAAGCACTCATATATTCTCCGATATCAATGGGCTGCTTATCCAGCTCATATTCCTGGCTGTCCAGTTTGGCATATGTAAAAAGGCGGTTTACCATCCGATCAATTTCCAATGATTTTGCCTTGATCACTTCTAAATACTGATGCCTTTTCTGCTCATTCTGGGCAATGCCATCTAAAAGCCCTTGCACATAGGCGATAATGGAGGTCATCGGGGATCGCAGATCATGGGAAATGCTAAGCAAGAGCTGCCTCCTCCGCTCATCAATCTGTTTTTCCTTTACCGCAAAACGTTTTGTTTCCACCGCCATTTCATTGAAATCGTCATACAGCTCATACATGAGATCATTTTCTTCGTATTCTATTCTGTAATCATAATCACCATGGCGAATCCGATTCATCCCTGTTCTAATTTTTTGCAAAGGAACCATCAATTCCTGTCGGATAATGATGCGAAAGAGCAGGTTTGATATCACGATAGCCAACACTAAGCCCGTCAACAGACATATATTGGATATTGCCAGCCCGTTCTCCAGTGATGCCAGATCAATCTGATTCTTGTCATGTATTGACCGAAGCACGATATAGTCGTTTCCAAAAGAAAGAATCACTGCAACGATAATTGGAACGATTAGAGAGAATCTCCGCCCCGTTCTAATTTTCTTTTCCTCGTTTCTCGTCATGTCCTGCATCCTCCAGTTTCCAATCCCTCACAACATCTTGCACGATAAGTACATCAGCAAATATTTTAACACATCTTTGGTGATTAGACTATACGTCAAAAGAATAAAATCTATATTGAGAAAGGCAACCACTACCTCATGATGCACCGGGCAAAGATGGAAGATGATATCAATCAGGATAAATGGATGAGGGAGCATTTTGAGCCACCCATGGACCTTTTCGGTAAAAAGCAATTGACAGTATTGTTGCAATGCACCACCCTGCCGGCCACGCACACCAGATCCCGGTTGAACCCAGTGATGTTTTTGAAAAACAGAATGCCAAAAGGACACGCAATATTAAATCCGTAAAAGTCGCAACCATAAAATTTTTCATCAACCCTGCACCTCTTAAGATGCCGTCAGCCACCAATTTTGCAGAAACCACAAAATAAAACGGAGAAAGAATCTTCAAATAGATAATGCCCGTATGTACCGCAAGCTCAGTAGGTTCATCCATAAAGAGCTTTAAGACAAGACTGCCGCCAAAGAAGTAGAGGAAAAATAATGGAAGGCTCAGCATCCAGACCAGCCTGACCCCGACATGAAATCCTTGTCTGATACGTGGCAGCTTTCCTGCACCCAGATTTTGTGCCGTATAGTTGGAAATGCCATTTCCGAGAGTAGTAAATGAAGTAATGACCAGATTATTGAGCTTGACGGCTGCGGAATACCCTGCCATAACAGATGCGCCAAAACCATTTATGATACTCTGGATTACGATGTTTCCCAAAGAGATAAAGCTTTGCTGGAGCGTGCTTGGGATTGCAATTATCACAATTTGTTTTAGAATCTGCCAATCAAAAACAGATGCTTTTTCTTTACAGTCAATTTTCGCAAGACGGTAAAGCACGACTATCATTGCGAGAATGCAGCTGATTCCCTGACAGATGAAAGTTGCCCACGCCACTCCGGCCACTCCCATATGGAATGCCTTTACAAACCAGATATCGACTGCGATATTTGACAGGGAAGATACTGCAAGAAAGTAAAACGGTGTTTTGGAATCTCCAAGTGCAGAGAAAATTCCGGTTGAAATATTGTAGAAAAATACAAAGGGCAATCCCCATGCATAGATGTCCAGATACAGTTTTGAATCCGCAAATACTTCTTTTGGGGTTCGGATTAACCGAAGCAGCACTCCGGAGCCGGATATTCCGATCAGCATTAACAGGATACACACCATCCCACTGAAAATACAGGCTGTATAAACTGCTGTCTTCATGCCTTTATAATCTTTAGCACCAAAGAGTTTCGATACAATAACAGAACAGCCCATATTACACCCAAATGCAAAAGCAATAAAAATCAGCGTGATTTCATAGCTGTTTCCAACAGCAGCCAATGCGTTTTCTCCTACAAATTTACCGGCAACCAGACTGTCAGCTATATTGTATAATTGCTGGAAAATAATACTGCCAAAGAGCGGCATACAGAATTTCCAAAGTACGGTCTGGGGATTTCCCACTGTTAAATCCTTATTCATTTTCATCATCCTCCATTTCTTCTACACAGCTCATTATCATCTCAACGCAGCCATCTATACCCAGTTTGCTGCTGGACAATATCATGTCAGAGCTTTCCTTCAAAGATATTGTTTTTTCATATCGGATGTATTATAATGCCTTATTAGGTATGTGTAAAATATCAATTTTGCAATTCAGATATATAATTTTAATATGTGAGGTGTGAAGATGAACATCAATTATGATTATTACAGGGTATTTTATTATGTCGGAAAATATAAGAGTTTTACGGGGGCGGCAGGCGCACTCCTGAACAACCAGCCAAATATTACCCGGATGATGAAAAAACTGGAGGAAGAACTGGGATGCACATTGTTTGTAAGACAGAGACATGGCGTAACCCTTACTCCGGAAGGTGAAAAATTATATGCCCATATCTCCATTGCATTTGAACATATTTTGTGCGGTGAACAGGAAATCGCCAGAAACCGCAGCCTGCAGTCTGGAATCATTACAATTGCTGCAAGCGAAATTGCCCTACACTGCGTATTGCTCCCGGTGCTTAAAAATTACCGTAAAGCCTATCCCGGAATCCATATCAGAGTATCCAATCATTCCACGCCACAGGCAATTGATGTTCTAAAAAAGGGATTGGCAGATTTTGCGATTGTTACGGAACCATTCAATCTTCCGGCAGGGCTGTCTTCAAACGTTTTACGAAATATTCAGGAGGTTCCTGTATGCAGCAGTGCATTTTCACTTTCCACCGGAACAACCATTACAGATCATCTGATCAATGAGTATCCATTGATTGGTCTTGGCGAAAAAACAAGTTCTTTTTCGTTTTATGCTGAATTTTTCAATAAAATGGGAATTTCTTTTTCTCCCGATGTGGAAGCTGCTACTGCTGACCAGATATTGCCCATGGTAAAATCTGATTTAGGAATCGGGTTTGTTCCTATCGAATTTTTGGAAAATGAAAATATGGAGAACCTTGTTATCCTAAACATGAAACCAGCTATTCCACCGAGAAACATCTGCATTCTGAAACGAAAAGGCATGTCACTCAGCGTTGCAGCGTCTGAATTGGAGAGTCTTATTTGGAGAAGAAATGCAGAAAAAACAGAAAACGGACGAAACAAATAAAGGCATAAATTGTAACCGTTCTGCAATGTATTATCACATCTTTGCCTTCTGTTTTCCGGTATAATTTTCCGCAACAAGCTTAAACACGCATACAGAATCCGCTTGCGTTTCCGTAAATTTCACATTTCTTCCCAATTGATGTGCAAACATTATACTCAAAGCATATTTCTTATCATCAGTATTTTCCAGAAACTCTATCTCTCCATTCCCTATAATACTTGAATAATAATATCCACAATTACATGGATTTTCTGTATTTATTGGCTCTCCTTCATTAAAAATTGTGAAACACACTTTATTGTTACATTGTAAAACATCTATTTTTCTGCCCTCTTTAGCACAATGAAAATAAAGAACCAGAATATTATCCTCACTTTAACGAGACCAGTCTAAAGTCTTTCGTTTTATATCAGCCTAATACTCCATTTTCCAGAAAAAAGCAGCGTAGGGAGGCAACTCGCTACCTCCACCAAAATCGTGAGGTTTTCCCGTCAACAAATCCTCCGCCATGCCACATCCCGCATCAAAGTGTGCAGTAAAAGACTCCTCTGATGCATTGATAGCTATCAGTATTCTCTCCCCCTCACATGCACGCTCAAAAATACACTGATGATTGGTAAGTATAATAGAGCGGAAACTACCATAGTTCAAAGCTTTACTATGCGCCTTAACCTCTGCCAATTTTGCAATCCACTCTGCCAATTCTCCAAATTCCGGCTTATCAAAACCGGCACGAAGTGCTGAATCACCCTCGCTCTTATTTGCCTTTGTTCCCCATTCGCTGCCGTAATATATGCAGGGAATACCGGGCATTCCAAAGCACAAGGCATAGATTAACGGCAGATGATTTTCATTATTAAGTACGCTTGCAATCCGACTTACATCGTGGTTATCCACAAAATTGAACAAATGCATTCCTTTATACAGAGACCATTCCTCTGGCCCATACTGCCTAATAAGAGAATGACAGATTTCAAACATATTCATACTGTTAAAACTAGAGTGCATCCCATGATAGCATTCATAGTTTGTGACAGAATGGCACATTTCATCATTTGCCCATTGTTTATAATCTCCATGCAGTGTTTCGCCCACCAAAAAGAAATCTTTTTTCAATGAGTCCGTAAACTGACGCAGACGTTTCAGAAATTCTTTGTCCAGGCAATATACCACATCCAGACGCAATCCATCAATATCAAAAGTCTCCACCCAGTATTTCACTGCATCAAAAATATGCTGAACCACTTCCTCATTCTGAAGATTTAATTTGACCAAATCAAAATTGCCTTCCCACCCCTCGTACCAAAGCCCATCATTATAATGCAGAATTTATAAAACGGAGGAATGAATGATGGCATATGAAGAAATACAGCTTGTAAAGCCAAGTTTAGGATTGAAAGATAAAGCACTTGAATATCGGCAGGAGCATTTTGATTTTGGAGAACAGGTAATCAATGGGAGTGAATTATTGGATAGAATTACTTCTTATGAAGAATGGTATGAAAAAGTCATTGCCAATGCAAGTACGGAGACTGTTGACCCTAATTGGGTTTTAACAGATACATTTTTTGCAGTTAGGGTGTCGGATGATAAAGTTGTTGGCATTGTTGATTTGAGGTATCAATTAAATGATTTCCTAAAAGATATTGGTAATTGTGGATATAGCGTAAGGCCGTCAGAAAGAAGAAAAGGGTATGCTACCGAAATATTAAGACAAATATGTTTGCTTGCGAGAAAACACGGCCTGAAGCAGTTGCAGTTATCAGTTGAAAAGGACAATGCTGCTTCAATAAAAACAATCAAGAAAAACGGTGGAAATTATTGTAGGAGCTTTACATTTGATAATGAGGAAGCATATGTATATTTGATAAATCTTTGAAGAAGATATATGTCGTGTTACATAAAATAGGATGGGTATATTATTCTATATGCGGAAACAGAAAAAAGGAAGCAGAAAGATAATGAGGACGGTTAGGATAGGTATATGAAGCATTTTAAGGGCATTTTCGGGGCGTTTTGTAGCGCACAGGGAAAACCCACCCATTACCGCCCACTTTCAAAGTGCAATGTGTTTTTACATTACCATACTATTTGTGCGTCTGCTGATTCCATAAACAAGGATAATTCCTGTTATAACATTAACAGCAATTCCTAACACAATCATTTTGCCTGTTAATTCCATCCCGTTATACCCAGAAAAAACATACAGATAATACATAAAATCTATAAACGATATGTAACTGCCAAAAAACTGGCTAAATAAATTGTTGACTAATAAAATTATCAGCGAAGCGCACATCATACTGGATATATTCGACATATACAAGGATAAAAGCACAAAAAATAGAACCATTGTTATCTGCGGAAAAGCTAATAATAACATTTGTAACAAATATTCCTGTGCATGATCGAAGATATGGCTGCCCCATAAAAAGAAACCTGTTACAATGCTGACGATTGCCACAAACAAAAAACAGATCAGCGCAACTGTGAAAATACTGATAGTTTTTGCGATTAAAAGCTGTTTTTTGGAAACACCATTCAACAAAGGCTGTCTGAACATACCGCTTGCCTTTTCCCCGCAAATCAATACTGCGCTGATAAAGCTAAGGAATAGTGTACCGACAATATCAATATAGGACTGCATACACATTATTGGAAATTTACCGCCTGCATAGTACCCCATACCATTATCTTCTGAACTGCCTGCACATTGGAGTGCATTGGAGATGATCATTGCTGCCATTACGACAAAAAATATGTATAATATCTTTTGCCTTTTCAGTCGTGCAAATTGTATATTTAATAATCTTATAATCATTTTTTACCTCCATGTCGGAGCATCTTTTGCGACGGCACACGAGCCAAATCTCAAATTTGGCTCTGCGATTCCGAGTTTGTGGCTCCGACACAAACTCGCGATAGAAAAATCAGCACATCAGTGTGATTTTTCTATCTTTACCTCTCTCAAAAATCTATTTTTTTTGTTCTGTATAGGGATATTTGAAAAAAAGCAATTCCGTACAGTATCATAATGGATATTCCTATAAGCAGTTCGCTAAATGTTATTTTCTGATACTCATATGCAAACGTCCAAAGATTAAGGTAATATCCAACCCATATTTTTTGTAATAAAGCAATATTGGAACCGTATATAATCTGGTCAATCAATAGATAAATAATCACAAAAAATATTGTTTTCCATACGCCTCGGGTACAGATACAAAGTGTAACTATCCCAAGCGTTATAACCGACATATAGATACCCGATAACAGATATTTTATAATGGTTCTGATAAAGGCTGCCCATTCAAAGATTTCATAGCCCCAACGCATAAAGGCTGTTATGTAGTTGATAAAAGCCACCAACAAAACAAAAATCATTGACATACTAACAGCAACATAGATTTTAGAACGTATCATTCTGCTGCGAGTTTCCCCATGCAATAAAGGCTGGTAAAGCATTTTGTTCCTATCTTCTTCACAAATAAACAGTGTCAGCAGAAATACATTAAAAAGAATACCCACTGTCCCGACATAAAACCGCATCATAAATTCGGGGAAATTTTTTCTCCCGACAATTCCAATATTGATATTCAGCATTTCTTCCATTTGCGGTGTCGAAATAAGAAAAGCGTAAAAGAAAGAAGCTGTAAAAAAACAGGCAAAAAAAATGTAAATCAATTTTTGTCTGTATAGTTTTCTTGCATATAATCTTGTTAATGGATACATGGCTTAAGCTCCCCCTGTCAGTTTTAGAAAAAGATCCTGCAATGAGTGTTTCCGCATAGAAAGATAGTGAATATGCAAATGGTTTGCTACAAGGATTTTAACAAATTCATCAAAACAGATACTTTCAAGTCTGATTGTAAACTGATTTCCTTTTTGTGAAACCAAATTTATTCCTTTACACCCGGAGAGGACACTCCGGGCAGCGTTTGCTTCTTCCAGTATGGAGTCCACAATATTTGTTGTTTCGGATAAAATCTCTTCCGTTTTTCCCTGTAAGATACTTTTTCCCTTATCCAAAATTAAAATATCGGTACAGAATTTTTCCATATCATGCAATTGGTGTGATGAAACAATAAATGTTGTGTTTCGCTCTTTCGCCATATCACAAATCAGACGATATAGGTTAATCTGTCCCTGCGGGTCTAATCCGTTTGCCGGTTCATCCAAAATAATCAATTTTGGCTGTCCTAACATAGCCCTTGCCAATGCCAGTCTTTGTTTCATTCCAAGAGAAAACTTTTTCACTTTCTTTTCAGCCTGTGAACCAAGCCCGACATAATCAAGCAATTCCATAACTTGCCCATTTGGGATATTTTTATATAGATGTGCAAAATATTCTATATTTTCTCTTGCAGTCAGTTCTTGATAAAAACTGGGGGTATCAAGTGCTGCCCCAACCTTTGCCAATGCCAGTCCGGGATTTTCGTCTAATGATACGTTGTCTATGACAATTTTCCCATTATCTTTGGAAGATAAATTTGTAATCATCTTTAATGTCGTAGTTTTGCCCGCCCCGTTTGTCCCCAATAGCCCCATGATATTTCCGGGTGTAAGCTCAAAGCATACATTCTGAACGGCAGTTTCCTTTTTGTATGCTTTTCTTATATTTTTTACACTGATTATTTTCTCCATTTTGTGGTCCTCCCTATAATTCCAAATATTATAATTCCTATTACTTCTCCAAGGGCATTGCCTATAAATCCCTGCATATGGAGCACGTCTTCCCACATGTAATCCCCCGTGATTAGTTTTGTGACATAGTTTCCTATGATTACCAAGAATAGGAACAATGCTATGCAGTCCCAAATATTCCATTTTAGTAATGTTTTTGCAAGCACTGGAAGCCAAAGGACAAAAAGCCATAACAGCAGGATAGGCACACCATAACGGAAAAGCCAAAATGACCCTGTTCCAATCAGATAATATCGGGTAATCTGTATGACAGAAATCAGGACAAACACCCCAATGCTTATTACTGCCATTGCAATACAGCCTTTATTCTTTTTACAGGTTGAAAGAGTATATATAAAAGCGTCTGCAAACAGGCAGGAGCTTCCGGCAATCAAAGACCATGTAAGTCCTTTGTTTACCGCCAAATCCACAATCAGACAGATCAGTATTGCAATAAAGCTAAGACAACCTAAGCCATATAACAGATACATTTTCTTTGTTTTATTCAAAAATCTTTTTACATCTGAAATCTCTGCCGGCGGCATTTCCATTTCCAAATGACAAGCCATATCGTGATATATCTCACTACATTCTGTACAATGCTCTAAATGGTTATCAATGCTCTTTTTAGAAACATCACTTACCATTCCGTCGATATAGAGAGGAAGTAAATCTCTGACAATCTCACAAGCTAATTCTTTTTCCCTTAGTTCCATTCTCTCATTCCTTTCATTATTTTCTGTTTTCCCCGATAATAAGTTACCCTCGCCCAGTTTTCTGTTTTTCCTAAAATAGCCGCAATTTCAGAAAATTGTAGTTCCCCTGCTAATCGTAAATACATGACTTCTCTTGTTACATTATCAAGGTTGTGCATTAGGCGGAAAATTTCTATTTTTTCTAAATTGTTAAGGCTTTTACTTTCAACATTTTCTGTGGAAGGTATCGTATCGTCCAGTGGGGCGGTTTTATGCCTGCTTCTTTTTTCCAGTTCTTTGTACCATATTCTTTTGGCAATTCCGCATAGCCAGACGGAAATTTTACAATCTCCCCTAAATTTGTCAATCCCTTTAATTGCTTGAAAGAATGTTTCCTGCGTCAGTTCCTCGGCAAGTCCGCTGTCCTGCGTTAAACCACATAGATATTTATATATCATGGCGGCATTTTCACGATATATTTTATCAATTTTTTCTTTATTCATATCAGCACCTCATATTGTTAGTTCTTTTCAAGTGCGACTTGTTACAAATATTTTTAATTTTTTTAGTTTTTTCTAACAGCCATATATATAATCATATACGATTAGGCAAATAAAACAAGCAAAGGGGCTTATTCCCTCTTCTGTTTTTTGGTTATAGATGTTTTTTTGAAAAATGAAGATATCTTACAAGAAATCGTCAAACATTCCGAGTAGAATATAGAATGCGAGGAGGTGATACTATGCAGAAAGAAATACGGACAGTCTGCTATGATGACGATTTACATCTTGAAGCATATCGTTTTGAGGGAATCGTTCAGCCGTTTCCCAATCATTTTTCATCGCTTATCGAGCAATACGGACAACCTTTCGAGAACTGTATTCCAGAATGCAGTGAAGAAATAGAGAAGACTTGCACATTTATGGCAGAGCATTTTGCAGATCATATTACATTAGAAAAACTCTGTAAATGCAGCGGTCTTAGTAAATCGGCATTGCTCCGTGCGTTTACCAAATCAAAAGGAGTTACACCATATAGGTATCTTCAGACGGTTCGCATAGGAAAAGCAAAGGAACTGTTGGAGCAAGGCGTAACTTCGGTTGATACCGCTATACAGACAGGCTTTTCAGACCAGAGCCATTTTTCCAATTTTTTTCATATGTTTATCGGATTGTCGCCTGCCGCATATAGACGTATTTTTAAGGAGGGTGGCAGCAATCATGGATAAAAAAACTACCGCAGGGCATGCCTCAGCTCTGATTACGATTATGATATGGGGAACGACTTTCATATCCACCAAAATACTGCTTGCAGATTTTACGCCGATAGAAATACTGTTTTTTAGATTTTTGCTCGGTCTGCTTGTGTTGATTGTTATTTATCCGAAACGCTTAAAGATAAAGGATAAAAAGCAGGAGCTTACATTCGCAGCGGCGGGACTATGCGGGATATGCTTATACTACTTGCTTGAAAATATAGCATTAACCTATACAATGGCTTCTAATGTTGGCGTTATTATTTCTGTTGCTCCGTTTTTTACTGCCATTTTATCTTCTGTATTTCTAAAGACAGAAGATAAAATGAAAGCCAGATTTTTTGTTGGTTTTGTAGTTGCTATGATAGGAATATACCTTATCAGTTTTAACGGAAAGGATTTGGAATTGAATCCTGTCGGTGATATTCTGGCGATTGTTGCGGCATTCGTATGGACAATTTATTCATTACTCACACGAAAAATCAACGGTTATGGATATCATACTATTGGGGCGACAAGGAGGATATTTACATATGGAATACTTTTTATGCTCCCATTCCTTTTTGTTTTTGATTTCAGCTTGGATATGCAGAGGTTTGTAAAGCCAGAGTATACTTTAAACCTTATCTATTTAGGTCTTGGTGCGTCAGCCCTTTGTTTTGTTACTTGGAATTATGCGATAGGGGTGCTTGGGGCTATTAAGACAAGCGTGTATATCTATATAGTTCCCGTCATTACCGTTGTCACATCCGTTATTGTGTTAAAGGAAGAAATTACATGGATTGCTGCGATAGGAATAGGGCTTACCTTGATCGGCTTGTTTCTTTCGGAAAGCAATTTATTATTTAAAAAAAGAAGAATATACTAAAAGTAAAAAGGCGCCCATTGGTTCTCCGGTTGTTCTGGGAAGATTTTACACCTTTTAGATTAAATTTAATATTTTTTAGATTGCTAAGGTCTCTCAAACATTATATAATAGTAACATCGCAAACAAACGATAGGTGCTAATATGGTTAGCGACAAAATCATATGCCCACATGTGAATACGATATCTGCAACTGCATACATTAACCAGAAAGGAAGTGATACTTATGCCAGCATTAGCACAAAAAAAATCCTATACCATTGATGACATCTATGCCTTACCAGAGGGCGAACGGGCTGAACTGATTGATGGACAAATATACATGATGGCACCCCCCAGCCGAAAGCATCAAGATATTTTATCATTTCTCCATCTAGCAATCGGAAACCATATAGCAAAAAGCAACGGTGAATGTCGAATCTATCCAGCCCCATTTGCTGTATTTCTGTTCGCAAATGATTCAAAATATCTAGAACCAGATATCTCTGTAATCTGCGACAAAAACAAACTAAACGACCATGGGTGTAATGGTGCCCCGGATTGGATTATAGAAATCGTTTCCCCAAGCAGCAGAGCCATGGACTATTATACAAAACTTTCTTTATATCGGGAAGCTGGTGTCCGGGAATACTGGATTGTTGACCCAGCAAAGCAGGCTATCCTCGTTTATGATATGGAGCAGGCAGCAGCACCTACTATTTATTCCTTTACTGATACAATTAAAGCAAATATATATGAGAATCTAGAAATTGATTTTTCCAAGTTACAGTTCTAATGCATAAACAGTTATCCAAGAACCTTTATGTCAGACAGCCACTTTTCATAATAGTATGCTTTTTTGATGTAATCGTCAGACGGATTGCATGGAAAAACAATCTTCCAGCTTCTAAAAATCATTTATTAAGTCATATCCCCCTTAGCAGAGCAACGAGGATGGGCTGTCCGTTCGATAAACCACATAACGATAATGTGGCATATCTACACCTCTGTAATGCTTTATCCATGTATCCGTCATTGTCATTCCGTTTCTTATGGCTACATTCTGAGATGCTATATTCGTATCTCTGATAATGGAACATACTTCCGTTGCATTTAATGCTTCAAACGCATACTTTTTACAGGCTTTTGCCGCTTCAATGGCATATCCATTATGCCAGTACGACCGCTCAAAAAGATAACCTATTTCAAGTACCTCGGTTTCTTTCCATGGTTGCATTGTAAGCCCGCATTGCCCAATCATTTCATTGGTTGCTTTCAAGACAACTGCCCATAAACCAAAACTCCATTTTTGATAGCGGGCAATTTGCCTGTCAAGCCATTCTTGGACTTCATCGTCACTAAATGCTCCCTCATATGCGTACATTGTATCTTTATCCTGCAGGATTTTACACAAAGATTTAAAATCAGCCTGATTCATCTCACGCAGATATAATCGTTCAGTTTTAAAAATCATATTTCTTTATCTCCTTAAACGCCGATTTGTCGCTGGCTTCATTATATGCTATCCTATCAAAAAAGTATAGTTGAATTTCAGAAAACTTGTTGAACGGAAGTTGCTTACATTGCATGCAAGAGGGTTAGAGAAATTCTCCCCTTTTCTGCGGAGATGACGAGATTTCAGCTATCCTCATAGAAAAATGTGTGATATACTGTAAAAGCAAACAGTCAAACAACCCGCGCGCAGGTCTACACTCCGTTTCGCTCCGTTCTAAACAAATGCCACCGGACGCTTAAAACCGTTGCGTACGCGAGAATAAAAAGGCATATTGTTTTTAATAGGCGAATTGAGAGGATATAATTTATGGAAGTAAGGAATTTGTTAGATGCCCAAAATCGGGACGAACTTCGTAAATGGCTACAGGAACATTATAGTACGGAAACAGAATGTTGGGTGATTGTAAAAAGGGGCAGACCAAAGGATGAAATAGTTTCTGAACAGATTCTGGAGGTAGTGTGAAAAATACATTTTTCACACGCAAATTTGTGTCTGCGCACACTTGCCACAAATTTGTTATGCACAAAAAACGTGTGCATAAATGAGGATTTTTATGAAGAATAGACTTGGAAAAAATAAGAAGGTAGGTTCTATAAGTATAATTGAAGGACATGATGGACCGACATCCTTTTTTATAGCAGGAAGAAAAAATTTAAAACAGACACTTAAGCAGAATATCCAAAAATTCTTCTATGATGCGAGAGAACAGCGGATTGTCAAATCGTTAAAAGCGAATCCACATTCTATGGAACAGGTAGCCGATTATATTGTAACGGAATTAGGATTCTCAGAGGTTGATAGGACAGAAACAGAATATAAAACAGAATATTTTCAAATGAGGGCATCTTTTATCTTGCAGTATAAGCCTGAATTACTTGGAGATTTAGCAGAAGCTCCAAAACTTGAAAACCATGAGGAAGAAGCGATAAAACTTTTTATGGAGCAGATAGAGCAAAGGCAGAAAGCAGCAGAAAATATTCCGCCAGATATTTTTGATATTGATTTACACATATATGAAAAGGATAGTGGGAATAATAACCAATCAAAATTAATAATCGAAAAAAATTATGGCTATATTGGCGGTTCAGCATCTGGCTCAAAAAATGGTTTTATGAAAGAATTTGATAAAACATTCAGAAAGGTTTATCTATATTATGGTGTTACCCAAAAAGATATTGATAACAGCACAAAGAGATATATCGAACTTGTAAAAACTCTTGCCAGAAGATAACAACATTGTCATATGACAATATTGTCAACCGTATTTTTATCTATATTTTACAAACCACATGGTGATAAAACAAATTTGCTTTATCACCATTTCTCAATCTTGGATTATCCAGTCAAAAGGACTTACCAACGTGTCATATTCTTTTCAAATTTTGCAATATATGCCTGCCTTAATTCATCAGCAGATATTCCATAACATAGCATAATATCATTATAGTACATAAGAACATCCGCCATAGCAAACACCAAAATACTTGCAGGTGCTACATCATTTACAAGATGTGTTTCACACTTTGTGGGATACCCACTCAGTCATTCTTTGATAACTGATGCACATATTCCAAATAACCTCTGGCCGCTTTCCCCTCTTTTACATTATATTCCCATCCTAATTTCTCACCGACAAACTGTGCCACGTTTTCAAACAACTCACACATAGCAAAAACAGACTTCCAAGCATTATCGACCTCACCATCAAAATAAGTTGATAAAAGCATTTGCCATTCTTCCTCTGAAAGCCACTTATGTAAGTATTTTGATGATTTACCAGTGCTTACTGACCATCCTGTTAAAATGCCGACTTTCCAATTTAACATAGTAATAAGTTCTGTCCTTACACAATAATTTGTCATATCCTGCACATAAAGGATTTCTCCACGCCATAATCCCTTTGCTATATTATTGGTACACCACCAAAATTCATTACAAGTCGCAAGGTATTGTTCCTTCGCAGGCTTTTTAACCCAGTACTGGCAATCTGTTGCCGCTTCGATTTGAGGTAATATATTTTCTTTATCCAGTAAAATTTTGCAAAGCTTGTCTTCCCTGATATGCTGTAATGCATAATTTATAGACTGTACAGTCAGGTCAATCCTAACTCCATCTGCAAATTGCATTAAATAACCATAAGAATTTTTCTTATCAGTTGGAGGAAAATTTGGATTTTCATCAGGATACTGCATATAAAGAATTTCCCCAAAAACCTTTATCCAATCTTTGTCCTCTATAAAACTGCACGTATCTTCTACAACATAAACAATATCATAATCTTGAAAAATATCTTTTGGAACATTTTCATTTGTTCTTGAACCGTTCATATAAACAGCTTTAATTCTAACATCATTTTTCGCTATCTCTAAAATAAGATTGTACATTTCGCTTTCCGATCTCATGCCTGCACCTCCATACACCGAGAACTTTCCTAATTTATAAAAACTATCCCCAGAGGCTCCCTCCGGGACTCTGGGGATATGTATAGCACATTCTAAAAATCAAAGAAATTCTTGCCAAAGCTTTCTCTGGTCTTCTTATGGTTTTTATGGTAACGCACTCCTCTGTTTTTCCTGCTCTTTTTCACATTAGGCGCCTTTTTCTCATAATGCCTGCTGACATTGCGGCGGGTCTTGCGTTTCTGCGATACGTCGCCATAGCCGCCGCGTGTCCTGCGCGCATACTGCCGCCGGCCCTGCCTGCTTCTATAGCCACCCCTTGAACGCCGTCTGCGCCGCCTCGTAAATTTCGGCAATTCAACACGGCGGAGCAGGCACACCAGCAGGAATATCACAATTGCTGCTGCCAATGCCAAAAAAACAATCTGTACTGCTTTTATCTTAAAAAATCCCACGGCTGTACTTTTCACCTTTCTCCATATGTTTGCTTTCTTCCTATCCTTCTGTTCTGAGTCCTTTAACTGCTGTATTTCATTATCCACAATGGCCCTCGAGGCGGAATCCAGATGGCTGTCCATATCGTTTTCAGCCTTTGTATATAAGATATCTGTTGAGCCTACAGTCTTCCCTCCATAAGTATATGTCACATGGCCGATAACATTATCCCCTGCCTGCAGTGAAACATTGTCATGATAAAAAACCTTCTGTTTTGCCTGCGACAGCTTTACCCCCTTCGGAAGCACCACCGACGATTCACTCGATAGATGAACCGGTGAGTTTCCCACATCAAAGAAACTGTCATAATTATTGAACAAATCTTTATTAATATCGCTGCTGTCTTCGTCCACAGCATATTTCTGATATTTCTCAAATCCAAAATTCAACAGGGATGTCGTATCGGTGTATTCATTCGGCTCGCCCTGTTTCGGGCCCTTTGCCTTCATAATGACACACACAAGCTCCATGCCGTTCTTTTCCGCATAAGTAACCAGAGTGTTCCCTGCAGCATGCGTGTAGCCCGTCTTGCCGCCAATGCAGTATTTATACTCATATTTAGGATGCTCATAACCATTAATCATCTGGTGATGGTTATCCCATGGCCGCTCTTCTTTGTGTTTATTTGTTTTAGGCATAATGTATCTGCGCGTAGCTGTTACCTTGCGGAATGTGGTATTTTTCATTGCTTCCCTTGCAATAACCGCCATATCATACGCCGATGTATAATGTTTGGGGTCCGGCAGCCCATTCGGATTATTAAAATGCGTATCCTTAAGTCCAAGCGCCTTCACGCGCTTATTCATTAAATCTACAAATTTGCTGATGGAACCTGAAATATGTTCCCCCACGCCCAAGCATACCTCATTAGCAGACTGCAGCATAATCGCATAGAGGCACTGCTCTATTGTCAACTTCTCACCCGGCTCCGTAAATATTGTGGAACTCCCTCTCTCAATCCCGTAAGCCGCAGCCTGTGAAAATGTAACTACTTCATTATTGGCACAGTTTTCTGCTGTCAGCATTGCAGTGAGAATCTTCGTGATACTTGCCGGATAGTGCTTTTTATGGACATTCTTCTGGTATAAGACCAGGCCGGTAGAAAGCTCCATAACAATGGCAGAATCACTGGAGAGCTTCCTTTTATTCGGCCCGGAAGGCCATGTTACCTTATCCGCCCCTTTCCCCTCTGAATTCTGTTCCGTCTTCGGTATTGCCGCGGCAGTACTGCCGCCCGCCACAATGGACAGTAACATAACAGCAGCCATAACTGCTGCCATAACTCTATTTCTTTTCATTTTTATACCCTATCTTTCTCAATCTCAGCTCCATTCAATCAGAATCAAAGGTATTATACCATACTTTGGGGCTTATGTCAGTGTACCAGTTTATATAAATTTTTATCTCCTGCAAAATTACTCATCTCATACAGCACCAATATCTGTGCATAATCATTCTCCTTCAAAAGCTTCTGTATCGAACTCCTATAGTACCGCAGGTCAATCATCGTAACCTCATGATAATCGTCCAGCAGGAATGGGACAAAGCTGTTCGCATAGGAATCTTTTATCACTAAAAGCTTTTTGCTGCTCTCATTATGCATGGTAATCTTAACTTCCCCATAATTCCCTCCAAAGAAATAACTATATTTATCTTTCTGTGTCAGCTTCTCGACATCATAGATGCCACTCTTTCCCTGCCCGTCACAGACTACTTCCGCCGGAGGGACATTTCCGGCCGCATACATAATCTCCGGCTCCACATTCGGCGCAATCACCTTCGAATACATAGTCCCCCGGAAATCCTCAGAAATCTTATTCGCAGCAAAATACCCATACGTATGTTTTTCAAATTCGTTGGCATCACTGTACGCGCTATAGGCGGCATAAGCGCCAAGCAGCGTCCAATGGTGATCTGTTTTATAATATACCTGATTCTGTTTTGCGTACTCCTTAAGCTCTGGGCAGGAATTAATATTCTTTGCACGTTTTAATATCGTATCAGCTTCTCGGTACATCGCCGCCGCATTATAATACGGCGCACCATGCGGCAGCTTGTTCCTCATAATCGTGCCGGGGGACGGCGCCAGCAGCAGGCTGACTTTATCCGGCTGGCAGGAACCGAAATACTCCACATAACGGAGATTTTTCAGATATTGCTTCTGGTCTATATCCTCCTGTACTGTCTTTGCCAGCAGATAACCGTCCTTGCCAAAATAAACATTATTCAGCTCCTGAAACCCCATCAGCCGTTCTACAGCAGTAGCACCCATCATCCAGATATCCCTTCCAAGAAACTGGTCGCTAAATGCATCCTCAAACTGCTCCTTAAATTCCCCGGACAAAACGTCCGGTAAAGCCAGTGACGGATACTGTTCCAGATAACGGTTCTCATTTTCTGAGTACCCTTTCTGCGGCATTACGACGGAGCAAAGCCCAAAAAAGGCCAATGTCCCAAAGATGACTGCCATAAAAATCCGATGATATGCTTTCATGATACAACCTATTCCTTCCAAATCAGAAGCGGAAATACAAAAATGGATTGTAGGAACCGCTGATTAACATTCCTATACTAATTAGTAATATTATAAATGTATACAGGCTATAGAGCACGAACTCCACACTTTTTCCCTTTTTAACTGCAAACTCCGGCTCTTCCCGCACAAGATACCTGCGCAGCCTATTCATCAGACGGATAGGAATCCGAGTGGATGCAACCGCCATAATCACAAGCAAAATACCGTATGTCTGCAGGTAATAACCTGCTGCCTCATTGACAAGGGAATTCTTAATGCCAAACATAACCTGAAGATAATATCCCATATTATCAAAATCTTCTATTGCAAAAAGCACCCAGCCCACCACAATAAAAAACTTGCCATAAATATGGCGCATTACCTGCGGCCAGTGCTCCATCTCCTTGAGGAGAAAAACCTTCTCTGCAACTAGCAGCACAAAAAAATATATCCCCCAGAGGGCAAAATTCCAGCTCGCCCCATGCCACAGGCCCGTGAGCAACCATACTACAAACAAATTAGCAAGCTGCCGCTGCAGCCCTCTCCGGTTTCCTCCAAGCGGGATATAGATATATTCCCGGAACCACGCCCCTAATGTAATATGCCAACGCCGCCAGAAATCTGTAATATTTTTCGCCTCATATGGATAAATGAAGTTTTCAGGAAATGTAAAACCAAACATCTGCCCCAGGCCGATTGCCATATCTGAGTATCCGGAAAAGTCAAAATAAATCTGAAATGTATAAGCAAAAGCCCCAATCCATGCACCCAGTGTGCTCAATGTAGAAAGATTCCCCCCGGAAATGTCAATCCAGAGGTTGCCAATCTGGTTGGCGAAGATAACTTTCTTTCCCAAGCCGATTAGAAACCGGTGCATCCCCTTGACCCAGCGCTCCTCCGTCACAACCCTGCCTTCCAACTGCGGCTCAATCCATTTATACCGCACAATCGGCCCTGCAATCAGCTGCGGGAACATGCTGATGTACATAGCAAAGGCAACCAAGCCCTTCTGCGCCTTCACATAGCCGCGGTACACATCAATGGTGTAGGACATCGTCTGAAATGTATAAAATGAAATCCCAATCGGCATCGCCAGATTCAGAACGCCGAATTCCGATGCTGTTAGCTGGTTCCATGAAGTTATCAGCAGGTTCGTATATTTGAAAAAGAAGAGTATCCCCAGATTTCCCACAATAGACAGGATAAGAATCCCCCGTTTCGCCATCCTGTTATTCTGCATGCCAAAATATTCTATTGCCCTACCATTAATATAATCAAACACAGTAGAAAAAAGCATAATAAATACATATCTCGGCTCACCCCATGCATAAAACAAAAGGCTGGCTATTGTCAACAGGAGATTTCGGTATTTCCCCGGACAAACGGCATATAGTGCCAGCACTACCGGCAGAAATGCGCATAAAAATATCAAACTGCTAAAAACCATAAAAAGCCCCCATGCCGCCCCTGCGGCCAAATACGGTCATCCCGGCAGAAATCCTCTGTGGGACAGACGCCCCTTAACCAATTATCTGTGCTAATTTCCCAATCAGATAAGAATTTCTTGTCATAGAAATATTATTTATTAAAATAACTTCCCGTAATTTCTTCTTCTTAATAAAGTCAAAGAGGTCTCCCTCCCAGTAACGATAGTCAATTATATATATAGTTTGATAGTGATCCGCCAGAAACGGCACAAACGCATTTCCATAGGATTCTTTTACAACAATACAGGAGGAACCATCTGTTATATCCTTATTGCGGATAACAGAATAAGGATTATCCCCCGCAATATAAGCACAATATTTCAGGCTTGCACTGTAACCATCTGCATCCGCGACAACAGGCGCAGGAATCTTATCCCCCTCAGCCGTAGTATACTCAAAAGACAGATTTTTACTGATTGGAACCAGTGACTCCAGCGTATCTGCTTTAAGTGCCTTGTTATGGTCTGTATCCCGGTAAAAAGTACCCAAAAAGCCTTCCGATGATTTCTTTTCATAGGAAGAAAGCTCATTAGGCATAATTCCCTTTGCTGCACAAAAAGCACAGTACGCATAATACGCCCCCAGTGATGTCCAATGGTGGTCTGTCCTGAAAAATATATATTCTGTGCGGTGCTGCATCAGAATATCATAGAGCGGCACGAAGTTCTCCCTGCCTGACAGTTTCTTTTCTATATTATTTAGCGCTTCCTCCTGATCGGAAGAATTAAGTTTTTTCTTTTTATTGTCCGGAAATGTAATCCCAACACTGGTAGGGGCTACTATATCATACACCTTTATGCTGGAATCAAGCTTTCTGGTCAGATCATTGACTGCCTTCGCATAACGGCTCGCATAACTGTTTACGTAATTATACAGTTCGTAGGCGGCGTCATCCACCAGCACAGTTCCTGTTGAATTGTACATCTGGAGTTTCCCTTTTCCGGAAATCTTTTCATAAGGTTTCCCTTCAGCCACCATGCTTGATACTGGCAGCCCTTCCGCGTTTGACATGCCTGCCTCCCCAGCACCCTTTTCGGTCTGCTGGCCTTCTTTCGCATTTTCCCCGTCAGACGCCCCCTCTGAATTTCCCCAGTCATCATCCTCTGTATCTCCCTCTTCACCCTCCGGCTCTGCATCAGGTGATGCAACTTCCGCAAAAAAAACGACCTCATCCCCTAAATAGCCGTTGCCTTCTATCAGGCTTTTCTGATAAATCCTGTTTCCTGCAATAATAGAAAAAATCCCGACTCCCACCATCAGATAAACTTTTCTTCTTCTCATCCGTCTCTCTCCTAATCCTGAATAAAAGCATTGATGGTCTTTTCTGCTGTCTCATAATCCGCAGTTACACATACAATTACATAACAGCCGCATCGAATGCTTACTGCCTTTTCGATTTTTTTCGCTTCCTCAGGAAGATAATCCTCAAACGCCTTTTTCGTCTCCGATAAATGCGTTTTCACACTCTCCTGGTTCTGCTTGGCATCACTTTCATTCTTTGCTGTCATTATAATCAATTCATCCGCATATGTTCCATTCCCTACATAAATCTGAAGGTTAGTCCCTTCTGTAGTTTCAATCATCCCTTCGGCTACAGAATCCCCTAATTTATTTAATTCCGCCTCAAAAATAACTTTATCCTGAACTTTCTTCACCAATGCTTCCACGTCAATCGTCTCTCCCGCCTTCCTGGAATTATCCTCTACTTTCTTAATGCCCTCTGTGCCCCTATATTCCATAATTTTCTCTTTTGTATTAATCTCCTTTACCGACTGGCAGATTCCCCACCCGAAAATAACCACAATAAACAGCCCCATCACAGAGAGAAACAGCAGGCGCAGATCCATCCGGGCCTTTTTTACACTATCTGCCTTTGTAACAGGAATATTTGTTGGTTTTTTCTTTGCCGCATCGGGTTTTTCTTCATCAAACATACCCTTTTGCGCGATCGCCTTATTTGTCAATTTCTTCGTTTTATTCTGTTCCATTGCTTTCCTCTCTATTAAATCTGCCCACATATCTTATATTTTATAACTGCAGCAATTTCCCTTGCATAAGAATTCGGCACAGTGTACAGGTGCGTCCGTGAACCAAGCCCTTCCACATGCCGGAACCCCTGCTTCTGCGCAATCCTCTTTGCGCGGAATAAATGGAAGTCATTGCTGACAATGACAACCGGCTTGTCCATGTCCCCAATCAACTCTGCACTGTTCCTAATATTCTCCTCCGTATTCACGGAAGTTTCATCAAGCAGCATCCGGCCTGCCGCAATCCCCTGCTTCTCCAGATAACGGCGCATTGCCTCTGCTTCACTGATGTCCTCACCGACTCCCTGCCCCCCTGACAAAACCACTTTTGTCCGAGGGTTCTTTTTCAGGTACTTGCAGGCTGTCTCCACACGGTACTGGAGATTGGCACTCATTCTCTCCCCATAGACGTGCGCTCCCAGAACCACAATGTAATCTGCATGATCTGCGGGGGCTTTCCTGCCCTCGCTAACTAAAAATCCCAATAAAATACTAAATGCAACAGCACATATTAACACAATTCCCAAAAATGCCTGCTCTATACGCCTCAGCCATGGGGGAGCCCCTGCTAAAAAGTATTTATGCGCTGCCCCAAATAGAATAAGAAGAATCCCAAGAACTGCCCACACAATTGTAAATGAATTCTGAAGGCCCGCCCAGATACAATACCCCACAAAATATAAGATACAGATAATCCCCAGCACAATGCTGGCTGTCCCAATTATCATCCTAATCCCCCCACTTTCAAACAATCTCCCCTACTTTACAAAAAACTGTACAATAGCAAAAGGCTTGCCATCATCTGTATTCAGTGAGACAATTGTTTCCCTGTCGTTTACTTTATAAACTACAGGTATTATTTCATCCCCCAGCACCGCCTGTTTCTTATACTCTGCGCGAAGCTCCCTCACTTTTGCCTCCCTGCCGAGAAATTCCATCGCCATCTGCACATATTGGCGGTTATTTACATGGTGGTTCGTATCCAGATGATACTCCCTCACGGCAAACTTGTCTTTTGGGACGCCATTATCGGGAATCTTTATCTTGCGCGGGGCGTAATCCATCTCAAGAGGCTCGGCATGTCCGTATACTTCCCCTATTTCCGGAGTTACAACCATAGGGCGCCCTTTCTTCAAATCCATCAAAACCCAGTTGGAATTTGCTTTGGCAACAACACCGCCTTCTGCATCTGTAATCAGGAAATTACGGAATCCAAGCATTTTCTCAAAACCATACGCCTGCGTCCCAACGGTAATCGTCTCCCCCATCTTTGGATAACTCTCAATAATAATCTGCCATGAGTTCAACACCCACATCAGCCCGCGCTCCTTGTGCCATGCCAGCCCCACGCCCAAATCTTCCGATTGGAAATTTGTGCAGTCCTGCATATAATCTATTATTGCATTAACGCTAATCCGCCCGTCTTCTGCGATTTCGCTATACCTGATCCTGCTGTCAAATGTATACATCAGCACCTCCATCATTCAAAAACTGCCGCAAACCCTGTGATTCAGTGCCGCAAGATCCCTGCACTGATATAACCAAAGCTGCCTGGCCACTTATTGATGCCCTCAATATTTTATAATAACAAATCTTGTCAGCTAGCACAATATCCAAAAACAATAAATTTAAGGCCAAAACAGTCAACTTACCTGCTATTTTCTATGCGGCACAGCCGCTGCAGCGAAGTTCAGAAAAATTTTAGAAAACTTAACTTTTTTCTATTTATATAGATACTACTAGGAATTTCCAGAGATATGTGATATAGTTAAAAGAACTGTTTGAGGGGCAGGGGGATTTTTATGGGTCTTTGGAACAACTTTTGGGGACATTTAGGAACAATTCTACATCACAAAAAACTGGTCAGACGCTATTGTTTCCGCGCTGGGCTTTATAAGCAGGGCATTATGCATGACTGGTCGAAGTATTCTCCGGTAGAGTTCCTTGCGGGTGTCAGGAACTATCAGGGCGGGAAAAAAAGCCCGAACTTTGGCGAGAAGAAAGCAAAAGGCTATTCTTCCGCATGGCTCCACCACAAGGGACGGAACAGGCATCATTATGAATACTGGATTGATTTTACACTAAAACCAGAGGAAGGGCTTCAGGGCATGCCGATGCCGACACGTTACGTTATTGAGATGTTCTGTGACCGGGTTGCTGCCAGCAAAAATTATAATAGGGATAATTACAATGATTCTTTCGCGCTAAACTACTATGAAAAGAATAAGCAGCATTATATCCTTCACAAAGATACAAAGAAACTACTGGAATATCTCCTGCATATGCTTGCCGAAGAAGGCGAGGACAAGACCTTTGCCTACATCAGAAGGGAGCTTGACTGGAAAAAGTCACCAAAATGGTGATATTGGATTAACGCAGAGACACTAAAGGGGGATAAACATGAACTGGAAAGAATTTTTCTATAAAAATAAACATTTCCTTTTTATTTTATATCTTCCTCTTTATATGTATTGCTTCACATGGCTGGAAGCCAGAGATGATGTTCCCTTTACGGACATCCATTGCTTTATTGATGATTGGATTCCTTTTTGTGAAATCTTTATCATCCCATATTTGTTATGGTTTATCTACGTTGTCCTTGTGCTCCTGTTTCTTTTTCTGCAGAGAAAGCATCTGGAGGACTACTATCGCTGTGTGATTACGCTGATACTTGGAATGAGCACCTGCCTTCTGGTGTATTACCTCTTTCCAAATGCACAGAGCATGCGGCCGGCGGAGTTTACCCACCCCAATGTCTTTACAGACATAATCGGCTTCATCTACTCCAGCGATACTGACACAAATGTGCTGCCAAGCATCCATGTCTACAATTCGGTTGCGATTCACGTGGCATTTGCAGAAAGCCATTATTTTAAAGACCGCAGCGGCTGGCGGATTGCTTCTTTTATCTTATGCACCTTAATCTGCCTGTCGACTATGTTTTTAAAGCAGCATTCCTTTCTGGATGTCATAACAGCCATTATACTGTATGCGGTATATTACAAACTAATATACAAGATTATTCCAGATAGATTACTGTAGAAATGTTTTAATATTGTTTTCTCTCATTGCAAATATATAAGAAAAAGCGTATCCATTTTGGACACGCTTTTTCTATTTACCATAATGGCGCACACATGTCTGCCAGCCACTCCTTTTCCTCGGCGGACAAATACCCTTCCAGCTTGTCATAAACCTGCCTATGGTAATCATTGAGCAATGCCAGCTCCTTCTGGCTCATCTGTTCCGTATCAATAGCATCCCTGTCAAACGGCACGAATGTCAGCGGCTCAAATCCCATAAACTGCCCAAATTCATTTTTTTCTTTTTTGACGCAGAGGATCAGGTTTTCCAGACGGATGCCATACTTCCCTGCAAGATAAATACCCGGCTCATCCGAAGTAATCATCCCCTCCTCCAGAACCGCATTTTGCCCCGGTTCCTTAAGAATCCTATAACGGAATGCGTTAGGGGATTCATGGACATTAAGGAAATATCCCACGCCGTGGCCAGTCCCATGGTTATAATCGCACCCCATTTCCCATAGCGGCTGCCTTGCCGCATAATCAAGCGCCACACCAGAGCATCCATACTTAAACTTAGCTGCACATAGGTTCAGGTTGCCCCTGAGGACCGCAGTGTAGTATTTCTTCTGTTCGGCGGTCGCCTTGCCGCCCAGCAAAATAGTCCTCGTCACATCTGTTGTCCCCTCCAGATACTGGCCCCCGGTATCCAGCAATAAAAAGTTCTCCGGCATAAGCCTTGCATCTGTCTCCGGTGTTGCAGAATAATGCACAATAGCCCCATGTTCCGCGTATCCGGCAATCGGTTCAAAGCTCGGGCCAAGATAATTTTTTCCTTTTTTGCGGAAACTCTCCAGCTTCTCTGCCGCCTTTATTTCTGTCAGCGGCATTTTATCTATATTCTGCTTAAGCCAGCAGATAAACCTTGTAACCGCCACACCGTCCCGGATATGCGCCTCCCTCTCATTCTGGATCTCAACAGGGTTTTTCACCGCCTTCCACTGTACGGTCGGGCAGTTTACATCCACAATTTCGGCATTTTCCGGAAAGTTTTCCACAATTATGGCATTTGCAGCATGTTTATCCACAGCAAAACGTGTGTCCTGCGCAAGATTACGCACATAATCATATATTTCACCATATCTATAAAAATTTACGCCGTCCTGCGCAAGAGCCGCCCTGTCCTCCGGAGAGAAAATATTATCCCCCGCAAAGAGGCAGCAGTTCTCATTTCCCACGATAAGATAGGACAGGACGACAGGATTACAGGGAATGTCACTGCCCCTTATGTTTAAAAGCCATGCAATGTCATCCAGCGATGTAATCACAATCCCGCTGCAGCCTTTTTCTGCAAGGAACTCCCGGATTTTATGCAGTTTTGATGCCCTATCCTCCCCGGCAAATTTATCCGGTAAAATCCATGCCTTCTCATGGCGCATCTCCGGCCTGTCCAGCCAGATTTCCCCGACAAGGTCTCTTCTCATGTCCAGCCCTGCATTTTTCCCGTCAAGCATTTTTTCCATGCCCTCTGCCCATGCTGCAGATACCATGCGCCCATCCACGCCAAGCACCCCCGACTGCGGTATATTTGACTCAATATACTCATTTACCGTGGGAACACCCTCCTGCCCAGATTTATATAGAACAATCCCGGTATTGGCAAGCTGCGCTTCCGCCTGCAGGAAATACCTTCCATCTGTCCATAGCCCCGCTTCACTCTCCGTAACCACCATGCTTCCCGCAGAACCATCAAATCCTGACAAAAATTCCCTTGTCTTAAAATAATCACAGACATACTCTGAACCATGAAAATCATTCGTTGGCACAAAGTACATATCTATATTGTTCTCTGTCATTTTCTTCCTAAGCTGTGTCAATCGTTCCCGAATACCCATGCTCTACCTTAACCTCCATTTACACATTTAGAACTGTCGAAATAATCTTTAACATTCCCTATATTTTTCATATGACAGCTCCTTACTTCATTATCTGCCTGACAGCAAATCGCTGAGCTTGGCAAACTCCTGCAGAGAGAGCCTTTCCCCCCTCACCTCCAGAGGCAGGCCCATCTGTTCCAAGGCATCCCTCACATCCTCTTTTTTCAGGGAAAGCCCCATGTCATTGCACAGTCCGTTCTGCAGCGTTTTCCTCCTCTGATTAAAGGATGCCCGTATCAGCCGGAACATAAACTTTTCATCTAAAACTTTTACGGGATTTTCCTTATGGCATATCAAACGGATTACTGCGGAACCGACATTTGGCCTCGGCATAAAACAATTCTGTGGAACATTGGCCGCAATCTCAGCTTCCGCGTAATACTGCACTGCAAGCGACAATGCCCCATATTCTTTTGTGCCCGGCCCTGCCTGCATTCTGTCTGCCACCTCTTTCTGCACCATAACCGTAACACTCTCTAACGGTACATGGCTCTCAAAAAGCTCCATAATAATCGGCGTCGTAATATAGTATGGCAGATTTGCCACAACTTTAATCGGTTTTCCGCCATTGTATTCTTCCGCAATGCGGCCTATATCCATTTTCAGGATATCTTCATTTAACACGGTTACATTCTGATAATCAGACAGTGTTTCCTGCAAGACCGGAAGCAGGTTCCTATCTATCTCCACCGCCAGAACTTCTCTGGCATTTTCACAGAGATATTGTGTCATCGTGCCGATGCCGGGGCCGATTTCCATCACAAAATCATCCCCTGTAATCTCAGCCGCCCTTATAATCTTTTCCAGCACATGCGTGTCAATCAGAAAATTCTGCCCATACTTCTTCTGAAAATGTATATCATATTTCTTTAATATGCTAATTGTATTTTGTGGTATCCCTAATGCCGCCATACCTGTTTCCTTTCTTTGTTATCTGTCAAATATCAAAATGCCGATTTTCCTTTTTTGACAATATCCTATGCCTGCCCTTTTATCCGGTAAAGAGACATTGCATTGTCCCATGTGGCCTGCATGATGCCTTCCCTTCCCACCCCTTTGATGGCGGCAAGCTCATCCACCACATAACTAAGATAATGGGAAACATTCCTCTTCCCCCGGTACGGCTCCGGTGCAAGATACGGCGCATCTGTCTCCAGCACAATCCGCTCTAACGGTGTCTTTTGGGCTACTTCCTTCAGCTTCTTAGAATTTTTGAATGTAAGTACACCACCAATCCCCAGATAAAAACCCATATCCAGATAAATCTTTGCGATATCCCAGCCATATGAAAAGCAGTGGATTACACCGCCGATTTCACTGCTATTTGCAGCCTGCATAATATCCAGCGTATCCTGTGCCGCATCCCTGCTGTGGATGCAGACTGGAAGCCCTGTCTCCCTTGCAAGACCAAGCTGCCTTTTAAACCATTTCTTTTGAAGTTCTTTATCTATATTATCATAATGGTAATCAAGACCGATTTCCCCGATTGCCACTACCTTTTCCTTCTGGGAAACCTGTTTCAGCCATTCCATATCCTCCTCCGTCAGCGAAGCTATTTCCGAAGGGTGGACTCCTGCTGCCGCATAGATAAAATCATATTTCTCACTAAGCTCCACCGCCATTTTGGTTGACTCTATGTCAGCGCCGATATCCACCACCATCCCGACGCCCTCCGCCTGTATCTTCTGAAAAACCTCTTCCCTGTCCCCGTCAAACGCCTCATCATCATAATGCACATGTGAATCAAATATCATAACTTTACTGCACCTTTCTCAATACCAAATGCCCCCGGCATACATCATGCCGCTGCAACCAGATAAATTTTTATTAGCACCTTAGCTACACAAGGGCACCGCTTATGCTGGTGCCCTTGTCTGCCAAAATTATTTCATTCTCTCTTCTATAAAATATGCAAGTGTCTCTGTTGTCTTCTCAATTCCAAGCTTACTGTCATTAATGCACATATCATATGCCCTAGAATCCCCCCACTTGCTTGTAGAGTGGCGGTTGTGGTACTGCCTTCTATTTTTATCATGGCGTTTAATCTTAGCAGCCGCCTCCTGCTCGTCCAGATTATACTTTTTCATAATCCGCTCAAGCTTAACCTGCTCATCCCCAAGAATAAAAATAGAAATCAGCCCTTCCCTGTCCTGCAGAACCGTCTCTGAACAGCGCCCTACAATAACAAAGGATTCACCCGTATCTGCTTTTTCCTTCAGATACTCAAACTGCATCTCCGCAATAATCTCTTCCATAGAATTCGTATATGCGCCCACTCTTCTGGAGCCAAATAACTTTCTTGGTTTCTCGTCATATTTCTCAAGATACTCTATCTGAATATTTTTTGCTTCCGCAATTTCATCCAGCATGCTTCTGTCATAGAGCGTAAGGCCAAACTGCTTCGCAATTCTCTCTGCAATCTCATGGCCGCCGCTTCCGTATTCACGGCTTATTGAAATAATAATCTGCTTATCCATTCCCTATCCTCATTTCTGCGCTGCCCTCTGCGCACATCCAAGTTTGCGGCAGGCAGCGCACACACACAAACTTGTCAGGCTGCTTAACGTAAGTTTCTAGTATAATCCAATATAATCACCAAAAGATATGGTTAATTAAAGTGGATTATACTAACAATATCTTACAAAAATTACAAGCATAGATATTAATACTACAATAATAGTTGCAGGCGCCGCCGCCTTACAATATTTACCCCAGCCAATCATATGTCCATTCTTTGCTGCCACAGAAATACCGACTACGTTCGCTGAAGCACCAATTGGCGTTGCACTGCCGCCGATATCCGTACCCATGGACAACGCCCATACCAGCGTATCCTGACTAACTCCCGGCATCATGGCAAGGCTTTTTACTACTGGAATCATAGTAGCTGCAAACGGAATATTATCAACAAATGCACTGGCAATTGCTGAAATCCAGATAATAATAGCAACCATTAATTTTATGTCACCGCCGCTGACATCGCCGATAAACGCTGCAATCTTTTCAAGAACCTTCGTCTGCTCCAGTCCTCCTACTACCATAAACAGGCCGACAAAGAAAAGCAATGTCTTATAATCAACCTTCTTTAAAAGTTCTAATGCATATTTCCCTGCTGTAATCAAAGTTATAATGGCAATGACTGTACCGATAAAGGCCACGGTCAGGCCTGTCTGTGAATGGCTTACCAGAAGGACAACTGCACATCCAAAAATAATGCTGCTGATAACAAAGTCCCTTTTATTTGTAATAGCCTCTTTTGGCTCCGGCAGGCTCGAAATATCAATATTGGCTGAACTGGCAGAAGCCATCTGTTTGCGGTATACAAAATAGAAATAGAAGATAACCACAATCAAACTGATTCCCGCAATCACACCAGTATTTGTCAAGAAGTCCGCAAAAGAATACTCCAATGAAGTTCCGATGATAATATTAGGCGGGTCTCCGCACATCGTAGCCGAACCGCCGAGATTCGCACAGAAAATTTCTGATATAATCATCGGAATCGGATCAAATTTTAATAAATTTGCAAGCTCTACCGTAACGGCAGCCAAGAACAAAATAACTGTAATACTATCAATAAACATTGCCAGCAGCGCCGACATAATCATAAACGTAATAAATAACGGAACTGGTTTGTAATTTACCAGTTTTGCAAGCTTCATACAGAGCCAGCGGAAGAATCCTGCTTTTGCCATACCCTCAACCATAACCATCATTCCCAGAATAAAGATTATCGTCGCCCAGTTAATTCCGGAAGTCGATTCCCCTTCACTCCCTGCAGTATACCAAAACCCTAACGTAAATATACTGCGGACATTTAATGTCTCCAACACTGCCGTCATGCTCTGCATTGCCACTCCAAAGACAAGCACCATGGTCAAAAGACCACATGCTAATGTTACAATGTGGCGTTCGATTTTGTCAATCACAATCAAAAGAAACATAGCGACAAAAATCACTACAGCTAACACCTGTGCTACCATAATAAGTATCCTCCCTCATTTTGTATTTAAGATAATATCCCCTATGAAGAAAAATCCTGCGTAACACCGCTGTGAATCTGCCCTATGCTGTGAATTCCTGCACCATCATCTGCTCCCTCAGGAATATTATCCTGTCCTATGTTTTACGACCAGAGCCATTATAATACTTTTGAAAATCTCCGTCAAGAATTATTGCATTGATTTCCCTGCATACCATTCACACTCTATAATTACTATTCGCGCCCACCCCGTAAATCCACTTTAAATACGATTATAATGTAATATAAAATTAGCCAATGGAGGTAAATAATATGAAAAACAACATGAAAAAAGTAATAAGAATGGCATTCGCGCTTATTTTGACAGGGCTTATCATTCCAAAGCCAGTATTGGCAGCGTCCGTCAAAATCTCTTCGGCGGAGGATTTGCTTGCGATGGAAGAAAACCCCTCCGGTGACTATATACTCACAAAAGATATTACCGTACCGAAAAATACAAATTTGTTTGCCAGTACGCCGTTTACCGGCACACTTGATGGCAAAGGGCATAAGTTAAAGGGCTATAAGAGCACCAGCTCCCCAGCGATTTTTGCAAACGCAAAATATGCACAATTTAAGAACCTGACCGTTTCCAATGTGGATATTAAAGTAGGCGGCAATGCAGCTGCGCTCGTAGGAGTATCCACGGGCTGTGAATTTAAAAATGTAAGCGTGACAGGAAAGATTGTTTCCACCATGGGCGAAGGCTCTGTTGGCGGGCTTGTATCAGCCGGAACCGGAAGTATGGAAAAATGCAGAAACAGCGCAAAGATTACCGCAGAGGCGGACGGGGAGGGAAAATATGCCGGAGGGCTTGCCGGAAATTTAAAGCGGAGTTTTTAAAGGACTGCTCCAATTCCGGCGCTATTACACTGACGACAAAAAAAGGAAAACTCGACAGCAGTAACGGAGCGCTGCACTTGACCGGACTGGTTGCAGGTACCGTGGAGCATGTAACGTCCTGCAAAATACAAGCCTGATTGCAGGATTGTTTGCAAAATGCAAAGAGATTAACCAGTGCTACAATACTGGAAATATTTCCGCTTCCTACACTGCAAGCCATACTGGAACCTCTTTTGTTGGCGGAATTTCCGGAGTGAATTATGACAAAATGAATAACTGCTATAATGCTGGCAATGTAAAATCGGACAATAAAGGAAAAAAGCAGGAAGCATTGTTCTGGGCAGGCGGCCTGTCGGGCAGGGCTTCCATATTGGACCGCACCGTTACATGCTGCTATAGCACCGGAACCCTAACGGGGACAAAAGATAATACCATTAAGGGATATGCAGAGCAGGCACTTTTGATTGGACACTGGGATGGGACAAAAATTGATAAAAAGTGCCGCATTTATGACAATTATTATACAAAATCAGGGAAAGTGTATGGAAACGGCGATACATTCAAACCGAAAGCAAACAAGCGAGGAATATCCGTATCACAGTGCAACAGGCTCCTTCAGTGTGGATGCTTCCAGACGTGCGTCCGGAAAATATACTGTCAGGAAGAGGACGAAATATATAGTACAGAATGTATTTTCGTACTGCCCGGTTACAGATATTACAATCCCGGACAACGTAACAGGCATCGGCGACAAGGCATTCTCCCGCACCGGGATAAAAAAAATAACGGTTTCAAAAAAGGTGAAATACATTGGAACCCAAGCAATTGACAGTTGTACTTCCTTAAAGAATGTAACGATAAAGGACGGCGTAAAAATAATCGGTGAAAAAGCATTTTACGGCTGCACCTCCTTAAAGAGCGTGACTGTACCAAAAAGCGCGCGGACTATCGGCATAAAGGCATTCGGGTATGACAGCAAGGGCAAAATCAAAGGCTTTAAGCTTAAAGGTTATAAAGGCTCCGAAGCCCAGAAATACGCAAAGAAAAATAAAATGAAATTAACAGAATTAAAATAATATGGAAAGGGGAATAAGGGATGAAGCTGGGTAAAAAATTTATAAAAGGTACAATCACAGCCCTGCTTGTATTTTCGCGCCTTGCCGCAGATGCGGCATCGGGTACCGTCCACGCAGCAATAGATTCCATAGATACCTCAAAGACGTATAACGGCAGGTATCTCATGGACGACTGGAACAGAATTAAATTTGCGAACAGATGCCATGAAAGCAAAATGACGCGGGGGGAGGTACGAAAAAAGACAGGGTTAAAGCAGGTCGCCTCCGCATTTCTGGTCGGGACAGATGATATCGTTGCGCCGTCGTGGTACAAGGATAAATACAAGGTGTGCGATATGTATGCCGTGGATCCCGGTACTGAAATCCAGGGGAAGAAAATCAACTCCAAATATTTGCCGCAGGATAATGGCAGCTACCTGCTGACAATAGTGACATACCATCTGACATCATGGCCTTTTAAAAGCAGTAAAATTTATACTGCGCCGGAGGGCATGACGCTCGGCGAGATTAAAAGCGGCAGCACGGTCTATGCGTACTCGGCAAAGGATAGCGGTTCCGAACGGATTGGAATATTTACGAAGGGTACACAGTTTGACATGCTCCCGGCGGAGTCCAATTCAGCTTGGACGGCTATCTGGTTCAGCGGACAGAAGGCGTACGTGCAGACGAAGTATGTGAAAAAGAGCAGCTATAAAGTGACGGATATCTCAAAGCTGGAACTTGCAGATATTGTAAAAAATGTGTTTGTATTCCGCTGGAATCCGGGAAAAACAATGCGGATTTTACCGTTACACTTTCAACATCAAACGACACAGGCGCCAAAGCAAACCGGACAAAGAAAGTGGCACTGGAAGAGAAGCATTATAAGGAATCCACATTTACAGTGGACAAAAAGTATATACCTGCTTATTTTTTTCCGTTTAGAATTAGATAAACCTACAGTTCCAATTTCAATTGGTTTGTGAGCAAGTGTAAAAATTGCTACAATTTTACCAAGTCCATTTACTACAAAATATGTAATAGATAACTTTTTCTTTGCAAATTCAATTGCATTATTTGTTAAAAAATACTCAATCTCCGGATTTATCGGACAGGAAAAACCGGAAAGACACTGTTTCAGTTTTGCCTCTCCGATTGCCCCAATCATATCCAGAATATTCACTGTATCAAATTGTCTCATTTGTCGGTATCTCCCTTTGCCATCAGTCGCCTGATAGCATCATAATCTGTCAATGGTGGTTTCAGTGATGCTGACGGATTCCTCTTCGGTTTGTCCTGCGATGCCGCCAATGCATCTATAAAAGCCTCTGCCTGTTTTGGATTGTCTATACGAACCTTTGCAAAAATACTGGATGTGAAAAGTAACAAACCGGCGTGGCCTCCGCCGCGCCGGTTCTATCAAAAATTTAATATATTTTTTCCCTAATTATTCCCACTGTGCCGCTCATTATAGGGCAGGCTGACACGGAAGAACCTCTTTAAAAGCTGCTGTCCATTAAACGGTATTAAAGGATAGAGATAACCCCTGCCGCCGAGCACCGGGTTCATAATCAACGCCAACAACAACAATGCACTTCCAATAATAAATCCTGTTACATTGAGCCATGCTGTCAGCACCAACAGGATAATACGGAAAAATTTTAATGCATAGCCAAGCTCCATATTGCTCTGCGTGTAATTGGCCACTGCTACGAACGCCATATAAAGCATAATCTCTGCATTAAACCAGCCAGAGCTTACGGTATAATCACCGAAAACAATACCTGCCACAATGCTGAGCGGCGTTGTCAGCATATTCGGGGTATTGATTGATGCCATTTTCAAACCATCAATCGCAAATTCCAGTATCAAAAACTGAATTACCACCGGCACATTTATATCATCCTGTATCTTGATAAAGTCAAGGCTTGGCGGTATCCACTGGCTGTTCTGCAGAAGCAAGAGAATCACAGGGGTAATATAAACTGCAATTACGCTAGTCAGCATTCTGGTAATCCGCAGATAGGTTCCGGTAACCGGAGGAAAATAATACTCATTCGCATCTTCCAGAATACTAAAAAGTGATGACGGGATAACCATCGCGGCAGGCGAATTATCAACCATAATAACCACGCTGCCTTCCAGAAGGCAGGCCGCTGTAGTATCCGGACGTTCTGTATACTTAAATCTTGGGAATGGATTGCACCAGTTCCTTGGGAAAAGCATTTCTGATAAACTTTCTTTATTCATTGTCAAGGCATCTACATCAATATTCTGAATGCGCTCCAAGACCGCATCTAACGCCTTTTGGTTTACGCGGTCCTTCATGTAAACAACTGCCACATCTGTCTTAGAACTGTGCCCAACCGTCTGGATCTTAAAAATCAAATTCGTATCACGGATCCTGCGGCGCACTAATGCTGCATTCGGCACCAATGCCTCAATAAAACCATCTCTGGAGCCCCTCAGTACCTTATCCTTGTCCGGCTCATCCACGCTCCGGCTCGGATATTCCCTGAAATCAAAGGCAATAATCTGCTGATACCCGTCAATCAGGACACAGGTCATTCCCGCCAGAAGAAACTGCACAAAACTTTCCTGATCCTGAATTGTCATAATATCAACGAATGGTGCAAATTTTGCCTCAAAATCATTATAATTCTGCGGCATATCCGCTTCCTGAATAGAATAAAAGAATTCCAATACCTTTTCCGAAACTGCCCCAGTCAGAAACCCATCTACCGCAAACAGGCTGGCCTCCCTGCCCCCCATCACTAACTGGCGGTGCAGAATATCAAAATTTTCATCTAGATGAAGAAGCGTTTTCGCTGCCTCCACCCGCTGGGCGTACCCTCCCCTGAAAATATCCGGCTCCGCCTGTCCTGTATTCATGCTGCCCTTATTATTTTCACCCATACTAAATTCTCCATTCCTGCGCTACCTCCTGCGCATAACATTAAACTTCATAAAATGTAATTAAATTCAGTATGTGCGATTTTTAATATTCTATTCTTCTTGCTTTTTGGTGATAATGTTTTTTCGAAAGTACATGTGTAAAATCCTCATTATGCAGCACTGCTATAATCCACAATAGAAATTTCCTGCGTAAACTGTTCCGCTTGTTCCGCAATCTGCTCCAATCTCTTAATAACATCCCCCGTATAGATAATCTCATTACATTCTGTACACTTATGACAAGGAACATTCCGTACAATCAAGAGACAATTCCCTAAATCTGTCACGCTTGTTGTATATCCATTTTTGACTATTGCCCCACATTCCATGCATACCATGTTTAACTCCTCCTTCTCTTTTTAAAACCATTTTCCCATATCTCAGAATCAGGAAAATATGCAGTTATCAGATATATAAAATTTGCATCGCAACTTACTACTATATGAATATATTGTAATTTAAGAGAAAACCCTAATATAAGACAACTTGGTAATGGTTTATCATCCCTATATTGTTTAATGATTTCACCTGTATTTATGCCATTTACAATATCATCAATACTAATATTCCGTTCATATAAACGGACTCTGGCATGCTCTGTTATCGCTATATTTTCAAGTCTATTCAATGTCTTTAACTGTTCTATTGCTATCATATTGCACCAACTTCCTCATTAATATACTTATTATAACAGATTATTTAATCTTTTAAATACCTTTTCTTACTTTAATTTTACCCTCACGGAAATCAATTTTCAGTATATATTGATTACCTCCCCTATTAATTTGGTGCCCTTTGCAGATGCTTAAATTACGCATTTTATGATATAATGCTGGAAAAAACAATTTGGAGCTTCCTGTATAATTCAAATATAGGAAATTCCAAGAAAGAAGGTTGATAAAAAAATACCTCAGAGTAAAATAAG
>RAYF01000007.1 GCA_003611745.1 bacterium D16-36 | reverse complement strand
TTGGCGTCCCATACTCTGTGAGGGCAAAAACAGAAACACAACCAGACGCAGGCACATTGGAAAATGACGGATAACAGAGAGTTATTCTTTAGAAAACAAGCGTCTGTAAATGGCACCAAATTAATAGGGGCAGTAATGAATATATACTGAAAATTGATTTCCGTGGAAATTGGCTGACAAAATAGTAACAGTTCAGCCTTATCATTGAACAACTGACTTAACACCGACTAGAAAATTGCCGGCGTTCCTATGAATGGTTTTTTTATATTTTTCTTCATATTCTTTTATCTCACTGCCCGAAAAGCACATTTCCTCATGGGTTTTCAATTTCCTCCTTTTTGGTCTGAAGGGGGTGGGCGTGGGGAATTGCAACAGGAGATTGACAGTATCGACAATCAGATTTCAAATATAAAAAAGAGGCTTTCGTCCATCGTAAGGGAATGTAAATTTGACTCTGTTCAGGGATTCTATAAAGAATTTGATGCGGCAAAGAAAGAGAATCTTGAATAACAGGCGGCTCGTGCGGAGTATGACAAAATTTACGGAGACAAAGCGGTGGATTCCATGAGTATTAGAGACAGACTCAGGCAGAAAGAGAGGATAGTAAACATAAGAGAAGCGGGCAGAGGTGATGATTACCGGGAAAAACAGAAAGATAAAGGGGCGAGGTAGTAGCAAATGGGGTATATGGTATCCTGCATCTGCTTGACTTCTCATACATTATAATTGTAATTTCGACAGGCATATGCTATAATTTACCCTGTCATTGAATTCAATCGTAAGGGCGGAACCGTGGAGATTTTTATATGGTAAATGAGAGAACAAAAGTCAATTACAAACCATTGTGGAAAATACTGATTGACAGGGATATGTCAAAGGCGCAGATCAGGGAGGAAGCTTCCATTGCAAGAAGCACGGTGTTTAAGATGGTAAACAACGAATATGTTGCTATGGATGTACTGGTAAGGATCTGCATGGCTTTTGGCTGCGGAATGGATGACATAGTGGAAATTGAAAGACAATAATGGAGGGATTAAGATGGCGGAACTGGAAAACAGCAGGGATTTGATCAGTGTGCTGTGGAGCGGTGCGGATATCCTGCGTTCCAAAATGGATGCAAATGAGTATAAGGATTATCTGCTGGGCATTGTATTTTACAAATACCTGTCAGATTCTTTCCTGATTAAGGCATATGATTTGATTTATGATGAAAAGCCGCAAAGCTTAAGGGCAGCGCTGGAGGCATACAGGGAAGCGCTGGGGGATGAGAGTGCGGAGGAACTAAAAGAACAGGTCAGGGAGGAATGCCATTATGTCATTGAGCCGGATCTGACGTATACCTGTTTTGCGGATGCGGCAAGGAATAATGCATTCAGCCGTGAACAGCTTCAGAAAGCCTTTAACAACATTGAGCAGAGCGATTCGCTGTTCGCGGATCTGTTTACCGATATTGACCTGTATTCCAACCGTCTGGGGGCAGGGGATCAGAAACAGAGCGATACCATATCAAGCCTGATCAGGGAAATTGACAGGGCTGACCTTCTGAATACGGATTCGGACGTTCTTGGAAACGCCTATGAATATTTAATAGGACAGTTTGCCTCCGAAACAGGCAAAAAGGCGGAAGAATTTTACACGCCTCAGGCAGTGTCAAAAATCCTGATAAGGATTGCGATTGCAGGGCAGGAGGCAAATAGGGGCTGTCGGTGTATGATCCCTGTATGGGTTCCGGTTCCCTTCTGCTGAATGCAAAGAAATACGCCGCAGAGCCGGACTATATTAGATATTACGGGCAGGAACTGATGACGTCTACCTATAACCTTGCAAGAATGAATATGTTCCTGCATGGCATCGTGCCTGAGAACCAGAAGCTCCGCAATGGTGATACCCTTGACGGGGACTGGCCTACGGATGAGGAAACCGATTTCAACATGGTGCTCATGAATCCGCCGTACTCGGCAAACTGGAGTGCCGCTGCTGGATTCCTTCAAGATGAAAGGTTTAGCGATTACGGCGTGTTAGCGCCGAAGTCGAAAGCTGATTATGCGTTTCTGCTGCATGGACTGTACCACCTGAAAAGCAGCGGAACAATGGCAATCGTATTACCCCACGGGGTTTTGTTCCGGGGCGCAGCAGAAAGGAAAATAAGGGAAAAACTGCTCCGTGCCGGAAATATCTATGCAGTGATCGGGCTTCCGGCAAATTTATTTTACAACACGTCCATTCCCACCTGCATTATCGTGCTGAAAAAACATAGGGACGGACGGGATGTATTGTTTATAGACGCATCCCGGAAATTTGAAAAAGGGAAAAAGCAGAACGCAATGACGGACGAGCATATTGATTCTGTCATAGAACTATACAACAGGCGGGAAAACGTGGAAAAAGAGTCTTTCCTTGCGGAGTTTGAGGATATTGAAAAGAATGACTTCAATTTGAATATTCCCAGATATGTGGACAATTTTGAGAAGGAGAAAGAAATAGACCTGAAAGCCCTTCTGAGCGATATGGAGCAGACAGAGAAAGAAATCAACCGGATTCAGGGGGAATTTGTATCCCTGATGAGAGACCTGACTTCTTCTGATGAAAATATCAATCAAACGCTAAATGATTTGATTAAGATGATTGAGAGGTAATGGATATGGATAAACCGAGGATTAGGTTCAAAGGGTACACAGAAGCTTGGGAACAGCGTAAGTTTGGAGAGATAACAGAATTAAAATCAGCATCACGAGTCCATAAAGGAGAGTGGACTACAGAAGGCGTTCCTTTTTATAGGTCAAGTGATGTGATGGCAGCAATAAATGGGACTGAAAATGATAAAGCTTTTATTTCTGAAGAATTATATGAAAAGTTATCATCAGTTTCGGGCAAATTGGAAGAAGGTGATATTCTTGTCACTGGTGGTGGCTCTGTTGGAAATCCTTATATTGTGCCTGATAACGCCCCACTTTATACAAAAGATGCAGACTTGTTGTGGATAAAAAATCAGGGAAAGTTTAATCCATATTTTGTATACGAATTTTTTCTGTCCCTTTCATTTAGAAGTTATTTGGGAAGTATTTCTCATGTGGGAACTATTGCACATTATACAATTACTCAGCTATCAGATACGCCTATCTCAATGCCGTCTGTTGAAGAACAGGACAAAATAGGTGAGTATTTTCAAGTCCTTGACCACCTCATCACCCTTCACCAGCGTAAGTATATTTGCACTAAAAATGCCCTAAATTACATGAAAATTGAAATTATAATAGCAAAGGAGAAGATAAAAATGCCGGAATTAGAGTCAATGATTGAAAAGAAACTAATAGAACAGCTTATCTACGGAGATTCACAGTGGGTATACAGGGAAGATTTGAAATCGGAAAATGATTTATGGGCAAATTTCAAATATATTCTTGAGCAGAACAATAAAGACAGGCTGAATGGGGAATCTCTGACAGAAAGCGAGTTTGAACAGGTAAAGAACCAGCTTCAGTTTTCATCATTTTACAGGGCGGGCGAGTGGCTGGTAGGAGAGAACGGAAAAGTCCAGGTGCATGTGCAGAGGGATACGGAGCGCCTCCACCTCGTGGTGATGAATCATGAGCATATTGCGGGTGGCAGCAGTGTTTATGAGGTCATCAACCAGTACAGTGCATTAAAGACAGATGAGGACAGCAAAGCCTCCGCAAGGGACAGACGGTTTGACGTGTCGCTTTTAATCAACGGGCTTCCCATGATACATATCGAACTGAAAAATAAGCAGCACTCCTATATGGACGGATTCTGGCAGATTAAGAAATATATCGGAGAAGGGAAATTTACGGGTATTTTTTCGGCAGTACAGATGTTTGTCATCAGTAACGGCGTGGATACGAAATATTTTTCCGCTGCAAGTGATACGGAATTGAAAAAGGAATTTATCAGCAGCTGGCTGAATAAAGACAATAACCCGGTATCGGATTATATTGATTTTGCAAAATGCGTGCTCCGCATCCCGGAAGCTCACGAGATGGTTGCGAGATATACCGTGTTGGATGAAAAGGCAAAAAAACTGATTCTGCTGCGGCCTTACCAGATCCATGCAATTGAGGCAATCCGTGAAGCGTCCAAAACAGGCAGATCTGGCTATGTGTGGCATACGACAGGTTCCGGGAAAACGCTGACCTCGTATAAGGCGACAAGGAATCTGCTGATGGACATACCTGCCATTGACAAGGCTGTATTCTTGATTGACCGCAAAGATTTGGACAACCAGACCACAATGGCGTTTCAGGCTTATGCAAACAATGATTTGGTGGATGTTGATAAAACGGATAATGTGGGCGATCTGAAGAAAAAATTGAAATCAGGCGACAGGCAGGTGATTGTGACAACCATCCAAAAACTGCAGAGGCTGATTTCAAAGAGGCTTTCGGAGGACACATCGGAATACCAGAAAATACGGAATCTAAAGATTGCATTTGTCGTAGACGAGTGCCACAGAGCTGTATCTCCAAAGACGAAAAGGGAACTGGAAAGATTTTTTGGCAATTCCCTGTGGTTCGGATTTACCGGAACGCCCAGATTTGCAGAGAACCCATATCCGCAGATGGGGGATTTGCCGAGGACGACAGAAGAAATGTATGGGAAATGCTTACATAAATACACCATACAAAATGCAATTCACGACAGGGCTGTTCTAGGGTTTCAGGTGGAACACAACGGATCTAAGAATATTGCGGATGAAACAGACAGCAGCGCATATGACAATGAGGCGCATATGTTGAAAGTGCTGGATGTCATTCTGAACAAATCCTATTATAAACTTGGTTTTCCAAGGGGGAAGGGACTGACGTTTGAAGCTATCCTTACGACAAGTTCAATCCAGATGGCACAGAAATATTATGAACTGCTGTCAAGGGTAAAAAATGGGGAGACATCTCTTGTCATAGAAGAGAAAATAAAGCAAGTGCTTCCAGATTTCCCCAAATTTGCCATAACCTATTCCGTTTCCGAGAATGAGGAAGGCTCTCAGGTGAACCAGCAGAAAATGCAGGCTTCTCTGGATGATTACAATGCGATGTTCGGGAAAACATATGAACTTTCCCAGATTCAGACTTACAACGACAATCTTAATGAAAGGCTGGCAAGAAAGGCAGCCAAATTCCAGAGCAGGAGCGAGCAGCTTGATACTGTGATTGTTGTAGACAGGCTTCTTACAGGGTTTGACGCCCCATGTATGTCAGCTATTTTTATTGACAGGCAGCCGATGGGGCCCCACGACCTGATACAGGCTTTTTCGAGGACAAACCGCATTTTTGACAATCAACATAAAACCTTCGGACAGATTGTGACCTTCCAGGCTCCCGTATTATTCAAAAAGTGTGTGGACGAGGCAGTAAAGCTGTACTCTGCAGGAGGGACGAAGGAGGCGCTGGTAGCGGAATGGGACGAAATAGAGCCTGCGTTTAAGAAAGCGCTCTCGGCGCTGCGTGTTTCGGCCGGGACTCCTTCGGAAATTTCCGGGATGTCGTTGAAAGAGAAAGAAGTATTCGCCAAAATGTTCCAGAATTTTGACAGGTTATTTGCCCAGATGAAATCGTTTACAAATTATGCCGACGGAATGCTTGCAGGGTATGGCATTACACAGGAGGAATATGACGATTATGCGGGGCATTACGTTAATGTGCTGGAGGAAATCAAGGAGAGCAGGCTGGATAAGGAAACGGATGGCACTGAATCGGTACAGATAGATTCCGATTATGAGCTGATGGCGTACAGCAGCACGAAAATAGATTATGAGTACATCATTAATCTGATTCAGAATATTGTCACGCCGGGCGATGGCGAAGGGGATATTACGCCCGAAGAACGTCAGAAGAAGATTGGCGAGATAAGGCAGTATCTGGAAGAACTGCACAGGGATAACCCGAAGATTGCGGATATCATGTCCGGGCTGATTGATGAGATTGAAGCGGATGCGGAAGAATATAAAGGAAAATCCATCTTAAATATCGTGGAGAATATGAAGCAGGACTGCATAGACCGGGTGATCACGGATTTCTGCCTGACATGGTATGCATCAAAAGATGACGTTATGTATGCGGTAAACCATTACAGGAATGGGGAGATACCAAATGAGAGCAGGATAAAAGCAACGATAGATTTTACCAGTTATAAGGCGGAGAAGGAAAAAGCCCTCCCCAAGTTCAAATATTATGCACAGATGATGTCGGAGCTTAAGAAAACGCTGGACGAGGAAATTAAGCCGCTTATCTGCCGCTGAACATGACGCTGTTTTGTCCTTTTCTGCTGTTTGTATCAGCGTAAGTAATTTCAGGAAATGGAGGCAGCTTATGCTAAAAGATATGAACAGCGAGACACTTTTTTGCGAGTATTACAGACAATGGGTAGACGTGTACAAGAAAGGAGCAATCAGAGAAGCTACGATGTCAAAGTACCTGATGACGCAGAAGTGGGTTGAAAAACTTGCGCCGGAACTGAAACTGTGCGAACTTTCAAGAACCGCCTACCAGCAGCTCTTAAACGATTATGCGAAAGAGCATGAAAGGCAGACAACGCTTGATTTCCACCATCAGCTTAAGGGGGCGATTCTTGATGCTGTTGACGAGGGGATGCTTGAGCGTGACCCGACCAGAAAGGCGATTATTAAGGGAAAAACGCCGAGAACCAAGAAGATAAAATACTTAAACCAGTTTGAACTTCATACGCTGATCGCCCATCTTGATATCAAAGAGGAAGCGAACTGGGATTGGTTTATCCTGCTTGTTGCCAAGACGGGCATGAGGTTTTCGGAGGCGCTTGCGGTAACGCCGGGGGATTTTGATTTTGCAAGGCAGACCTTATCCATCAGCAAGACATGGGACTATAAAGGCGAGGGCGGTTTCCTGCCCACGAAAAACAAGTCGTCTGTGAGGAAGATACAGATTGACTGGCAGATTGTGGTCAAGTTTTCGGAACTGGTCAAAGGCCTGCCGGAAGATAAGCCTATTTTTGCCGGACAGGATAAAATCTATAATTCTACAGTAAATGATGTGCTGACAAGGCATTGCAAGGCATGCGGCATTTCCGTGATCTCAATCCACGGGCTGCGCCATACCCATGCCTCCCTACTGCTTTTTGCGGGAGTGTTGATTGCCAGCGTTGCCCGCAGATTGGGGCACGCCAGCATGACAACAACGCAGAAGACATATCTGCACATTATTCAGGAACTTGAGAACAAGGATGTGGATTTGGTGATGAGAACGTTATCAGGATTATAAGGAGCTGTCAATAAATAACTTTTGAATAGTGCGTAGGATTTTTCTTTGAGTGGTGCTATTGGGGAAAAAGACAAGTGATATTAAAAGTTATTTTTGGACAGTTCCTAAGACTTAGAAACTTTTAATTATAGTATGGAAATGCTTACGCTGATTTTAAGTGAAATATAGATTGAAAAGTATAAAGAGACATTGGGATATGCGAAAGCAGATATGGAAGAGCGGCGGCAGACTGTAGCAGGAAAAAGGTGTATCGTGACGAAGTGTGAATACTTCTGACAGGATATGCCTTTTTCAAAATTATAAGGAAAATTTACAAAGGGCTCACCAGACCAAGGTGTAAATTCGTCACTCAGATGCTTTATGGCATTCTGGCAGGGAATAAGGTTCATCTGAGCGAGATTGCACGTTCATTAAATGAAACGATCCCGCTTAAGAAAACAATCTGGAGACTTTCCAGAAATCTTTTTGCTTTTGAAGAAAAAGAAACCATTATGGAAAATTATGTATCACAAGTAAAAAAACAGATTGATGAAGAAAGTGCTGTCATTGTCATAGACAATTCTGATATTACGAAACCATGCAGTCCTATGATGGAAGCAATTGCTGATGTTCGTGACGGAAGCACCGGTGAAATCAAAAAAGGGTATTATACTATTGAAGCAGCGGTTTTATCTAAGGGGAAAAAGATGCCTTTGTCTGTTTATGAGAAGGTTTTGTCATACGTGCAAAGAAGAACCGAAATGTTATCTATAACGGAAAGACACAAAATATTATGAGTGTGGCAAATAAGTGTAAGGGAAATTACCGGATGGACTTTATGGACAAGGATGGAAAGAAAATTGAATGTAAGATTAGCTATATTCCAGTGAGATTATGTGAATTTCCGAACAGAGAGTTGGTTTTGGTAGCAGTATATGGTTTTGGGGCACAGCCGATGCTATTGCTGACAAATCTAAAAATCACAGAAAAGACTTTGTTTAATCGCAGCAAAAGTTTATTTAATGCGTTGGAGGATAGAGGAATACTTCAAGTTTAAAAAGCAGCAGTTTGAACTGGAAGATTTAAGGGTAATGTCATTACAATCTATCCGTAACTTAAATATATTTGCGACTCTTGCAGCAGGATATATTGGCATTATGGATTCAGAGAAAGAGGACACTATATTTATGATGGAGTTAGGGAATGTTTTAAAAGAATTTATGATATTCCAAAATTTATTTTCTATGCATTGGGATATGCCATCAGGCGTGTCCTTGCAGGAACACGCTCCGGCATAAAAAGGTTCATCTTGAAAAAAGAGCCATCACAACAGCTTACATTGGCTAAATACTTTGGTATAGAGGCCTTTGGATGATTGGATTTCAAAAAATGGGGAAACTCAAAAGGAAATTTGGCTTGACAGAGAATAAATATCATGTTAGCATATAAAAAAATAAGGAGGAATTTATATGTTAAGTTTAATTGTGATGGAGAAAATTGCAAAGTAAATATTGCAAGGGTGATTTTGAGTGTTACACTTGAAGTTTGCCCATTTGCCGACGGTTTTATTGTCGGCGTTTTCGCCTTACAATTGCTTAATATTATGGTATATATAATGGAAATTGTTTAAGCATGGCTGTGTGGCCATGCTGTTTTTGCCTTTTTAAGAAAAACGCAGAAGTCAGGGCTTGTTATTAAACTGGCCTGCGCTACTGTTTTGTGCTACGCAGAGTGGCAGAAGGCAGAAAATGTTTTCCTAAAAAATCTTGATTGAAAGACCATGGTATTTTATGCTCACGGGGCTGCCATGGTCTTTTTTGTTTTTATTTGTGCGTAGGCATTGATCCAGACACAAGTTTGCAAGGAACTGAAAGTTCCTTTTCACTTGGCGACTGCAGGGCGGAATGAGATTGGTATAAAAGAAAGGAAGAAAGATAATGAATGATATTATGATTAAAACAGAACGTCTAACCAAAACATACCGCAGATACAGGAAAAAGGAAGGAGTGCTGGGAAGTATCGCCAGCCTTTGGAAACGTGATTATGAGGAGAAAATTGCTGTAAATCAGATTGACTTATCTGTAGGGCGGGGGGAATTTGTTGGTATGATTGGCCCGAACGGTGCCGGAAAGACTACACTGATTAAAATGTTGACAGGAATTATTGCACCTACAGAGGGTGATATTGATGTAATGGGGTATTATCCAAATGATTTGAAGAATGAATTTAAAAAGCAATATGCCGTCGTGATGGGACAAAAAAGCCAGTTGTTCTTTGAACTTACTGTCAATGATACGCTGCATCTCTTTAAGGAGATTTATGAAATTCCGGAAGATGCTTTTCAAAAAAATAAAAGTTATTTTACAGAGCTTTTTGATGTCAGAGAGTTGATGGATGTTCAGGTGAGAACCTTATCTTTGGGGGAACGAATGAAAATGGAACTAATGGTTTCGTTAATCCACAATCCTAAAATATTATTTTTAGATGAGCCGACTATTGGTTTAGATGCGGTAGCCTCTATGCAGATACGAAGTTTTTTGAAAATAATAAATGAAGAGAATGGAACGGCTATTCTACTGACTTCACACTATATGGAAGATATTCGGACATTGTGTAAAAGAACGGTTGTAATTAACCGTGGCGTTAAAATTTATGATGGTGCTACGGATGGACTGTTTGAGGGGTATCAAAAAAACAAGAGGATTGCTGTGACATTTGCTTTACCTGTGGGGAATCTGGATATAAAGACGCCAACTGCAGTCCTGATGGAAAATACACCATACAAAAAAATATATAAGGTGTCAAAACAGTCTGCAAATATTTTGCTCGCGGAACTTATGGGGCATGGGCCGAAAGATATAGTGACGGAGGAGGAAGAAATTGGAACAATCGTGGAACGGATTTATCAGGAAGGCGGTGGGTGTCTTGGAAAAATATCTTGAAATTTCAAAAATATATATGAAAACGCAGTTGGCCTGGAGGGGCGATGTCCTGTTTAACATGTTTTTTACGATAGCAAGAATTATTTTTGCGTACCTTCTATGGGGCATAGTCTTTCAAAATCATGAAATGGTGGGGCAGTTTACCTTCCATGGCATGCTGTCATATTACATCATCCATTCCTTTTTGTCGCAGTTAGAAATGTCGGACGGTATCAGTGCTGAGATTCATGACAGGATACGAAATGGGACATTTTCAAAATATATGGTGATACCTGTGGGGATAGAGCGGTATTTTATGGCAATGGAACTTGGTGTTGTATTATTCTATATGGCATTTGATTTTATTGCGGCAGTTGTGGATGGGAGCCTGTTTGCCATTCAGGTATTAGCATTTGGTGCAGTTTATTCACAGGTGGAAACAGTTGGGGATTGGGGGCAGGGGAAATGATTTTATATATCGGCACCTTTTCCCTGCTCAATGCCATTAATATGACGGTTTATTTCTTCGGCGTAAACAGCATACCGCATAAAGTCAGGTCAGGTGAATTGGATTTATATCTGACGAAACCAGTTAGCCCGCTGCTGCATCTAAGTTTGGAAAATATCAGCCCTGGTTCTATTCCATTGATAGTTATGAGCCTCTGCATTATAGGATATGGCATCCGTATGCTGATGCTGGAACTGACCATGTTGATGATATTTTCTTATCTATTCTGGCTTCTTATCATGGAAATTTTGTATTACGAGATGGAAATAATAATCCGTTCCTTTTCGCTGTATACCGTTTCTATGGTACGTCTGGAACAGATAGAGGAGACTGGAATTGATTTATGCATGAAGCTGCCGGGGATTGCCTTTCATGGCTTGTATAAGGTGGTCTTTTACCTTATCCTGCCGTATGGGATTATGGCAACTTTTCCAGTACAGAGTATGATTGGGGAGATGAATCTGCTGATGGCTGTTTATGGAATCAGTGTGGCCATACTATTTACTGTTATTACAACATTAATCTGGAAACGGGGACTGAAGCATTATAATAGTACAGGATTGTAGGAAAGGAGTGTTTGAAAATGAATATAGAAAAGCAGATTGAATTTGATAAAGTCAAGGAAAGATGGGAAGGGCTGGCAGTTACGGAATATGCAAAAGAAAAAATAAGGGCATTGTCTTTTTACCTGGATGAGAAGGAATTAAGGAAACAGATTAGGGATACAACGCATGGGCGGGACTTGATGGAAAAGCTGGGGAATCCGCCGTTACAGAACATTACGGAGGCAAAAGAGATTTGGCTGGATGCAGAAAAAGGCAGCTGCCTGACTCCGTATCAGTTAGAGCGTGTGGAGTCTGTGCTGGTTTCGGTAAAGCGGCTGAAGGAATATCTGGATAGGGGCAAGATGTACGATAATCCTATTGCATATTATGGGGAGGAGTTTGATGCATTGGAGGAGCTGCGGGAGGAAATCAGCAGACAAATCAGAGGGGGCGTGGTAGATGATTATGCTTCCAAAGAACTTGGGCAGATAAGAAAGCAAATCGTGAAATGTGAGGAACAGATGAAGCGGAAGGCAGACCAGGTTATGCGTTCCCATAAAGAGTGCATGGCAGATCATTTCTGTACCCTGCGTAATGGCAGATTATGTGTCCCTGTAAGGAAAGAGTGCAAGTTAAAAGTAGCAGGGAGTGTGATTGATAAATCTGCCACCGGCAATACGCTATTTATGGAACCGGCGGGTGTTGCAAAGCAGTATGAAGAATTGCAGTTGCTGAGGATAGATGAGGAAAACGAAGTGTATCGCATTTTGTATACGTTATCTGCAATGGCAGCGGAATCTACTGATGTTATGAATAAGAATTTTGAAGTAGTTGAAAAACTGGATTTTATATTGTCAAAAGGCAAATTCAGTATGGATCTGGATGCCGCAGAACCGTCTATCAATACGGAACGGAGGATTATTTTAAAGGATGCGAGGCATCCTCTGATGGATAAAAAGATAAATATACCCCTGCAGTTTGAAATGGGTAAAAATGTTCGTGGAATCATTATAACCGGGCCAAATACAGGGGGGAAGACGGTGGCAATAAAAACAATCATGCTTAACTGCCTGATGGCACAGTGCGGCCTGCATATCCCTTGCAAAGAGGCAGATATTTGTATGAATAGTTCTTATCTGTGCGATATTGGGGATGGGCAGGATATTACCCAGAATCTATCTACTTTTTCTTCACATATCAAAAATGTTCTGGAAGTGCTGCGTGAAATAGACAGGGAAAGCCTTGTTATCATGGACGAATTGGGTTCGGGGACTGATCCGGCAGAGGGTATGGGAATTGCTATTGCTATATTGGAAGAGCTCAGAAAAAGTGGTGCTGCTTTTCTTGTCACAACACATTACCCGGAGGTGAAGGAATATGCGGAGCAGGCGCAGGATATTATGAATGCCAGAATGGCTTTTGATAAGGAAACGCTACAGCCAAGCTATCAGATGGTACTTGGGGAAGCAGGTGAGAGTTGTGCATTCTATATTGCTGATAGGCTGGGGATGCCAAATGAAATGCTTCGTGTAGCAATAGAGGCTGCTTATGGCGAAGAAGCGGTGGGAGCTTATTCTTTTCAGAAAAAAGATGCGGTGCTGCAAAGGTCTGGAACAAATAGAATCATAAAAAGCAGGAAGCCGAAGGACGGTGTGAAATTGCGCACCCAATATAATCTTGGTGATAGTGTTATGGTCTATCCGGATAAAAAAATTGGGATTGTGTGCGAACCAGTCAATAAAAAAGGTGTTTTAAGGGTACAGCTGCCGGATAAGAAGATATACATTAACCATAAAAGGGTTAAACTGCACGTGGCTGCTGCAGAATTATATCCAGAAGATTATGATTTTTCTATTCTTTTTGAGACGGCTGCAAACAGGAAAATCAAACATGATATGGAAAGAAAATATACGGAAGAAATCATACGGTATGATAAGTAAGAAGAAGGAGGAATTATGGTACAATAAAGGGGCTGCCGTACTGGTGATTTCTTCTTGTTTCGCATGATTTTATTGATTTTATATGGAAGATCGCATATTATAAGGATAATTCAAGCCGAATACCCTGTGGGCGCACTTGGGTGGTGCAAATTTATTCTCGCGTACGCAACGAGCCAAACTTTCGGAAAGTACCTTGAATTAATTGCTAAGGAAGATATCTTCTATCTTGTAAGAAAATATACCCATAGTACTGATTTTGCATATAAGGCAGTCGGAAAACTTTTGGAGATTGTCAAAGTATGCAGTGTTACGAATAATGATATTCTTATTGCATTTCAGAAAAAGGCAAGGAATTTCGAGGATTGACTTGTTGCTACTTGCGCCAAATCTATACATTGTGATTATATTGCCACCCGAAATAAAAGAGTTTTTGAGGACTTTGGTATTCCTGCGTTTACCACAACTGAAATCCTTTTGCAAATCATGTAATACTTCACGGAAGCTTTTCTGTCGTACGGTTGTAGACTGGGACTTTGGCTGACATAATCCGATGCTCGATATTTCTATGGACAACATCGCAAATTTTAATCATCGTCTTTGAGTTTTATCCCTATTTGATTTCACCCACCTTGTACATATTACTTCGTCATGAATGATTCTTCACCGCTGCATTTTTTCAGACATATCTGGACATTTCTTTTTAATGGTGTTAAACTTTGAATATTATTTAAAACTGTTTTGATGCGGGCTGTTTCTACTGGCTGCAGTATAACTGCAGGTGTGTAAACTGCTTATTAATGTGTTCTCAATCCTTTGGGACGGCAATTTTTTTAGGAATATCCAAAATAGAGAAAGACGGAGTATGAGATGAAAAAGATAGGGATTGTTATATGTAATTATAATAAAGAAGAGGAAGTTCTTGAGTGTATTCAGTGCATTCTTGAATCCAGATTTAAAGACTTTGATTTGTATGTGGTAGATAACGGCTCGACAGACCAGTCTGTGCAACAGATCAGGGAGAGGTATCCAAATGAGGTGACGCTGCTTGTAAACAAAGAAAACCTCGGCGGTTCCGGCGGATTTAACACCGGGCTGCGGGCTGCCTATGAGAAGGGATATCCCTATGTAATGTGCGTGGATAATGATGCCATGCTGGATGAAAATGCTGTTGGAAATCTCTATGAATTTCTGGAGGACCATCCGGAGGTGGGCATGGCGGGCGCAAAGGTGTACCACTTGGAGAATCCGCAGTATGTCCAGCAATTTGGGCAGAAAATAGATTTTGAAAATTTTTGTACAGAGGTTCACTATTATAATGCTTTGGAAGATGGCACAATGCCGGATTATCTGTATGTTGACTGTGTGGCAGCATGTTCCCTGATGGTTCGCAGAAGTATTATTGATAAGATTGGTTTTATGCCAGAGGAGAATTTTTTGTACTGGGATGATACAGAATGGTGCTATCGGTGTAATCTCGCCGGTTATAAAGTGGCATCTGTCGGAAATGCGAAAGCCCTTCATGCCATGGGGGCAAAGAATGAGGCGGTTAACACATTTCCAACGTATTACGCATGGAGAAACTGGATTATGTTTTTTGCAAAATATACTCCTGAGGAAAAACTGGGGCAGATGGCAGAGGCATTTCTTGGGATGATATTTCAAAATGTATATGAGGGGCTGCACAGCGGCTGCAAAAATAGGACAAAGACAATTATGCTTGCCTATGATGACGCGATTCATGGAAAAATGGGCAGGGCGGGGGAGAACCGTATATTTGACTTAGACTTTCATTTGGAGCCATTTCACCGTCTTTTTAAGGGGAAAGATAAAATTTATCTGGAAAGCAATGGTTATGAGCAGATGGCGGACTGGATCAGGAATCTGGCGGGAAAGCTTGGATATGACATCACATGGCTGGAGCGGCAGGAAGACGGGGTGCCGATTATTTCATTCTGCGAGTCTGTTTTTAAGCTGGAAGATTTAAGCCGTCAGAAGATTTACATAGATTTAAGTGACTGCATTTTTGAGACAGAGGAAGATGCATTGGATGTTATAAACTATAATTATAGTAAGAGAAGCTTTATTTTTGCACAGAAGCCGGTATTTTTGGAATGTGTTATGAATCTAAGGAACCGTAAATAATCTGCTGATAGTTCGTTTCTTAGAGAAAAATTATGGTGAAGGGGGACTTTCATGGAAACATATGAGGTAAAAAAAGCTGGCGGGCCGGTCGCAATGCAGGTGGAAGTTCCCGGTTCAAAAAGTATTACGAACCGTTCCCTTTTGATGGCTGCTATGGGAGATGGGGAATCTGTGCTGAAAGGGGTTTTGTTTAGTGACGACTCCAGATATTTTTTAAGGGCATTGGAGGATTTGGGATTTCAGATAGAGGTAGAGGAGAAAGAGAAAACCGTTCGCATTAAAGGGCAGGGAGGGCGTATTCCAAAGAAGGAGGCAGAGATTTATGCGGGCAGTGCGGGAACGGCAGCGCGTTTTCTGACAGCATTCCTTGCGATGGGCGATGGGGTATACCGTGTGGATGCCTCGGAGCAGATGAAAAAGCGACCGATGCGTGAGCTGCTGGAGGTATTGGAGAAGCTGGGCGCAGATATTTCTTATCAGGGGGAAGAATATACATTTCCTATGGTAATAGAAGGAATTGGGAGGAAAAGGCCGGACAGGCGGAAGGAGAGTGCTGCCGTGGAGTTAAATATCGACAGGAGCAGCCAGTTTTTAAGTGCGCTTTTGATGACGGCACCGCTCCGTTTTTCCAGCCTGAAGGTTAGGTTGACGGGAAGCAGGAGTGCCCGTTCTTATGTAGAGATGACTGAACAGATGATGAAGCAGTTTGGGCATCCTGGCGTGAGGAGGCTGGATGGGGACTGTTATGAGGCGCTGGAGGGCGGATATCATGCGCAGTGTTACCAGATAGAGCCGGATGTATCTGCCGCCTGCTATTTCTATGCGATGGCGGCAGTTACCGGGGGAAGCGCAGTAGTGCGCCATATGCGGAGAGATTCGCTGCAGGGGGATATGAAATTTTTGAAAGTGTTAGAGCAGATGGGATGTGAGGCTGCATGGATTTGCGATAAAGAAAGCCCTTGCGGGCAGGATGGAGATGGTGAGGGTGGAGAGCTGCAGTTGTGGATGAAAGGGCCGCTGGAGGGAAAGTTAAAGGGGATTACTGCATCCTTTAGTGATTTTTCGGATCAGGCGCTTACTATGGCGGCAATCGCACCTTATGCCGACGCCCCGGTTACGATACAGGGTATTGCCCACATCAGGGGGCAGGAGTCGGACCGGATATCTGTGATTTGTACGGAGCTTGGGAGAATGGGAATAAAATGCAGGGAAACACAGGACGGTATAACGATTTATCCTGGCAGGCCGCAGGGGGCGAGAATCAGGACATATGATGACCACAGGGCGGCGATGGCATTTGCCATTACGGGGCTTCGGACGGAGGGCGTTGCCATTGAAAATCCCTCATGCTGTAAAAAGACCTTTCCAGAGTATTTTGCGGTGATGGGGCAGGCGTATTAATCAGAAAATGGAGGAATCAATAGAGATGAAGAAAATTATAGAGCTTTTGGAGACGGAATTGAGCGCTGCCTTTGAAAAGGCCGGATATGATAAAAAATATGCAAGGGTGACAGTGTCGAACCGCCCGGATTTGTGCCAGTACCAGTGCAACGGTGCACTGGCTGCGGCGAAGGAATACCATAAAGCGCCAATCCAGATGGCGGGGGAGGTAGTGGAACTGCTGGCGGAAAGTGGGACATTTCAGGAGATTGCGGCACAGATGCCGGGATTTATCAATATGACGGTCAGCCATACGTTTCTGGCGGATTATATTAATGAGATGGCTGCGAGTGAGAGCTTTGGCTGTGATATTTCTGCCAAGGAAGAGACGATTGTGATAGATTACGGCGGGGCGAATGTGGCAAAGCCGCTTCATGTGGGGCATCTGCGCCCGGCAGTTATTGGCGAGAGCATTAAGAGGATTTCCAGATATCTGGGTTATCATGTGATAGGGGATGCACATCTGGGCGACTGGGGGCTGCCAATCGGGCTGATTATAACGGAGCTTAAAAAGCGTCAGCCGGATTTGCCGTACTTTGATGAAAGTTTTGAGGGGGAATATCCGGAGGAGCCGCCTTTTGGGATTGCTGATTTGGAGGAAATCTACCCCTTTGCCAGCAGTTATTCAAAAGAGCATGAGGATTATAAGGCAGAGGCGCAGGCGGCTACGGCGGAACTTCAGGCGGGAAGGAAGGGATATCTGGCATTGTGGCAGCATATTGTCAATGTATCTGTGGCAGATTTGAAAAAAATATATGATAAGCTGAATGTAGATTTTGACCTCTGGAAGAAAGAATCCGATGCGCAGCCGTATATTCCGGCTATGGTTCAGGAGATGAAAGATGGCGGTTATGCCCACATTGATGAGGGGGCACTGGTGGTAGATGTGAAGGAGGAAACAGATACTAAGGAGATTCCTCCGTGTATGATTTTGAAATCAAATGGTGCTACGCTTTATAATACGACAGACCTTGCAACGATTGTGGAACGCCGTAAGCTGTTTGACCCAAAGAAGATAATTTATGTAGTTGATAAGCGGCAGGCACTTTATTTTGAGCAAGTGTTCCGCTGCGCAAGAAAGACCAAGATAATCGGTGAAGATGTGGATTTAATATTTGTCGGCTTCGGCACGATGAACGGTAAGGATGGCAAGCCGTTTAAGACCCGTGATGGCGGTGTGCTCCGTCTGGAGGCCCTGCTTGCCGATGTGACAGAGCAGGTGGCACAAAAAATGGCAGACAGGGAAATGGGACAGGCAGAGAGGGAAGATGCAGCAGATAAGATTGCCCTTGCAGCGATTAAATACGGCGATTTGAGCAATCAGGCAGCCAAGGACTATATATTTGATGTGGAGCGCTTTACTTCCTTTGAAGGGAATACAGGCCCATATATCTTGTATACGATTGTGCGCATTAAATCATTGATGAATAAACTGGCGGCGCAGGGGATTCATGTGGCGGAGGATGCTCCGGTCCTTCCAGCGGACAGTAAAAGCCAGACAGATGTTATGCTTTCCCTGTCTAAATGGGGTGAGACGCTGGAGGCTGCTTTTGCAGAGCAGGCACCTCACAAAGTCTGCCAGTTTTTATATGAATTGTCAGATGCATTTAATAAATTCTATCATGAGAATAAGATTGTGACGAATGAAAATGAAAGGGCAAGGGAGTCCTATATCCAGCTAAGCCGTCTGGCGGGCAGGGTATTGGAGGCAGGAATTGACCTGCTGGGGCTGTCTGCGCCGGAAAAAATGTAGTTTGTGGGAGGTGATTGATTGTACCGTTTGACATCAAAATTGGTAATTTACAGAAATATAGGGGAGGACAGTATTTTATTCCGCCTGTCGGATATCTGCCAGCGTTTTGCAGCAGGGGAGTATGTGAAGGAGAATCTGGTTACAGAAATCTATGTGGAGATTAACCGTCTGCTTGACATTGCAACACGCTATGGTTTTGATAAGAATTTGTGGCATAATTATCTGGCATTTCTATTAGCTATGACAGAGAACCCATTCTCTCTTGTGTCTGAAAAAGTAGGGGCTAACGAGGGGACAGTAAACGAGTTTGCAAAAAGTGATTTTGGGATCTTTAAGGGGCTGTTTGATTATGATTTTTCAGGGATGGAGCAGGAGCTTGGCATTAACTGCTTTACCATTGTTACGAATTATAAGGCAGTCGTAAAAAGTGAGCAGATTTTTAATAAAAGCGTCAGTGAAAAAGTTCAGGAGCTGAGCCTTGCGATTGAAAATGCGGAGGATGAAACACAGCTTTATACAATTGTGACGGACTTTTATAAGAAATATGGCGTAGGAAAGTTTGGCCTGAATAAGGCATTCCGAATTTCAGGGGAAGAGGAGTTTGGAATTTTAAGCCCGATTACAACGACGGGCGACATGGTTCTGGATGATTTGGTCGGCTACGAAGAACAGAAGAAGAAACTGATTGCAAACACGGAGGCATTTGTGGAGGGGCGCGGGGCAAATAATGTGCTGCTCTTTGGGGATGCCGGAACGGGAAAATCAACCAGTATTAAGGCGATTTTGAATCAATACTACAGCCGCGGGCTGCGCATGATAGAAGTTTATAAGCATCAGTTCAAGGATTTATCAAAGGTGATTGCAGAAATTAAAAATAGAAATTACCGTTTTATCATTTATATGGATGATTTATCTTTTGAAGAGTTTGAGATTGAGTACAAATACCTCAAAGCTGTGATAGAAGGCGGTCTGGAGACGAAACCGGAAAATGTGTTGATTTATGCCACGTCAAACCGCCGCCATCTCATTCGGGAGACTTGGAGCGACCGCTCGGATATGTCTCAGGATGAACTGCACCGCTCGGATACGATGCAGGAAAAACTGTCGCTTGTGGCACGTTTCGGTGTGACCATAGGATATTACAAGCCGTCCCAGAAGGAATATTTTAATATAGTGACAACGCTGGCAGAAAAATATCCTGAAATCACCCTGACAGAAGAAGAACTTAAGGCAGAGGCCAATAAATGGGAACTGAGCCATGGAGGCATCTCAGGGCGGACTGCACAGCAGTTTATCACATATCTGATTGGAACGGCTGGGAATTAAAGTATTTTTCAAACATGTTTTAGTAACACACTACAATACCGCCGTCGGCGGCATATAGAGAACTCACACCACCGGTTTCCGCAATGACAACATCGCGGAAACTGGTCTTTTTTAAAAGGGTTTCTTTAACCAGTTCCGCCCGCTCTGCATTGTTGCAGTGGGAGATAAACAGTGTGCGCTTTGCTGGCTCAACAGCGTCATCATGTACGGCGTCTGCAAGTTTTTCGATGGCTTTTTTCATTCCTCTGGCCTGGGAATGTTTGTCAATCTGCCCATTTCCGTCCGAGGTCATTACCAGTTTAATATTCAAGGCGTTGACGAGCATCGCCGTCATATTGGAAAGGCGCCCGTTTCTGCGCAGCATCTCAAGTGTTTCTAAAACGAATTTCGTCCCCATAGTATCAATAAATGGATTGATTTCTGAAATAATCTGTTCAAAAGGAATTCCTTTTTCAGCACGCTCTTTTATTTCCATGGCTATCAGGCTCTGCCCAGCCGAAGCGGACTTTGAGTCAAATACATGGATATTTTTACTGCCGTGTTCATCCAGATACATTGTTCTGGCAAGCTCCGCGCTGTTATAGGAGCCGCTTAGATGGCAGGAGAGCGTGACGATATAGATGTCATCGGCCTGATCAAAATATTCTATATATTTTTCAGGGCTTGGGCAGGAGGATTTAGGGCAGCCTGATGACTCTGCAACTTTTTTTAGAAAACTTTTTTGGTCAAATGTTTCATCGTCTATGATATCTTCATTGTCCACGTGTAGCGTCAGGGGGATTCTGACAAAATGGGAGTCAGCTTCCATATCTTTCGTAAAATCTGTACAACTGTCACAAAGAATTAAATATGACATAAGCATCCTCATTTCTGCGCTGCTTTGTAAAATAAAACGGATACGTGCCAGACAGCGCTCCGACATATACCAGCATATATTGTGTAGAGTGCACAAAAGCATCTCAAAATATAAATAAAAATGTAATGTAGAATAAATCTCGAAAAGAAGTGGTTTTTGATACTAGATATAATAACACTGAAAAGAGGGGGTGTCAATGCAAGGTTTTCTGCCTTGACAAAATTTCTACATATTGTTACAATCGGATATGGTGTAAATAGTAAGGAAACGTCGCGAGACGAAAATGAGGTGACGTATGAATAAGCGTGTATTATCGATTTTGGTGGACAATACGTCTGGAGTATTGAGCAGGGTATCTGGTTTATTCAGCCGCAGAGGATACAGCATAGACAGCCTGACTGTGGGGGAGACAGAGAATTCTGCCTATTCCCGTATGACAGTTGTAGTACATGGGGATGATCAGGTGCTAGATCAGATTGAGAAACAGGTGGCAAAGTTAGAAGATGTCCGCTGTGTCAAGGTGCTTAAAAGCGGCCACAGAGTCTGCAGGGAGCTGATTTTAGTGACAGTCGGGGTGACTGCGGAGGAGAGGCCTGCTGTTGTGGCGATTGCGGATATTTTCCGTGCGAAGATTGTTGATGTGGGCATCAATACAATGATGATTGAGTTAACCGGAAACCAGAATAAGTTAAATGCTTTTATTAAACTTCTGGACGGATATGATATTAAGGAAATGGTCAGGACAGGCATTGCAGGGTTAAGCCGCGGTGCGGAAGATACGTTCGAGGAAATTGATTCAGAGTAAAACGCCATTGCTTGCATGCAGGTGTGCTGAAAATATGGAATGCTGCCATGGACGGTTTTGTTTCTGGCGGCATGTCTGTGGCAGCTCAGTCATACAAGACTTGCGCTTTGCATAAATAAATTTTTATATTTAAATAGGAGGAATAGAAAATGGCAGAAGCAAGAATTTTTTATCAGGACGATTGTAACCTATCTTTGTTAGATGGAAAGACAATTGCTATTATTGGTTATGGCAGCCAGGGGCATGCACATGCCTTGAACTTAAAGGAGTCAGGATGCAATGTCATTATCGGGCTTTATGAAGGTTCTAAGTCTTGGGAGAAGGCTGAGAAACAGGGATTTAAGGTATACACAGCAGCAGAGGCTGCAAAGCAGGCTGATATTATTATGATTCTTATCAATGATGAAAAGCAGGCTGATTTGTATAAGGCAGAAATCGAGCCAAATCTGGAAGCTGGCAATATGCTGATGTTTGCACATGGATTTAATATCCATTTTGGATGTATCGTACCGCCGAAGGATGTAGATGTTACAATGATCGCACCAAAGGCGCCGGGGCATACTGTCCGTTCTGAGTATCAGGAGGGCAAAGGGACACCTTGTCTGATTGCAGTATATCAGGATGCCACAGGAAAAGCACAGGATATGGCACTTGCATATGCGCTTGGAATTGGCGGGGCAAGGGCAGGAGTTCTTGAGACAACATTCCGTACTGAGACAGAGACAGACCTTTTTGGTGAGCAGGCAGTACTTTGCGGCGGAGTTTGCGCCCTGATGCAGGCTGGTTTTGAGACACTCTGTGAGGCTGGTTATGACCCGAGAAATGCTTATTTTGAGTGTATCCATGAGATGAAGCTTATTGTAGATTTGATTTACCAGTCCGGTTTTGAGGGAATGAGGTATTCGATTTCTAATACAGCAGAATATGGAGATTACATCACAGGTCCTAAGATTATTACAGAGGACACTAAGAAGGCAATGAAGAAGATTCTTGCTGACATTCAGGATGGGACATTTGCAAAAGATTTCTTGCTGGATATGTCATCAGCAGGGCGTCAGGTTCATTTCAAGGCTATGAGGAAATTAGCTGCAGAGCATCCGGCTGAGAAGGTTGGTAAGGATATCCGCAAGCTGTATAGCTGGAATAATGAGGATGACAAGCTGATTAACAATTAATTAATGGAAACTAGGGCATGCCACGTTGCTCTGCAGCGGGGTATTTGACTAGGGATTATATAATTTCTGATAGGTTATATGAGTGGGCCAGATGCCGCATATCCGGTGTCTGGTTCTATTTGAAATGGGAGGGTAGAGTATGGCATTGATTGCAGGAGTGATTGGGATTGTAGTTATTGCGGCGGTTGTTGTAGTTGCGGCAGTATCGGCTGTTACTGCAGGGGTAAAGGATTCGTTAAAAGATGAATAAGGAATGAACTGCCATCTTTTTCAGGCAGCAGGATATTTATATAGAAGGATGTTCCTGTGCCATGGAAGGGATGGCTTTTTTGATAGGAATTTTGAAAGTTTGAAAGACGGGTTATAGAAATGGTTCAGGTTAAGGATTTGAAAATTGGGAGCGGGATGCCTAAGATTTGTGTTCCTATCGTGGAGGAAACGCAGGAAAAGATTTTAAGCCAGGCACAGAATATAGAACAGGATGTTGTTGATTTGGTTGAATGGCGCGCTGATTTTTTTGATGAGGTAGAGGATTTTGGGAAGGCTGCCCAGACGGCAAGCATGCTGCAGAGTATGGTTGGGAACCTGCCGGTTCTATTTACATTCCGCACAGCGAGAGAGGGCGGCAGGCGTGATATTTCTTTTGAAAACTATGAGGGGCTGTTGCTGCATATGGCTAAGAGCGGCTGTGTGGATTTAATTGATGTAGAGGTATTCAGAGGCTATGATAAAATGAAGCGCAAACGCTGCGAATGGAAAGCGGCGGACAGCTGTAACCAGCCAGTACGCCAGTTGATAAAGGAGCTTTCCAGAGATGTGGCAGTGATAGGCTCCTATCATGACTTTGAAAAGACACCATCAAGAGAAGAAATTTTGCGCAGGCTCTTTTTTATGGATAAGATGAATGCAGCAATTCCGAAAATTGCAGTAATGCCGCAAGAGAAAGAAGATGTTATATGCCTGATGGAGACAACGCTGTTAGCGAACCGCCTGATAGTAGATAAACCGATTATTGCAATGTCTATGGGAGGCATGGGCGCAGTTACGAGAGTAGCAGGGGAAACATTTGGCTCGTCAGTTACATTTGGCTGCATGGGGAAAGAGAGCGCACCGGGGCAGATTGAGGTGAAAAAGCTTCGTCAGGCAATGCTGCTGCTTCATTCGGAGGAGGTATACAGGGAGTGATATTCTCCGGCTGTTAGATCCTGCAGGGATGAAATGTGGAAATTTTTTGCAGGGTATGTTTTGGCAGAGTTTCAGGCATACTTTGAGATATGATAGAGAAAGGAATCGACATGGAATTAGGGAAACATATATTTCTAATTGGGTTTATGGGTGTTGGCAAAACGACTGTTTCAAGGCTGTTAAGCCGGAAGCTTCGGGTGGGGGAAGTAGATACAGATGCTATGATTGTAGAATTGGAGGGGCGGAGTATTCCGCAGATTTTTGAGCAGTCGGGGGAGGCATATTTCAGGCAGGTTGAGTCTGGCACGCTGGATACATTGGCAGGACATGCACCTTGTATTGTCTCCTGCGGCGGGGGAATGGCGATGCGCAGCGAGAATGTGGATAAGATGAAAAAAATCGGGACGGTAGTTTTTTTGACAGCAACCCCGGAAACGATTTATTCCCACGTAAAAGATAGCACAAACCGCCCGCTTCTTAATGGGAATATGAATATACCATATATTAAGGAGCTGATGGATGCAAGGGAGCCAAAATACAGTGCGGCTGCAGACTTTGAGATTGGGACAGATGGCTGTACGCCGGAGGAAGTGGCAGATAAAATTATTGCTAACTGCGGAGTATTCTCTTGAGACAGTGGTGATATACTAAGAATGGATTTTTGTGAGGCCAATTAGAATGGTACTTGAAAATGCAGGCAAAATGAGGTAAACTGTAAAAAGGATTTTGCGGATTTTTGAATAGTTTAGTTCTGCAATTACATTAAGGAGGATTTTAGCATGGTATCAGCAGGTGATTTTAGAAATGGTTTGACCATTGAGTTTGAAGGGAATGTGTATCAGGTAATAGAGTTTCAGCATGTTAAGCCTGGTAAGGGGGCTGCTTTTGTCCGGACAAAGTTAAAGAATATCAAGAGCGGCGGCGTAGTGGAGAAGACATTCCGCCCTACAGAGAAATGTCCGCAGGCACATATTGAGCGTTCGGACATGCAATATTTATACAGTGATGATATGTTCCATTTTATGAATACAGAGACATATGATCAGATTGATATGACAGCAGATCAGATTGGAGATTCTTTGAAGTTTGTAAAAGAAAATGAGATGGTTAAAATGCTTTCCCACAATGGTGAGGTATTTGCAATTGAGCCTCCTCTTTTTGTCGAGCTGGAAGTGACAGAAACAGAGCCGGGATTTAAAGGTGATACAGCGCAGGGTGCAAATAAGCCTGCTATTGTAGAGACTGGTGCGCAGGTTAATGTTCCGCTTTTTGTGGAGACAGGCGATGTAATCCAGATTGATACACGTACAGGTGAGTATCTGAAGAGAGTATAATCATAATAAAAAATGGCACAAGCGGGAACGAACCGCTTTGGGAGTGATGTTTAGGCTTTAGGCAGAGATGGGTGAAATGACTGTATTTTACCCATCTCTGTTTGAAGTTTATAGAAAATTGTTCGTTATGTGGTGATCGCCAACAAGAACCGCTTTAAAAAAGGAACTCGTGTGTAAGAATTTACGTTCCAACGCACGCTCTAAATATTTCATATTTCATTCTCCATTTACGAAAATATAAGATGAACTTTATTTTATCTTAAATATATCTCTGCGTCAATTGCCAGAATAGATATTTCAAGGAAAAGAAGGACAACAATGTGTTTTCTGTTCTCATTCAAAGTATTATAATGCAGAGACATCGTCAAATCTGGCTTGATCGCCTCCTAAAAGATTCTGCCCATATTCTAACCACTCTACCCATGTTCGTCAATGAGTGATTAGAAAAGTGGTTGGAATAGACATCCATTGCAACGAATCTTATATATTTTCCGTCGTATTTTAGACACTCGGCAGATAGTTCCAGTCGTGCATCAGGTGCTTTTCAGCTGATACAAAATTTCTCCAATATCTCCATTGATACAAATAGCTCTCTTTTTTATTTCATCCGGTGCATATGCCTCTCCATAGTTCAGACAGACATAAACAGCATCTTTCCATTCATGTGCCATACGCCAAAAGCTGTATTTTATTATTGTTGGCGTATTGAATCCGACTGCTGCCTCTAAAAACAGAACTTTCAAATTCTGATGTCTGCGGAGAAATTCTGCATACCGCTCCGAAGCCTTATGCCATCCTTCATCCTCTACAAAGGTATGGTCTGCCCGGAGGTTCATGCTCATGGGTTCCCCACATTTCGGGCAATGCGGAATAAGGTCTGGCGGAATCGTCATTTTAGGCGATGCGCCTTCTGGCAGAATCAATGTACCATCCACATCAATAACATAGCCCTGTGCTTCAACCATTTCCCGAATAACAGCCTCGTTGTTGTAAGTATTCTGGTGACATGGCCTGCTGCACTGGAACAGGCCATAATCCCCTTGTGTGTAGAAAAGCCGGTGTTTATCAAAGCCGGCCCTTTGGAAACAATGGTCCACATTTGTTGTCAGTACGAAATAGTCTTTGTCTTTCACCAGATCGTACAGTTTATGATAGACTGGTTTCGGAGCATCCATATACCGGTTGATATAAATATACCGGCTCCAGTATGCCCAATGTTCTTCTAATGTCTGATATGGGTAAAAGCCTGCTGAATACATATCCTTAAAACCGTATTTTTCTATAAAGTCTGGAAAGTTATCTTCAAAGCGTTTCCCGGAATAAGTAAATCCGGCAGAGGCAGACAGTCCTGCCCCTGCACCGATTACAATCGTGCCAGTACTTTCTATTTCTTGTTTCAACTTCTCTATGGAATTCATGCATTCTATATTATCCCGATAACTGTTGTTAGATTTTATAGCTGTCGTTTTTGGATGCATTAAGAACCACCTCCAGACTATTTTTGTTTTTTCTTAAGCGAAGAAGAAGCCTGCCGTCATATCCAGGTAATTTTGGCCGCTGTACTGCGGATACTGCCTGCCAATCTCTGCCTTGAATTCGTCTGCATTCTGAACGTCTGCGGCGATCTTTTTAAGGTTTTCCAGATAGTCAATCTTTGTCTGGGCATCCTTCAAATCCTCTGGGGTATAGTGGGAGGTGAGGATTAAGTCATAGCCCTTTTCGATGTAGCTGCGAAGCTCTGTAATCATGGCGTCGGCATGGCCTGCACCTGCAACAATGGAGTGGCAGTCATGCCCCAGCATATGGGTGTATACTGCATTGATTTCTGGTATTTCTACATCAAAAGCATCGTCAGTCTGTTTGATGACAAAATCAATGCCGCCAATAGTTATCTTGCCTGCCTCAATCACGTTGGTGATTTCATGGACAGAAGAATCAAAGATTTCACCAAATGTACCGGAAAAGTTGTCAATCAGAGCTTTACCGCCGCCATTTTTGGAATAGAAGGCAGCGTTCTGTGTTGCATACTTTGGAACATCAGGGAGGAATGTAGCCCCTGCACCGTGGTATGCAATGAGCATTCCCCCGACTTCGGTATTTTCAAGGTATTTTGCAAGTTCCTTGTTGTTGTCAAAGAAACATGGGGATTCGATGATAACAGCCTTGCCGTTTTTCTCGACAATGAACACTTCATCGTCAATAAAATCATTCGTCTTATAAGCGTGCAGCTTTATACTGCCGAAATCATAGACATTCATTTCGCCTTTAGCGAGTGTTACGGTTTCAAATGCATTTTTGTTCATTATAACTCCTCCATTTCTCCGCCTTTCCGTTGACGGCATAAAGTTTTTAATATTTTTGCGGCTTGTTTTTTCCCGCCTGCAAGATTATAATATATCCGTAGGGAGAAAAGGTAAAGTAAGCACTTTTTTGTGCTATAGTTACCAAAAAGAAACTATTGTGAAGAAATGGAGGGTTTCCGTGAAAAATAATTTACCTGACTGTCCGGTAGAAACTACTTTAATGCTTATCAGTAATCGTTGGAAAGTCTTGATAATCCGGGATTTATTAGATGGTACAAAGCGGTTTGGAGAAATAAAAAAGTCTGTTGGGAATATATCTCAAAAGGTTTTAACTGCAAATCTGCGTTCTATGGAAGATAGTGGTTTGCTTTCCCGAAAGGTATATCCGGAAGTGCCACCGCGGGTAGAATATACGTTAACAGAAACAGGGTATAGCCTAAAACCTATTTTAGAGGCTATGGTGGAATGGGGGACAGAATATAAACAGAAAAGCGGAGACAGAACGAAATCTCAGGCATTATCAGATATTTGCGGATAACAGCAGGTTATCATAAGGAAAAATGCGGAGTATTTTAATACCCCGCACTGCATAACAGCCATATTACTAGGAAACAAAAGCGGTTTCCTATAATCAATTTGCGGCACAAAAGAATGTGCCTTTTATCAGCAACCTTCATTACTGAACATGCATCTGCCTATCTCCATCTGCACATTCCCTGTAAGCGTCCTGTGTACCCGGAGTTTCTGTTCCAGCCGCGGCCGTATCCGCAGCCATTGCCGTACCCGGAGTTTCTGTTCCGGCCATATCCGCAGCCGCGGCCAAGCCCACAGCCATTGCCGTACCCTTGGTTTTTGTTCCAGCCGCAGCCACCCCCGGTACCGTCACATGTCGCCTGATATTCTTTGATGGCAGCGAGGATATTGTCTGCCTCTTCCTGTGAGAGCAGCCCGTTTTTAACATTTTCCTTTAGGATTTGTTCTTTGAGCTTAAGGCACTCTTCTTTAAATTCATCCAGTTTGCCATATTCTTTAGCGATAGTGCCATATGTCTTTCCTGTGTCCAGCTTTTCCTGAATAACATCTTTGACATCTCTTTCGGTAAGGCGCGCTACAATGTCTGCTGGTGTTTCGTTGCCTGCGGCTGATACCGTAACAGAACTAGCTGCAAAGACGATAAGGGCAGCTAACAGGCAGATAAAGTGTTTGATTTTTTTCATAATGATAACCTCCTTTTGTTGTCTGCTGAAATTTTTTGTTGTTTGCTGTTACTGTACTTATAAAGTAAATTCAGGTTATGGCGAAACTGTGTTTTTTTTCGCGCGATAATGTGATAATATAAATTTGTTCTGCACAATAGAACAAAGGTGAACGAAGTTCACCTTGCAGAAATGAGGATTTTTATGGAGGAGCTGCTATGGATAAAATTTTGATTGCGGATGATAATCTGCAGATCACAAAGATATTAAGTGAATTTGCAAAAAAGGAAGGTTATGAGCCGGTAGTAGCCCATGACGGGGAGGAGACAATAAAGTGTTTTAGGCAGGAGCATTTTGAGATGGTGTTGCTGGATGTGATGATGCCGAGGAAAGATGGTTTTGAGGTGTGCCGCGAAATCAGGAGAATGTCAAATACTCCAATTATTATGATTACTGCAAGAGGGGAAGATTTTGAGCGGATTATGGGGCTTGACATTGGGGCAGACGATTATATTGTAAAGCCGTTTTCGGGGGATGAAGTAATGGCGAGGGTGCGTGCGGTCCTACGGCGCCTTGACCGTACATCGAAACAGCTCCGCAATGCCTTGTCTTATGATAATCTTACCGTTTGCCTGGAAAATGGCCTGGTTTCTGTTGGCGGGCAGCAGATTGTCCTAACAAAAAAGGAACTGGAGATTTTGTGGCTGCTGTTGGAAAATAAAGAAAAGATTTTTACGAGGGATAACCTGCTTGACAGCCTATGGGGATATGACTATTTTGGGGACAACCGCACAGTGGACAGCCATATTAAGAGGCTGAGGGCTAAATTAGACACTGTTCCGCATCCAAACTGGCAGATTAAAACAATTTGGGGCATGGGATATAAGTTTGAGGGGGCGGAGAATGAAATATAAGATTACTAAGCGGCTTACCGGGTATTTTTCAGTTGTTCTTCTGCTTTTTTCTATGATTGCGGGAGTCCTGTTCTGGGCTTTGTTTACATGGCATACGGTTGCAATCCATGAGCAGGAGCTGACGAAACGTGCGCTTGCAATTGCAGATACTTTGTCACAGTTTCAGCAGACGGCAGGTCTGGGTTATGGTTCTGGTGTCAATAACGGCAGGGGGGGAGGATATGGCGCATACCTGAAGTTTATTGATGAGGTTGCTATGAGCAAAGTCTGGCTGGTGGATCAGAATGGGCAGAGGATTGAGATGGGGCACAGGGGAAGTGCGTTGTCATATGATAATCTGCCGGAGGGCGCGGATGCCCTGATTGAAAAAGTCTATCAGGGAAATATGGAGACAAACCAGACGTTCAGCTTTTTGCCGGGGATTTCTACTGTAACGGTAGGAGTTCCTGTAAAAAATGGGGATGGGACGATTTTTGCCGCCCTTTTGCTTCACAGTTCGATAGATGGGATGGAGCAGGCAAGGCGTGACGGCATTCTAATTCTAGTCTTTTGCATGTCTGCCGCCCTGATTCTTGCGGGCGGCCTCTCGGTTTTTCTGGCGCGCCGTTTTATCAGCCCCCTGCAGGTGATGAGCAGTGTTACGGAACAGATTATAGAAGGGGATTACCAGATTCATACTGGCATCAGGCAGGATGATGAGATTGGCATGCTGGCAGCGAATATAGATGAATTGTCAGACCGGCTTTCCAAAGTTGATTTGGAGAGGAAGGAGCTGGATAAAATGAGGCAGGATTTTGTGTCAAATATTTCCCATGAACTAAGGACACCGGTTACTGTGATGAAAGGTTCGCTGGAAGTGCTGGATCAGGGGCTTGTTACCGGGCAGGAAGAAGTAAAGGAGTACTATCATCAGATGCTGTCGGATGTTTCCTGCCTCCAGCGCCTTGTGGATGATCTTCTGGAGCTTTCCAGATTACAGAATGCCGGATTTCGGATAGAAAAAATTAAAATGAACCTGTCGGATGCCTTGTCAGAGGCGGTGCGCTCTATGCGGCGTCTGGCTGCGAAAAAAGATATTGAAATCCATCTGGAAAAAGGGGAATTTCCCGTGCCCTTTTATGGGGATTATGGCAGGATACGGCAGATGTTTTCTATTATTATTGATAATGCCGTGAAATTTTCGAGAGCCGGACAGTCAGTGGATATTACGCTGCAGGCGGAGGCAGGGGGATATACGGTTGCCATAACAGATTATGGGGAGGGGATAGCGGAGGAAGATATTCCGCATATTTTTGAGCGTTTCCACAGGGAACATTCAGAACGGAACAGCAGCGGGAGTGGTCTGGGGCTTCCGATTGCCAGCCAGATTGCCAAACGTCATGATATAGAGATTGTGTGTAAGAGCCGCATTAATGAGGGGACAAGCTTTTTGTTTTTATTTCCGGATAAATAGAAAACCCCCAAGGATGATTGTGCCGGAGAATGCCCTGCAGTGGGTTTCCCACAGGCCTTCTCCGGCATTTCCCTGCCTGTCACCCGTTTTTTTTGTCTTCGTATATTTTTTTGTATACCGCATCTATTTTTGCTTCATCTAATTTAACATCTAAAAAGAATTCTACTGCATAGAGTGCCTGTGCAACCAACATTTCCAGTCCGTTGACGCCTGTCATGCCAAGTTCTTTTGCTTGTGCAACGAGTTTAGTTTCCAGTGGGTTGTAAATTACATCAGCCACTGCCCTGCATTTTGGAAATTTTGTTAAGTCCACAGGGCTTGCGTCGCATTTTGGGAACATTCCGACTGGGCTTGTATTGGCAATGAATTCTGCATCTGTATGCTTTTCAAAACATTCGTCATAAGTAATTGCGGACGCTGTCTTTATAATATCCACGATAATAATTTCTCTGGCGCCAAGTTTTTTAAGTACGGCAACAACGGCCTTAGAAGCTCCGCCATCCCCGAGGACAACACATTTTTTCCCCTCAATATCAATGCTATGTTTTTTCAGCATATATAGAAATCCTGAAAAATCGGTGTTGTGGCCGTATAACCTGCCATCTTTGTTTACAATTGTATTGACTGCGCCGATTGCCCCTGCGTTTTCATCTATTTCATCCAGATAAGGGATGACATCCTGCTTGTAAGGGATGGTTACATTGATTGCCTTGAATTCATGTTTTTCCATAAAGGGTTTAAATTCTTCTTTTGAGAGGGGGCACAGATCGTATGTATAATCTGCCAGCATCTCATGAATGTCCTTTGAGTAGCTGTGCCCTAACTTTTCTCCAATTAAACCGTAGTCCATAGTAAAACCTCGCTTTCTTTTTTCATCTACTAAGCTATATCATACAGCATTTGCAGGTTTTAGGCAATTGTCAAAATTTCCGTGTTTCCGTGAATTTCAGGTTATATTTTGCATGCCCTGTCCATATATATGGAGTAGTGGAGAGGAGGTGGAAGCTTGGACAAGGTTAAGCAGATGGGCAGGAAAGAGGAAATATGCCATATTCTGGCTGTAAGGTTTAGGAAGCTTCTGGATTTTAGCAGTATAGATTTTTCAAAGCTTCAGGAAATCAGGCTGCGTGTCGGTGCGCCCTTTTTAATTGTCTATGGGGGAAAGGAATTTTTTCTGGATCCTGCCGGGAGGTTTACTTCGGAGGCGGACAAGGCTTTTGTGGTTGGGCAGAGGGAAATTAGGGAGACGTTAGAGTATATCAGTAATTATTCTATGTATGCATTTGATGAAGAGCTGCGTCAGGGATACCTTACCGTCCAGGGGGGACACCGTGTGGGGGTTGCCGGAAAAATGATCTGGGAGGGGCGTCAGGCAAAGAGCATGAAGAATATATCTTTTCTGAATATCCGTCTGGCGCATGAGGTGCAGGGATGTGCAGATGATATACTCCCTTATCTTGTCAGGGAACAGGGGATTTACCATACTCTGCTGATTTCACCGCCGCGGTGCGGGAAAACAACGCTGTTAAGGGATCTGATACGGCAATTGTCTGACGGGGATAGCAGCCGCGGGGGGATGACAGTCGGGGTAGTTGATGAACGGTCGGAGCTTGGGGCCTGTTATCTTGGTGTTCCCCAAAATGATGTGGGATGCCGCACGGATATTTTGGACGGCTGCCCGAAGGTTGAGGGAATGATGATGCTTGTCCGATCTATGGCGCCGCAGGTGATTGCGGTGGATGAGGTCGGTTCGGGGGAGGATGTGAGGGCGATGGAGTATGTAATGAATTGTGGAATCTGCCTGCTGGCAACAGCACATGGGATTTCAATTGATGACATAAAAAATAAACCAGTCTTTGGCAGGCTGGTGAAGGAAAAGATTTTTGGGAGGTATGTCCTTCTGCAGCCTGGTGCGGTAGGGAAGATTCAGGCTATTTTTGATGAGAGGGGAAGCATTCTGTTTTCCGGCACAAGGGGAAAAGAGCTGCAGGGCAGGCACGCATGTTAAAGGCGGCGGGGGTGATACTGATACTATTTGGGTGCGGAGGGCTTGGCTGGCATGCTGTCTTGCGGCATACGGCCAGAATCAAAATGTTAGCAGAGCTGGAACAGGCATTGCAGTATTTGTATGGGGAAATAGAATATTCTGGGAGCGATATGATGGAACTGCTTGACAGGCTGGCGGCGCGTCAGGGATATTTTGGGGATCTTTGGAAAAATATGGGGGATTGCCTCAGGAGTTATGATGGGAAGGGATTTTTTTACCACTGGAAGAGGGAGCTGCATAAGCTAGGAACGGCAGGATACCTGAAAAGGGGAGATATGGAGCTGTTATGTTCTATTGGGGAAAATCTTGGGAATATGGACAGGCAGACACAGCTGCATACCTTGGAAATATTTCAGGTGCGGCTGAGGGAAATTCTTTTGCAGGCAAGGCAGGAGTATGGGGAAAAAGTAAAGGTGAGCGGTATTGTGTGGATAACGGCAGGACTTTTTCTGGCTTTGGTATTGGTATGACGAGAGTGGAAAGGCGACATGAAACATGACTATTAAATTAATCTTTAGAATAGCGGCGGTTGGGATTCTGGTGTCGGTTCTGGGGCAGGTGTTGAAGCATTCCGGACGGGACGAGCAGGCATTTCTGGTGAGCCTGGCAGGGCTGATCCTTGTGCTGCTCTGGGTGATTCCTTATATAGCGGAGCTGTTTGAAACAATCCAGACGCTGTTTGCACTCTGATTATGTAACATATATTTACTGGTTTGATTAGTTATTAACAGTTTCCTAATTGGTTTTAGCGCGGGAAGTCCGTATAAGGTTTGCCTGCAGGTGATAAGGGGGGGTTTGATGCTTAAGATTGCAGTAATCGGAGTTATGGCAGTGTTTCTGGCGATACCGCTGCAAAAAGAAAAGGCAGAGTTTGGGATGCTTGTCATTATGGCAGCCTGTCTTCTCCTGCTGTCGCTGTCTTTGGGAAAGATGCGGGAAGTGGTTGATATCGTCCACCGGGTGGAGGAGTATCTTGGAAACAGCTCTATGTATGTAGGGATTCTGTTGAAAATTATAGGGATTACATATGTGGCGGAGTTTGGCGCAAACCTGTGCAATGATGCTGGATACGGTGCAGTCGCGAACCAGATAGAGTTTTATGGGAAGCTGATGATACTGGCTGTCAGCATTCCTATACTGATGACATTGATTGAGACAATTGGCAGCTTGTAAATGAAGCGGGCAAAGCCGCTATGACTGGAGGTGTGGTATGGAGGAGGCTGACAGGGTCTGGGATGAAATTTCCAGCGTTGATATTCAAGAGATGATGGACCGGATGCTGGGGAGCAGTACATTTTCCTTTTCAGAGTATGTGACAAGCCTAATGCATGGGCAGCTTCCGTTTTCTATAGAATCGGTACTGCGGACGGTGATAGACGGGCTGGCGGCGAATCTGCAGCAGGAAAAGAAAATGTACATATATCTTATTCTGATTGCGGTTATCGGTGCCATGCTAAGCAATTTTACAAGCCTTCTGCAGGGGAAGCAGGTGGCAGAGACGGCATTTTATGCGGTATATATGTTGTTTTTTTCGCTGCTTCTGGCATCGTTTACCCGGATAGCGGCAATTGCAGGCGATACGCTGACGCAGCTTCTTGACTTTATGAAAGTGCTTTCGCCGTCTTATTTTATGACGATGGCATTTTCCCAGGGGGCGTTAAGCTCGGGTGTGTATTATCAATTTACCCTTGTGTTGATTACTATGGTAGACTTTGTGCTGGTAAAATTTGCGCTGCCTGCTATTCATATCTATTTTCTCTTGCGAATTGCAAATCAGCTTTCCAAGCAGGACATGTTTTCAAAAATGTCAGAGCTTATCCATGATGTGGTGAAGTTTGTGATGAAGACAATGTTTGGCATTATGATGGGGCTAAACGTGATTCAGGGATTGGTAGTCCCCATCACTTCCCAGTTAGAATCTTCTGCTGTTATCAAACTGTCAGGCGCTATACCTGGTGTGGGGAGTACAATCAGCAGTGTGACCAGCACGGTTCTTCTGGCCGGGAATCTGGTGAAGAATTCCGTTGGTGCGGCCGGCATCATCGCAGTACTTTTTTATTGCGGGATACCGCTTCTTAAGCTGGCGGTAAACAGATTTGGGTTTCAGTTAATCGGGGCGCTGGTACAGCCGGTCTCGGACAGCAGGATAACGGCATGTATCGGTGCACTAGTTGAATCGTTAAAGCTGCTTACCTATGCTGTTTTTGTAGGCTGTATGATGTTTGTGATCTCTATTGCGCTGATGAGTGCTATGACATTTGTGAGATGAAAGATGTGGGTCGCCCAGAGGCTGAGGGCGCAGAATGGGGGAAGACGGCATAAGGTTTCCTGATATGTGATTTAGGAATCAGGGGATTTGCGCCGCTTCAGAATGGAAGTGGAGAATGAAAGAATTAGTCCAAAATATTCTGGTATATGTTGTGATTGTTACGGTACTCCGGGGGTTGATTTCCAATCCAAGGTACAGCCAGTATTTTCAATTTTTCAGTGGGGTTATTATGATTCTTCTGATGCTTTCCCCGGTGCTCTCTGTATTTGATTTTGAAAATGAGTGGTATAGTTTATTGGAAGAGAAAGTGCTGCAGATGGATTTAGACCATATAAAGGAAGAAATGAGCATTGCGGATGGCAGGTTTGAGGAAATGGTAAAGGAAGAGTATAAGGAAACGGTAGAAAAGCAGGTAATGATTATGGCAGAGGAGAATGGGGTTCAGGCGGAGGATGTTTCGGTGGAGATTTTTCAGGGAGAGGAGGAGTGGCAGATTGCAGAAATTGCTGTCACGGCCGGGGAGATTTCAAAAGAGGGCAGCGGACAGGGGGAGCTTTCGGTGGAGGCAGTGCAGATTGAGGAAAAAAGAAAAGATATTAAAAATATTTCTAAGGACGAAAAAGCTTTAAAGAGGCAGATATGCAGTTACTTTGCGATAGGAGAGGATAAGGTGCATATATGGAAATAAAAGGGAAGGATAATATAAAGGAATTTATTCAAAAGATTGGTGTATTCCGCCTGCTGTTAATTGTTCTGGCAGGAGTGATGCTTCTGGTGCTGTCGCTGCCTTCCGGCGGTGTTCCCGATAAAGAGGAGGTTCCTGAGGAAATGGAGGTTTCCAGTGAGAGTGATGCGCTGTTTCTGGCAATGGAAAAGTATGCCAAAAGGCAGGAGAGGGAGACGGCGGAAATTCTTTCAAAGGTAGAAGGGCTTGGGGAGGTTGAGGTTATGCTGACGCTGGCATCTTCAGAGGAGAAGGTGACGCTGCAGGATGACAGTGTTGCAGAGGATGATTCTGTGCAGGAGGATACTGCTGGCGGCAGCAAGAAGGATTCCAGTTACCAGTCTAAGGGGGAGAGCGTGATTGTCAAGAAGGACGGTGAGGAAAGCCCCTATGTCGTACAGATACATTCCCCCGCTGTGGAGGGGGTGGTTGTAGTCGCGCAGGGGGCTGGCTCTGGCAAAAAAGAAAAGGAAATTATTGAGGCTATTCAGGCATTATTTCCTATAGAGCCACATAAAATTAAAGTAATGAAAATGGAATAAGTCTGTTGGATAGGAAGCAACAGAGATTGGAGGGCTAGGTGAAAAAAATAGTAGGAAAGAACCAGATTATTGTAACTGCGCTGGCAATTATGATTGTGGTGGCGGGGTATTTAAATTTTACAGGGCAGGAAATAACCACCAGCGGCCTGGTATCTTCTCAAAATAAAGAGCAGGCTGCGACAAAAGGGCCGGAAAAGAAAGAAGATCCGAAAAAGGCTGAGGAAAAGAAAGGTGCAGGGGATTCTGTGGAAACATCTACAGACAGCAAGGAGGATAAGAAGGCAAAAACGGATATTTCAGCGGAAGATGAGGGAAAGGATGATTATAAGGTCAATGATAATGGGGAAGTTGTGGCATCTGAGGAAAGCCCAGGGGAGGCAGTCATGGTGTCAAATAGTTTAAGCAGTGATTATTTTTCGTCTGCTAAACTGTCAAGGGAGCAGAGCCGCGCAAAGAATAAAGAGACATTAATGGAGATTATCAATAATAAATCTTTGGCATCTGCCGACAAAAAGGCGGCAGTCAAGGAGGTTGCACAGCTCACGGAGGCTGCAGAGCTTGAAAATGCTGCGGAGCTGATGCTTGAAGCGAAGGGATTTTCAGAATCTGTTGTCAGTATCAGCCAGGGGAATGCAGATGTGGTGGTGAATGCGGAAGAGCTTTCTAGCCAGCAGATTGCACAGATTGAAGATATCGTAAAAAGGAAAACAGGAATTGCTGCGCAGAACATAGTTATTACTCCGGTTAAGGTAGAGGATAAATAGCAGCCATACCGGGTACCCTCATAAGTAGAAAAGAATTGCAAATGTTATGGAATTTGGTATAATGTTCATATTGGAAACGATAAAGGAGGGCGCGGCGTGAATAACGAACAGGAAACACAGGAATATGTTGTGGATAAAAAAGGAATCGGTGAAGTTAAAATTGCATCGGATGTAGTGGCGGCTATTGCCGGCCTTGCCGCAAATGAAGTAGAAGGCGTACATTCTATGGCAGGGAATATTACAAATGAGCTGATTGGAAAGCTCGGCATGAAAACGATGTCCAAAGGTGTTAAAGTTTTTATGGAAGAGGGCGCTGTGCGCGTGGATATGGCGCTGAACATGAAGTATGGCTACAGTATCCCCAAGGTATGCGGCCAGGTGCAGGAAAAGGTCAGCCAGCAGATTGAAAACATGACTGGACTGATTGTCCCAGAGGTAAATGTCAGGATTGCCGGGGTAAATCTGGATTAAAATAAGAAACGGTATGTGGCGGATGACAGGAACTGCCTGCTGTGTTACCAGAGGGCAGCATCAGGGCGGGCGGTGCCTATTAAAGAGAAAGAAAAGGTACAATACTATGACAAGGAAGAGAATCAGGGAGAATCTGTATATTATGCTTTTTCAGGCGGATTTTCATGAGAAAGATGACAGGATAGGGCAGGCTGATATTTATTTAGAGGACCTTGAGAGTGCTGATGCGACAAAAAAGGCGAAAGCGGAGCTTAGGGAGCGTTTTCGGAATGTGCTGGAACATATGGACGAAATTGACCAGAAGATTGAAGAAAAAGCAAAAGGCTGGGAGGTTTCCCGTCTCGCAAAGGCAGACTTGACGGTAATGCGGCTGGCGGTATTCGAGATTCTCTATGATGATGAGGTGCCTAACAGTGTTGCAATAAATGAGGCAGTGGAACTTGCCAAGCGCTATGGGGGGGATAAGTCTTTTGGTTTTGTAAATGGAGTTCTGGCTTCTGTGGTGAAAGACCTGCCTGCAGGGCAGGCAGAAAACGAGGAGTAATATGGAGGAGATTCGTACCGTTTCACAGATTAACCTGTATATTAAGAATATGTTTGTCAGGGATTATTCCCTGCAGCATGTGAAGGTAAAAGGTGAAATCTCAAACTGCAAATATCATTCCTCCGGACATATTTATTTTACAATAAAAGATCGGACATCGCAGTTATCCTGCGTTATGTTTGCCTCTTATACTAAAAATCTGGATTTTCGGATGCAGGAGGGGCAGAGCGTAGTTGTGCAGGGAAGCATCAGTGTGTATGAGAGGGACGGCAAGTATCAGATGTATGCTGTGGAAGTACGTCAGGAAGGAGCCGGCCGGTTATATGAAGAATATGAAAAACTTAAAAAGCGCCTCTTAGCGGAGGGGCTTTTTGATAACAGCCGAAAAAAACAAATTCCCAAATATGCTAAGAAAATCGGTGTTGTGACAGCGCAGACTGGGGCGGTGATTCAGGATATCTGCAATGTGTCCCGCAGGAGGAATCCCTATGTACAGATTATTTTATATCCGGCAAAGGTGCAGGGGGAGGGTGCATACCAGACGGTTATCCGGGGCCTCAGGTATTTTGAGGGAACAGATGTGGATACTGTTATTATAGGAAGGGGCGGCGGCTCTATTGAGGATTTGTGGGAATTTAACAGGGAGGAGCTGGCCTACGCCATAGCTGCCTGCCGCAAACCCGTTATCTCTGCGGTCGGCCATGAGACAGATACGACGATAGCTGACTATGTGGCGGATTTAAGGGCGCCGACGCCCTCGGCAGCGGCAGAGCTTGCAGTATATGTATACCGGGAACTGGAAATAGGGATTAGGGAATACCGTTATTCCTTAAACCGCCTGATGGAAAATATTGTGCAGATTAACAAAATGCGGCTGAACCATTATGAAACGCTGCTTGGCCATGCAAGCCCGCAGGACATGCTGAAGCAAAGGAGGCTGTTTCTTGCAGAATATGCAGATAAGATGCAGCTTCTGATAAACCAGAAGATTACATCGGCAAAGCACCAGATGGCGCTCTACGCAGAGGAGCTTAAGGGGCTGTCCCCTTTATATAAACTGCAGGGAGGTTATTCTTATGTAGCTGACATGGATGGCAAAAATGTGCGTTCCGTGAAAGGGCTTGAGAAGGGCCAGGAACTGCGCCTGTCTATGGTAGATGGACAGGCATTGGTAATGGTAGAAAGTGTAGATATGGATAAGGAGGCAGCAGATGGCAAAGAAAATCACGCTGGAGGAGTCCTTTGAGGCACTGGACGAGATTATAGAGAGCCTTCAGGGCGGCGGGCTGACGCTGGAAGAGTCATTTAAGAGATATGAAGAGGGAATGAAGCTGATTAAAAACTGCAATGACTCTATAGATAAGGTAGAAAAGAAATTGATAGTAATCAGTGGTGATGAACAATGAAACCGCTTAGGAACTGTTAAGGAATTATTTGTGACAAGTTCGCTATATAAATGTTCAGCTGCAAAGAATAAAATCGCAGGCATAGCGGGCTATGTCAAGATTTTCTGATGCAGCAGATGGGCATTTATACAAGTAATTGTCATGAGTAATTTATTAACAGTTCCTTAGGCACTGTAATGGATGCGCACGGATACACATAAGAAGTATGCTGCTTTGCAGCGTGTACCCGGCGCTGCAAACGAAGCAAAACGCAAGCGTTTTTTTCGTTTACTAAAATAATGCGATGCTACATTAGATGGGAGCAGGAAAATGAAGCAATTAGATCAGGAAGAGTTCAGGCAGCAGATGAAGGAGAAAACTGCCTGTATTGAAGAAAGATTGAAATCTGTCCTGCCGCAGGAACAGTCTTTACAGCGGACGGTTTTCAGGGCGATGGAATATAGTGTGATGGCAGGCGGCAAGAGGCTTCGACCCATGCTTATGAGAGAGAGTTATGAATTGTTTGGCGGAGGCGAGGAAGAAGTCATTGGGTTATTTATGGCGGCCATGGAAATGATCCATACGTATTCACTGGTACATGATGACTTGCCGGCTATGGATAATGACGATTACCGCCGCGGCAAAGAGACTACGCATAAAGTGTTTGGGGAAGATATGGGGATTCTGGCAGGGGATGCCTTATTAAATTATGCCTATGAAACTGCCCTGAGGGGGGCAGGGAAGGCAGCAGAGCCGCAGAATGCATTAAAAGCACTGCGTATTTTGTCAGGGAAGTCTGGCGTCTATGGCATGGTCGGCGGCCAGGTTGTGGATGTGGAATTGACAGGTAAACCGTTGTCGGAGGAACAGCTTGAGTTTATTTACCGCCTGAAGACAGGGGCGCTTCTGGAAGCTTCTTTGATGGCTGGGGCAGCACTGGCCGGGGCAGACGATGGGAACATAGCCTGTATGGAGGAGATTGGCAGGAATATCGGCATGGCGTTCCAGATTCGGGATGATATCCTTGATGTGGAAGGGACGAGAGAGGAACTGGGCAAACCAATTGGAAGTGATGCAAAGAATGAAAAAAGGACATATGTGTCTGTATATGGCATTGAAAAAGCGAAACAGGCTGTGGAGGAGTATTCGGTCAGGGCACTGGAATGCCTTGGTAATCTTTCTGTAGAGAGTGCGTATCTTAATACATTGATTAAGGAGCTGGTCAGCCGGAAAAAATAAGGAGAGATTGTTGTGAGCGATTTACTTGGGCAGATAAATGGGCCAAACGATATAAAAAAAATTTCTGTGAAGGATTATGATGCCCTGGCAAAGGAAATCCGCCGTTTTCTGGTGCAGAAAATCAGCCGTACCGGCGGGCACCTTGCTTCCAATCTGGGTGTGGTGGAGCTTACTATGGCAATCCATCTTTGCTGTAATCTTCCTGAAGACAAGATTGTGTGGGATGTAGGGCATCAGTGCTACACCCACAAGCTCCTTACCGGACGCAAAGATGGGTTTGGCCATCTCCGCCAGTATGGGGGCATCAGCGGTTTTCCAAAGAGGGCGGAGAGTGCATGCGATGCAATTGATACAGGGCACAGCTCCACATCAATCGGGGCGGCGCTGGGGCTTGCAAAGGCGAGGGATATCCGGGGGGAGAACCATAAAGTATTTGCTGTTATCGGTGACGGCGCGTTGTCCGGCGGCATGGCATATGAGGCGTTAAACAACGCGGCTAGGCTGAAATCGAACTTGATTATTGTATTAAATGACAATCAGATGTCTATCGCCAAAAATGTAGGGGGAATGTCGCGTTATCTGGGGAAAATCAGGACAAACCGAAATTATACGGGGCTGAAAGAAGATGTGGAGAAGATTCTGCAGAAGATGCCGCATATCGGGAGCGTCCTGACACATCGGATACGGTGGATTAAGGATTTGATTAAACGGGTATTGATTCCCGGTATGCTGTTTGAAGATATGGGGATTACATATATAGGTCCTATAGACGGCCATGATGTCCGCCAGATGGTATATGCGTTTGAGAGCGCTGCGAAATCCAGCCGCGCAGTATTGGTGCATGTGAGTACGCAGAAGGGAAAAGGGTATCCGCCTGCACAAAAAGACCCGTCCGCATTTCACGGGGTTGCCCCTTTTCATATAAAGGATGGGAAAGAGAGATATAAAGGTGAAAAAGCATTAACTTATACAGAGGTATTCAGCAGGGTTATTGTGGAGGCGGCTGGGAAAGATGAAAATATCACGGCCATTTCCGCTGCCATGCCGCAGGGGACTGGATTGTCTGCATTTGCCAGAGAATACCCGAAGCGTTTTTTTGATGTAGGGATTGCAGAGGAACATGCAGTTACATTTGCGGCAGGGATGGCAGCGGGAGGCCTTCACCCGGTAGTAGCATTGTATTCTACTTTTCTGCAGAGGTCATATGACCAGATACTGCATGATGTCTGTCTGGACAGCCTTCCGGTTACTTTTGCGGTTGACAGGGCCGGGCTGGTTGGCAGTGACGGGGAGACTCATCAGGGGATATTTGATTTGTCTTTTTTGATGCATATGCCAAATATAACTGTAATCGCACCTAAAAACACTTGGGAACTTGAGGAGATGCTTAAATTCGCGTTATCACAGGATGCGCCTGTGGCTGTCCGTTATCCTAGGGGCAGGGCGTATCAGGGGCTTTCGGAGTATACGGAGCCGATTGTGCAGGGAAAGAGCGAATGGATCTGCCATGGGGAGAACATCGCGCTTCTGGCGGTGGGAAGCATGGTGGAGACAGCAGTCGAGGTTGGCGAAATCCTAAAAGATGCGGCGTATCAGTTTTCGATAATCAATGTGCGCTTTGTTAAACCTGTGGACGAGGAGATGCTTGAGGAAGTCGCAGAGAACCATACAATTGTAGTGCCTATGGAGGAGGGGGTGGAAAACGGCGGCTTTGGTGAGATGGTCAAAGCGTGGTATCAGGGCCGTAAAGGGATTACAGTCTGTCCGGTGGCATTGCCGAATCAGTTTATTGAGCATGGTTCTGTTGATTTCCTAAAGAAAAAATATGGGTTAGATGCGCAGAGTATTGCGGAAAAAGTGAAGGGTATGCTATTATGTCGAAATTAAAGGGAGATGGGCATTAGATGAAAGAACAGAAAAAGAAAGAGCGTCTGGATATGCTGCTGGTGAGAAGGGCTTTGGCGGAGTCGCGGGAAAAGGCAAAGAGGGTTATTATGGCAGGGGATGTCTTTGTCAATGGCCAGCGGGAGGACAAGGCAGGCAGCATGTTTCCGGAGGATGCCCAGATAGAAGTCAGGGGCGCGCAGATGAAGTATGTCAGCCGTGGGGGATATAAATTAGAGAAGGCTGTGGAACTTTGGGAGGTGCCTCTTGATGGGAAAATCTGCATGGATGTCGGTTCGTCTACGGGAGGTTTTACGGATTGTATGCTGCAGAATGGCGCAAAAAAGGTATATGCAGTTGACGTGGGGACGAACCAGCTTGCATGGAAGCTCCGTCAGGATGAGAGGGTTATCTCGATGGAGAAGACGAATATCCGGTATGTGACACATGAAGAAGTGCCGGAGGATATTGCGTTTTCTTCTATTGATGTAGCATTTATTTCTTTGACAAAGGTACTGCTTCCGGTAAAAAATCTCCTAGGGGAGCGAGGCCGTGTCGTCTGCCTTGTAAAACCGCAGTTTGAGGCGGGCAGGGAGAAGGTTGGCAAGAAGGGTGTTGTAAGGGATAAAAATGTGCATCTGGATGTCGTCTGCCGGATTATGGACTATGCAGCCGAAATTGGATTTAAAATCCTTGCGTTGGATTTTTCGCCCATTAAAGGGCCGGAGGGCAATATTGAGTACCTTCTTTATCTTGAAAAAACAGAGGGGGAGGAGGATCAGGGGGGAAATCAGGGCGTACAGGGTACAGATGATGGAGCAAGCTATCATAAGCTTGCCGGGGAAGTAGTGGAGGCAGCCCACAATACACTAGCTGTTTTGTAGAATGGTATAATATGGGAATGGGAAATTTAGATTTGTGAAAGGGGGCAGACGGGCTGTGAACCGATTTTGTATCATTACCAATAGCGGCAAGGACGCAAATGACAAGATGGCTGAGCATATTGTATCATATCTGCAGCAGAAGGGATGCGAATGTCTGATACTGGAAAATAAGCGGTGGCAGGCAGGGGGAATCAGTCATTTTACAAATGCAGCACAGATTCCGCAGGAGGTGGAGTGTGCTATTGTGCTGGGCGGGGATGGTACAATGATTCAGGCTGCTGTTGATTTAGTCCACCGGGACTTGCCGATTTTTGGGGTTAATACGGGTACGCTTGGCTTTTTGGCGACAGTGGAGCAGAATAGGATTGATGATTCGCTGGATCGCCTTCTTGGCGGGGAATATATTGTGGAGAGCAGGATGATGCTCAAGGAGGGGAAAATGTTTCTGGGGGAGGACAGCCGTTCTTCCTGCTATGCCCTGAATGATATGGTAATCAGCAAGCGGGGAGACTGCCGCCTTATTACACTAAAAGTATATGTGAATGATGAACTGGCGGATATCTACCGGGCGGATGGCCTTATTATTGCTACGCCGACAGGTTCTACCGGTTACAATCTTTCTGCGGGGGGGCCTGTTATGGCGCCGAATGTCCATGCTATGGTTGTGACGCCGATTTGTGCCCATTCATTGAATAAGAGGAGCCTTGTACTGGACGGCAGGGATAAGATTTCGCTGGAAATCGGGCAGACAAAGGAGTTCTGCGAGGATTTGGCGATGCTGATTGCGGACGGGAGGGTTGTCGGGGAGCTTCATACAGGCGATGAGCTGGTGATTCAGGTGCCCCGCGGTGACACGAAGGTTGTAAAGCTGCCGGGAGTTGGTTTTTATGAGCGGATGCGGGAAAAGCTCAATGGGGACTAGAGGAAAGTGATGTCGTGGGGGATGCATGGACTGCTGGATTAGGTGGAGGATGACGGATGAAGATTGAGAGGCGTTCGAAAATAATTGAACTGATTGGCAAATATCCTATTGAGACGCAGGAGGAACTGGCGGAGCGTCTGGAGCAGGCGGGCTTTCATGTGACGCAGGCGACAGTTTCCAGAGATATCCGCGAATTAAAGCTTACGAAAGTATCTGTGGATGGCATTCATCAGAAATACACACTACTGCAGGAGAAGGAAACTAATCTGGCGCATAAATATATCCGTGTCCTGCAGGATGGATATCTTTCTATGGATCAGGCAGAAAACCTTCTAGTCATTAAGACGATTTCCGGCATGGCGATGGCAGTGGCTGCGGCAATTGATAACCTTGAGGTAGCTGGCGTGGTAGGCTGCATTGCAGGGGATGATACGGTAATGTGTGCGATTCATTCTGTGGGCGAGGTGCCTGCGGTTATGGCTAAGATTCAGAAACTTTTAAAAGAGGATTGACTCACGGAAATCAATTTTCAGTATATATTCATCAAAGCCCTGCAAGACAGAGTTCCTCTGGAAAGCCGTTGTTGTCTGGCGGCATATCCTTACCTCTTTTTAGGCGTTTTGCTTGTCTGTGAAGCAAAAAACAGAAACATAACCGGATGCAGGTACAAACAAAAAATAACGGATAACAGGGAGTTACCGTTAAATAAACATCGTCTGTAAATGGTGACATATTGATTTGGGGCAGTAATGAATATATATACTGAAAATTGGCTTCCGTGGGATTGACTTTTGCGCCACGGAAGAATATACTGAAAAAGCTTGAATATAATAGTATCTGGGGAGCTGACTGGCTGAGAGGGATAAGATCCGACCCATTACCTGATGCGGATAATGCCGCCGTAGGAAGTATAGGAATAGGAAATGACAGAGAGAAATCTCCAGATGGGTTATTGACGGCATATGTATGGGAAAGTCTTAGAGGCTGCCGGGATAATCAGGTATCTGGAGTTTTTTTATTTTAAAGTAAAGCCAAGGTGAACCTTGTTCACCTTGCAGAAATGAGGTTAAGTATGGAGTATAGCACACAGATGGAGGCTGCCAGAAAGGGCATCCAGACAAAGGAGCTTCTTCATGTAGCAAAGAAGGAGCATATTGAGCCGGAGAAGCTGATGGAGCTTGTGGCAAAAGGACAGGCAATTATACCGGCAAATAAATTACATCAGTGTATCGAACCATGTGGGATAGGGAATAAACTGTCCACAAAAATCAATGTGAATCTGGGGACTTCCCGCGACTGGACTGACCTTGATATGGAGATGGAGAAGGTCAGGAGTGCTGTCGATATGGGGGCTGAGGCGATTATGGACCTGAGTTCCTTTGGTGATACGCAGAAGTTCCGGAGGAGGCTGACTGCAGAATGCCCTGCCGTTATTGGTACAGTGCCGATTTATGATGCGGTTGTATATTACCACAAACCGCTGAAGGAGATTACGACAGAAGAGTGGCTTGCTATTGTGGAAATGCATGCAAGGGATGGCGTTGATTTTATGACAATACACTGCGGCATTAATAAAGAGACGGCAAAGCATTTCAGGCAGATGGAACGCCTGACAAATATTGTATCCCGCGGTGGTTCTATTATCTTTGCATGGATGGAAATGACAGGCAATGAGAATCCGTTTTATGAACATTACGACCGCATTCTGGATATCTGCAGGGAATATGATATCACTATGAGCTTAGGCGATGCCTGCCGTCCGGGGTGTCTTGAAGATGCGTCTGATATCTCGCAGATACAGGAGCTGATTACGCTTGGGGAGTTGACAAAACGTGCATGGGATAAAGATGTCCAGGTGATGATTGAGGGGCCGGGGCACATGCCGATTGACCAGATTGAGGCAAACATGAAGATACAGCAGACAATCTGCAAGGGGGCGCCGTTTTATGTGCTGGGGCCTCTGGTTACGGACGTGGCGCCGGGGTACGACCATATTACGGCAGCAATCGGTGGTGCCATAGCTGCAGCATATGGCGCATCCTTCCTCTGCTATGTGACGCCGGCAGAGCATCTGCGCCTGCCGGATGTGGATGATGTAAAGGAGGGCATTATTGCCTCTAAGATTGCGGCACATGCGGCAGATATAGCGAAAGGCATTCCGGGGGCAAAGGACTGGGATAAGGAAATGAGCACTGCCCGCAAGAATCTGGACTGGGATAGGATGTTTGAGCTTGCAATCGACCCGGAAAAGGCAAGAAGATACCGTGAATCTGCGAAACCGGAGAAAGAGGATACCTGCTCTATGTGCGGGAATTTCTGTGCGGTAAAAAATATGAACAGGATTCTGGACGGGGAAATTGTGTCAATTTATGATGAATAGGAGTGGGCAGCCAGCCTTCTGGGATGAGACGGGCACCCGGCAGCAGTTATGCTTATATTGCTGCCGGGTGTTTTTTCCTCTGCCGTATAATGGATAGGGGGTGTGGCATAATTTTAGAATTAATTTTATAGTATAAATTTGAAGTTGGACAGATGGCGTTAAAAGTGATAGAATATAAAGGTTCAGATTACAATTTATGAAATGTTGGAGTGTGTTTCAAATATGCTCTAGGAAGGGAAGGATAGGGAAGTATGTCAGGACATTCAAAATTTTCGAATATTAAGCATAAGAAAGAGAAAAATGATGCTGCGAAGGGGAAGATTTTTACAATCCTTGGGCGTGAGATTGCGGTGGCAGTCAAGGAAGGCGGCCCGGATCCGGAAAATAACGGCAAGCTTCGGGATGTGATTGCAAAGGCAAAGGCGAATAATATGCCGAATGATACGATTGAGCGCGGCATAAAGAAGGCAGCAGGCAATATGGACGCGGTGAATTATGAAGAAGTAACCTATGAGGGATATGGGCCGAGTGGGACAGCACTAATCGTTAAGGCACTGACAGACAATAAAAACCGTACGGCCAGCAATGTCCGCAATGCATTTACAAAAGGGAGCGGCAGTGTAGGGACACAGGGGTGTGTGTCATATATGTTTGATGAAAAGGGGCAGATTATCATTGACAAAGAAGAATGTAGTATGGAGGCAGATGATTTGATGATGGCTGCACTGGACGCAGGGGCAGAAGATTTTGCGGAGGAGGAGGATTCCTTTGAGATTATTACTGCACCGGAGGATTTCGGCGCGGTTCATGAAGCTTTGGAGAAGGAAGGAGTCGTGATGGCAAGCGCAGAGGTGACCATGATTCCGCAGAATTATGTTACATTAAGTGATGAAAACGATATAAAGCAGCTCCAGAGGACATTGGATTTGCTGGATGAAGATGATGATGTGCAGTGTGTGTACCATAATTGGGATGAATAACGGTTACACAGCTTACAGTTGAATGTTCCTATGCTGAATGTTTAAAGAAATTTAAGGATGCAGGCTGTTTTGAAGGATATGCTTTTTGCCGATATATCCTATGGCAGTGTGCAGTTATTTATCGCAAGTGCATAAAGAAATGTGTTTCTTAGTAATGCATCAATAAAGCGTATGTTTTAAAATAGTTTAAATTTGTGCAAAACAGATATGTTAGCACAAATTTGACATAGAGATTTGTTAAATTTTGTATATTAAAATTATGGGAGGAGAAGGATGAGAGAATTACTAAGTAAAATCAGAAAGAGGCGGGTGTGGGGAATCAGTGCGTTCGTGCTCTTTATGCTTTTGTTTCTGTCCTTTTTTGCTTTAAAAGAGGGTGGGATTATCAATGCGGCGCCGGGAGATCCCGGGGAGCCGCTGACAGGGATTATCTTTCAGGACGAGGAGGGTAATCAGGTAGCTTCCGGCGGAAGGCTTACCCTGCGCCGTGCAGAGGAGGACTTTCTTATAATGAACCTGCCGGGAAATTCCACGGTAGAATGGGTCAGCCAGAATACAAATGTAGTAACAGTCGATCCCGCGACAGCACATAGCCATCAGGCAAGGTTGATTGTCCAGGCAATGTCTGGAAATGCCGCTGTTAATGTTACATATACGGACAGCAGCGGAACTCCGCTTACTGCGACAGTTACGATTGAAGTTGTTTTCTCCATTCAGGAATATCTGAATATCAATGGCGTGTCCATGGGGAAAGTGTATGAATCCGATGCAAGGCGTTCCCTGATTATGGAGATGGACAGTGAGGTGCCGATTGGTGACCAGAATTCCGGTTCTGACCATATTAAACTTGTCTTTGGTGACGGGACCCTGCCGCAGGCAACATGGGAGAGCAGCAATAAAGATATTATAAATATAGCCCCTGCAACGGCTGATAGGCCTGAGCAGATTATACAGGCAGTTGGCGCAGGCCCTGCAAGGCTGACGGTTACATATGTGGATGGGACAAGGACATATACTGATACTATTGATGTATATGTAAAGCCAAAACTTACCAATAAAGATGGGGATACTCTGGCTGGCGGTATGGGTGGTAGCGCATCTGGTTCAGTTGTTGTAAAGAACCATGAAAGAATAGGGGTTTCTGTCCGTGCTGTTGACCATCCGGAACTGGCAGCGGGGGATAAACTTGTCTGGGTTATTTCAAAAGGACAGGGCGATCAGGAAGTGCTTGTCAGGGATTCGCTTGGAAATGTCGGGGCTGATGCAGATGAGGCAAAACTGGTATATATTCCGGCAGACCCGGCAGATCCGACATCTGCACCGGCATACCGGGTAGATGCCAAAGCGGGCGTTTATAATGTATATTTCTATGTGAAAGGGACATACACTAACTTTGCTGATTCCAAGGATCCGGATAAGAAGTCTAATGTTGCTGCTGTGACATTGGCGACAAGTGTTGAATGTGAGTTTACAGATAAAGAGATTGTTTTAAATCTGGGCAGCAGCTATGCTCTGTCAGAGGCATTTAATATTCCGGTAAACGTTTTAACAAATCATTTTACATATGATATTCTGGCTGATGGAAATCAGTATATCGGATGTACATGGGATAAGGCTGCTACTATTTGGACGAAGGCGCTTGGTACAGCACAGGTACGCATCAGGCCTTCTGATATTCAGACAATCAAGATTCCTGGATTGGTAGATGCCCCGGTAACGGTAACAGTTAATGTGGCCGATACGTTTGCGCTGAACCGTTCCGAGGTTACGATGGCAGTGGGATCGACTCTTGATTTATATGGTGTGATTGGTTCCAATACGGATGTGGAGGCATCCAGATTTCAATGGTCGATTAGCAATGATATTTATGCAACGCTTAGCAACACAACGGGACGTTATGTAACAGTTACAGCGACACAGAAGACACCAGTTAATGAACCTGTCATTGTGTCTCTGGCGTGGACAGAAGAGAGCGGTATTACCAGAGTTGCACAGTGTAGCATTACCATTAATGAGTCGGCAACTGACTTTAAAATTACGCCGGATAAAGTCAGTCTGGAGGTTGGAGCTTCTGAGTACCTGCAGACGAACCTGACAGGTTCCAAAAATATTTTGTGGATTTCTTCTGATACATCTATTGTAACAGTGGAGCCACAGACGGGAAATGTTGCTGCTAAGATTACGGCAACGGAAAAGACAGGTGATGTTGTAATCACTGCAATTAACAGGGATAATGATACATATGCGACAGCGATGGTGACGGTTACTGCGCCGATTACAGATATTAAAATTGATAAAGGCCCTGCGTTTACAACGTCAATAGGAACACCGTTTGTATTTTTGGAGGCAATCTACCAGCCGGCAAATGCAACTAACACGGAGATGATTTGGGAGTCTTCCGATGAATCAATTGCAACGGTAGACGAAAATGGTATGGTTACTGTATTAAAGCTTGGTCAGACAACAATCACTGTAAAGCCGGTTTATAACCCGAACGGTGTGTTTGCACAGTGTATCCTGACAGTAAAGGATGATCCAATTACGGCAATCCAGACAGATGTCTCGACGTTGAATATGAAGGTAGGGGATACCTATGATGTCAAAGTCACGCTGACACCGGAGAACCCGACAGACAGGACACTGACATGGACGACTTCCAAGGCATCTGTTGCGACTGTAACAAACGGAAGGATTACGGCAGTCGGCGTGGGAACAGCCACAATCATGGTACAGGGAGGTAACGCATCCCCGGTTATGATAGAGGTAAATGTCCGGCAACGCCTCGACAGCTTTGCATTTGAATCTAACTCGATGGAGTTGGAGGTAAGCCAGACAAAGAAGCTGAATGTAATATTTAATCCGGCGGAAGGCGTTAATACAAATGTTACATTTTATTCTTCTGATGAATCTATCGTGACGGTTGATAAGGATGGAAATATCACAGGTATTGCAGTAGGTACAGCGATGATTACCTGTATTGCGGAGGATTTAGGAGAATACAGGCCGATTACCTGTATGGTTACAGTAATACAGCAGCATCTTGTAGCCACTGATTTTACAATAGATCCGTTGGAGCAGACGATACAGGTAGGGCAGGACTTTACGATTCTTCCGATTTTCACTCCGGCAGAGACTACGAACAAGACGGTTCGCTACCAGAGTCTGGATGAGGCAATTGCTACTGTTACAGAGGAAGGTGTCGTGACAGGTGTGATGGCAGGGCAGACAGTGATTCAGTGTACAGCGGTGGAGACGAATCTGACTGCACTGTGTAAAGTTACTGTTGAGAATGCAGTAACATTTTCCCTGAATCCGAGCAGCCGTGAGATTGCAATCGGCAAGAGCTTTACAATTAAAAAGGTGACAAAGCCGGGCAATATAGATAAGGCTGCAACATGGCAGACTTCTAATTCTAAGATTGCCTCAATCTCTGCAACAGGAAAGGTTACCGGTAAGAGGATTGGCTCTTGTACCATTACCTGTACATTAAAGAAATATAAGCAGAAAGCGACCTGCCGTGTCAAGGTTGCAAAGCTTAAAAGTACTTTGAAATTAGACAAGAGCAGTATCCGAATGAATGTCGGGGCAACCTATCGTTTGAAGAAGACTGTGTGGTCTAACAATACCTCCAACCCTTCTGTCAAATTTACTTCAAGGAATAAGAGGGTAGCTTCCGTAGGTTCCTCTTCTGGAAAGATTACTGCCAAGAGAGTAGGTTCTACTGTAATTACTGCCAAGACTACAGACTCTGTCCATGCGACAGCAAGATGCAGGGTTACCGTTATTCACCGTGCTACAAGCATCTCTCTGAATAAAACTTATGCGATTTGCCATATCGGGAATACGATTAAGTTAAAGGCGAACATAAAGCCAAAGAATGTTTCTATCAAGAAAGTAAAGTGGTCTACCAGCGATGATAAAATTGCGAGTGTTACAGGCAGCGGAAAGATTACCGGTTATGCAGAAGGGGAAGTATATATAACTGCAACTACTACAGATGGAAGCAATAAGAGTGCAAGGTGTCTGGTAAAAGTGATGGAGCCGATACCTGCAACGAATATTATGGTTGCCCAGCAGAAGCTGACGATGAAGAGAGGAAATACAGCACAGCTTTCTTATACGGTTCTGCCAGATAATCAGACAGATACGATTAAGATGGCATCGGATAATAAGAGTGTGGCCACAGTAACGAATTCCGGAAAGGTAAAAGCCGTAGGAACGGGAATTGCTACGATTACGATTACTTCATCAAGTGGTACGACAGCAACGGTTGAGGTCAATGTTGTGGAGCTGAACAAATCGTCTCTCAGAATGAGGCAGTTAGACACAGAAACGCTCAGGGTAATCGGAACAACAGACCCGATCACATGGTATTCGGCAAATAACCGTATTGCAACAGTAGCCAATGGTTTAGTAGTTGGTAAGGGTCTTGGCTCAACGTATATATATGCGTATGTTAATGGATGCAAAATGGCCTGCAGGGTAGAAATTGTGTCGGTAAATTCCAGATAAGGGATTTCTATTAAATGAATAAAGCGCACTGTTTTGGCAGGCGTTTCAGTAAAAGAGGGTATTGGGCCAATCAAAAGATTGCGTAATACCCTCCTTTGCATCATAGGGGGTTTTATACAACATTTGGCCTATAAACCCACGGAGGAAGGAGAGAAGAATTGTTACTGAATTTACATGTGAAAAATCTGGCAATTATTGATGAAATAGAGGTGGACTTTGCGGAACATCTGAATGTATTAACGGGAGAGACAGGTGCTGGGAAGTCGATTATTATTGGTTCTATCAATATTGCACTGGGTGGGAAGACAGCGAAGGATATGATTCGGAAAGATGCGGAGTATGCATTGGTGGAATTGACATTTTTAATTGACGATGAAAAGATTCGATCTGATTTGGAAGAGCTGGGCATTAGTTTTGAGGATAATACATTATTGATTTCCAGAAAAATTACTTCTTCCAGAACGGTTAACCGCATTAATGGCGAGAGTGTGACGATTGCCATGATTAAGAAGGCAGCAGATTTGATGATTGATATTCATGGGCAGAATGAGCAGCAGTCCCTGCTGCATAAGGCAAAACACATGGATATAGTAGACCGCTATGCGAAGGCGCAGATGGATGGAAGGGAGGCAGAGTTAGCCCAGTCCTTCCATCGTTATATGGAATGGAAAGAGGAACTGGAGAAAAATGAAATTCCGGACGAGCAGCGTCTCAGGGAGATTTCTTTTTTGCAGTATGAATTGGATGAAATTGAGAATGCGGGCCTGAAAGCAGGGGAAGAAGAGGAACTGGCACAGAAATACCGCAGGCTGTCCAATGCTGCGGAAATCGCACAGGGATTGTCAGAAATCTACAATATGATGAGCCGGGAGAATGGGTCTGTATCGGAAAAGACCAGCGAAGGAATTCGTATTATTTCAAAGATTTCGGAATATGATGAGCGTGTGTCGGACTTTTGGAATCAGTTGTCGGATATTGATGCCCTGGTGACGGATTTTAACAGGGATATCTCTGACTATATGGATTCATTTGAAGTTGGGGCAGAAGAACTTGATGAGGTTGAGAAGCGCCTTGACCTGATTCGGGGGATAAAGGCAAAGTATGGGGCTGACACAGAAGAAGTATTTGCCTATCGGGACAAAATACGGAGCAAGCTGGAGAAATATCAGGATTACGAGGCATACAGGGGAGAATTACAGGAAAAAATAACAAAAGAGGAGAAAAAGTTAAAGAAACTTTCTAAAGAGATTACAGCTATCCGGAAACAATGCGCAAAAGTACTAGAAAAAGAGATTACTCAGGCACTAATTGATTTAAATTTTCTGCAGGTAAAGTTTGAAATTGCGGTGCGCCCTAAAAAGGAGTATTCTGCCAAGGGCATGGATGATATAGAATTTATGATATCAACTAACCCGGGAGAGGAATTAAAGCCGATTGGGACAGCTGCCTCTGGCGGTGAGCTTTCCAGAATTATGCTGGCAGTTAAGGCAGTCCTTGCTGAACATGATAATATTGAGAGTATGATATTTGATGAAATTGATGTGGGAATCAGCGGAAGGACCGCACAGATGGTTGCAGAGAAGATGGCCCTGATTGGCAGGAGGCATCAGGTTATCTGCATTTCCCATCTAGCTCAGATAGCAGCGATGGCGGACACACAGTTTTTAATAGAAAAAGAAAATAAAGATGAGCACACCCACTCACAGATACGGAGGCTGGGCGATGAAGAATCCATTCAGGAGCTTGCCCGCATTCTCGGCGGTGCGCAGATAACAGATGCTGTACTGAACAGTGCAAGGGAGATGAAAGAACTGGCGATGGAGATAAAAGATAGATAAAGATGTGAAATGCTTCGAGGATAGGGCATAATTTTTTTAAGACTGGTGTATGATAACAAATATACCAGTTTTTTTTGACTTGTAGGAAGGAGTTATATTTATGAGCCTAAAATGTTCGAAGCACGGAAGGTCTTTTTTTTCTAAAATTAACTGGAGGGAGAGGGACAGGAAGATATATCGCTTATGCCTGATATTGTTAGTAATATTTAATCTGGGGGCGGTAGGGGCGTGGTACTGGCAGCATATGGACAGCAAGGTGCCTGACCACATCTATCTTTTTCAGAATCAGAATGTGGAAATAGATTTTTCAGTCCCACTGGAGGGGCATTGCCAGGAAACAAAGGATGTTATAGCGATCACGAATGGTGGAAAGGCACAGGAGAGGGAGCAGTCCTTTGGGCTTGACAGGCCGGTAAGCGTCATGGCGAGTTCCTTGGGGAGTTATCAGGCTGAATTGAAACTTTTTGGGATTTTTCATTACAAATATATACATTTTGATGTGATTGAGGAGGCAAAAGTAATGCCATCGGGAAAGGCAGTAGGGCTTTATATTCAGTCAGATGGGATTATGGTGCTTGGAACTTCTAAAATCATAGGGAAAGATGGATTTACTTATGAGCCGGCGAAGGAGATTCTGCAGCCGGGTGATGTAATTTATAAGGTTGAAGAGAAGCAGGTCGGGACGATTGATCAGGTCGTAGAGCTTCTTCAACGGGAAAAGAGAAGGAAAGTGACTCTGGAAGTAATGCGAGGAGGGACGAAGATTCAGGTCAAATTAGATAAGATATTGGCGAAAGATGGGGAATATAAGATAGGAGTCTGGCTGCGTGAGGACACAGAAGGAATTGGGACACTATCTTTTGTGACAGAAAATAATCAGTTTGCCGCATTGGGGCATGGAATTACAGACATTGACACGGGGAAACTGATAAAATTAAGCAGGGGCTCAGTTTATCCGGCTAAAATAGAAGATATTAAGAAAGGAAAAGCAGGCAGCCCCGGTGAATTAATCGGAAGTGTTTCGCTTGGCGATGCGAATTGCATTGGCAAGATTGGAAGCAATACCACATTAGGCATTACCGGGTCAATAGATGGAAAGGAATATACTTACCGCAAGGAGAAGGCGCTTCCTGTCGGCCTGAAGCAGGATGTCCATAAAGGAAAGGCATGGATTATGTGCCAGATAGGAGAGGAAGTTGAAAAATTTGAAGTAGAGATAGAAGAAATTAATGTAAATTCCAGAGATAACAAGGGGATGGTAATCCGCGTAACAGACCGGGCACTGTTAAAGCGGTCCGGTGGCATTGTGCAGGGAATGAGCGGTGCGCCTGTTATCCAGAACGATAAAGTAGTGGGGGCAATCACCCACGTCTTCGTAAACGACCCGACAGGCGGCTATGCAACCTTTATGGAAAACATGATTTAGCAATGAGCCATGCGCGAATAAAAAATCTGTTTTGCTGTGAACTTGTTCACAAGCATAATACAGATTTTTTATTCGCATACGGCGAATGCCGTCACTGACATGGAGCGAAGCGGAATGGAAGTGAGCATGGCGTAAGGGGCGAATGCCACCACTGGCATGAAGCGGATTTGCAAAATTTGTAGAATGAATAGGAGAAGCCGAATTTTCCGTCGAAATGTAATGGGCAGTTTCCATTGAAAACTACAATGCCTAAAGCATATAATTTACTGTAAAAGTAAAGCCAAGCTGAAAGCGGCATGTTAGTTTGGATAGAAAATATTCGCAGTATGGAGGCTGAAAATGCAAAAAGTAAGGGTTTTAGTGGTGGATGATAACAAAAGAATTGTGAATTTACTAAAGGAAGCACTTGCCAGAGAGGAAGATATTGAGGTGGTAGGCACAGCGGCGGATGGCGAGGAAGCTCTGAAAATGATTCATCTGGTAAAACCCGATGTTGTATTGTTGGATTTGATTATGCCGAAAATAGATGGTCTTGGCGTTATGGAGCGCTTAAAGAAGAGCGATTCACAGGACAAACTGCCGCAGATTATTGTAGTTTCCGCAGTCAGTCAGGAGAGTGTGACTGAAAATGCTTTTGCGCTGGGAGCAGCATATTACATTTTGAAGCCTTTTGATACCAGAGTTGTTATTTCCAGAGTAAAAGCTGTGGGTGTGCGCGGGGAAAAGGATAATAAAGTGATTAATACCGTTTTTGAAAACCATACGCCGAAGGTAAAGAATTCCTTGGAAGCTGATGTCACAAATATTATACATGAAATCGGTGTACCCGCACATATTAAAGGATATCAGTATTTAAGAGATGCTATTATTATGTCAGTAAACGACAGCGAAATGCTGGGCTCTATCACCAAAAGACTGTATCCGACGATTGCCAAAAACCATAAAACAACATCAAGCAGGGTAGAAAGGGCAATCCGCCATGCTATAGAGGTGGCATGGAGCAGGGGGAAAATGGATACGATAGAAGAATTATTTGGTTACACGGTGAGTTCCCGGAAGGGGAAACCGACAAATTCAGAGTTTGTCGCATTGATTGCTGACAAGATACGTTTGGAGTACAAAATGAGGGCATAGCGAAAAATATCTGGTTCTGGCTGAAGATTGGAACAATAAGTGTTACTGGGCACGGAGTGAACAGTAACTAATAAGTAAAAAAATCTATAGAATCTTCTAATAAAACCTTTGCATGACGTGGGATTTAAGGTATAATAGATATGTCCAATGTTAAAATTTGTCTGCGCGGCAGGTTTTGTAGAATTTGTGCGTTATCTGCTGTGTACGAGAGAATAAATATTTCATGGGTAAACAAGGAGGAAGTTTCTATGAAGAATGTATTATTTGTCGCATCAGAATGTATACCTTTTATTAAAACAGGAGGGCTTGCCGATGTGGTAGGTTCACTGCCAAAGTATTTTAATAAAAAGGAATTTGATGTGCGTGTTATGGTTCCTAAATATGCCTGTATTCCAGAGGAATGGAAGCAGAAGATGAATTATGTAACACACTTTTATATTGATCTGGCGTGGCGGAAGCAGTACGTTGGTGTTCTGGAAATGGAATATGAAAATGTTAAATTCTATTTCATAGATAATGAGTTTTATTTTAATGGTTTTCAGCCTTATGGCAATATCCACGAGGATATTGAGAAGTTTGCATTTTTCTGTAAGGCATCCCTGTCAGCGCTGCCAAGCCTGGAGTTCCGTCCGGACATTATTCATTGCCATGACTGGCAGACAGGGTTGATTCCTGTTTATTTGAAGGATATGTTTAGTGAAAATCCTTTTTACAATAATATCAAGACAATCATGACGATACATAATCTCAAGTTTCAGGGAATTTGGGATTTGCAGAAGGTCAAGGATATCACGGGATTGAAATCGTATTTCTTTACGGCAGACAAATTAGAGGCGTATGGAGATGCAAATTATCTTAAGGGCGGTATTGTTTATGCTGATATGGTAACAACAGTCAGTGATTCGTATGCAGAGGAAATTAAGATGCCGTTTTATGGTGAGCATCTGGACGGCCTGATGCGTGCGAGGAGTAATGCGCTGGTTGGTATTGTCAATGGGCTTGATTATAACGAATATAATCCGGAAACAGACCCACTGATTTATGCAAATTATAATGCTAAGAATTTCCGTAAGGAAAAGGTAAAAAATAAGCGCGGCTTGCAGAAGGAGCTTGGGCTGGAAGAAGATGACAAGAAGTTTATGATTGGAATCTGTTCGAGGTTGACAGATCAGAAAGGTTTTGATCTGATTGATTATGTAATTGAAGAAATATGTGCGGAGGATACACAGCTTGTTGTTCTGGGGACAGGTGAAGAACGCTATGAGAACTTATTCCGTCATTTTGAATGGAAATACCATGATAGGGTTTCAGCAAATATCTTCTATTCTAACGAGCGTTCACACAAGATTTATGCCGGATGTGATGCATTTTTGATGCCATCCTTATTTGAGCCATGCGGGCTTTCGCAGTTGATGAGCCTCCGTTATGGTACGGTGCCTATTGTACGTGAAACCGGTGGCCTTCGTGATACAGTAGAGCCTTATAATGAGTACGAGAGTAAGGGAACAGGATTTTCTTTCTGCAATTACAATGCACATGAGATGCTTCATACCATACGGTACGCAAAGGATGTTTATTATAACAGGAAAAGGGAATGGAACAAAATCATTGACCGCGGCATGGCAGTTGATTTCTCTTGGAATAGTTCTGCAGGCAAGTATGCAGAGTTATATAATCGTCTCTAGAGGGATGCCCTGTGTGGTGGTTTTGTATGGATTAATGGAGAATAGATGGTTATGCGGTTAGACAAATTTTTAGCGCATGCCGGTCTGGGAACCCGTTCGGAGGTGAAGAAAATCATTCGTTCCGGACGGGTTCTTCTAAATGGCGTGGCAGCGAAGAGGCCAGAAGATAAAGTGGACGAAGGCATGGAGGTGCTTTTGGACGGAAAAGTAGTATCATATGCAGTAAGCGAGTATTATATGCTTAATAAACCGAAAGGCGTTGTTTCTGCATCAAGGGATAAGGATGCTAAGACGGTGGTGGATTACATTACTTGTCCGCACGCAAAGGATTTATTTCCGGCAGGGCGATTGGATAAGGATACAGAGGGGTTGCTTTTACTTACAAATGACGGCCCATTGGCCCATGAGCTTTTGTCCCCCAAGAAACATGTGGAGAAAGTGTATCAGGTCTGGGTTGAGGGGATGGTAACGGCGGAAGATCAGAAACTTTTTGGTGAGGGCCTTGATATTGGTGATGGGAAGAAGACGAGGCCTGCGAAATTAGAAAAAATCAGCTATTATGACGGGGAAGGCAGGCTGCTTGACTTTGACGGTTTTGAGGCAGGTTCTGCGGAGATAGATAATCTGGAGAAGCCGGAAGAGAATAGGATTTGCCAGACAAGGCTGGAGATAACGATAACGGAGGGGCGCTATCACCAGATAAAGAGGATGTTTGGGAAGGTGGGCAAGTCGGTTCAGTATTTGAGACGTGTTTCCATGGGAAATCTTGTGCTGGATGAAGGGCTGGAGCCGGGAGGATACCGCAGTTTGACGGAGGAGGAAATTTTCGGCTTGAAAATTTTCAAAAAAACTTGACCTTTTGACAATATTATTATAAAATATCTATCAGTGCTGAAATAGCTCAGTTGGTAGAGCACTTCACTCGTAATGAAGGGGTCGTGGGTTCAAGTCCCATTTTCAGCTTAATGCGTAAAGCCAGTGTTGCTAGGGCACAAGCGAAGCTTGTGCCCTTTTTATACCATCAAATCACTTTTTTCTTTGCTTCTCTCAATGCGTTCGTTGAGTCCGGCAAATGGTTTCTTTAAGAGCAGGCCGACTGCCAGTGAAGCGGCGGCAAAGATCATCAATTTACCAAGGGCAATCCAGTAGTCGTTTTTGTACATTCCGGCAACACACTCCCTCAGAGCTGTCATACAGTAAGGGAAGGGAAGGAACTGATAGACATTCTGATAGACAGCAGGCAGTACTTCTTTTGGGAAGGTTCCCCCGGTGCCGGCCACCTGAATAACCATAATTACGACTGCAAGAGCCTCGCCTACGTTTCCAAATACAAATACCAGTGCATAGATGAGCAGCGTAAAGACAAAGCTGCTGACTGCGGACGCAAACCAGAATAGAAATGGATGCTGGCACTGGATTTCTAAAAAGAACAGATTGCCGAATACGCAGATCATAGTCTGAATCTGTCCGATCAGGAAGAAGATAAAGTACCTTCCAAAAAACTCTTCATACACCTTAAACGGTTTGTCCTGTTCCAGAGGATGGACTTTTAAGTGGATGATGGCCACAAGGATCAGCGAACCCACCCAGATGGCGAGAACGGAGTAGAATGGAGCCATGGCAGATCCGTAATTGTCTGTGTCATAGACAGGGACTGTCTTTAATTCCACAGGCGAGGAAAAATAGGCACCAATTTTTTCCGGCTGGTTTTTGAGAATGGAAAGCATATTTTGCAATTGCTCACTGTCTTCGGTCCCAAGAATCTCCTTTTTGGCCTTTTGTATCATGCCCTGTAAGTCTTTTAAAAGTTTTTTTGACTGTGCCAGACTGCTGCTGCCTGTTTCTAAGACATCCGCATAGTCTGCAAGACGGATATTGGCAGTCTGCAGCCCGGTCAGCGTAAATGTACCGGAAGAAAGCAGGGATAGATCATCCTGCAGGTCAGAGACCATTTTTTGGGATAGCTTATTTAAAGTGGTGGCAGAATCTTTTGCAGAGTCCGCTGCATGGCCTGCTGCAGTTAAAGAGGCGGCATAATGTGAAATATCCTTCTCTATATTTTCTAATTTAGCTGCCATTGTAGAGCGGATCTCATTCTGTTCTTCTATGTTCTGCAGGGAATCCCCTATTTTGCTGAGGATTTCGGTAATAGTGCTGAATACGGTACGGTTTACCTGTGTTTCAACAGTACTTTTGGCTTTTGAGGTTATTTTTGTGGCAATGGCATTCTTTTTTTCGTTTTCGTAATAAGAAATTGTCCCGCCTTCAAGATTCCCTTCTGTGATGCCGGCAATGCTTTCTGTAAAGTTTTCCGGAATAACAAGTGCCGCATAACAGCTGCCGTCATATACTCCATTGACCGCAGTTCGCTCATCATCAGGAAAAATCCAGCCGATTGTAGCATTTTGGCTTAATGCGTCTGTAATGGAATTGCCAATACACAGGTTAAGCCTTCCAACGGTAATTCCAGCGTCTTTGGAAAAGACAGCGATTTTCAAATTGGAAGTGGCATCTTCAAGATAAGGATCCCAGTTGGAAAAAATATTGAACCATGCATAAAGGGAAGGCAGCACGCACAGCCCGATTACAAGGACAACTGCTACTACATTTGTAGAGATATTTCGGAAGTCGTTTCGTATAATTTTCCATATATTTTTCATGGCTGCTCCTCCTCTTTTTGTTTTTTTCCTGTGGTGGAATGCCGCATTTTTAGGATATCCTCAATTTTTTTCCGGGGAGGGAGGCTTTCTTCCCATTCTTTTAAGATATCCAATACATTTTCCTCAAATTCGTCCAACCTGCCGCCAATCAGGGATTGTGCCTCTGAAAGTTCATTCTCGCTTATTTTGGCTATTCTTTCCTGAATCTGAAAGTCCAGATATTCTATGTAAATGAGATAGGCGGACAGTAAAAACATGGATACAATCCAGAGTGTCAGGAAAATGACTTTGCCGTTTTCCGAAAAAAATGCCAGTGCAAGAAAAACCAGAGGAATAAATATAATATATTTTATACCGTTCTTAATATGCTTCTGGTTTTGGCAGTGGATTTCCTGCTGCTGCTGTATCAGTTCGTGGTACAGCTTTTCATATTTATCTTGATTTTCCATGATTATACCTCGTCTTTCTTATGAACTGCAAATAAATTATTATATTTACAGCTCCCTACATAAATCCTGTGTCTTCCATGCGTTTTTCCACAAAGTGGTTTATTTTGCGGAAAGGAAGGCGGATAACAAGCCCAAGTATCAGTGCCGCAAATGCGAACAGCAGCAGCTGGCACAAGTAGATATAGAAATCGCTGCCATTTAAGCCGCAGATAGCTTCCCGCATAGCGTTGATTGCATACGGGAAGGGGAAGAAGGTGTAAACCCTCTGGTAGAATTCCGGCAGGATTTCTATTGGGTAAGTCCCGCTGGAACCCGCAATTTGAATAACAACAAAAACCACTATTAACGCTTTTCCGATATCGCCGAATGAAACAGTAAAGGAGTAAATGAGCAGCAGAAAGGTAAAACTTGCCACAGCAGATGCAAACCAGAAATGTTTTGGGTACAGACATTGTGTATGCAGCAGGGCGAGGTTGCCGATAACAATGATTAGGGTTTGCAGCTGTCCTAAGCAGAAGAAGAGGAGGAAACGGCCCAGAAAGAGTTCATGGGGTCTGGCATCCGGGTATTTTTTCTGGTTAGGGGCAGTTTTTATCATGGATACAAGGAAAATACCACCCACCCAGATGGCCAGTGTAGTGTAGAAAGGAGTAACACCGGAACCATAGTTTTCTACAGGGTATACCCGTTCTGTTTTTGTCTTAATTGGGGCAGAGAAAAAGCTGCCGTACTCTTCAGGATTCCCCTGAATAAAGGAGAGGGCCCTTTCAAGCCATTTGCTCTCTGACAATGAGCCGATTGTATTGTTGATTTCCTCTAAATCTTTAACTGCCTGCCCAATGATTTCAGACAGGGAGGTAAGGCTTTCATTTGCGGATGACAGCCCGGATTTCGTTCCGTTAAAAATCTGTTTCAGCAGGGCGATATCTTCTGTAATATTCAGCAGGGCGTCAGAGATATCTTTCTGCAGCGTATCAGATACCGAAGCAGCCTCCTCTATGAGAGGTGTAATCACATTGTCAAATTCATTTTTCAGTGAAGATATCTTGTTTTGGCAGGCCGCTTCTGCCTTTTCTAATAACTGCCTGCTTTTATCAGACTTATCAGCCGCATTATTTCTGGCTGCAGTAATTCCCAGCTGGAGCTGCCTCTTCAATGCATTTATTGCGTCAAGCTGTTTTTCTAATTTTGGCAACAGATGACTGTAGCTGCTCTGCAGCCTAGAGTCAGATGGGAGCGACTGGAAAGCATCAGTTATTCTATTTAGCTGCTCCTGAGCCTTTTCTAGTTGTGCCAGGGCTTTTTTATAATAGGCAGTTTTAGATTTGATTTTATTTAGTGATTTTATTTTGTCAATATGTAGGGAAGCTAATGACAAAGAATCTGAAACCGCTTTGTCTTTCTGCAGTAGTTTTTGCAAAAGGGAAGAATCAGAAATACTATCTTTTGGTGAGACAGCCTGTTTTTCTAATTTCTTCTGGATCTGGTTCAAATTTGCCTTGGCACCGTCAATTGAGACAGAGAGCTTTTTGTTGGCATCTGTCAGGGATGTTACCGTATTGGCGTAGCCGGAAAGGTTTGCCGAAATCTGCTCCACTTTTTTCAGAAGTGCGGAGATGGTGTCATGGCTGTCTGTTTCTTCAATTACCTTGTTTTCTTTTTCAAATGCATTCTGGACAATGATTGAGATGTACATTTTATTAACATTGTTTTGCAGGTTTGTGACAGCCGTATCAGTAATTTTAGTAGCTACTGCATTTTTCTTTTCATTTTCATAATAGATAATCTGCGGGTGTTTTAAATCCTGCATAAATCCATTGTACATGTTCTTGGAAAAATCCTTTGGCAGAATAACAGCGGCATAGCAGTCGCCGCTGTAAACGCTCTGTCTGGCCTTTTTGGCTGAGGTAAAAACCCAGTGGATGCTGGTGTTTTCTTTTAATGTATCTAGAATGGCGTCGCCTGTATTGGTTGTATGGCCGTCTGCATCTGTGTACCCTGTGTCCTGGGAGGCAACGGCAATCCTGATATTTCCAGTATTGCCGTAGGGGTCCCAGTTGGAATAAATATTAAACCATGCATAGAGGGCCGGGAGGCAGCACAGGCCCAGTGCTATAATAAGAACATATAAGTTTCGTATCATTGAATGCAAATCAGAAAAAAATATTTTTTTAATATTCTTCATGACAGATATTTTTTCCTCCTTCTAAATGCTGAACGGCATGTTTTATCCGCTTTTGTGTTCATACTATATAATTTTACAGGCATACGTGGATTTTGTCTATAAAATTTTTTGCCGGCATTTAGAAAGCAGCCGGCTGTAATTGGCAACATATTTATATTGGCAGCAATGGATATATACTAAAAACTGATTTTGGCAGCAGAACTAAATCAACTCTTTTTTTCTTTTAGGATTTGGTGTATAGTATAGGAAAGATTTGCGTGCATGAATTATCGAAAAGTGGGAAAGGCTGGGTATGGCAATGATTGAAAAGCGGATAGGTTTGAAACGTATTTTTCAGGCGGTGGGCTGTATTGCCTGTCTGGTGCTGGCACTGGCGGCCACGTCAGGTGTATCTGCCGATGCAGGGAACAGACGTGTTTTGTTTATCAGTTCTTATTCTTATGCATGGGAGACAGTTCCGGAACAGATTAAGGGAATACAGGAAGCTTTGTCAGAGAATGTAGATTTGGAATATAAATTTATGGATACGAAGAACAGTACTTCGGAGGAAAGCGCACAATTATTTTATCAGTCGCTGAAACAATACTTACAAGAAGTTCCCGCCTTTGACGCGCTGATTGTGGGGGACGATGCTGCGCTTCAGTTTGCGATGGCCTATCAGGAGGAACTTTTTCATGGGATTCCGATTGCTTTTGAAGGAGTCAATGATATCTCAACTGCTAGGCAGGCCGGGCAGAATCCATTGATTACAGGCGTTGTGGAATCATTATCTTATCAAAATACGATTACTTTTGCTTCAAAGCTGTATCCAGAGGCAAAACGGATTGTGGCGGTGTTAGACGATACATTAACCGGTGAAGGGGAACGCAAGGAATTTTATGAGTACAATAAGGTATTTGACCATCTGGAATTTAGGGAGCTGAATGCTTCAGAAATGACGAAGGAGGAGCTGGTATCTGCACTGTCTTCTCTAAATAACGAAAGCATTCTTCTGTACATTATGTGCAGTGAGGACTCGGAGGGCAATAACTATATGGGTTCTGAGGGGATTAGGCTGGTTTCTTCTTCTGCTAAAATCCCGACATTCAGTATGGTTTCAATTGGAATGGGGCATGGTTTTCTAGGAGGGGAGATGGTTTCCCAGAGGCAGATGGGCAAAATTGCCGGGCAGATGGTTCAGGATTATTTGGATGGCGCTGACTTTGCGGAAATAGACGTGGAGCTTGATACACCGAAGACATTTCTTTTTGATGAAAACGTAATGAAGCGTTTTGGCATTTCTGAATCACAATTGCCGGAGGGCAGGGAGCTTATCAACCATACGCCGACTTTCGTAGAGAAGAATATTGCGATGATCCGTATCTCTGCCGTGGTAATTGCCCTGCTTCTTGTCATATTATGTGTGCTGCTGGCGGATAACTTGCGCAAAAGGCATCTGGGCCAGGCATTGGAGAATGCGAAATTTTCTTTGAGCAGGGCAGCCAGGGTGGATAATCTGACAGGGCTAAGCAACCGCAGTGTTTTTATGGAGTCTTTGAGGAAAAAGATTGACAGCGGCAGGGAATTTGCGCTTGTTTTATATAATATTGACCATTTTAAGGAAATAAATGATACTCTGGGGCATAGCAGCGGCGATATTGTTTTAAAAGAAATGGCGCTCCGTGTAAAGAATCTGGCAGATGCCAGATTTTCGATTTACCGTCTGGCAGGGGATGAATTTACGGTATTGATAGATGATACAGACAGGGAGGTTATTGTGGATTATCTCAAAAAGATTCAGAAGGTGTTCCATGAGCCGGTTTTGCTGGGGGAAAAGGAATATTATATCCATGCCAGTATCGGTGTTGCACTTTATCCGTCAGATGCCAAAAACCAGACAGATTTAGTGGCGGCGGCTGATAAGGCAATGTATGATGTCAAGAGCAATGGAAGAAATGCATATGCATTTTACGGGGAATTATAATACTTGCTTTTGGAAGGGGGCAGAATATGGCAGGCACAATGATACATCTGCTGACGGCGGAAAAATTACTGCCGAAACTTACAGCGAGACAAGCGCATTATCCTTTTGATGCATCCCTGAAGATAGAAGAGGATTATTTTATTGCAGGGAATATCTGCCCGGATGGTATTATGGCAAGGGAGGGGTATCAACGTGGTATGAAGCTGCATACACATTTCCGGGACGGGATTCCGGATGGGGATTTTGACAAGCCGGGCATGGTGCCGCTGTTTGAGAGACGGTTGAGGGAATTTTGGGAAATGCACCAGAACGATGAAAGGGAATGTCCGGGGTTATATCTTGGCTACATCACCCATATGATGACGGACAAACGTTTTATTCTGGAGGAGCGTCCGAAATTTTTTAGGAATATCCTTTCGGTTGGCCTGACGGAAAAGGATAGGGATACATTTATCCGGTTTGGCAGGGAGACGGATTTGGTGGATTTTAGGCTGATCCGGGAATTTCCGGAGTTAAAGAGGGCATATGAGTCGCTGAAACGTGTAAAACCTTATGAAATTAAGGGAATGATTACGATGGATGAACTGACTGGAAGCAGAAATTGGATATTAGGTTATTTCTTCGAGACAGAGCATCAGGAGGAGGAATCCCATTTTCTAAAATATGACAGTATGGTGAAGTTTGTCGAAGATATTACGGAAGAAATTGTAGAAAGATTGTTTCAGGAAGGATATCTGTGCTGACAATTTGAGCAGGAGATAACCAGCAGATGCAGGCAGAGCCATGCACCTGCTGATAATATGCCTTTTATTATAAAAATGATTAGACGCAGCCCTGAGCCTTCATTGCCTCAGCTACTTTCAGGAAACCGGCAATATTTGCGCCTGCCATGTAATTTCCGGCCATGCCGTATTCTTTGGAGGCTTCATCACAGGATTTGAAAATCTGTACCATGATTCCGTGAAGCTTTTCATCAACCTCTTCGAATGTCCATGAAAGCCTTTCTGAGTTCTGGCTCATCTCAAGGGCAGATGTAGCAACACCGCCGGCATTTGCTGCTTTTGCTGGTCCGTAGAGAATGTTGTTTGCAAAATATATATCAATTGCTTCCGGGGTAGAAGGCATATTAGCGCCTTCAGAAACAGCGTAGCAACCGTTGGAAGCTAATGTTTTAGCGCTGTCTTCATCAATTTCATTCTGTGTTGCACAAGGAAGTGCAATGTCGCATTTAATTGTCCAGATGCCGCTGCAGCCTTCTGTATAAGAAGCATTGCTGTGGGATGTCCGTTCAACATATTCTTTGATACGGCCCCTTTCTACTTCTTTAATCTGTTTAACAACCGGGAGGTCAATTCCATCCGGATCATATATATATCCGTTAGAATCAGACAGGGCAACTACCTTAGCACCAAGCTCTGTAGCTTTTTTTGTTGCATAAATGGCAACATTTCCGGAACCGGAGATGACAACAGTCTGGTCTTTAAAGCTCTTTCCGTTTGCTTTAAGCATTTCTTCGGTAAAGTAGCACAGGCCAAATCCTGTCGCTTCTGTACGTGCTAATGAGCCGCCATAAGTCAGCCCCTTACCGGTAAGTACGCCTGTCCACTCGTTGCGGATTCTCTTATACTGGCCGAACATATATCCGATTTCTCTGGCTCCTGTTCCGATATCACCAGCAGGGACATCACAGTCAGGTCCGATATGCCTGCAAAGTTCTGTCATAAAGCTCTGGCAGAAGCGCATAACCTCCCCGTCGCTTTTTCCTTTAGGGTCAAAGTCAGAACCGCCCTTGCCGCCGCCGATAGGAAGAGTTGTCAAGCTATTTTTAAATATCTGCTCAAAGCCGAGGAATTTAATGATACCGCTGTAAACAGACGGGTGAAGCCGAAGGCCACCCTTGTAAGGCCCGATTGCGGAATTAAATTGAATACGGAAACCTCTGTTTACCTGTGTCTTGCCATTATCATCGACCCAAGGCACTCGGAAAATAATCTGCCTCTCTGGTTCAACAATACGTTCAAATACACCTGCTTCTACAAGGTCAGGCCGTTTTTCTACTACTGGTTCAAGTGAGGTAAATACCTCTGTTACTGCCTGAATGAACTCTGGTTCGCCGGCATTTCTTTTTTTCACTGTCTCAAGTAAGTCAATTAGATACTGATTTTTTAACGCCATTGCTAAAAAACCTCCTTCGCTTTATTTTTAGTACCCTTTTTGTACTATGCTATAGTATGGCATGAAATGTTAAAAATTTCAATTCTTTATTTGAAAAAAATTATGCATTTTAGCTAAAAAAATACTTGTATACAAAAATAACTATATACAGGAGCTTTCTTTCGTATATATGTGTTCTGAATTCTCCCAATAAAAAGCAATGTAAATAGAGGTTGGCAATGGCGTGGAAATGTAAATGTTTTGTTCATATATTAGACATATTTTAGACACATATTATCTATATACTTGACATCAGAAAGTGAAAACTTTCTACTCCCACCCTATTATACGCTGGATAACGCGAGTTATCCGACAAAAAGAGCCTTCCCGGGCTCTTTTTGTTTTTTACATATTAGGAAAGTTCTCGGCGTGTGGTGGTGCACCAACAATAAATGCAAAGAACTTTAGTTCTTTAGCATTTTTGCTAGGGCACAAGCGAAGTCTGTGCCCTTTGCCAAAATAATAACACAAATTTGGGGGAAAATATGACTTGGAAATATATTTTATTTGATCTGGATGGCACCATAACAGATTCCGGTGAGGGGATTCTAAATTGTGTGCGGTATGCGCTGGAAGCTGCCGGCAGGCCGGTTCCTCCGGAAGAAGATATGTGGCAGTTTATCGGTCCACCTTTGATAGATAGCTTTCAGGAGATATCGGGCATGGATTATGATGAAGCGCTGCGGTCGGTCGAAAAGTACAGAGAGCGTTACAGCAGTACTGGTATATTTGAAAATAAATTGTATCAGGGGATAGATACTGTACTGGCCAGCCTGAAAGAAGGAGGATATTTAATGGCAATTGCTACATCGAAGCCGGAGGAATATACAGAACGGATTCTGGAGCATTTTGCTATAGCGGGCTATTTTGATGAGGTTGTAGGGAGCACAAAAGATGGGAGACGGAACCGGAAGGCGGATGTTATCAGGGAGGTTTTTAACAGGATGGACATCACAGAAGAGTCAAAACCGGGGGTTATTATGGTAGGCGATAGAAAATATGATATTCTGGGGGCGAAAGAATGCGGCATTGCATCTCTTGGTGTGGCATGGGGATTTGGTCCGGAACATGAGCTGGAGGAATATCAGGCGGATTATATTGTCCGGCAGGTGAGGGATCTGCCAGCTTTTTTTGGACTCTGAGAAGACATTAGAAATTGGAAAGGTATGGTATGAAAATGGAACAGAAAGAAACAGAAATGATAGAAGAGGCAGCAGGGAAAAAAGAGGCACTAAATAAGAAAAAGATAATAATTATCTGTACAGCGGTTTTAGCTGTGGGCATTGCAATCGGCCTTGCCTGTGCGTGGGCGTTTCCGCGGCTGAAGGAATCATTTCAAAGTGAGAAAAAACAGGAAAAACTTCAGGAAGTCGAGGTAGAAAAGTATGACGCAGGCGAGTGCATTAAACTTGGCAAATACAAGGGGCGTAAGGTTTCTCTGGCGGCTGAGGAGGAGGATATCCAGATTGAGATAGACAGCCTGATTGAAGAATATACCACATATGAGCAGGAAAAAGGCATTGCGCAGGAAGGCGATATGGTCTATGCAGACTACGAAGGTTCTATTGGCGGCAAGAGAATGGACAATCTCTGCGGCAGCGATTATGTAGAGCTTGGTTCAGGGGCATGGGCTCCGGGCTTTGAAGATGCAATTATGGGGATGCAGAGCGGACAGACTAAGAAATTTAAGGTTACTGTGCCGGAGGACTTTTATGGAGATAAGTCGGTTGATGGGAAGGAGGTTGACTACAAAGTTACGCTGAAATATATCTGCGGTGAGTCAATCATTCCAGAATATAATGATGAATTTGTCCAGTCTATTTCAAATTATGATACGGTGAAAGAGCATACAGCTCATTTGAAGAAAAAGTTAGAAAAAGAAAACGAGGAAGACAAACTGGAGTTTGTATGGTCAGATGTAATGTATGACTGTAAGGTGAAAAAATACCCTAAAACACTCCTTGCCTCAGCACGCAAAGAGGTATTGCAGGGATATTATGATATGGCGGATATGACTGGCGTGAGCCGTGATGAATTTTTCCAGTCCTTTGGGTGTGAAAATGAGGAAGATTTTAAGGAGACCCAGCTGGAGGATTTGGCCAAGGATACCGTAAAGGAAATTCTTGTTGCGGAGGCAATTGCCCAAAAGGAAAATATAAAGTATACTAAAGAAGATTATGATGATATTTTAAAGGATGAATATGAGAACAATTCTGATTCATACAAAAGCCGGGAAGATTATGAGAAGCAGAATAAGAATTATCTGGAGCATACAGCGCTTCTGGTTGTAGTCAAGGATTGGATTGGGGAGAGGACTGATTTCCAGAAGTAGGGAATCTTCAAATACGCTTCAGGCGGAAATGGGGGATTTTATGGGGAAAAAATATACGATAGAAGGATATGTGTTTCAAGACGCTTCTGATTATGAACGTGCGATGAAGGAAAGGGAGACGATTGCTTATTTATCAGCTAATACAGATATGGCCAATATGAAAGAAATTTATAAGATATATAAGCTTTCAGTGGAGAAAAAGTCATTTCAGACTATCTTCGGGCTGGTTTTTCTGGAAGAACTGCGAAACCGCCTGATTGGCTCGCAGACGGTGACGGAGGATCTTTTGGAACCGATTCCGACAGGGAGGGTCCTGACCGTTTCAAGCCCAAAGCCGTCCGGAGGAGGTGCTGATGCAAAGGAGTTAAAAAAATATAAAGAAGCCTACCAGAAGGCAAAGTCAGGTAGCCTGATTAAGAATTTTCTGATTGCTGTTCTGGTTGTTGTAGTGGGGGTTATGCTTTTTATTACTTCCCAAAACCAGTATTCAATCTTTACATATTTTACGAATTATGAAGAGGATATACGTAATGAGGTGGTTAATGAGTTTGAGGAATGGCAGCAGCAATTGGATGAAAGGGAAAAAGAACTGGACGAGAGGGAGGAGAAGCTGCAGGAGCCATGATGCGGCAATTAATTGCTAGCATCAAAACTGCCTGCTGTGTGCGGGTGTTTTAGAAAACTGTTCAAAGTCACAATTTTTACATAATTTTAAGGTATGCTGATATGGAAAAAGTTTCATGCTGGTATACCTTTTTAAATCTATAGGGAAGTACTCAATATGTGGTGGACAAGGAACGCTTCGCGTTCCAGCAGCAAGAATTACGAAGTAATCCTTGCTAGCGCACCGACTTCGCTGGTGCGCTTTTTTGGTACAGTGGGCTGGACAGGAATGGGGGATTTATATGGAGAAGTTAAAAATATTAGTGGTGGATGATGAAACCAGAATGCGGAAGCTGGTCAGGGATTTTCTGGTTAAGCAGGATTATGATGTGCTGGAGGCTGGAGACGGGGAAGAAGCAGTTGAAATATTTTATGATAAAAAGGATATTTCCCTGATTATTTTGGATGTTATGATGCCGAAAATGGACGGTTGGGAAGTCTGCCGTGAGATACGCCAGTATTCCCAAATACCGATTATCATGCTGACCGCAAAAAGCGATGAGAGGGATGAGCTGCTGGGATTTGAGCTAGGGGTGGATGAATATATTTCGAAGCCGTTTAGCCCCAAAATCCTTGTGGCAAGGGTGGAAGCCATTTTACGCCGCACAAATGCCATGGGTGAGGGGAAGAAAGAGATTGGCGGAATCGTTTTAGACCAGTCGGCACATGAGGTGATGATTGACGGTAAACCGGTTGAACTCAGCTTTAAAGAATTTGAGCTGCTCGCTTATTTTATTGAAAACCAAGGAATCGCCCTTTCTAGGGAACGCATTTTAAATAATGTGTGGAATTATGATTATTTCGGGGATGCGAGGACGATTGATACCCATGTTAAGAAGCTCCGCAGCAAAATGGGGGAGAAGGGTGCATATATCAAAACGATATGGGGAATGGGGTATAAGTTTGATATATAAAAATCACATTTAGATGGAGGGGTATATGGCACGATTTAGGAAAAAGAAGATGTATTTTCATTCTGTAAAAATGACACAGTCGATCCGTACAAAGCTGATTATCATTATGATTATGATGATGGGGCTGGTGTTGTTTGCGCTTTGGTTTATGAATTACGCCCTTTTATCTACTTATTATGAATACAATAAGGCTTCCCAGCTTGCAGATTCTTACCATGATGCCAATGAGGTGATTATTGCGGATGAGGGGTATGCCAGCCAAAATCAGGAGATGGCTTCTGACAGCCAGTTGGATTTAGAAATTATTGAGCAGAATAGTTCTGTTAATCTATATGTCTTCCGGGTGCTCAGGGTAGAAAAGTTCTTCGGGGATTCTTTTTACAAATTCGAGTATAGTTTTGATTATCCAAGTGTTACAGAGACAGAGCAGAAAATGCTGGAGGATTTGACGATAAATTATATCTACAGTATGTATGGCGACGAGCAAGGTGCAGGCGTTAAGGAGGGGGAGGGGCGCAGGCTGATTCAGAAGAAAAAGCATTATACTATTTTTAAGGTTTATGACAAGAGAATTGGCTCCTATTATCTGGAACTGTTTGGAGGGCTGGATTCGGGTGCTTTTATTTATCTGCGGACAAATTACCAGAGCATGCATGAAAATATTGTTGTTTTTAATCGTTTTATCGCGTATGCAGGGCTTAGTGTGCTGTTGCTGGGGGTTGTCCTGATGGTATTTATTGGAAATAGCTTTGCAAAGCCGATTTTACAGATAACGGATATTGCCAAGAGGATGTCTGAGCTGGACTTTGATGTTAAGTATCCGGTTACGACAAGCGATGAGATCGGCGTGTTGGGGGGGAGTATCAATGCGCTGTCAGAGACGCTGGAAACGACTATTTCTGAGCTCAAAACAGCTAACAATGAGCTGCAGAAGGATATTGAGAACAAAATTCAGATTGATGAAATGCGCAAGGAGTTTTTATCGAATGTCTCCCATGAACTAAAAACACCTATTGCATTGATTCAGGGATATGCGGAAGGGCTGCAGGATAATATCAATGAGGATAAAGAAAGCAGGGATTTTTATTGTGAAGTAATCATTGATGAGGCCAAGAAGATGAATAAGATGGTGAAAAAGCTTTTGACGCTGAACCAGATTGAATTTGGGAATGATCAGGTGGCATTTGAGCGGTTTGATATAGTAAACCTCATACAGAATGTAATGCAGCCGGCAGCGCTCCTTGCAGACCAGAAGGGGGCTGAAATATCATTTGCCAGAGAGTATGGGCCGGTTTATGTTTGGGCGGATGAATATATGGTGGAGGAGGTAATTACAAATTATATCAGTAATGCGATTAACCATGTTGATTATGAGAAAAAGATAATTGTTTCCTTGGAAGAGCAGGAGGGCACAGTTCGCGTCAGCGTGTTTAATACTGGTAATCTGATACCGGAGGAGGACTTGGAGAAGGTGTGGGTGAAATTTTATAAAGTGGACAAGGCGAGGACAAGGGAATATGGCGGAAGCGGCATCGGGTTGTCGATTGTCAAGGCAGTTATGGACTCCATGAACCAGAAATGTGGTGTAAGAAATCTTGAGAATGGCGTTGAGTTTTGGTTTGAACTGGATTGCCATAATTAGAGTGACGCGAAAATCAATTTTTAGTATATATTCATTGCCGCCCATATGAATCTGTCACCATTTACAGCCGCTTGTTTCTTAAATGATAACTCCCTGTTATCTATCAATTTTATTTATGCCTGCCTTCGGTTGTGTTTTTGCTTTTTGCTTCATAAACAGGTAGAACGCCTAAAAAGAAGTACAGGATATGCCTTGCAACATTTCGCCTTTCCGAGGAACTATCTGTCTTGCAGCTTTGATGTTTGATTTATGCGCCTTTCCGCAAACTCACACCATGCGGCGGAGTTCCTTTGGAAAGCCGTTGTTGTCTGGCGGCATATCTTGTACTTCTTTTTAGGCGTATTGCACTCTGTGAGAGTAACAAGCAGAAACACAACCGATGCAGGCAAACTGGGAATTGACAGATAGCAGGGAGTTATCATTTAGAAAGCACAGGCGGCCGTAAATGGTGACAGATTGATTTGGAGCGGCAATGGATATATGCTGAAAATTGATTTTCGGTTAGAGTGCAAGCATTTATTGACGATATGCAGTTTTTTGTGGTACTATAGTAACATGAGTTGGAATCCGTAAAATGAAGAAGGGATTTCTGGGAGGTAGCAAATGAAGAAAAAACTGTGTGTGTTGACAATGATGATGGCAGCTATGCTTACAGGCTGCACAGATGTACCAGATTTGTCAAATGTTGATAACAGTCTGGCTGCACAGTATGTTGCGGATGCACTGCTGCGTAATGACAAGAATTATGATGATTCTCTGGATTATGACCACTCTATCCTGCAGGCTACACCGACGCCGGCTCCGACACCGGTACCAACACCTGCCCCTTCAGGCGGGCCGGATAAGGATGATGGAAGTTCTGTGCCGAATGGTGATGGCGGGAGCAAGCCGGGAGATAATCTTGAGAGTGTATCTGTTTCTGATATTTATGGAATATCGGGAATTAATATCAAAGCAGGGACTTATCGGGTTACATCATCATATGGTTCAAGCGTTGCAGTTTGTACGCCGAAAAAGGGCAATAAACTTGTGGTCGTGAATTTTACTGTGGCAAATACCTCAAAGGCTTCCAAAAAAGTCAACCTGCAAAAGCAGAAAATACAGGCAGAGCTGTTATCAGGGACTACGAGACTTGGAGCTCCTATGCTGTCTATTGTGGAAGGAGATTTACAGTATTTTAACACAACGCTTAATGGCGGCAGGAAAAAACAGGGTGTTCTTGTTTTTGAGGTGGACAAATCGACAAAACTGAAAGATGTAAAAGTGCGTTTTGTCAAAAATGGTAAAGAGGCTGTAGTATCAGTGCGTTAAGGGTCGGATTTTATAGGCAAGCGATAAAAACTGCGCTATACAGCTGGGATTTTCAACTGGAATTAGTTGGAAATTTTAGGGTGTGAATGGTAACAAGGCGGAATACAGCTTCTGTTTTCAGGTGATTCTTGAGTTGTTTTTTAGAGGGAGATGGATTATAATATTTTTAAGAAAAACCAGAATGGCCTGACGGTGGATACATATTGGAGGGAAAGACATGGAGACAGGAATTTTATTAGAGAGCGGCACAAACGAACTGGAAATTTTGCAATTTCAGATGGGCGATAACTTCTATGGGATCAATGTTGCAAAAATTCGTGAAATATTGAGTTATGAGGTTCCGACACCGATACCGAATGCGGATCCTCGTATCGAGGGCATTTTTATGCCCCGCGATGAAGTGATTTCTGTTATTAATCTGGCGGAATGCCTGAGTATGGGGCATCCGGACAATACAGCAAATGATATGTATATTGTTACAAATTTTAACAAGCTGAATGCGGCATTTCATGTAAATGCTGTAATGGGAATCCACAGAGTTTCTTGGAGTGATATCATTAAGCCTGATTCTACGATTAATGCTGCGGGTGCCGGCATGGCAACTGGTATAGTAAGGATTGATGGGAAACTGATTATTGTCTTAGATTTTGAGAAGATTGTTTCCGAAATCAATCCGGAGACGGGTCTGAAGATTTCGGATGTAGAGCATATGCGCGGCAGGGAGCGCAGTGAAGCACCGATTTTGATTGCGGAGGATTCTGCGTTGCTCAGCAAGATGATTGTAAACTGTCTGAAACAGGCAGGATACGACAATATTACTACAACAGATAATGGGCAGGAGTGTTGGGAAAAACTTCAGTCTTATCTGAAGAGCGGTAATATAGATGATAAAGTGGCATGTGTTATTACAGATATTGAAATGCCTCAGATGGATGGGCACCGCCTGACAAAGCTGATTAAGACAGATGACAGCTTAAAACATATTCCAGTCGTTATTTTCTCATCTTTGGTCAATGATGAGATGCGCAGAAAGGGTGAACAGCTTGGCGCTAATGCACAGTTGTCGAAACCGGAAATCGGCCAGTTGGTGGAAGCGATTGATGGTTTGATTGCTGAGAATGCGGGACAATAATTTGCAGATTGCAGCGAGTAAAATAGGATGAAGGAGATAGTAAATTGAGCGAAGAGAAAGAGTTACAGGAACCAAACTTGGAAGAAGCCGGGATTGATGGGCTTGCCGATTTTGTGGATCTTGCTGATTTGGGCGATTTGGATGCTGCAAGTAACATGGATGTGTTTGGCGAACTGGGTGATATCGGTGATTTAGGTGATATACCGGATTTGTCGGAGGCTTTGGCTGTTTCTGACGAGGCTCCTGCTATGGAGGAGATGTCGGATATTCCAATTCCTGATGCACAGGAGGATATTCCACTGCCTGCTGCTGCGGAATTAGAATCGGATGTGCCGCTGCCGGAACTGTCAGAGGAGTCGGAAACACTGGATACTTTCCTGTCTGATTTGCCGGAAGAGGCAGAGATGGCTGACCAGAATCAGGGTACGGAGACGCTGGATGCCTTTCTGTCTGATTTGCCGGAGGAGCCGGAGACGGCTGATTTGGATGAAGGGACAGAAATGAAATCGGTCGACCCGAAGCCGGATGCACTGGATATTTTTAGTGACAGCAGTGAAAAGGACGACTTATTTAAGGAAGTAGGTGAAACAGACAGTCAGGCTTCTGATTTGACAGAAGATGTAATTCTGGATGATGCTCTGGCTAGTGTTTTAGATGGCTCAATGGAAGAGGGACAGGGAGCGGAGTCTGAAGCATCCCTGCCGGATATGGGCGCTAGTAGCGCTGCAGTGCCAGATGCTTTGGAGGATGGTATGGGTCTTGATGATAGTTCGATAGATGCAGCGTTGTCAGAGCTGGATTTGGATGGGGCAGATGTTTCTATAGATGATGTGTTAGGTACGTCAGATGCCGGGGCAGATTCAGTTCCTGAAGGAGATGGCGGAAGTATTGACTCCATGCTTGGAGGGTTGCTTGACAATCTGGATATGAATGGTTCGATTGAAGAATCAGGGGCTGCGGTCTCAGAAGAAGTGGACGGCATGGCTGATATTTTGAATCTTGGAAGCGACCCATTTGGCGGAGCAGAAAGCATAGAGGATCTTGGTGATGTTGATCAGGTGGAAAATATGCTGGATGTATCGGAAATGATACCAGATGCCGCTGCTGACGGAGCGCAGGAGAAGGAGCCGGGGCTTTTGAAGAAAGTCTTTGGCAATGTCATTACAGATGAGATCGCAGAACAGGAGCGCATGGAGGCTCAGAAGGCAGAGGAGCAGGCTGCGCAGAAGGCAGAAGAGGACGCTAAGGCGAAGGAGGCTGCTGAGGCTGAGAAAGCAGAAAAGAAGGCTGCCAAGGAGGCTACTAAGGCTGAGAAAAAGAAACAAAAAGAGGCCATGAAGGCTGAAAAGGCGGCAAAGAAGGCGGAGCAGAAAGCAAAGCGCGAGGAGGAAGAGGCTGCTGAGTTAGAAGTAGTTGGCAAGCTGAATAAAGTAGGCGTTTCTATCATTGCCATAGCCACTATCCTTTTTTTAACATTTGAAATCGCTGGGACGAATCTTTTTAGCTATGCCAGTGCAAAGAAAGAGGCACTGAATTATTTTGAGATGGGCAAGTATACAGAAGCGTATCAGGAGGCAATTGGTACAGATATGCGCAACAAGGATGAAGAGAGCTATAATAAGATTAAGGTTGTCATGAAAGTACAGCAGTCACTGAATGCCTATCAGAATTATGACCGCATAAAGTATTATCCGGAAGCATTAGATTCCCTGCTGCGCGGTCTAAAGCGTTATGATTCAAATATAGAAGAAGGCATGGAGCTGGAAGTGGAAAACGATATGATGACATGCCGGAAGCAGATATTGACGCTGCTGCAGGAGGAATTTAATCTTTCTGAGGCGGAAGCATATTCTATTATTGCGCTTGATAAGGATGCTTACCAAAGCCGCGTAATAGAATTAGGCTTAAAGAAAAGGTAATGGAAACAGCTCACCGGTGGGCATATCGGTGGGCTTGTTTTGGTCTATAGGAGCTATAAATATACAGCGGATGGCATGCCGCTGCATTTAGGAATTGTAAATAAATTACTTACAATTCTATAGAAAGGAAATACTTGGAATGGTAGCAATAATTGATTATGATGCAGGCAATATGAAAAGTGTGGAAAAAGCGATACAGTATCTTGGTGAGGAGTGCAGGATTACAAGGGATGCCGGAGAGATTATGGAGGCAGACAGGGTGATACTGCCCGGAGTGGGGGCTTTTGGCGATGCAATGAAGAAGCTTCACCGGTTCGGGCTGGTGGAGGTTATCAGGCAGGTAACAGCAAAACATACTCCGTTTCTGGGTATCTGTCTGGGCCTGCAGCTTATGTTTGAGAGCAGCGATGAGGCGCCAGGCGTGGAGGGGCTTGGTATCCTTCCGGGAAAGATAGTGGTATTTCCGAAGAAGGATGGCTTTAAGATTCCGCATATGGGATGGAATTCCCTCCAGATCCGCGACGGCGCAAGGCTGTTTCAGGGGGTTGCACAGTATTCATATGTGTATTTTGTGCATTCCTTTTATCTGAAAGCAGCGGAGCCATCTGACGTAGCAGCTACGACAGAGTATATTACTCATGTACATGCTTCTGTTGAGAGAGGGAATGTTTTTGCGTGCCAGTTTCATCCGGAAAAGAGCGGGGAAGTCGGGCTGCAGATTTTGAAAAATTTCTGTGCAGTATGAATCGGTTAGAACACGCTCTAGAAGAGGGCTAAATATCAGTTGCGCTTTAAATGGCTGCTACAATTAAAATAGGAAGTGTTATAATCTGGGAAGGATTAGGAGAGGATTTATATGTATACAAAGAGAATTATACCATGTCTTGACGTAAATCAGGGAAGAGTGGTAAAGGGGATTAATTTTGTGTCCCTGCGTGACGCAGGCGACCCGGTTGAAGTGGGTGCCGCTTATGGGGAGGCAGGCGCTGACGAGCTGGTGTTTCTGGATATTACAGCATCTTCTGATGCAAGGGCGACCAAGATTGATATGGTGCGCCGTGTGGCAGAGACGGTATTTATCCCGTTTACTGTGGGAGGTGGAATCCGGACGATTGATGATTTTAAACTGGTATTACGAGAAGGTGCGGATAAGGTTGCCGTGAATTCAGCGGCTATCCAGAATCCGCAGCTTATTTCGGAGGCAGCCATGAAATTCGGGAGCCAGTGTGTTGTGGTTGCTATCGATGCAAAGCGCAGGCAGGATGGCAGTGGATGGAATATCTACAAGAACGGCGGGCGGGTTGATATGGGGATTGACGCGGTAGAGTGGGCAATAAAAGCAAATGAGCTGGGTGCTGGGGAGATTCTTCTTACCAGCATGGACAAAGACGGGACAAAAGATGGTTATGATATTGAGCTGACGAGGACAGTTTCAGATAATGTGTCAGTCCCGGTTATTGCATCAGGAGGGGCAGGAAATTTAGGGCATTTTAAGGAGGCGCTGACAGATGGAAATGCAGATGCTGTACTGGCAGCATCGTTATTCCATTATAAGGAACTGGAAATCAGGGAGGTAAAAGAGTACCTCCATAAAGAAGAAATCAGCGTTAGATTATAGGAGGAATCAGCAATGGCTATGATAACGAATGATTGGCTGGAGGCAATCCGTCCGGAATTTTCCAAGCCGTATTACAAGGAACTGTTTGAATTTGTTAAAGGGGAATACAGCAGGGTTACGGTGTATCCGCCGGCAGATGATATTTTTAACGCATTTCATTTTACGCCATTATCACAGGTGAAGGTCCTGATATTGGGGCAAGATCCGTATCACAATGTACATCAGGCACATGGCCTTAGTTTTTCGGTTCCTAGTGACCAGCCGGACATTCCGCCTTCTTTAAAAAATATTTACAAGGAGTTGCAGGAGGATTTGGGATGCCGCATACCCAATAATGGATATCTGAAAAAATGGGCGGATCAGGGTGTGCTTCTGCTGAATACGGTGCTTACAGTGCAGGCGCATCAGGCGAATTCCCATCAGGGAAGAGGCTGGGAGAAATTTACGGATGCGGTGATTCAGGCTGTGAATGCCCAGGAACGCCCGATTGTTTACCTTCTCTGGGGAAAGCCGGCGCAGAGTAAGATTCCGATGCTGACAAACCCGAAGCATCTTATATTAAAAGCGCCGCATCCAAGCCCGCTGTCTGCACACCGTGGATTTTTTGGGTGCAGGCACTTTAGCCAGGCAAATGAGTTTCTTCAAAAAAATGGTGTGGAGCCAATTGACTGGCAGATTGAAGATGTATAGGTGTACAGTTCCTAAGAAAAATGTTGCTTCTGCAAGAGTTTAATGCTATACTTTAGAATGGTTTGTTTTGTATTTATCTTTCACAGAGAGTGTTTCGCCGGATTATTGCTTAACCGGAACAGGACGCTTTTGAAAAATTATCAATATAGGAGCGATTGGAATGAGTGTATTTAGTAAGATTTTTGGAACGCATAGTCAGCATGAGGTAAAAAGGATTATTCCGATTGTTGATAAGATTGAGGCACTGGCGCCTGAATTTGAAAAGCTGACCGACGAAGAGCTTCAGGCAAAGACGCCGGAGTTCAAAGAGCGTCTGGGAAAAGGGGAGACATTAGATGACCTGCTTCCGGAAGCATATGCTACAGTCCGCGAGGCGGCAACCCGTGTGCTTGGAATGCGTCATTACCGTGTGCAGTTGATGGGCGGCGTTATCCTTCATCAGGGGCGCATTACAGAGATGCGTACTGGTGAGGGTAAGACGCTTGTATCTACTCTTCCGGCATACCTGAATGCCTTGGAGGGGAAGGGTGTCCATATTGTAACGGTTAATGATTATCTTGCAAAGCGTGATGCTGAGTGGATGGGCAAGGTGCATGAATTTTTAGGGCTTTCTGTCGGCGTTATCTTAAATTCGCTGAATAACGATGAAAGAAGAGATGCATATAATTGTGACATTACCTATGCTACAAATAATGAGCTGGGGTTTGATTACCTTCGTGATAACATGGTTGTCTATAAGGAAGAGCTGGTACAGAGGGATCTTCATTATGCCATTATTGACGAGGTGGACTCTGTTTTAATTGACGAGGCGAGGACACCGCTTATTATTTCAGGGCAGAGCGGCAAATCTACGAGACTTTACGAAGCATGTGATATTTTTGTGAGACAGCTGACAAGAGGTACAGCAAAGGAACTGTCCAAGATGGATATCCTGATGAATGAGGAAGAGCAGGAAACAGGGGATTATGTTGTAGATGAAAAGGACAAGAATGTCAATTTGACGGAGGAAGGCGTCCGCCGGGCGGAGCGGTTCTTTCAGGTGGAAAATCTCGCTGACCCGGACAACCTCGAACTGCAGCACAATATCAATCTTGCGCTGCGTGCCCATTCTTTAATGTTCCGGGATAAGGACTATGTGGTGAACGGCGATGAGGTATTGATTGTAGATGAGTTTACCGGGCGTATTATGCCGGGGCGCCGTTTCTCCGATGGCCTGCATCAGGCTATTGAGGCGAAGGAGCATGTCAAGGTAAAAAGGGAGAGCAAGACATTAGCAACTATTACGTTCCAGAATTTCTTCAATAAATATGAAAAGAAATCGGGCATGACGGGAACCGCCCTGACAGAAGAAAAGGAGTTCCGCGAGATATATGGAATGGATGTAGTGGAGGTGCCAACGAACCTTCCGATTGCCCGTATTGATTATAATGACGTAGTATATAAGTCTAAAGAGGAAAAGTTTAATGCAGTTGTGGAAGACATTGTGGCAGCACATGAGAAAGGGCAGCCGGTGCTCGTTGGTACTATCGCGATTGATACCTCAGAATATCTGAGTGCAAAGTTAAAGAAGAGGGGGATTCCGCATAAAGTGCTGAATGCGAAATTCCATGAGTTGGAAGCGGAAATTATTGCTGATGCCGGGCAGATGGGTGCGGTTACAATTGCTACGAACATGGCAGGCCGTGGTACGGATATTAAGCTTGGCGAGGGTGTTACGGAGCTTGGCGGCTTAAAGATAATCGGTACGGAACGCCATGAGTCAAGGCGTATTGATAACCAGCTGCGTGGGCGTGCAGGCCGTCAGGGGGATCCGGGCGAGTCCCGTTTCTATATTTCTCTGGAGGATGATTTAATGCGCCTTTTCGGCTCAGAGCGCCTGATGGGGCTTTTTGAGGCGATGCCGGAGGGCGAGCAGTTAGAGCATAAGATGTTGTCTAATGCTGTGGAGGGTGCGCAGAAGAAGATTGAGGGGAACAACTTTGGCATCCGTAAAAATCTTCTGGAATTTGACCGTGTAAACAATGAGCAGCGTGAAGTTATATATAAAGAGCGCCGTCAGGTTCTTGACGGTGAGAGCATGCGAGACACTATCTACAAAATGATTACAGATGTAGTAGAACGCGTGGTGGGTGCGATTATTAATGCAGATGCACCTGCAGAGGAGTGGGATATTAATGAGCTGAATAATGTCCTGCTTCCGATTGTGCCAATGAAAAAGATTTCCCTGACAGATGAGCAGATGAAGCATATGAAGAAGGATGAGCTTTTACAGCAGATTAAAGAGGAAGCTGTAAAAGTTTATGAGGCGAAGGAAGCAGAATTTGAGGATCCAGACCAGATCCGTGAAATTGAGAGAATTATTCTGTTAAAAGTAATTGACCATAAATGGATGGATCATATTGATGATATGGATCAGCTGCGGCAGGGAATCGGTCTGCAGGCATTTGGGCAGAGGGATCCGGTTGTCGAGTATAAATTTGCCGGATTTGATATGTTTGATGCTATGATTGATGCGATATCGGAGGAAACTGTCAAGGCACTGATGCATGTGCAGATAGAGCAGAAGGTGGAACGCGAGCAGGTTGCGAAAGTGACAGGGACGAATAAGGACGAATCTGCGCCTGCTGCGCCAAAGAGGCGCGAGGGCAGGAAGATTCAGCCGAACGATCCTTGCCCATGCGGCAGTGGAAAGAAATATAAGATGTGCTGCGGAAAACGTATTTAGTTTTTTCCGTGTATATGAAATAGAAAGAGGTGAGTTGATGGTAGAATTTGATAATATAAAGCTTGTATTATCTAATTACGAACAACCGCTGCTTGAAATGGGGAACTCACTTTGACCTCGCAAATAAAAGGGACAGGGTTGAAGAGTTAGACAAAACCATGGAGGAGCCGGGATTTTGGGATAATCCTGAGCATTCTACAGCGGTAGTTCAAGAGAGTAAAAAATTAAAGAGCGTGATAGAGCGCTATGAATCCCTCTGTACAGACAGGGAAGATATGCTGACGCTGATTGAGATTGGCGAGGAAGAAAATGATGTTTCCCTAGTCTTGGAGCTTGAAGATTCACTGAAGGCATTTGAGGGGCAGTTTGAGGAACTTCGAATTGAGACACTTCTTAGCGGAGAATATGATAAAGATAATGCAATCCTTACACTTCATGCAGGTGCCGGGGGGACAGAGAGCTGTGACTGGGCGAGCATGCTGTGCCGTATGTATGAGCGCTGGGCAGAAAAAAGAGGTTTTCAGGTGGAGATGCTTGATTTTCTGGACGGCGACGAGGCAGGCTATAAGTCAGTCACGCTTCAGGTTAATGGCCTGAATGCATATGGATATTTGAAATCAGAACACGGGGTACACCGTCTGGTGCGCATTTCGCCGTTTAATGCGGCAGGCAAGAGGCAGACATCTTTTGTATCTTGTGACGTGATGCCAGATATTGAGGAAGATTTGGATGTAGAGATTGCAGATGACGATATCCGCATTGACACCTACCGCTCAAGTGGTGCGGGTGGGCAGCACATCAATAAGACGTCATCGGCAATCAGGATTACACATTTTCCTACCGGGATTGTAGTACAGTGCCAGAATGAGCGTTCACAGCATATGAACAAGGACAAGGCAATGCAGATGTTAAAGGCGAAGCTTTATCTCTTAAAGCAGCAGGAGCAGCTTGATAAGGCAAACGGCATCCGCGGTGAGGCAAAGGAGATTGGCTGGGGCAGCCAGATCCGTTCTTATGTGATGCAGCCGTATACTATGGTAAAAGACCACCGGACGAATGCCGAGGTCAGCAATGTGCAGGGTGTTATGGACGGCAATATCGATCCGTTTGTCAATGCCTATCTGGCATGGATTGCGAAATAGAGTGAAATATAAGTTACAGTTCACAGTAACAAATATAAGGTTTGGGATGAACCGAATTGTATTAATGTTTTAGCAGGTTGAAATACAGAATTCTTAATATATGCAGTAGCGGGGGCGGGTTTGGCCCGCCCTGCAGAAATGGGGGAGACATGATAAAAGTAAGTGTATTAGGCTATGGTACTGTTGGATCCGGTGTTGTCCAGATTCTTAGGGAGAATGCGGAATTGATCACGAAGAAGGCCGGACAGGGGATTGAAGTAAAATCTGTTCTGGATTTAAGGGATTTTCCGGAGGATCCGGTGCAGGAGCTTATCGTACATGATTTTGAGGAAATTAAAAATGATGATGAAGTACAGATTGTAGTCGAAACCATGGGAGGGCTCCATCCTGCATATGAATTTGTTAAGGCTTCCCTGGAAAGCGGTAAGAGCGTATGTACCTCAAACAAGGCGCTGGTAGCGGCATATGGGCCGGAGCTTCTGGCTGTTGCACAGGAGAAGAATGTTAATTTTCTGTTTGAGGCAAGTGTCGGCGGCGGGATTCCGATTATCCGCCCGCTGAAAGTATCTCTGGCCCCGGAGGAGATTCTGGAAATTTCCGGGATTCTAAATGGGACAACGAATTATATATTGACAGAAATGACTGATAAAGGGGCAGATTTTGACTCTGTGTTAAAAGAGGCACAGGATAAGGGATATGCGGAGAAGGATCCAACTGCGGACATTGAGGGGCATGATGCCTGCCGCAAGATTGCGATACTTACCTCTTTGGCATATGGGAAGCAATTGGATTTTGAAGATATCTATACAGAGGGAATTACAAAAATTACAGACAGGGATATTAACTATGCTAAAAAACTTGGGGCGAAGGTGAAGATTTTTGGCTCCAGCAAAAAAGCAGGGGACAAGGTATCAGCAATGGTGGCGCCTAAGCTGATTATGCCATCGCATCCGCTGTATAGCGTGGACGGTGTTTTCAATGCGATTCTGGTAAAGGGTAATATGGTTGGCGATGTTATGTTTTATGGGCAGGGCGCCGGAAAGCTTGCAACTGCCAGTGCCGTAGTGTCCGATGTGATTGACGAGTCAAAACATGTAAATGTGAATATGAAGACGCTCTGGGATGCGGAAAAGCTTGCCCTGATGCCGCTTAGTGAAGCATCTTCAAAGTTTTTTGTGCGCGTGCATGGCAGCAGGGAAGAGGTAGAAAAGAAGGTAAAAAATGCTTTTGGGGCGGTGACGCCGGTAGATGCAGGGTATAATGATGAGTTTGGGTTTGTAACAGAAGAAATAACGGAAGGCGCTTATGAGAAAGCTGCCAATGAAGTTTCCGTGATAAATAAAATTCGCTTTGAAGGATAGGCAGGGAGGCTTGAGCATGAAATACATTGTTGTTTTGGGAGACGGGATGGCGGATGAACCCATTGCTGAGATTGGCGGCAGGACGCCTTTGATGTACGCTAAGACGCCTGTTATGGACAGTTTAGCGCAGAAATCTGAGGTGGGGCTTGCCCATACGATTCCGGAAGGGATGAAACCGGGCAGCGATACGGCAAATCTTGCAGTGTTAGGTTATGACCCCAAAGTATATTATACCGGCCGTTCCCCATTAGAGGCATTAAGTATCGGGGTGCCGATGAAGGATACAGACATAGCTATCCGCTGTAATATTGTAACGGTATCGGATGATAGCCTGCCTTATGAGGAGAAGACAATTATTGACCACAGTTCTGGTGAAATATCAACAGAGGATGCGGCTGTGCTGTTAGAGGCAATTAAAAAAGAAATGGATAATGAAGTTTATCGGTATTATGTTGGGACAAGTTACCGCCACCTTATGATCTGGGATAAGGGGGAAGTGGCTGAACTGACGCCTCCGCATGATGTGCTGGGGCAGGTGATTGGCAGACATCTTCCGGCTGACGATAAACTTCGTGAAATGATGAAGAGAAGTTATGATATTCTGAATAACCACCCCATTAATATAGAGCGTGCAGCAAAGGGTTTGAATAAGGCAAATTCTATCTGGTTCTGGGGGGCTGGGACGAAGCCGGTCCTAGATTCTTTTGAGGGGAAATATGGGAAAAAGGGCGCTATGATTTCTGCAGTTGATTTGTTAAAGGGAATCGCTGTAGGGGCACAGATGGTGAATATTGAAGTAGATGGTGCAGACGGTACATTGGCGACCAATTGGGAAGGCAAGGCAGATGCTGCGGTGAAGGCTGTTCTGGGGGATGGATTTGATTTCGTATATATCCATATGGAGGCTCCTGATGAAATGGGGCATCAGGGCAGCCTTGAGCGGAAGATTAAGGCTATCGAATATCTGGACGGCAGGGTATTGTCCAGAGTGGTGGAGAAGATGGGGCAGTCTGGGGAGGATTACCGCATGTTAATCATGCCGGACCATCCGACGCCGATTTCGTGCCGCACACATACATCTGACCCGGTTCCATATATGCTCTATGACAGCAGGTTGGAAAATGGCTCTGGCGGTTTATATAATGAGGAATCTGCGAGGGCAGGCGGGATAGAAGTGGAACATGGATTTACATTGATGAGTAAATTATTAGAAAAGTAGAATATGAACAGAGCGATTTAGGAGGAAGATATGTTAATAGTAAAGAAATTTGGCGGTACTTCAGTTGCCAATAAAGAGAGAATTTTTAATGTGGCAAAGCGCTGCATTGAGGATTATCAGAAAGGGCATCAGATTGTTGTAGTTCTTTCGGCAATGGGAAAGCAGACAGATGTACTTCTTCAGATGGCAGAGGATATCAATCCTAAAGCATCCAAGAGAGAGTTAGATATGCTTCTGACAACCGGTGAACAGACTTCCGTTGCCTTGATGGCAATGGCAATGGATTCACTCGGGGTACCGGCCGTGTCTCTGAATGCATTTCAGGTTGCAATGCATACAACAGCAGATTACGGCAACGCCAGATTAAAGAAGATTGATGTACAAAGAATCCGTTTTGAGTTAGGCAATCGGCGCATTGTGGTAATAACAGGATTTCAGGGTATCAGCAAATTTGATGATTTTACAACGTTAGGGCGCGGCGGCTCAGATACGACAGCAGTAGCATTGGCGGCTGCCCTGCATGCAGATGCCTGTGAGATATATACGGATGTAGACGGTGTATTTACTGCAGATCCACGTATTGTATCAACAGCCCGCAAGCTGGATGAGATTACCTATGACGAGATGCTGGAGCTTGCAAGCCTCGGTGCCGGTGTGCTGCACAACCGTTCTGTTGAGATGGCAAAAAAATATGGCGTACAGTTAGTAGTCCGTTCCAGTTTAAACACAAGTGAAGGAACTGTTGTTAAGGAGGAGAGTAAGATGGAGAAAATGTTAGTGAGTGGAGTTGCCACAGATAAAAATGTTGTGCAGTTTGCAGTGGAAGGGCTTGAAAATAAGCCGGGTGTTGCATTCAAATTATTCCAGCATCTGGCTAACCATATGGTAAATGTTGATATGATCCTGCAGTCGGTAGAGCACGGCGGCACACAGGATATCAGCTTTACTGTTACGGAGGATATGGAGGAGGTTGCAATGGAGACATTGGAGCGTCACAGCCAGACCAGCCTCAAATGTGAGAAAGTTACTGTTACAAAAGATGTGGCAAAGGTATCCGTGGTAGGCGCCGGCATGATGTCAAATCCGGGCGTTGCTGCCAAGATGTTTGAGGCACTCTATGATGCCGGTATCAATATCAGGCAGATTTCTACATCTGAGATCCGTGTAACTGTCCTGATTGATGAAAAATTCACAGAAGATGCCGCCCAAGCAGTACATGAGGCGTTTTCTCTGGCAAAATAGGATGGGGAATTGCGATGAATGATTTATCTGAATATCCTAAATATAGTAATGAAAAGAGGGCACCAGCGCAGGCGGTGCCTTTTTAAAAGAGGTTTTGCGCCGCCAAAAGCGGCATGGGAGGATTATTATGAATATATACCAGAAAATAGCGGAAGAGCTTGGAATAAAACTCTGGCAGGCAGAGGCAGCCGTAAATTTGATTGATGAGGGGAATACGATTCCGTTTATTGCCAGATACCGGAAAGAAGCACATGGTTCCCTGGATGATGAGCAGCTTAGGAATCTTTATGAGCGGCTTGTCTACCTCAGGAATCTGGAGGAAAAGAAAGAGCAGGTGCTCTCAAGCATTGAGGAGCAGGGAAAGCTGACGGAGGAATTAAGGGCGCAGATTACAGCAGCCCAGACGCAGGTCGAGGTGGATGATCTGTACCGCCCATACCGCCCAAAGAGAAGGACAAGGGCGACAATCGCCAAAGAAAAGGGGTTAGAGGGGCTGTCTGCGTTTATTTTGCAGCAGGAAACAGCTACTCCGGTGAGGGAAGAGGCAGAAAAGTATGTCTCGGAGGAAAAGGAAGTGGCAGACGCAGAAGAAGCGATTGCAGGGGCCAGAGATATTATCGCAGAAGAGATTTCCGACAATGCCGGTTACCGGATGTATATAAGAAAGATTACATTTGAAGAGGGGCGGATTCTTTCCGTGGCAAAAGATGAGAAGGCGCAGTCTGTCTATGAAATGTATTATGATTATCAGGAAGAGATAAAGGATATGGCGGGGCACCGCGTACTTGCCCTGAACCGCGGCGAGAAGGAAAAGTTTCTGTCTGTGAAGATGGAAGCACCGGAAGAACGCATCCTGCAGTATCTGAAAAAGCAGGTTATAACAGCACAAAATGATAATACAGAACCGATTTTAGCGGAGGCGGTTGAGGACAGCTATAAACGCCTGATTGCCCCGGCAATTGAGAGGGAGATCCGTAACGATTTGACAGAAAAAGCGGAGGACGGCGCCATAAAGGTGTTTGGCAAAAATCTGGAGCAGCTTTTAATGCAGCCGCCGATTGCCGGCCGCAATGTGCTTGGATGGGATCCTGCATTCCGTACCGGCTGCAAGCTTGCTGTAGTTGATGCGACAGGGAAAGTTCTGGATACGACGGTTGTCTATCCGACTGCGCCGCAGAACAAGGTAGAAGAGACGAAGAGGATTGTTAAAAAGCTGATTGAAAAATACGGCATCTCCCTGATTTCTGTGGGAAATGGGACTGCATCAAGGGAATCAGAACAGATTATTGCGGAAATGATAAAAGAGATGGATAAACCTGTACAGTATATTATTGTGAACGAAGCGGGGGCTTCGGTATATTCTGCAAGCAAATTGGCAACAGAAGAGTTTCCGAATTTTGATGTGGGACAGAGAAGTGCGGCGTCCATTGCCAGAAGGCTGCAGGATCCTTTGGCCGAGCTTGTTAAGATAGATCCGCAGTCTATCGGCGTGGGGCAGTATCAGCATGACATGAATCAGAAAAAGCTCTCGGAAACATTGTCCGGTGTGGTGGAGGACTGTGTAAATAAAGTGGGAGTTGACCTGAACACGGCTTCTGCATCGCTGTTAGAGTATATTTCGGGGATATCAAAAGCAATAGCGAAGAATATAGTTGTATTCCGCGAGGAGAATGGAAGATTCCAAAACCGCAAAGAACTTTTAAAGGTGCCGAAACTGGGGCCGAAAGCGTTTGAGCAGTGTGCAGGCTTTATGCGCATCCAGGATGGGGATAATCCTTTGGACGCCACCAGCGTCCACCCGGAAACATATGATGCGGCCAATCTTCTGTTAAAGAAGCTTGGGATGACGATGGATGATGTTAAAAAATTGCAGAGCGAGGCTGCAAAAAAGACGGTGTCGGCAAAGCAGAAGAAACAGCCTGAGAAAAAAGAATTTCAGGTAAGAAACACAAATACAGCCTTTGGCGCTGCATTTGCCAAGGCATTTGGCAGCAGCGGCATAACGGTGGAGGAGAGCCGGAAAACGGGGCAGGCAGGCAATGTTCCAAGCCTTGCAGCTAAGGTAAAGGATAAGAAGGGGATGGCGGCAGAGCTTGGCATTGGTGAGATTACGCTGACAGATATTTTGAAGGAACTGGAAAAGCCGGCAAGAGACCCGCGCGACGAGATGCCAAAGCCTATTTTACGGACTGATGTATTAGAAATGAAAGACTTAAAAGAAGGCATGATTTTAAAAGGTACCGTACGGAATGTCATAGACTTTGGGGCTTTTGTGGATATAGGCGTCCATCAGGACGGGCTGGTGCATATTTCCCAGATCTCCAATAAAAAATTTGTCAAGCATCCTCTGGAAGTTGTCAGTGTCGGGGATGTTGTGGATGTCAAAGTGATGAGTGTCGATGTAAAGAAGCAGAGGATTCAGTTGACAATGAAACTGTAATAACATAAAGAGGGGATTCCCTCAGGCTGTTTAGAAGGAGTTGGCGGATGGGACTATTTGGGAATCATTTTGTTGATGTAAAACGGGGTACGAAGATAACATATAGCGAGAGTGATTTGCGCAAACTTGACCGTACTTATGAAAAGGAGGTATATCCGGAGAGCCAGAAAAAGATTATGTCGGGCTTCCGCAAAGTACCCCAGCAGGCATATCTGACACAGGTACGGGATTATGCGTTTGAGAAGATACTGGACAACCATATGTATACATTCCAGCACCTTCTGGTCATACCAAATCCTTATGATGTGGTGAAACAGGCGGCACTTCTGCTGTTTAATTCATCAAAAGAGGCCAAGATACGCTACAGGGTCATCGGGGACACGCCGGAGGCTGATTTTTTCGGTGAGACAGGGTATACGACGCGCCACCGTGTGCCTGTCATGGGGCTTTATCTCGACCGCAGCAATAAGGTGGAGCTGGAGATGATTGATACGGAGGGGAACGTTATAAAGCGCAGGATGCTCCGCATTTATGTTTCAGGATCTGCCAGAAATGAAGAGGACTGCGTAAAGGAAATATTTAACAAAAAGTTGTCACATTTTCCCTTTATATTAGTAAGCGGTATAGCGTTTGACCCTATTGCAGTTGATTGTAATGGGGCGATTCGGTATTCTATACAATTGCGCTCCAAAAAAATTGGAATGATACCTTTAGAGAATGGGCATTTTTTATATGAGGACCGTACGGCAAACCGTATGAACAGGGAAGGAAAGGCAAGACCCTGCCGTTATCATGAGATGGATTATCTGGGAAGGGTTTACCGGACATTTCTGCTGGATTTTCAGGTGCTTGATGTGGAGGCACAGCAAGGACAGGAGTTATTTCTGTCAGCAGCTTCAGAAGCTTCTGGCGGCAGGCAGATTGTCAAGCTGAATCTTGAGACCGGGCAGACGGATTGGGACTGCAGCATACCTGAGGGCAGCAGAGATGTCTTTAATGGCAGGGTCAGCAGATGCATTCCAGAAGAAGCAGGGAATGTTTTAGGCAATCGGATTTTTTCTCTGGATAAGAAAGCAGTTTTACTTTGTTCTGATTTGAGAAAAAAGAAGCAGAAGGACAGTAAAGCCGCCCTGATAGAGAAGGATGTTTCATCAGGAGAGGTTTTGCGTCAGGTAGATTTCCGCCGTGCTGTCAAAATGGTTTGGCTTTTTCAGCCGGATATACTGCAGTTCTGCCTGCCGGCACAGAAGAATGCGCAGGTTATTTTTGGAGTGGTCGATGGACCAGAATTGTTTGACGGGCAGATGCCGCCGGAGGCGGAGAAGCCGATAGAGAGGATATATTTTAGCAATATCCGTCTCTGTGATGATTTGTTTATCAGCCAGATACTTCCCGGCAGGATTGACAGGGTATATTTTGCGGGAAAGAAACGCACGTATGTGCAGGATTATTCTGGTATGGCGGTTGGGAAACTGAAAGTTTCGTTTGCTATATCGCTGGCAGGGTTTGAGGCAGATGAATATTACATTTTAGTAGAAAGTAGGAATGTAGTGCATCGTTTCAAGAATGTAATCCGAGTGGTGGATTGAGGGTGTAACCGGTAGTTTCCGTGGTCAGGCGCTGTGACATGGGGGCTGCAAAGATAGGTTGAAGCATGATTTCAGAGCAGCCAAAGGCGCTGTTTTATAATCATTAAAGTTTCAAACTTGAAAAAATGTAAAAGTCAGCGCAGAAATGAGGTTAAGAATGAGACAGTTATCCCATTTACAGGCTTTGGAAGCCGAAGCGATTTATATTATCCGCGAAGTGGCTGCCGAGTGTGAAAAACCGGTTATGCTGTATTCCATTGGAAAGGACAGCTCCGTCATGCTGCATCTTGCATTAAAGGCTTTTTATCCGGAAAAACCGCCATTTCCTTTTATGCACATTGATACGACATGGAAATTTAAGGAAATGATACAATTTCGTGATGAGGTTGCAAAAAAATATGGCCTGGATATGATTGTGTATAGCAACGAGGAAGGCATAAAACAGGGGATTAATCCCTTTGACCATGGTTCTGCATACACAGATATAATGAAGACGCAGGCTTTAAAGCAGGCACTTTCAAAATATGAGTTTACTGCCGCTTTTGGCGGCGGCCGGCGTGATGAGGAAAAATCACGCGCGAAGGAAAGGGTATTTTCGTTCCGCAATGCGGCTCAGGCATGGGATCCAAAAAACCAGAGGCCGGAAATGTGGAAATTATATAATACAAGAATATTTAAGGGGGAGAGCATTCGTGTATTCCCGTTGTCAAACTGGACAGAGAAGGATATCTGGCAGTACATCAGGCAGGAAAATATTGATATCGTACCTCTCTATTTTGCTAAAGAAAGGCCAGTGGTATATCGGGACGGTAATATCATTATGGTCGATGACGACAGGATGAAACTTCAGCCGGGGGAAAAGGTGGAGAATAAGACAATCCGTTTCCGAACGCTTGGCTGTTATCCTCTGACTGGAGGAGTAGAGTCAAATGCCACTACATTAGACGAAATTATTGAGGAAACCCTGAGTGCAGTTTCCTCAGAGCGGACAAGCCGCGTAATTGATAATGAAGCAGCCGGTAGTATGGAAAGACGAAAGAGAGAGGGATATTTTTAATGCAGAGTTTATTAAAATTTATTACTTGCGGGAGTGTGGACGATGGAAAGTCCACTTTGATTGGCCATATGCTATATGACGCGAAGCTTCTCTTTGCTGATCAGGAGAGGGCTTTAGAGCTTGACAGCAAGGTTGGAAGCAACAGCGGTGAGATTGATTATTCCCTTCTTCTTGACGGGCTGATGGCAGAGAGAGAGCAGGGAATCACGATAGACGTAGCATATCGGTATTTTACAACAGAGAAGAGGAGCTTTATTGTAGCAGATACCCCGGGGCATGAGGAATACACAAGAAATATGGCAGTAGGTGCCTCTTTTGCGGATCTGGCGGTGATTCTGGTGGATGCATCAAAAGGTGTGCTGATTCAGACAAAACGCCATACCCGCATCTGTGCCCTGATGGGAATACGCCATGTTGTCTATGCTATAAATAAGATGGATTTAGTAGATTATGATGAAGGCGTTTATAAGCAGATTGTGGTAGACATTCGTTCTATGTCGGAGGAATATGGGTTTGAATCCTTATTTACAATCCCGGTTTCTGCCACAGTAGGCGATAATATCACAAATCCGTCTAAGACGATGCTCTGGTACCATGATAAGACACTGCTTTCCTATCTGGAAGAAATTGATGTGTCAGACAAGAGCAGCCAGGATGGTTTTGTGTTGCCGATTCAGAGGGTAAGCCGTCCAGACCGTACATTCCGGGGATTTCAGGGACAGATTGAGGTCGGTGAGATTCATGTGGGTGATGAAGTGACAGTCCTGCCAAACGATACGGCGGCAAAAGTCAAGAGCATTTACAATATGATGGAGCAGGTGGATTCGGCTGTCAAGGGAGAGGCTGTTACAGTCGAGCTTGACCGTGAGATTGACGTATCTAGAGGCTGCGTGATGGTTCGTGATATAAAGCTGGATGTGGGGAAGATGTTTACGGCAAAGCTTCTCTGGATGGATGACAGCAGGTTGGTTGAGGGTAAGAATTATTATTTAAAGCTTGGTACGCAGCTTGTCCCGGCTGTTGTTATGCATATTAAGTACAAATTGGATGTCAATACAGGGCAGAGGGTCAATGCAGAGCGTTTGTTTAAAAATGAGATTGCGGTCTGTGATATCAGCTGTTCTGATAAAATAGTTTATGATATTTTCTCTAATTATAAGGAGTTAGGCGGCTTCATTCTAATTGACCGCGTTACCAATATGACTTCTGCGTGCGGTGTAGTAGAGCACCCGCTCCGCCGCGAGGGGAACCTGACGTGGCATGAGATGGATGTCAGCAGGGAACTCCGGGCAAAGCAGAAGGACCAGAAGCCAAAGACAATCTGGCTGACAGGGCTTTCCGGTGCAGGAAAGTCTACACTTGTCAATGAACTGGAAAAGCGGCTCTTTGCGGAAGGAAAGCATACGATGGTTCTGGACGGCGACAATGTCCGCATGGGGCTGAATAAGGATCTGGGCTTTAAGGAATCTGACAGAATCGAAAATATCCGCCGTATTGCAGAAGTGTCGAAGCTGATGAATGATGCAGGGCTTATTGTGCTGACTTCCTTCATTTCTCCTTTTGTCAGGGATAGAAGAAGTGCAAGGGAGGTTGTCGGTGATGACAGCTTCATAGAGGTGTATGTAGCAACCTCCATAGAGGAGTGCGAGAAGAGGGATGTAAAGGGCCTCTATAAGAAAGCGAGGGCAGGCGAAATTCCAAATTTCTCCGGTATCTCAAGCCCATATGAGGTTCCGGAGCATCCGGAGATTACGATTGATACTGCCGGGCAGACAGTGGAGGAATCGGTGGAGTATCTGATGCAGGAGATACGGAAGTATGTTTAAATAGAAAAAATAAAAAAAGTACTTGAAATTTTTAACAAGCTGGGTTATAATATAATTCGTTCGGTGCTTGAAAGAGCAAACGGATTGTGCGCGTAGCTCAGCTGGATAGAGCGTCTGACTACGGATCAGAAGGTCGGGAGTTCGAATCTTCTCGCGCACGTATTAGAAAAAGGCCTGCTGAATGGGATTCTTTTATTAGAAATCTGTTCGGCAGGTCTTTTTTTCTAGAACACAAGCGAAGTCTGTGCCCTTTTTTGTATAGATGCAGGATAAACATGTTTTTGGATGATTGATTTTTGCGGTGTACTAAAGTATACTAATATGGTAAAAATAAGAAACCAGCAGCCTTAGGGAGAATTCCTTAATCAGCGGAATGGAGGAAAAATGGCAGATAATTATAGAATTGTTATGGAAGTATCAGAAGATAGCCGTGATCTTGGCGAACCAAAGGATGATCCATTTTTACTAAAGTTTATTCAGCATAAGAAAATATGCATACAGTGCCATGATAATCCGGATGCAGATGCAGTAGCCTCTGGATATGCCTTATATAAATTTTATGAAAGTTACGGGATTGATGTGCAGTTTATATACAGTGGCCATAATAAGATTACAAAGCCGAATCTGCTTTTAATGATTAAGGCTTTAGAAATACCGATTCAGTATGTGACAAGCCTTCCGGAATGTGACTTGTTATTTTTGACAGATTGCCAGTATGGTTCAGGCAATGTGACATATTTTGAAGCACCGGAGATTGCGATTATTGACCATCACCAATGCGGCATGATGCAGAAAGAAAACTATTGGATTAAAAGTAATCTTGGAAGCTGCGCTACTGCCGTGTGGGCACAGCTTTGCAAAGTAGGTTATCCGGTAAACGAGGATTTAAATCTCTCAACAGCATTATATTATGGGCTTTATATGGATACGAACCAGTTTGAGGAGATTTATCACCCTCTGGATAAGGATATGCGTGATTACCTTCAGACAAAGGAACAGCTTCTTTTCCAGTTAATGAATACCAATCTGTCCCTTGAGGAGCTGGGTATAGCAAGCGTGGCTCTGAATAATAAAATATATGATGCAGAGTACAGATTTGCACTTCTTCCGGTTGCAACCTGCGATCCTAATATTCTTGGTATTATCAGTGATTTTGTAATACAGGTTGAGGAGATTAATAGCTGTATCGCATTCAATCCTAATTCTGGCGGTTATAAGATATCAATCAGGAGTTGTGACAAGGAGATGAAAGCAAATGAGATGGCAGAATATATCTGTAAAGGAATTGGGAATGGCGGCGGACATCTCACAAAAGCAGGCGGTTTTATCGCAATGAACTTATTGAAAGAGAAGTATCAGGAGCAGCCGATAGAGGATGTTTTAAAAGAGCGGATGATTGCCTATCATGACGCATTTGAGATTATCTATGCCAAGGATTATACAATAGACCTTACCGGAATGGAGAGGTACCAGAAAAAGCGCATTATCGTTGGTGTAGTGATGGCAAATGAATTTTTGAAAGAAGGGACTCCTGTGCTTGTGCGTACTCTGGAGGGGGACGTCGATTTGATTGTGGAGGAAGATTTATTTTTTATGGTAGGAATCGAAGGGGAGGTATATCCAATCCGCAGGGAAAAATTTGAGAGGTCCTATGAATTAATTACAGGAGACCCGGATATGAATATGGAATATGCACCGAATGTCCGCAATAATATTGACGGTGAAGTCTATCAGCTTATGAGATATATGAAAACGTGTGTCGCGACCGGAACAACAAAAATATGTGCCAAGAAGCTGGATCACAATGTCAAAGTTTTTACGGCATGGGATGAGGACAAGTATTACCGCGGTGTGCTGGGGGATTACCTTGTTGTCAGGGAAGATGATCTGCACGATATTTATGTGGTGCGCGGAGATATCTTCCTAAAAACATATGAAAGAATATGATTCAGTTTGTGCTTGCGTGAAGAAGGAGGAACGGCATGTCTAAGTATGCAGCATTTATTAGCTATCGCCACGGCGGTATCGATGAACAGGTTGCGATTCAGATTCACAAGGAGATAGAGCGGTACCGCCTGCCAAAAAAGATTGCAAGGGAAAAAGGTATTAAAACATTGGGCAAACTGTTCCGTGATGCGGAGGAGTTAAGGGCTGCCAGCAATCTTTCGGAGATTATCAGGGAGGCGATCCGCGAGTCGGAATGGCTTATTGTACTTTGTACCAGACGGTATCAGGAGTCTGTCTGGTGTATGGAGGAGATAGAATATTTTATAGAGCTGCGCGGCAGGGAACGTGTCATTGTTGTGCTGATTGAGGGGGAGCCAAACGAAAGCTTTCCCAAGATTCTGACAGAAATCGAAAAAGACGGAAAGATGGTACATATTGAACCGCTGGCGGTGGATGTCAGAGGAGAATCGGACAAAGAGATTGTTAAAAATGTAAAGACAGAAAAGTTTCGCTTTTTGGCGCAAATGCTGGATGTCGACTATGATGACCTCCGCCAGAGGCAGCGTGAAAGGCAGAGAAGGCAGATTATATCAGTGGCGTCTGCTATTTTTCTGGGAATCAGTACTTTTGCCGGTGTTGTCATGATGAAAAATATAGAGCTTGACCAGGCATATGATACGTTAGATGAATCTATGCAGCAGACACTTAGGGGGCAATCCTATTATCTATCAGAATATGCAAATGAGGCTTATCAGGATGGTGACAGAATCACATCGGCACTATTGTCGCTCGAAGCGTTGCCGCAGAACCTAAAAGAGCCGGAGAGGCCCTTCGTACAGAGTGTTATACAGTCTTTGACACAGGCACTGGGGATATATGATTACAGCAGCGGATACCAGACGGATAAGGTCTTTTCGCTGGATGAGGAGGCATACGATACAAAAGCGCAGATTAGTGCAGATGAAAAGGTAATTATGATAGAGAAATATACGTATACAGCAGGCAATATGCTGCAAAGAAAGGTATATGTATACAACTTAAGTGATAAGAGCCTGCTTGGCGAATATGATTTGTCTGCGATGAATAAATCATATTATACCAATACAACCAGAAGCGCATATCTTTTAAAGGATAGTAAAACTTTGGTCTATCTTGGGATAGATGGGTTAAAAGCAGTTGATATTTACACAGGGGATAGGAAGTTCAGCGGTTATATCGGGGATGAGCTTGTTATCAGTGAGAATGAGGATGTCATTGCAATTACAGATTACACAAAGGGATATCTTCATTTTTATGACGGAGCCGGGCAGGAAACGCTGGAATGTGAGATTGGTACACAAAACAGGTATACACTTGGGGGCATCAGCCCGGACAGCCGGAAAGTTGCGCTGGTAGTAACTGCGGACACTGCGATGGGGATTATGCTCCTTGATACAAAAACAGGCAAGGATACATTTATCAACCAGCGTGGGGAGTGCAGTAACCTCTTTTTCATAAATAATGAAGAGTTCTGTTTTATCTGTCAGGATTTTCAGCTGGATATAAGGCATATCGTAGTCTATAACTGCAAAAAGAATGCGGAAAACTATGTATACGATGCAGATTGGGCGCTTCAGCAGGTATGTGTCACGAATGACAGGTCATGCCTGTATTTTCATAATAAAACGCTGCATGAGGTAGCTATCGAGTCCGGCAAGGTAAAGTCAGGAAAAGAAAAATGGAACTATGAGTTCCCGGCTAATGTGCTTTCGATAACCATGGCGGATAATATATGCGGTGTGACTTGCAGTAACGGGCAAAGTTACTTCTTTGATATGAAAACGAGGGAGCTTATTAACTCTATGTCAGGCAACAGTGAGGGGTATTATATGCTCACAGTCAATAAGAATTTCGCGTGTATGAGAGATTACTGGGGGCAGAATATCCGTATATATAAAAGGCAGAGTTATGACAGTGAAGAAATTATTTCAAAGGATCTTTCTGATATCATAAAAGAAAGCCCGGATAAGTGGTACACATGTGCTTCGGCGGGGGATAAAATTATGCTGGGGCTGCAGAATGGAAACAGCAGGAATATACAGATATTTGATGGAAAAGATTTATCAGCGCTTGCCGGAAGTTCCCTGCCGGATTTGTCCTATGATTCATTTGACAATTTAAGTATTGACATTGAGAATCCGGATTACATAAGTATACATGACAATGCATTTGGCGAGAACAAGCATTTTAGGACGGATAATTTCAAGAAAGTATTTGAGTTTAATGAAGATAGTTACTATTATTATAGTGATGATTGGTCAACGCTATATGTTTCAGAAGATAATGAGGTGAAGGAGTATGATGCAGCATCAGGTGAGATGAAAAAGAGCTACGCTATCCCTGCATCTTATGACAGGGGCCTCCGGATTGGGGACAGTATGGTATATGGAAGTGATGAAAGCATCCTGATCCAGTCAGAGGATGGAGGCGAAAAGGTTTTAAAAGACGCAAGGATATATACGTTCCATGAATCAAGGGGTCTTCTTTTTTATAGAAATACCAGTGAAAAAAGGTGGTTTATCTATTCTCTGACGTCTGAAAAAATAGTGTGTCAGGGCGAAGCGGGCAATTACTCCTGCACTACATTTTTTGGCGACCGCTATTTTCTAAATGACTACAGTGAAGTCTATGACATGGATACATGGAAAAGAGTATTGGATTTGTCAGAAATCAGCAATTCTGTATATGGGGTGCAGACAACGGAGGATATTCCGTATTTCATCGTATGGTGCCAGAATAGTGATACTGTGACAGACGGCAAGGCAAGCGGTTCTAATATGGCATACCTGTACAGCAAGGAGAATACACGTGAAATAGTGGGAATGATACCAAATTTCGTTGCCGCAACGGCTGACGGAAAAGTTATTGTATTCGATGGGGACCATACATTGTACAGGATTCCACTGTATACTGTAGAAGAAATAGTAAAAAAAGCCAAAAACTATGTAGGAAATTCAAAATTTGCCGATAAACAAATTGAGAAATATCATTTGTACGCAAAATGATTGAAATTAGGTATCGCATTTCTGGAATTTTGTGGTACAATGGGTTAAAAAGCTTAAAATATGAAAGTAAATAATGATACATCGCCTTCGGCAGATTCTGTTCGAAAAAAGGGGGGCATGCTGTGTCGGATAGGAGGGAAAAATATGAGGCAGAGAGAAAAAGGATTCAAAAGATTTTTGTCTGTTATGCTTTCAGCCGCACTGACTGTAACCAGCGGTGCTTTTGGGGCACTCCAGACAAACAGTACATTAGCAAAAGCTGCTGATAAAGGTGTTCCAGTGCCAAACACAGGCTGGACATTGTATGCTGACGATATTGCTGTTGATTCAGCAGGTGTTCAGTACAAATGGAATGAGAATAATAAAACTGAGGTAAAGGTAGTGGGAGTTACTTCTTCGTTCAACAGTTCAAAATATGAAATTCCGTCATCCATTCCGGTGACGTATGCAATGTATCAGAAGTTATATCTGAATTCGGGTTCTGCTGCTTCAGGGGAGACAAACGTAACTGTGATTGCTAATGAGGCATTTTTGGATGCTGCATCACTGGAAAAAGTTAAAATATCAGAGGGAATAAAGAAAATAGGAAGGCGGGCATTTAATAGCATATCGCAATTGGAAATACCAAAATCAGTTAGTTATGCTGATATTGGCTGTAATACAGATCAGGCGACCGATTCCACAAAAAGTGAGATACTGAACGCAAAAGTAAATTGTAAAGTATATTGTTGGAAAGGTTCTGATGCAGATATATATTTTCATGACAAGGTATCGGAATACCCTGCTGTTACGGTAGAGTATCTAGACACACTTCCAGACATGCAGCCAACAGTAAGCCCGTCTGCATCGCCGAGCGCAGTCCCGAGTACGGCACCGACAGCAAGCCCATCTGCATCACCAAGTGCAGTCCCGAGTATGCTACCAACGGCAAGCCCGTCTGCATCACCAAGTGCAGTCCCGAGTATGCTACCAACGGTAAACCCGTCTGCGGCGCCTGTTGCATCGCCGACCGTGTTGCCAAGTGCAGAGCCGACGGTAAGTCCGTCTGTTATACCAAGCGTACGGCCAACAGCGAGTACACCGGCAGGACCGGGAGTAAAGCCGTCCAGACAGCCGATTGTAGTACCAAGTGCTACTCCGGCTCCGGTTGCCACTTCGGTGCCGGCTGTTTCTGCATCACCGGTTGCTTCTGCAGTGCCAGTGCCTACCTACAACCCTTCTACGACAACAGTTCCGGATAGTACGGAAACACCTGCAGTGACAGTGCCGACAGAAGTACCGGATGATGATATTTTCCATGTATCATATGAGATTGACCAGAATAAGGATTCCGTTGCAGTGACAGATATGAGGGATGTAAAGACCAGCGCTGTTAAGATTCCGGCTACCGTTACAGTAGATGGGAAAGAGTATCCGGTTACAAAAATCGGAAAGAATGCGTTTGCAGGAAATAAACATGTAAAGACGGTGACACTTGGCAGCAATGTAAAGACAATAGGTACAGGTGCTTTTAAAGGATGTACGAATTTGACTAGTGTCAAATTCCCATCAAAACTTGCCACGGTAGGAAAGAACAGCTTTTATAACTGTAAGAAATTAAAGAAGGCATCCCTCCCGGTGACGACGAAAAAGATTGGGATTGCGGCATTTAAAAACTGTAAGGCTTTGAAGCAGTTTGTGGTAGGTAAGAAACTGAGACAGAAAAAGGGTGCATTGCCTGCCGGGGGGCAGGAAATCCGCTATGGAGCAAGCTCTGTCAAACTGGATATCAGCGCCAGTGCATTTGAAAATTGCGTGAGCCTGCGCCAGATGGTCATTAACAGTCTGGTAAGGAGAATCGGGAATTCTGCTTTGAAAAACTGCAAGAGCCTCAGATCCCTTATTGTTAATTCAGAGATATTGAAAGAGGTAGCAAAGCGTGCGCTCAAGGGAGTCCACAATTGTAAGATTTCGGTGCCTAGTATGAAGTTAAAGCCGTACAGTGTCCTGTTTAAGAATAAAGGGCAGGGCAAAAAAGTTATTGTTGCAAAAATCTAAGGATAGATAAAGATATGTTTTGGGGCATCGGTATCAGTGGTGCCCTTAACTGCAGTGTCTTAAGAAATAGATCTGCTAAGGCGGTAAGGAGGATTATTTATGAGACGAAGAAAGAAAATGTTAAAAAAGATGTTGTCTGCTGTACTGGCAGCGGCAATAGTCCTGACTAGCGGGGCATTTCAGGCCAGCACAGTGAAAGCAGAGGGAGCGCGTGCATCTGCGCAGGCTCAGGTTTCGATTGGAGGTTCTGTATGGGAACTATATGGAAATTATTTTGTGAGGAATGAAACACAAAAAATTTCTTTTATCTTGCAGAATGATGGGACAGCAAGGGTATCTCAGGCAGATACTGATATTACGGAATGCACGGTTCCGGCTTCCATTCCTTTCACATATGCCAAGTATGACAGCTATATTAGTGATATAAACAGTGCACCTGTCACCCCATCTCCAGAGGATTATTTTAACGATAGTAATAAAAGTACTGTGACAATTATTTTGAATGGAGCGTTTAAGCAGTGTACTTCATTGGAGACAGTTAAAATAGAGGAAGGTGTTCTTAAGATAGGGAAAGAGGCTTTTACGGGCTGTACTGCCTTGCGGTCACTCTATGTACCGAATTCTGTTGTCAGCATGGGCTATGATATAGATGAAACCTCCACGGGTAGTACAATGATATATGATATTTTTGACAGTGGTTCATCCAGCACGATATACTGTAGCAAAGGTTCCTTTGCAGAGACTTATGCGCAACTCAGAAATTATAAGGTGTCATACACTGAACCTGAAGCAAAGACAGTTACGATAGCTGGAAAAAAGTGGATGATAAATACTGATTATACAGTAATAGACGAACAGGGAGTAAAATATCAGTTAAATGAGCACGATACCACTGCTAAGGTAACATGTTATGACAAGTCATCTGCTACTTCTGCAGTTAATACCTGTACAGTGCCAAAGTCTGTTCCGCTGACATATGCTGTCTGCAAAGATATTCTGGAAGGGAAAAATCTGGATCTTAGCTCTGCTGACAGTTCGCTGCTGGCGAGCGCTACAGTGGCAGAAATCGAAGAAAGAGTATTTCAGGGGTCAGATTTAGAAAAAGTAATTATAGAGGCAGACGGAGTAAAAAAGATAGGGGACGGGGCTTTTGCGGATTGTGCTGCTTTGAAGGCAGTACAGATACCAAACACAGTCAGTGATATTGGCAGTGGTATATTAGATGGAAGCTCAGATTGCACAGTCTACTGCTGGAAAAGCAGTGTGGCAGATGCATATGCGCAGAAACTGGGCTACAAAATACAGTATATGGACGAGGCTGCTACAGAGTCACCTTCCACAGCTCCGACGGAGCCGGCAGATACCGCTGCGCCTTCCGTGAGTCCATCTGCGACAGCTGCTCCGGCAGCCACCCAGAGGCCGTATAGCCCGCCAGTAGCTCCTGCGGCAACAGCAAGACCTGTGCCAGTAACACCAAGTCCGGCAGCTACCCAGACGCCATCTGCCACACCAAATAATACGGTAACCCCGGCAGTGACAGATGCGCCAAATAATACAGAAATCCCATCTGCCACAGATGCACCAGACCAGACAGTGCCGCCATCTGCCACCGCAGAACCGACAGATGAGCCGGATCAGCAGAAAGTGGTGGAAAAGAAAAGTTTGGCCTATCAACTTGATGAGAAAGATAAGACTGCTTCTATTAAGAAAGTAGAGGAAAAAATAAAGATCAGAGTAACTGTGCCATCGACGGTTAAGGTTAATGGTGTGAAATATTCGGTAGTAAAAATTGAGGCCAAGGCATTTGCAGGAAATAAAAAGCTGCAGAGTGTAACAATTGGGAAGAATGTCACGGACATTGGCACGGGTGCATTTAAAGGTTGTACGAAGCTAAAAGTAGTAAAATTTCCATCAAATCTTTCAGTAGTAGGGAAAAATAGTTTCGAAGGCTGTAAAAATTTAAAGAAGGTGACAATTTCCTCTTCATCTCTTAAGAAAATAGGAGAATCTGCATTCAAGGGATGTAAAAAGTTAAAAAAGGTTGTAATCGGGAAAAAAGTAAAAAAAGGCACTCTGGCAGCCAGTGGGCAGAAAATCCGCTATGGTGCTGGTTCCGTCAAGCTGGATATCAGTGCCAGTGCGTTTGAAAACTGTGTAAGCCTGAAACAGATGGTTATAAACAGCTTAGTGAGGAGAATTGGTAATTCTGCGCTTAAGAACTGCAGAAGCCTGAGATCCCTGATTGTCAATTCAAAAATATTAAAAGAAGTAGCAAAGAGGGCGCTTAAAGGAGTAAGCAACTGTAAGATTTCTGTTCCGGGAATTAAATTAAAGCCGTATAGTGTTTTGTTTAAGAACAAGGGGCAGGGCAAAAAAGTTATTGTTGCAAAAATATAGGTTAAAAAATGATTCTGGGCAAAATGAATGTGGTTATTACGCCTTTTCCAGAACATTGTAACGATTATTATAATGCATTATCGGGTTTGGTTGAAATTATAAACTGCCTATGCTATGATAGCATAGTGGCTGGCAGCAGATAGTAAAGAATTTTTGTTAGGGCACATGCGAGAGCTGTGCCCTTTTTCGATTTTGCGCCGATATGTGGCGGAGATGCCAGGATATCAGTAAAAATGTTTAGGGAGGAAATAGGATTTTGTTTCAGGCAGAGGATTTGTACAGTATTGTTGGGAGGGAAAATGTACAATGTGATGAACCGCTTTCAAAGCATACAACTTTTAGGATAGGGGGGGCAGCGTCTTATTTTGTTACTCCTGCGTATATAGAGGATTTTGTGGAAGCGGTTACGTATGTAAGGAAAAAGGAGATGCCTTATTTTATCTTGGGAAATGGCAGCAATCTGCTTGCGTATGATAAAGGATATGAAGGCGTAATTCTGGCAACGCATCTGCCCAATAGAAATACAGAGAAACAGGATGGTAAGACTGCGCTGGATGCTTTTGAAGAATTTCCGGTGGGTTCTGATAGGAGGCAGGTGTTTTTTCATTCGGACGAGGCGGTGGCACAAGGTTTTGCAGAGGCACAGCTGCAGAAGCTTGACAGGGAATTACAGTGCAAGACAATTGTTTTTGCCGGAAGTGGAATCATGCTTTCAGGCCTGGCGAATATAATAGCAAAGAAGGGGCTGACAGGCTTTGAGTTCGCAGGAGGCATTCCGGGGACACTTGGCGGTGCAGTTACAATGAATGCCGGGGCATATGGCGGCGAGATTAAAGACTGCATTTTAGGGGCAGGTGTTTTATCGCAGGATGGAACGGTCAGCTTTCTGGATAAAGATGCATTGGAGCTTGGATACCGAACAAGCAGGATACAAAAAGAGAAGCTGATTGTTTTGTGGGCGCTGTTTGCATTTCGCAGTGGTGATGTGACAGAAATAGAGCTGACGATGCAGGAATTAAACCAGAGGCGGCGGGAAAAGCAGCCGTTACAGTATGCAAGTGCCGGAAGCACTTTTAAAAGGCCGGAGGGACATTTTGCCGGCAGGCTAATAGAGGATGCAGGTTTGAAGGGATACAGGGCAGGGGATGTAATGGTATCTGATAAACACTGTGGTTTTGTCGTTAATGTCGGCGAGGGCACTTATGATGATGCGAGGCAGGTTATTGAGCATGTGCAGAAGACCGTTCAGGAGAAATTCGGTGTCTGGCTGGAGTTAGAGGTCAGGATGATAGAATGATGGTACGGCAGAAAGGCTGGTATAGATATGATTCGGTTTGTCATAGTAACAGGGATGTCTGGGGCAGGAAGAAACTCGGTGTTAAGGATGCTGGAGGATATGGGATATTTTTGTATTGATAATCTGCCGGTGCGCATGATTCCCAAGTTAACAAAAGTATTCATAAGCGAGAGCAAATCCATGGACAGGGTCGCATTGGGGATTGATATCCGCAATCTGCAGGGACTTTCGGAGCTGGGGGATATTCTGGGGGAGATGAAGGAGGCGGGCTACCGCTATGAGATTCTTTTTTTAGAGGCAGACAGCAAGGTTCTTGTAAAGCGCTATAAGGAGACAAGGAGAAACCATCCTCTGGCCCTGCAGGGGCGTGTAGATAAGGCAATTGAGGAGGAGCGGAAAGAATTGGCTCCAATTAAGAAAAAAGCAGATTATATTCTGGATACCAGCCATATGCTGGTCAGGGATTTGAAACAGGAGATAGACAAGATTTTTCTGGATAAGGAGGAGTACCAGAATTTTTTCGTGACAATCCTGTCATTTGGGTTTAAATATGGGATTCCGTCTGATTCTGATTTGGTTTTTGATGTACGTTTCCTGCCAAATCCATACTACATTCCGGAATTGAAGCCGCAGACAGGAAATGACAGGGATGTCTATGAGTATGTGATGGATTCTGAGCAGGCAGGAGTTTTTTTGAAGCAGCTGTACCAGATGATTCGTTTTCTGATACCAAATTATATTTTGGAGGGAAAGAACCAGATTGTAATCAGCATCGGCTGTACGGGTGGGAAGCACCGTTCTGTTACGATAGCCAATGCATTGGGAAAGAAAATGCAGGAGCTGCCGTACAGCCTGAAGATAGAACATCGGGACATAGGGAAGGATGCTATTTTGAAGAAATAATATCTGTACAGTGTATCCGGAATGCATGAAAAAGAAGTGAAGAGGGGAAAGGCAGGTATTGGCATGTCATTTTCTAAAAAGGTAAAACAGGAGCTGGTCAATCAGATAAGTCCCGGGAGACATTGCCGTATTGCAGAATTTGCTGCGATTTTTTCGCTCTGTGGAAGGATAAAAAGAAATAAGGCGGGAAAGATATCCTTACAAATTGATACGGAGAACTTGACAGTCGCCCAAAAATCTTATATCTTATTAAAGGAAACATTTCAAGTACAGGTCGATATTGTGGTTAGAAACCACAATATTCGGTCTTCTAATGTTAGCTTTTTTCTAATAGTAAGGCAGCACTGTGATGTAATGTTGATTCTCAAGGCAGTTAAAGTGGTGGATGATGCTGGAAATTTATGGGGAGATTTCAGGCGGGTCCAACAGCGGCTGATATCCAATATCTGCTGTAAGAGAGCCTATCTGAGAGGAAGTTTTCTGGTCGCAGGTTCCATTACAGATCCAGAGAAAGCGTACCATCTGGAGATTGCGGTGTTGTCGGAAACATATGCAGTGCAGCTTAGAAAGCTGATTGCAAGCTTTGACGTGGATGCTAAGATTGTAGAGCGCAAGAAATACCATGTCCTATACATTAAGGAAGGTTCGCAGATAGTAGATTTTCTCAATATCATAGAAGCCCATGTGGCATTGATGGAATTAGAAAATGTACGCATCGTAAAAGAAGTGCGTAATTCTGTGAACCGGCAGGTAAATTGTGAGACGGCAAATATTAGTAAAACTGTTACGGCTGCAGCAAAGCAGATAGAAGATATCAGGTATTTGCAATGTAATATGGGGTTTAGCCAATTATCAGACGGGCTTCTTGAGATAGCCGGGCTGCGCATGGACTATCCAGATAGTTCCCTGCAGGAGTTAGGGGAGATGCTGTCAAAGCCCATCAGCAAGTCAGGAGTGAATCACCGTTTGAGAAAAATCAGCAGGATTGCGGAAGAATTAAGGGAGAAAAACAGGGAGTGCCCTTATCAGAAGGAGGACTTAGAAGCATGATTACTAAAAAGATCAAAATTCAGATTAAAAATGGATTAGAGGCTAGACCGGTTGCTGTTCTTGTACAGGTAGCCAGCCAGTTTAACAGCAGCATTTATGTAGAGGCTGGAGACAAGAAAGTGAATGCAAAGAGCATTATGGGTATGATGGCTCTGGGGCTGGACGCCGGGGAAGAGGTTGTTGTATCAGCCGAGGGCGATGATGAATCAAATGCTATGGCAGATATTGAAGAATTTTTAAGTGCTGTAAAGGCTTCATAGGGATATTGGCAGGATTTTGCTGGGGAACGTATCAACGTTCCCTTTTTATGTATTAGGAAAGTTCTTAAGAGAGGGGAGGGAGATTGAAAATGAGTTTCACCCATCTGCATGTACATACGGAGTATTCTCTGCTGGACGGCTCCTGCAAAATCAAGGAGCTGATTGGGCGGGCGAAGGAATTAGGGATGAAAAATCTTGCTATAACTGACCATGGGAATATGTACGGCGTTATAGATTTTTACCGTGCAGCAAAAGACGCAGGAATTAATCCGGTTATTGGCTGTGAAGTTTATGTGGCGCCCGGTTCCCGTTTTGACAGGGAGGTTTCTAAAGGGGAAGAGCGGTACAACCATCTTGTCCTTTTAGCTGAAAATAATCAGGGGTATGCCAACTTGATGAAGATAGTGTCCCTTGGCTTTACCGAGGGGTTTTATTATAAGCCGCGTGTAGATTATGAAGTGCTGGAGAAATACCATGAAGGCATTATCGCGCTCAGTGCATGTCTGGCGGGGGTTGTGGCGTCCAATTTGCGCAGGGGGATGTACGAGCAGGCAAAAAAAGAGGTGCTGCGCCTTTCTGGCATTTTCGGGCCGGAACATTTTTATCTGGAAATGCAGGATCATGGCATCGCAGATCAGCAGACGGTTAATCAGGGGCTTCTGCGGATGAGCCAGGAGACAGGGCTTGCACTAGTTGCGACAAATGATGTTCATTATATTATGGATACGGATGCGGAAGCCCATGATATCCTGCTCTGCATACAGACGAAGAAACTGGTTAAAGATCAGGACAGGATGCGCTATGAGGGCGGGCAGTATTATTTAAAATCTGAGGATGAGATGAAGCAGCTTTTCCCATATGCCCTTCAGGCACTTGAAAATACGGAGAAAATTGCCAGCCGGTGCCATGTGGAGATTACGTTTGGCGAGTACAAGCTGCCGCAGTTCGATGTGCCGCAGGGATATACTGCGGAAGCATATCTGGAGAAACTCTGCAGGGAAGGGCTTGCCAGCCGTTACGGCGGGCAGGCTGCTTTGCATGGGGAGCGGCTGGAGAAGGAGATGGAAGTAATCCGTACAATGGGTTTTGTCGATTATTTTCTGATTGTGTGGGATTTTATCCGTTTTGCAAGGGAGCGCGGCATCAGTGTAGGGCCGGGGCGCGGTTCTGCGGCAGGCAGCATAGTAGCTTATGCGCTTGGCATTACCAATATAGATCCAATTCGTTACAACCTGCTTTTTGAGCGCTTTTTAAACCCGGAGAGAATCACTATGCCGGATATTGATATTGATTTCTGTTATGAGCGCAGGCCGGAAGTGATAGATTATGTAATGGAAAAATATGGAAAAGACCATGTTGTGCAGATTGTTACCTTTGGTACGCTGGCAGCAAGGGGTGTCATAAGGGATGTGGGGCGCGTGCTTGACCTGCCGTACAATTATGTGGACGTTATAGCCAAAGCAGTCCCGATGGAGCTTGGCATAACAATAGAAAAAGCATTGAAGCATAATCCTGAATTAAAATCAATCTATGATACAGATGAACAGGCCAAAAACCTGATTGATATGTCCAAACGTCTGGAAGGGCTTCCGAGGCATACTTCCATGCATGCGGCTGGTGTTTTGATCAGCCCGAAGCCGGTAGATGAATATGTACCCCTCTCAAAGGCTGCGGATGGGACGGTTACCACACAGTATACCATGACGACTCTTGAAGAGCTTGGGCTTTTGAAAATGGACTTTCTGGGGCTTAGGACACTGACTGTGATTCAGAATGCAGCGAGGATGGCAGGGCTTGCGGATGATACCATGATGGATATTGATTTTGATGACAAAGGTGTCTATGAAATGATTGGCACAGGGCATACCGAGGGGGTATTCCAGCTGGAGAGCGCCGGAATGAAGCAGTTTATGAAGGAGCTAAAGCCGCAGAACCTTGAGGATGTCATTGCAGGTATATCATTATACCGGCCGGGGCCGATGGATTACATACCGCAGTACATAGCGGGGAAAAATAATCAGGACAGTGTTACCTACGACTGCCCGCAGCTTGAGCCAATCCTTGAGCCGACTTATGGCTGTATTGTCTACCAGGAGCAGGTGATGCAGATTGTGCGCAATCTTGCCGGTTACAGTTTTGGGCGGAGCGATCTGGTGCGCCGTGCCATGTCTAAGAAAAAAGCATCTGTGATGGCTGCTGAGCGCAAAAATTTTGTATATGGAAATGAGGAAGAGGGCGTTAAGGGCTGTATCGGAAACGGTATTTCTGAAGCGGTGGCCAATAAAATTTATGACGATATGACGGAATTTGCAAAATATGCCTTTAATAAATCCCATGCCGCAGCTTATGCGGTTGTTGCATATCAGACGGCATATTTGAAATACTATTATCCAGTGGAATTTATGGCGGCTTTGATGACTTCGGTTAAGGATAATACAGGAAAAGTCCTCAGCTATGCCATGACCTGCAGGCAGATGGAAATCGGTATTCTGGGGCCGGATGTAAACGAAGGTTTTTCAGAATTTTCTGTGTCGGACGGGAAAATCCGTTTTGGAATGTCTGCCATTAAGGGGATTGGGGCAGGCGTTATTTCGGCAATTGTGGCAGAACGGGAGAAGAACGGAAAGTTCACTTCCATGGAAGATTTTATGGCGAGATTGTCCTCCAAAGAAGTAAATAAGCACACGATTGAAAATTTCATAAAATCAGGTGCCTTTGACTGCCTTGGCGGCAATAGAAGACAGAAAATGTTAGTCTATCAATCGATGCTTGACAGCATCAACAGGGAGAAAAAGGATAGCATGGCAGGGCAGATGTCATTGTTTGATATGGGGGATGAGGATCTGGCAGGTGCAAATGCGGTTACTTACCCGGATGTGGAGGAATATGAGAAGGAAGAGTATCTGAATTTTGAGAAAGAGGTGTTAGGAATTTATGTCAGCGGCCATCCGTTGGAAGATTATCTCGGGCTGATGAAAAAAAACTGTACCAGAACTTCGCAGGATTTCCAGATTAGTGAGGAGGGCGAAGAAATGGGGGCTGCAAATGCGGCAGACGGGGAGACGGCAGTCATTGGTGGAATGCTGGTCGGAAAGACAATTAAGACGACAAAGACGAATTCCATTATGGCTTTTATCACTATCGAAGATTTATATGGGACGGTTGAGGTGATTGTATTTCCTAAAGACTATGAGCGGGTCAGGGATATGTTAAATCCGGAGAGTAAGCTTTTCGTCAGGGGAAGAGTCAACATGGAGGAAGACAGGGGCGGCAAATTAATCTGCCAGAAGATTATCCCGTTTGACCAGATACCCTGCGAATTGTGGATTCGATTTCCGGATATTGCAGCATTTGAGGCGGAGGAAGAGAGACTGTACCAGATACTCCTGCCCTTTGACGGGAAGGACACTATCTGCATCTATGCTACAAAGGAAAAGCAGCTAAAACGCCTGCCGCAGAGCAAAAGTGTGGATGCCAGAAAGATTATGGCGCAAAATATACTTTCCTATCTGGGGGACAGTTCCCTTGCAATTGTAGAAAAGAGTATTGAAAAATAATCCATTTTATCGTAAAATTTTAGTAGTCTGAATGTTTGGCAGAATTTGGGAGCCAGGCGGGAATGGAGGATGATTATGATTAATGCTGTAAAGACAATTGGTGTTTTAACGAGCGGCGGTGATGCACCAGGAATGAATGCGGCAATTCGTGCTGTAGTGCGTACAAGTATTTCAAATGGACTGAGTGTCAAAGGTATCCGCAGAGGATATGCGGGATTATTGGAGGAAGATATCATAGATATGAATAATCTTGCAGTTTCTGACATTATACAAACCGGAGGGACGATTCTGTATACAGCGCGCTGCCGTGAGTTTAAGCATGAGGAATATCAGAAAAAAGGCGCAGAAATTTGTAGGAAACATGGGATAGATGGCGTCGTTGTTATTGGCGGCGATGGTTCGTTTAATGGTGCCAGCAAGCTTGCAGAGAATGGCATCAATACTATCGGCGTACCGGGAACAATTGATTTGGATATTGCCTGTACGGAGTATACGATTGGATTTGACACGGCAATCAATACAGCCATGGAGGCGATAGATAAGCTCCGTGACACATCAGAATCCCATGAGCGGTGCAGCATTGTGGAAGTGATGGGGCGTACAGCAGGCCACATTGCACTTTGGACAGGCATTGCCAGCGGTGCGGAGTATATCCTGACTGCTGAGAGGTTCCATGGCGATATTCAGCGTATTATTACGAAGGTACAGGACCGCCGCCGTCTTGGGAAAAAGAACCATATCATTGTCAATGCTGAGGGTGTCGGCAATTCAAATGAGATGGCAAAGCTGATTGAGCTGGCAACCGGAATTGAGACAAGGGCAACGATTCTTGGGCATATCCAGCGCGGAGGCAATCCAACCTGCAAAGACCGTGTCTATGCATCTGCAATGGGCGCCAAGGCAGTGGAGCTTTTGTGTGAGGGGAAGACAAACAGGGTTGTAGGGTACCATCACGGGGAGTTCCTTGATTTTGATATTCAGGAAGCACTCTCAATGGAAAAGAGCCTTGACCCATATTTGTTCCATATCACTAGGAAACTTACGACCAGATAGCAATATAATAAATATCAATAAAGAGTAAGTGCGTTTGTAATGGGCGCACAGGAAAGGAGCAAACCATGAAAAAAGTATTTAAGTGCCTGCTTGCCGTTGGGGCAGTTGTCGGAAGCATCGCGGGCGTATTGTATTTCCTTGACAAAAAGAAAAGCGAGGATAACTTTGACGATTTTGATGACGCTGAGTTTGATGACGTTTTTGAAGAGGAAGAAGATGACAGCAGGGATTATGTGACATTGGATTTAGAGAAGGAAGCTGAGGAACAGGAAGAACAGTAAATTTTGGTTTCACAGACAGAAAGGGCACCGGTATCGGTGCCCTTTCTGTCCCTTTGAGATGTCAGGGGGTTATATTTCGATTTTTGCTTTCTGTCCCTTTGCAGCCCGCTTGCGGGTACGGATTTTGCGCGGGTCGTATGAATGCTGCCCTAAGGCGAGTTTTTCGCAGTCCGGCGCAGCAACAGCGGCATACAGTACAGTATCATCGTCATCCAGAGTGATTCCTTTGATGCCGCGGCTTGCTTTTTTCAATTCGCTGACTTCGTACAGTGGGAAGCCCAGAGAAAGCCCCTTTTTGGTAATGAGTATCACCTTTTGGTCGGGGTTAATGACTTCCATGACAGAAAGCGGCACGATGTTTACGATGCTGTCGCCTTCGTCCAGTTTGGTGGAGGCGATTACAGAGCGGTTTGTATCAAAAGATACGCCGGACACCTGTTTGACAAAACCATTTCTTGTCGCAAAAAACAGCTGGGATTCGAAGAGGTCTTCGGCGGCAATGTAGAGAAGGATGTTTTCGTGCCCTACTTTGCAGAGTGATTGGATCAGTACGCCTTTATCCCTGCTGCGCCCCTTTGGGATGCCCATTGCCTTAATCTGGTACATATTCCCTTCCTCTGTAAAGATACAGAGCCGGTCTGTGTTGTGGATTGGGATAATATGGCTGTAGTCGGCAAGCGTGTCATCCGTGAGGCGGGAGTAGCTTGCGGAGTCTACGGATTTTACATAGCCGAAGCGGTCAACCAGCACATAGATATCCTCTTCCTTAATTTCCTCCACATATTTTTCTTTTGTCAGGTTGTCAAGTTCTGTCAGCCGTTCCCTGCCAAATTTTTTCTTATACTCTTTCAGCCTTGTGATAATAATTTTGTGCAGTTCGCCAATATCACCTAGAATATTCGTATATTCTGCAATATTGTTGTGGAGCAGGTCGCTTTCCTGATGAAGCTTTAAAAGTTCGAGGCCGATCAGGCGGCTTAAAGGCATGGCGAGGATAGCCTCCGCCTGACGTTCCGTAAAATCAAGCGCAGATGCCTGTTTTTTTGATTTCTGCGATTTGAAGTTGATTCCCTCCGTATTGCCTTGTATAAGACAGGCTTTCGCCTGCTTTATGGAGTCACTGCCGCGCAGGATTTCTATAATCAGGTCAATGACATCTGTTGCCTTGATTAAGCCGTCTACAATCTCCAGACGGTCATTTGCTTTTGCTAGAAGATGATTATATTCCTTAGTATATAGTTCCTCCTGGAAGGAGACAAATTCCTCTATCAGTCGCTTTAGCGTAAATGTGATAGGCTGCTTGTCTTTGACAGCAAGCATATTCACACTGTATGTGTCCTCCATATTTGTCTTTTTGTACAGCCCGTTCAGGAGGTTTTCTATATTTCTATCCTTTTTTACCTCTATAATCAGGCGGATGCCTTCTTTGGAGGACTCATCCCTGACGTCATAGATTTCATCAAATACTTTATCCTTTGTGAGCGCTACAAGGTTTTCTAAAAGCTTTGCCTTGTTGCCAGCAACAGTGTAAGGAATCTCAGTTATGACAATATTCTTTCGCCCATAGTCGCTGTCTTCAATTTCTGTTTTTGCCCGCAGGGTAATCCGTCCCTCGCCTGTCTCATAGATGGATGCAATATCATCTGCGTTCGTGATCATGGCGCCTGTTGGGAAGTCAGGGCCTTTTATGTGCTTCATAAGCCCTCTTGTCGTTATATCCGGATTTTTGATATAGGCAATCACGCCGTCAATTATTTCATTTACGTTGTGTGGCGGAATATTGGTAACCATGCCCACGGCAATGCCGGTTGTACCATTGATTAAAAGGTTTGGAAGGGTTGCAGGCAGGACAAGGGGCTCCTTTTCGCTCTCATCAAAGTTTGGCCCAAATGGGACAAGGCCTTTGTCAAGATTATTAAGAAGTGCCATAGCCCCGTTCGACAGCCTGGCTTCGGTGTAACGCATAGCTGCTGCGCTGTCACCGTCAATGGAACCGAAGTTTCCGTGCCCGTCCACTAACGGAACAGTCAGGGAATAATCTTCTGTCATATGGACAAGGGCATCATAGATGGAGCTGTCGCCATGCGGGTGGTATTTACCCATCGTGTCGCCGACAATACGCGCGCTCTTTCTGTGTGGTTTTTCCGGTGAAAGCCCAAGCTCCGTCATCGCATAAAGTATCCTGCGTTGGACAGGCTTTAAGCCATCCCTTACATCAGGGAGGGCGCGGTCGATAATAACGCTTACCGCATAGTCACGGTAGGAGCTTTTCATTTCATCTGCAAAATCTAACTGTATAATTGACTGATCGTCTGTAATATTCATGGTTCTACCCAGCCTTTCGTGGTTTTGGATGCTTTCTCAAAAACTTGCCTGCCATTAAAGTTAAACATCTAGAGTGGCATATTTGGCTTCCTCCATAATAAATTGGCGCCTTGGCGGCACATTGCTGCCCATCAGTGTCGTAGTGATGTCGTCTGCCTCCACCGTATCACTGATAGAGACCTGGGCAAGGATTCTGCTCTCCGGATTGAGTGTCGTCTCCCAGAGCTGCTCTGCGTCCATCTCGCCAAGGCCTTTATAACGCTGGATGCTTATAATTTTATTGTCCTTATTCTTCCTGAATTTTTCTAATTCAAAGTCATTAAACACATATTCTGACTGGATCGAATCTTTCTTCCCGCGGCCCTTTTTAGTGTTCCCCGCGTTTTTTTTGTTTTCAAAGTCCACTTTGTACAGAGGCGGCAGCCCGCGGTAAATCTTTCCCTCATAGATAAGCTCTGGCATAAAGCGGTAAAAAAACGTCAGCAGCAGGGTGCTGATATGGGCACCGTCCACATCGGCATCCGTGAGGATAATGATTTTATCATAGCGGAGCTTTGTGATATCAAATTCATCCCCGATTCCGCAGCCGAAGGACGCAATCATAGTCTTAATCTCATTATTCTGTAATATTTTTTCCAGAGAAGCTTTCTCCACATTTAAAATTTTGCCCCGCAGTGGGAGTACTGCCTGTGTTTTGCGGTTGCGTGCTGTCTTTACCGTGCCGCCTGCAGAATCTCCCTCCACAATATATACCTCGCATTCTTCCGGTTTCTTGGAGGTACAGGCGGCAAGCTTGCTCTTCGTATCGGTATCATTCAGCTGCCTGAGGACGGCGGTTCTCGCCTTATCACCTGCTTTTCTGGCGTTGTAGGACTTCATGGAATTGTCAAGGATTTTCTTTAAAATCTCTACGTTCTTGTCCAGATAATGCTGCACCTCTGTGCTGAATACTTCGTCCACAGCGCTCTTGGCGTCTGTATTTCCGAGCTTTGTCTTTGTCTGTCCCTCAAACTGGGGGTCGGGGTGCTTGATGGAAATAATAGCCACCAGCCCGTTTCTGATGTCTTTGCCGTCGAAGTTGTCATCCTTATCTTTTAACACGCCAAGTTCCCTTGCGTACTGGTTCATAATACGGGTGAGTGCTGTTTTAAAGCCTGTTACCAAGGTGCCCCCATCCACCACGTTGATGCGGTTACAGTATGGGTTAATCTGCTCGGAGAAGCTGGAAGTATACTGGAAGGCGACTTCTACCTCTATATCCCCACTTCTGCCCTCAATATAGATAGGTTCTTCATGCAGGACATTTGCATCGCGGTTAATATAGCTGACAAAGCTCTGGATGCCGTATTTCTCCAGATAGACAATCTCTTCCCCATCATTTTCGTTATGATAATTCAGCTTAAGGTTTTTATTTAGGAAGGCAATTTCCTTTAATTTTTTCTTGATCACTTCTGGTTTAAATGTTGTTGTCTCAAAGATTTCATCATCCGGGTAAAATGTTACTTTTGTGCCAGATGCACTCTTGGCGCATTTTCCCACGGCGGGCAGCAGCCCGTTTTCCAAGGGAATCACAGGGTTGCCGCCGTTTTTATATTCATCGCGGTATATCTGCCCGTTTTTCTTTACCTCCACAATCATATGGGTGGATAACGCATTTACAACAGAGGAACCAACGCCGTGAAGCCCGCCGGAAACCTTGTAGGCAGTATTGCCGAATTTGCCGCCAGCATGGAGAATTGTATATACTACGCGCACAGTGGGGATTCCTTTTGTGGGATGGACATCGGTAGGGACTCCGCGCCCATTGTCCTCAACACAGATACCGCCGTCCTTCTGCACAGTAATGTTAATTTCACTGCAGAAGCCTGCAAGATGTTCGTCGATACTGTTATCCAGAATCTCCCAGATTAGGTGATGGAGCCCTCTGGAGCCAGTCGAACCAATATACATGCCGGGACGCTTCCTTACCGCTTCCAGCCCCTCTAAAACTACAATTTCCTTTCCAGTATATTCGCTCATGTTTTCCTCCATATATTATAAAGATGATATTTGTTTGTAAACTATTTCTTAAGAGATTATTGCTTAGTTTTTTGTTGCACAGTTTCTTAGTATAAAACAAAGGAAACAAGATTGCAAACGTAAGATAAAGAAAAATGAGTATGAAAGAACTCTGCCAAAGGACTTGGAAAAAAGCAAGAAATGTGTATAATAAAGTAAGGCAGTGGAAGGCTAATTATAAATGCGAGGCAGGAGGGAATGCGGTTCATCCTGCAGAAATGGGGAGGACTATGAGAAAAAGTACATTAGGGTATGCAACAACGCTGGCATCTTCCGTTGATGGCGGGGTGGCCCTGGTTGTTGCAGCAGCAATTGTTTTATGCGGAGTGGTTATTATTGTAGTGAATAACCGGAGCAAAAGAAAATAAGGAACCAAAGCCCATCGCGCGGCAGCAGTTCCTAATATATAATGAAACCGTCTTTTACCGGCTGTCCGGCCGGCAGGGGCACAGAAAGGATGAGACACATGAAAAAGACACCATTTGTAACAAAACAGCAGGTTGAGGATATTGCAAAAAAGTTTCCTACGCCATTTCATATATATGATGAAAAAGCCATTCGGGAAAATGCCCGCAGGTTAAAGCAGGCGTTTTCATGGAATAAGGGATTCCGCGAATATTTTGCCGTGAAGGCAACGCCGAACCCGTATATTTTAAAGATATTGCAGGAAGAGGGCTGTGGCGTAGACTGTTCCTCGCTGACAGAACTGATGATGTCAGAAGCGTGTGGTTTTAGGGATTCCGATATCATGTTTTCTTCCAATGTAACACCTGCGGAGGAATATCAGAAAGCAAAGGCCTTGAATGCCTATATTAATCTGGATGATATTACCCATATTGATTTTTTGGAGCAGGCGGCGGGTATTCCTGAGACAATATGCTGCCGGTTTAACCCCGGTGGTGTATTTAAGATGGGCACAGATATTATGGACAACCCTGGCGATGCCAAATACGGCATGACGAAAGAGCAGTTAATTGAGGCATTTAACTGTTTAAAAGGCATGGGGGCAAAAAAGTTCGGGATTCATTCTTTTCTCGCGAGCAACACGGTGACAAACGAATACTATCCAACGCTTGCGGGCATACTGTTTGGGCTGGCAGTAGAAGTTCAGGAGAAGACAGGTGTAGAAATTGCGTTCATCAACCTTTCAGGCGGGGTCGGCATTCCGTATACACCGGATAAGGAACCGAATGATATTGCAGTGATTGGCGACGGTGTCCGCCGCCAGTTTGAGAAAATCATGGTTCCGGCGGGCCTTGGGGACGTCGCAGTTTTTACGGAGCTTGGCCGTTTTATGCTGGGGCCTTACGGTGGCCTTGTGACAAGGGCAATTCATGAAAAGCATATTTATAAAGAGTATATCGGGGTTGATGCCTGTGCTGTCAATTTAATGCGCCCTGCGATGTATGGTGCTTACCATCACATTACTGTCCTTGGGAAAGAAGATGCGCCTTGTGACCACAAATATGACGTGACAGGTTCCCTCTGTGAGAACAATGATAAATTTGCCGTGGACCGCATGCTTCCAAAGATTGACATGGGGGACTACCTGTTTATCCATGATGCAGGGGCGCATGGATTTGCCATGGGATATAACTACAATGGGAAGTTAAAATCTGCAGAACTCCTTTTAAAAGAAGACGGGAGCATACTGATGATCCGTCGCGCAGAGACACCTGAGGATTACTTTGCCACCTTTGACTTTTCGGATATTTTAAAATAATTCTGCTAAAGTATTGTGAAATTTTTCCGATACATATTATGACAAGATTGAAAAAGGGTTGAGAAAACAAGATTAGGTGGTGATAAGAATGAGAGTAGATGCGATTAATCACGTGAGTCAGTTGTATAAACCTGCAAATGCGAAGAAGACAGATAGGGCAGGAGAAGTGGGAAAGAAAGATGCTTATGAAATCTCTCAGTCTGCAAAGGATTATCAGGTAGCGAAAAAGGCAGTTGCAGAAGCTGATGATATCCGTGAGGACAAGGTCGCAGAATTGAAAGAGGCATTGGCGTCTGGCGCATATAATGTTTCTTCACAGGAAATAGCGGAAAAAATAGTAAGCAGTTACTTTGATTTCCAAATTTAAGAAATGAGGGCTATCGTTGGCTAGTTTAATGGAAGATCTTCTCACTGTTCTCGACAGTGAGAGGGAGATTTATGAGAAGCTTATACCGATTTCTGAAAGGAAGACAGAGATTTTGGTGAAAGGCGACTTGAAAGAACTGGAAGCGGTTACTCAGGAGGAGCAGTTTCTGGTTGATAAGGCTGCCGCGCTTGGGAAACAGCGCGAGAGTACAATTGCCAATATCGGCGTGGTTCTGAATAAGGATGCGGCTACCCTTGATTTGGGGACGCTGGCAAATCTTCTCGGAAAACAGCCGGAGGAAAGGGAAAAGCTCGTGAAAGTACACGATTCCCTGAAGGCAGTTATGAGGCGGCTGGTCGCAGTGAATGAAAGGAATAAAAATTTAATAGAGAATTCCCTTGAAATGATAGAGTTCAATATGAATTTTATTCAGAGTACACGGATGTCACCAGGGGTAAATAATTATGATAGGAATGCATCATCAAGTTTCAGTCCGGGTTATAGTTCCGGTTCCTTTGATGCAAAACAGTAATTGTTCCAGACCGGCTGGGGCCGGTCTGATGTGACCCCTTTCTTAAGGCATCCGTGTTTTTTGTGTTGTTAGGGATTTCGTAGTTGTATATAGAGTACATTTCATGCGATATGGCATTTTGAAATGGGAGTCAGCAGTATAAAATTGGCGTAATGCACAGTTAATGTGCGGGAATGAGAGGAAAATATGGGCAGTTTATTTACAAGTTTTAATGCAGGGGTGTCAGGGATAGTCAATGCGCAGGCGGGGCTGAACACCACTGCACACAATCTGGCAAATACAAAGACACCGGGGTATACAAGGCAGCAGAATATTAATACGGATACATATTATCAGCTATTTCGTGAGACGGATAAGGCGACGTTTAAGATTGGCTATGGGACGACTGTAGCAGCGGTGCGCCAGATCAGGGATATATTTCTGGATAAAGAGTACCGTCTCGAAGTAGGGCGTCAGGGCTTTTATGAGAAGCAGTATGAGACTGCGATAGAGATTGAGGATATTTTTGGGGAATTAGAAGGCATTGAATTTGAGGATTCGCTCACAGGCCTTTGGGCAACGATAGAAAGTTTTTCAACAAACCGTGAGTTGATTACAAACCGTGAATTATTTATTTCACAGGCGCAGGCTTTTATCCAGAAAGCACAGGATATGAATCAGTCTTTAAGGGATTATCAGATTAATCTCAACGACCAGATTGTCACAAATGTGTATAGGATTAATGAGCTGGGCGATAAGATTTCAGCATTAAACGTCAAGATTGCCGCTGCCGAAGCTTCCAAACTGGAAAATGCCAATGACTACCGCGATGAAAGAAACCTTCTGATGGATGAACTGGCGGTCTATACGGCATATGATGCATATGAAGATTTGGATGGAAAGGTGGTAATCCGCATAAATAATGCGCCGCTTGTAGATGAAATGCGTAGCTATCACATGGTATGTGAAAAGATGACGCTTAAGGAGCCGCAGCTTGATGCGAATGGAAACTTTATCAGGGATCAGAACGGGGTGATTCAGTATAATGTCATAGGGACTTCGCCGATGCTGACAGTAAAGTGGAAAGACAGCGGTTACGGTGAGGTTTATAATCTTGAGAAGGCATTTGTTGAAAATGATGAATCAGATGTCGGGTCGTTACTTGGCATTCTGACGGCACGCGGCAGAAAGTTTGGGTACTATACTGATATTCCTCAGAATGTTCAGGAAATGTCAGGGCAGCTCAAGATAGATACTTTAAATGAATATAACAATTCTACAGGAAAATGTCTGATTGAGAGGGTGCAGGCACAGCTTGATTTACTGGTACATAAAGTGGTGACAGCGATTAATGATGCTTTTGCACCGAATGTTGCCACGAACTTGACAGGTGTAACCGATGCCGGTGGCACTTCATTAAATCTTGGTAAAGGTGTAAAAGTTCTGGATGCTAACCGTTGCCCAGTGGGCACTGACGATAATGATACACCGGGAACAGAAGTTTTCAGCCGGAAAAATACAGAACGCTATACTATTTATAATGTAAGTGGCCCGGTATATGCGACAGATGACAATGGAGCACGGATTAAGGATGAGAATGGCAATGATATTCTTTTGACGAAAGAGGAGAATGGTGTTTATAAGCTTTATGTATATAATGAGGAGGATCCAAAGGACGTAGATACCCAGTATACGATTCAGAATCTGGAAGTGAACCCGAGCCTCCTGTCCAATTATTCTTATCTTCCGGTACATGGCAATCCGGCCACAGGAAAGACAGAGGAGTATGATTTTGGTATATTTGACAACATGCTTGCGGCATGGCGTGAAGAGTCTGTTGTGCTGGATCCAAATACATTGTCAAAGTTTGGTGCAGATGAATTTTATGACTCCCTGATTACCGCCTTGGGCACGGAGGGAAATGTCTGGGGGAGCATTGTGGATAACCAGACACGTCTGGCAGAGAGTATTGAGGATAAGAGGCAGCAGATAGCGGGAGTTTCCACAGAGGAAGAGATGACTAGTCTTTTGATGTATCAGCATGCATTTAATGCAGCATCAAGATATATTACAACAATAGACAGTATGTTAGAGTATTTGATTGAACGATTAGGATAGTAGATTGGAGGAGATGATATGCCATCAACATTTTTTGGACTAAATATTGTTAGGACGGGGATGTCGACCTATAACGTCTGGCTGAACACAACAGCGCACAATATTTCTAATGTTAAGACCGTAGGATACACAAGGCAGACGGTCAATCAGGCGGCAGGAAAGCCGATTTCATTCGGTACCAGATATGGAATGGTTGGTTCCGGAACCGAGGCAATCAGTATTGATAGTGAGAGGGATGTTTATTATGATGCAAAATATCGTCTCAGCAATACAGATTACGGAAAATATGAAACATTTGCCTATTATATGGACAGCATTGAAAAATCACTGTACGTTAAGGACAGTGAGACGGGTGGCCTGACAAATGCTCTGGATAATTTCTTCCAGTCCATCAAAGACCTTACAACAGGGGCATCCGATACCACAAAGCGCACTAAGACGATTGGCGATGCCGATATGCTGACGCACTATGTGAAGCAGGCTGCAAATGATTTGCAGACCATGCAGAAGGATGTAAATGACCAGATTGCAAAAACGGTAGACAGGATTAATTCCTATGGGCAGGAGATTGCGTCCCTGACAAAGCAGATTAACACGCTGGAGATTTATGGCACAAAAGCAAACGACCTGCGTGACCAGAGGGCGAAGCTTCTGGATGAGTTGTCAGAGCTGGTTGATGTACAGGTTATGGAAAAAGTGCCTGCAGGCGGCGAAGGGCTGACACAGTATATTGTGTCAATCGGCGGCGCAAAATTAGTAGATACAAACGACCATTATACTATCAGTTATGAGGTGAATGGAGTAAAGCATTCTCAGAATGATATTGATAAATTATATGACCTGCGCTGGAGCAATGGACAGGATTTTGACGTTCATGGGGAAGGCTTAGGAGGAAAGCTTCAGGCTCTGTTCCAGCTCCGTGACGGAAATAATGGCGAGGTATTTTCGGGAAAAGCAACTGCAGCAGCAGGTGATGATAAAATAGTAATTACTGATGTAAATGATATGGGGAAATCCATTATGAAACTGGATCTTCCGGCAACGGACGGCGTGATTGCGGTTGGGACAGCGAGATACCAGTATAAATCATTTGACGTATCGGTAGATGCGAATGGAAATTATACATATACATTTAATTTGAAGGATGGTGTCAAGGTTGGCACTGCTGCTGCCGGCCAGGATGCAAGAGTTGGTGAAGAGGTTGACTATCGCGGCATTCCGTATTACATGTCGCAGTTAAATGAATTTATCCGTACTTTTTCATATCAGTTTAATGAAGTGCAGTGTGGCGGCTATGATTTGAACGGCGATAAAGGGAAGCAGATGTTTGTAGGAAAAGACGGTGTGTTAAATGCAGATATGAATTTTGATAAGATTCCTGTCAATGCAGAGGGAAAGCCGGTTGGTTTTACATTTAGTTCAGTGATTGACCCATCCACTGTGAGTGATGGGAAGGTTACTACCTCTTACTACTGCCTGACAGCGTTAAATTCAACGATAGATGCTGATATTTTGAAGGATGGGAAGCTGCTTGCACTCTCAGACCAGCCGAAAAATCCGGATGGAACAGCGGAAGTGGAAAATTCTGAAAATCTGAAAAAGATGTCAGCATTAGAAAATGATAAGACAATGTTCCGTCAGGGGCAGCCGGGGTCTTTCCTCAAGGTATTGACTGCTACAGTCGGCGTAGATTCCCAGAAGGTTATTACCGCTTCTAAAAATGCAGAGAATATCAAAAATTCTGTAGATAACAGGAGATTGTCAAAGGCGGGTGTAGACGAGGATGAGGAGGCACAGAACCTCATTATGTGCCAGAACCTTTTGAACTATCAGTATAAAGTGCTTTCTGTTATGAACGAAGTGCTTGACAAGTTGATTAATGGAACTGCCGTATAAGCGAGGAGGTAAATATAATGCGAGTTACGAATTCAATGATATCCAACAGCTCACGCTCCCATATTGCAAATGCAAAGTATGAGCTGATGAAGAGAGAAAATCAGTATACGACACAGAAAAAAATCTTACGTCCTTCGGATGATCCTACGATTGCCATCCGCTCACTCCAGCTCCGTACGACGTACAGCCAGATTGAGCAGTATGCTGACAAAAATGTGAAGGATGCAATTGAGTGGATGGATACGACAGACTCTGCTTTAGAGCAGATTGACAAGATTCTTACCCTGATGAAGCCTGAGCTTAGCAAAGGATATAATGACTATCTGGGTCTGGAAGAGAGGCATTCCGTGTTGTCAGTCTTAAAAGAATACTCAAGGGCGATTTTTGAGGATCAGGCCAATGCAGATTATTCAGGAAGGTATATGTTTACCGGCTACCGTACTGACACATCGCTTCTTTTTCCGAATGATGTTAAAAATTTGGAATACGAAATTAAACAGAAATTTACCAGCAATGATATTGATACGATAAAGTATGTATCCGGCGGCGCATCCTACAATGCAGGAAGTTCTGCGGATGATTATGCGAAGCAGGTGCCAAAACAGGATACGGCGTATCATTTAAAGCTGGCCTATGATAATTGTGCTAATTCAGCGATTACAGGTGCCGCTGCAGGCACTGCTGCAATCAATATTGCGTTTAGGACAACATCTTCTTCACCGGCAGGTGCGACATTACCTACGATGACGGTTACAACAATGGCGTCAACAGATGCAGGTGCAGACGACTTTGCAAATATTTTAACAGGTAATGCCACTCCGCCCGCAACGCAATTTGGTGCATTGTATCTGTATGATACAGGGGAGATTATTTTTTCCTCAGCTATATATTCCCAGATTCGAGAGAATAATTTAGATTTTGATATTACTTATAATAAGAAAGAGTTTGATAAAAGCGATATCCGCCCGGAAATGTACTTTGAGTGCAAGAGCTACAATACAGACTCAAAGAAGACGATTCCATACAGGGATCCGGAAGGGCAGAAGATTCAGTATGAGGTTAATTACAGTCAGCTTGCCACAGTAAACACACAGGCAAAGGATGCGATTAATACAGAAATGTACCGTGCTATTGATTATCTGGAAAAGACAATCCTCAAGATGGATGACATTGAGAAACAGATAAAAGATGCAGAGACGATGATTGGAAATGAGACAGATGAAACGAAAAAAGCGGATCTGGAGAAATTAAAAGAAATGCTGGAGACAGAACAGAGGCTTCAGGTAGGATGCATGACGGAAGCATTTGGAAAGGGCCTGACAATGGTAGCTGTGTGCCAGCAGCAGATTAACGTAGCTTTGGCGGATTTAGGTTCCCGCCAGAAACGTGTAGAGATGACATATGATCAGCTGTCTGACCAGAAAATAGATACGGAAGAGAAATTATCAGAGAATGAGGATATAAATATTGCAGATGCGTATATTAATCTGACACAGGCAGATAATTTATATCAGGCATCTTTGACAGCTACTTCTAAGATATTAGGCAATTCTTTGTTAAACTATATTTAGTATATCCGCCGACTATATTGGCGGCTGGATAAAAAGGTATCAGATTTATATATTGATGCATGTAACCCGGAGCATGTGGGGGAGTTGTTGGCAGTTCCCCAAAATATTGCTTTTTGCAGGATGCATGCATCAATTTTATAGTAGGGAAGTTCTTGTTGTGTGGTGGTGCACCAACAATAAATGCTGGCAGCAGTATGGATGGAGGGTAAGGAATGAAAGTAGATACAAAATATTTTGGGGAAATTGAAATTGGGGAAGAGAAGATTCTCCATTTTCCGCAGGGCCTATTTGGTTTTGATGAATATAAGGATTTTACGATATTGTATGATAATGAGGAGGAGGGGGAACCGTTTTTCTCATGGCTGCAGTGTGTGACAGAGAAAAGCCTTGCTTTTCCTATCGTAAATCCGTTTAAGATTAGGGAGGATTATGATCCGATTGTAGAGGATGCCCTTTTGGAGCCAATCGGGGATTGTAAACCGGATGAACTGCTGGTATTTTTGCTGGCAACCGTTCCGTCTGATCCCAAAAAGGCGTCGGTGAATATGAAAGCGCCTTTAGTTATCAATACAGTGAACCGCAGGGGGATGCAGTTGATTGTAGAGAATGAGGATTATGAAATTCGTCATATGATTATAAAGGAAAAAGATTAAAAGGGATTGGAGGTAGAGTATGTTAGCATTAGCCAGGAAAGTTAACCAGTCCATTGTGATTGGCAATGACATTGAGGTAACATTACTGGAAATAAAGGGCGACCAGATAAAAATAGGCATCAATGCGCCAAAATCTGTGCCTATTTACCGTAAGGAAATCTTTGCACAGATTCAGGAGGAAAATAAGAGTGCAATGCAGGAAGTCGATGTATCAAAAGTTAGGCAGTTATTCCAGCAGAAAGAGTAGGGGCCCGTTAAGGGCGTACAAGGGAATAAATTATTTACAGTTTCTAAAGTATTTTTTTGATTTGTCGATATAAATTATATAATATACGGTATTACGCATCAAGACCTGATGGCAGATTTAAAGTATTGATGCATAAGGACGCAACATCTGGAGGAATATCCGGAATCATGGCACATGGAGGTGAAGATATGGCAATGGATTCATATGTAAATGGAGTTACAAATGACTTTGACATAACACCAGTATCTTCGGAAGGGGTAAAAGTTTCTGCTCCGAAGGATGTAGTTAAGTCAGAAAATAGCTCTGAGAAAGAGGGCGAGAAGGATCTTTTTAAAATAGGAAAAGACAAGGAACCGGCAAAAAGCACGATAGATTCAGCGATATCAGGTATGAATGCGCGTTTACCAAAGACCCATTGTGCTTATGCATATGACGAAGATACCAAGCGGATTACCATCAAGGTTTTTGATGATGAGACAGAAGAATTAATCCGTGAAGTACCGCCGGAGAAATCTTTGGAAGTTTTAAAAAAGGTTTGGGAGATTGCAGGTATCATCATAGATGAAAAGGGATAAGGAGGAATCATTATGGCAATTCGAATGACAGGTTTAAATTCCGGTCTGGATACAGATGCTATTGTGCAGGCTCTGATGTCTGCCAAGAGGACAAAACAGACCAAGATTAAGTCAAAGCAGACAAAATTAGAGTGGAAAAAGGAGATTTGGGCAGGGCTAAATACCAAGCTTTATAATTTTTATACAAGTTCACTTGGGAAAATCAAGTCTAAGGGTTCTTTTAAGACAAAAGCTGCAAACAGCTCTGATTCAAGCAAGGTGACAGCTACCGCAACTTCAGCAGCAGCAGAGGGAACATACAGGATAAAAGTAAATTCACTGGCTTCAGCACAGTATGTTACCAGCAGCAAACTGAGTGGGGCAAAGGATACGAATGGAAATACAGTTGCTGTCACTTCTAAGACAAAATTAGTCGATTTGCTGGATGACAGTGGAAATACAACATTTACAGCCGGTACACAGCTTTCCATCAAAGGCAAGGATGGCCTGTCTACCCTTCTTGTTGACAGTGAGACAACGGTAAATGATTTTGTCAAAGCGGCTTCTAACGCCGGCCTTACCGCATCTTTCGATGAAAAGCAGCAGAGGTTCTTTATTAATTCAGCAACAAGTGGTGCGGATCAGGGCTTCACGATTACGGCAGGTACTTTAGATGCAAACCAGTTAAATGCCGTGAATGCATTGAAAGAGGCAGTAGGTTATGGTTATCTTTCCAGCACAGACAAGGCGGCAGTGTCTAAGATATTTGATCAGCTGCAGGAAGGTAAGATTGATACAACCAAAGCAGAGGATTCTCTGAAACCGTATCTGGAAAAGAGCCAGAAGAATGCTGTAGAAGCTTACTATGAGAAAAAGCAGACAGACATGTACAATAATCAGTATTTCACCATGGATGCAAATGGTAAAAAGACAGGTCTGGTGAATGATGCTGCAGCTGCACAGGACTGGATTGCTGCTAAGTCAGGAAGAAAGCAGTCAGACTGGGATACCATGCTTGCAGACGAAAAGATAAAAGAGATGACCAAACTGGTTGAGGATAAAGTGGATGCCGACATGAAGACAAGTACCATGAAGGCTGATGTATTGGATGGGATTACGAATGGTGTGAATGATCCGGCGGCTGATGCTTTCGTGCAGCGTGATGCGGCTACCCGCTCTGCCAGATTGAACACAAGCGTGACAAACTTCAAGGGACAGATGTCTAATGGTATCACCGCTGCAAATAACCAGTTGGCAGGCCTGGGAATGGATGAGGTTACCGGGGCAGCACAGGCGGAAGCAGCGAATGGCAAAGGTATGGTAGTTGTGGCGGCAAGTGATGCTTCTATTACCTTTAATGGTGCGACTTTGACAAGTTCAACCTCCAGTTTGTCAGTAAATGGCCTGACATTGGATATACTGGGAAAAACAGCGGGGGATGAAGTGACGATTTCTGTTACAAAGGATAATTCTGCAATTTATGATACAATCAAGGATTTCCTGTCAGAGTATAATTCTATTCTGAAGCAGATGAATACGTATTATGATGCTTCTTCTGCAAGAGGGTATGACGTTCTGACAGATGACCAGAAACAGGCAATGACTGACAAAGAAGTGGAGCAGTGGGAGAAGAAGATTAAAGATTCGCTGCTTCGCCGCGATGACACGTTGAATTCGCTGATTTCATGCTTTAGGACAAATATGGCAGGCGTTTACACTGCATCAGATGGAAAGAGGTACTCACTTGCTTCCCTCGGAATCAGCACCTCTACAGATTATAAAGAGGGTGGGCTTCTTCACATCAAGGGTGATGAAGATGACGCTGTGTACATGGATGAAGACAATAAACTGCAGAAGATGTTAAATGACGATCCGGATCTGGTAATGGAGATTATTAACGGCCTGACAAGTAATCTCTACAGTGACTTGCAGAAGAAAATGGCAGGTACGACAATGAGCAGTGCCTTGACATTCTACAATGATAAAGAGATGAACTCCCAGATATCTGCTTATAAGAAACAGGTAACTACGTGGGAGAAGAAGTTATTAGAGATGGAAAACAGATATTATGCCCAGTTTACTGCGATGGAGAAAGCGATGGCTTCCCTTAATTCACAGCAGAACTATTTTTCTAATATGTTTGGTTAAAAGATACATGCATAATACAAGGAGGTATATGAGATGGCACAGTTACGTAACGCTGCGCAGATGTATCAGCAGGGATCTGTTAAGACAGCTTCCCCTGCCAAGCTGACATTGATGCTTTATGAAGGAGCGATAAGATTCTGCAATATTGCCAAAGAGGCGATTGAGGCAGAGGAATTTGAGAAAGCCAATATCAATATTATGAAAGCGGAAAAAATCATTGTGGAGCTTCGCGTTACTCTGGATATGAGATATCCGGTGGCAAAGGAGTTTGATACAGTCTATGATTATATTTACCGCAGGCTGGTTGAGGCGAATATGAAGAAAGATCAAACTGTGCTGGAAGATGCCCTAAAGCATATCAGGACCATGTGCGATACATGGAAAGAGGTAATGCGCCTGAATAATGCGGTATAATGATATCACGATAAGGAAAGCTGCCCTGTCATAAATGGCAGGGCAGCTTCATTCCAAGGAGACGGTGGCATGGAGGATAGAATGGAGAAAGATATAGCAGTTTATGTGTCTGTTTTACACGATTCTTTGCGCAATAAGTGTGATGTTTTGCAGGAGCTTTTAGATATCACGAAAGAACAGGAGCAGGTTTTGTCTGAAGAAGAAATGGATTTTGATGAATTTGACGAGATGATGAAAGATAAGGACAGCCTAATCCAAAAAATTCAGGAACTGGATCAGGGGTTTCAGAATGTCTATGACAAGATAGGAAGTTCCTTAAAGGAACATGCGGAGCAGTTTAAGGGGCAGATTGTGGAAATGCAGGCGTATATCCGCAAGGCTACAGACTGCGGCGTGAAAATTCAGGCGTTGGAGCACAGCAACAAAGAAAAGTTTGCCGCTGCTCTGGCAAAGAAGCGCAGGGAAATCCATAATTTCAATAAGAGTAATAAAACTGCGGTATCCTATTCGAAAAATATGGCAAACCAGCATCAGGCATGGCAGTCTTATTTTATGGATAAGAAAGAATAAAAAAATTAAAAAAAGGGTTAAGGAATCGAAAAACAGTTCCGATATATAGAGTGTAACAAAGAAAAACCACTACATAAGGTAGAAATTTAAAAGTAAGTGTTATCATTCTCCTATATATTATATATAAGAGTAACGATAAATTTTGGATCATGATCGTGTACGGGCGTGGGTGGTTCAAGGAAACAAAAATTATATCACCAGTGGCATGGATGCCACTGAAATTTCAAGGAGGAGTCATTATGGTAGTACAGCACAATATGTCATCGCTTAACACAAACAGGCAGTTAGGCATCACAAACAAGGCGCTTTCAAAGAGCACAGAGAAATTATCTTCTGGTTACAGAGTAAACCGTGCAGCAGATGATGCAGCAGGTCTCTCTATCAGCGAGAAGATGCGTTCTCAGATTCGTGGTTTAAATCAGGCATCTGACAATGCACAGAATGGTCAGTCTCTGATTCAGACTGCTGAAGGTGCTATGGGTGAGATTCACTCAGTTCTTCAGAGAATGCGTGAGTTAGTAGTTCAGGCTTCTAATGATACTAACGTATCAGCTGACCGTGCTTCCATCAAGTTAGAGGTAGAGGCATTAACAAAGGAAATCGACCGTATTGCAAGCCAGACAGAGTTCAATACAATGAAGCTTCTGACAGGCAGCTTTGATGGTAACCTTCAGGTTGGTGCTAATAAAGCACAGTTCATCACTCTTAAGATTGATGGTATGTCTACAAAGACTTTAGGTGTTGATAGTCTTTCTGCGGAGATTAAAGGTAAGTTTACATCAGAGACAATTTCACCATTGATTTCTACAGTAAGTGCAGCTATCACAAAGGTATCTGAGGCAAGAGCTAAACTTGGTGCTGTCCAGAACAGACTGGATCACACAATTGACAATGCTGATAACATGGCTGAGAACTTACAGTCAGCAGAGAGCCTTATCCGTGATGTAAACATGGCTGATGAGATGGTAACTTACTCAGCTAAGTCTATCATCCAGCAGGCAGGCCAGTCTATGTTGGCACAGGCAAATCAGGCTACACAGGGCGTATTGTCATTACTTCGTTAATTTCAAATTTAACGGATTGGTACATTACTATGAAGGAGGGGTTGGCTTCGGCCAACTCCTTTTTTCAACTTATAGTAAAGTTTTCGCTGTACAGAATGGTTGGTGCATCACTATTTGGGCCGCCAAAGGCGGCGTGGGGGATTATTACGGCAGGTATTGTATTTGGATGGCGGAATTGGTTAAAATAGTTAGAGGCAAGGTTAGAGTTTGCGGAAAGAGGGAAATATGTGTGAGGAAAAGAAAATAATAGCGAATACGGTTCAAATGGTTCGGGAGACAACAGAATTATTTTATCAGCAGAAAGCGGCAGAGGGTTATGCAAAGATGCAGGAGACAATTGCAGGCATTATGCAGGTGGCAGATGCCTTGCATGAATATAAATGCGCCCACGAGGAGTTTCCGCTGGAGGAGGCAAGGATAGCAGGCTCTTTGACAGATGCGGTGAATGCAATGGAGGCGGGGGATACCGTACTTTTAGCGGATATTCTGGAATATGACTTTATAGAGTATTTACAGGAATTATCTTCGAAACTGGATTGATTGATGGGAGGTCAGGATGTTACAGATAAATGAAAAGGTACTTACAGAATATCGGGCAGACTTTTTGGAAAAGATTCGGAATACGCAGGGAGCGGAAACCGAGAATAATAGTGATAGAATAGAGTTTGATAAGGCGAGGGATGGAAGTTCTGTCCTGCTTTTAGAGCGGGATGGGCAGAGATATCGTTTCAATAGTGCATTCCGTCCGCTGCAGGAGGCAGAGAGGTGGGCTGCCCAGTATAAATTAGACTATATGGAGAATATTATACTGCTGTTTGGACTGGGAAATGGAATTTTTGCAAGAAGCCTGATGAAAAGGATGGGAGAGAGGGACAGTTTAATCGTATATGAACCTTCCAGCCGGATTTTCCGTATGATCTTAGAGCAGGAGGACATCAGCGACCTTTTATCGAATCCGCATATCTGTATTTTAACAGAAGGGATTAATGAGCAGGATTTTTATTTTATATTAGAGGGATGCTTGGAGTGGCGTAATGTCAATGCATTATGTGTCTGTGAACATCCGGGCTATAAGGAGCTTTTTATAGATTCCTTTAGAAGATTTGTAAAGCAGATTGCCGATAATGTTGATTTAGTCCATGCACAGAAGCATACTATGGCGCATTTCGCCCATGAAAGTATTTTTAATATGTTTTTTAATATGCAGTATTTGTCAAAGGCAAATATATTAGGTGATTTCACCGGGAAGATTCCAGAGGGGCTGCCGGCTATTATTGTTGCGGCGGGACCTTCCCTTGATAAAAATATAGAAGAATTGAAGCGCGCACAGGGAAAGGCTTTTATTCTGGCGGTGGATTCTGCGGTAAATATATTATTGGACAGGGGGATTCCTTTTGATGCAATGATCAGCGTGGATGCGAGGAAAAACCCCGCCTATTTGAGCCGGGAGGAGTGCAGGGACATCCCTTTATTCTGCATGCTGTTGTCCAGAACGCATATTCTTTTAAACCATAGGGGAAAGAAAATTTTTGTTATGGGGGGATTTTGCATTGATGATTACTATCAGGAGGCAGGCCATCCATTCCTTCCAATTGAATTGGGGGGGAGTGTCGCGACAGCGGCTTTTGCCGTCTGTGTAAAATTAGGGTTCCAGAAGATTGTCCTGATTGGGCAGGATTTGGCATACAGCGGCGAGGTGACACATGCAGGTGGAAAGATTAAGAAAATTGTCAATGAAGATGTGGGGCAGGAGGAGATTGATGGCTGGCATGGCGATAAAGTGAAAAGCCGATATGACTGGATTTTTTATAGAAATTGGTTTGAGAGTGCGATTCAGCAGCTTTCCGGTATACAGGTAATTGATGCAACGGAAGGGGGGGCGTTAATCCATGGTTCCGAGGTGATGGCATTATCGGAAGTGATTGATGCATACTGTACCCAGGCATTTTCCATGAAGGAGCTTTTGATTCAGGCACCGCCGACCTTTCAGGAAGAAGAATTTCAGAGTATACGGGAAAAATTGCAGCATATGGAAAAGGAAATGAAAAGTATTAAGAGAAATTCCGAGGAGGCTGCAATGATTTGCAGCCAAGCCATAAATCTAGTGAAACAATGCGGTCAGGATGTATCTTTAAATAAACAGGTGAAGCGTCTGGATGCTTTAAATCACCAGATGATTTCCCAGCCGGTATATGGATTCTTAGATTATTATGTCACGGATACTGCAGTGGAGGATATGAAGGATATCAATAAGGTGACTGGAAGCAAGGAGCAGGATACGCTGGATGCGTATACTAGTGCAAAAGCGCTGTATGATTCCATGATTCAGGCAGTGAAGGATTTAAGTGGTGAGCAATTAAAGGAGTCAGTAAATATAGTTAAGAAGCATCTGCAGGAACAGATTCCAATTTGTGAACAGGCAATTGAATTCATTGAAAAAGGGCAGTGGGATGAGCAGACGAAAGATAGATTGTATGCCCAGATAATGGAACTGGGACAAAAAATTATTGTTCATGAGGTTTATTGGATGCTTCGGTCAGAGGTGACTGAAGGGGTAGCTAAGATGAAGAGGACAGAAAATAAAGATATAAATTTTATGAATTCATGGATTTTAGATAATAAACTGTGTATTGAAGAGGCAGATAGGTTTATAAAGTCCGGGTTTGTCCACAGGTGCCTGCAGCGGATTTAGGAGCAGTTCCTTAGGCAAAAAATGATATTGTAACTGGTATAATGTATGATGGTAAAAGCAGGATAGAAAATTATGGAATTATTTGAACAGACAAAGGAATTGTTACATAAAGTAACGGAGACGATTTATTTTTTTCGGAAGCAGAATTATTATAAGGCATTTGAATCTGCTAAGAAAGTGATTGATTTATTACAGGCATATCTGGGAAACCTTCAGGCGCAGGATGCTCAGGAGTTTCTGCCGGTTCTTAGCATGGCTTTGGATGCTATGGAGGAGCAGGACGGGACAAAGCTGGCGGATTTGTATGAGGAGGGGGTTCTGCCTCTGCTATATCAGATGCAGCAGAGATTGTTTGAAACTTCAGAGAATCTTTTAAAAGACTGCTGGGGGAAAAACAGGCGGATTTTAAAGGAGAAATTTCCAGAGCTTTATAGGCAGGTTTTGGAGTGCCGGGAAAATGTGCCGGATAAGTACCAGCTAAGCTGGGCAAAAACAGGGGATCTGGTGTTGGATGTAGACACCGGGCATGGCATAGTGAGGCTGGATTCCATGTGTGATCCATGGCAGGAGGCAAGGCTTTTTACAGAGTCTAGCATGGGTGAAGAGGGGTATCTTGTATTGGGATTTGGTATGGGATACCATATTGAATTTTTATTAGACCAGATGACATTTGGTACAGTAGCTGTATTGGAAAATGACTTAAATCAACTTGCGATTGCGTTATCTTACAGAGATTTATCAGCTGTCTTGAATAATTGGAAATTAAGTATAGTATATTGCCCTAATGCGGATGAATATTTAAAATACCTCGCAGATGTAAAAGAGAATGTGAAAATATGTATCTGGTACCCGTCAGTCAGGGCGATGGAGGATACTTCTTTGCGTCAGGCGTTAGAAAATTATAAGATTGAGAGTTCTTCCGCAGAAAATATGGCAGGTGTGTTGCGGGATAATTTTAAATATAATCTGCAAAAAAATGATGAGGAAGTGTCTGTTCTTAAAGACACTTTTAGGGGAAGGCAGGTTATTCTGGCTGCAGCGGGACCATCATTGGATGATAATCTTGAATTGTTGAAGAATCAGGATGTCTCAAAGACTATTCTGGTTTGTGTAGGGAAAATTGCAAAAAAACTGATTGCAGCGGGGGTGATGCCTGATTACATTGTTATGACGGATGGGCATGGGAAAACAGGCTGGCGTATTTATGGTATTGAGGACTGTGGCGTGCCGCTAATATATCTTAGTACGGTTGCTTTTAATGTAGCACATGCCTACCGTGGTAAGAGGTATATTGCGTTCCAGAAGGGATATCCTGCAGCGGAGCAGTATGCGAAGGATCATGGGTTCGGGACTTTTGAAACAGGAGGTTCTGTTGCCACATTTGCTTTAGATATGCTGATACGTTTTGAATGCAGTAAAGTGATCTGCGTAGGGCTGGATATGGGATACCGGGGAGGGCGCACCCATGCGCAGGGGGTTGGAAATGATCTGGCGGATAAAAGGAATCTCCGTAAAGTTGAGGGAATTGAGACAAAGGAGATTTATACCAGCAGGACATTAGATCTCTATAGGCAATGGATTGAAAAAAGGATACAAGGAATAACGGAGACAGAATTTATTAATGTATCAAAAGGAGCCAGAATCCATGGGATGAAAGAAGAGAAATTAGAAAGGATTTTAGGTTAGGATGAGGGCAATCAAAGAAGAAATCGAGCAGAAGCTTACCGCAATAGAATTAGATGATGCATGGCTTCTTATGGAGGAATACGAAAAAGAAGCACCAATGGACATGGATTTGCTTTCATTTAAAATTATATATTTTATCTACAAAAATGAAATAGAGAAGGCACTCCGCCTTGCTCTGAAAGGGATTCGCAGTTATCCGGTGAGTGGGGATATGTATTATAATCTTGCGTATATTTATGAGCTAAAAGAGGACTGGCTGCTTGCCGGTGAAAACTATATGAAGGCGCAGATTATTTATGCGTATTCCAAAGATGAAAAAGCACAATCCCTGCAGATTGCTGAAAAATTAGCTGTACTGATGCAGTTGATTGGCGAGAAGGCGGCTGCGTGTAAAAAATTGGGCGACTTTGATTATGCTGCTAAGGTGGAATCTTTTAAGGAACGCCAAAAATACTGTTTTGGATTGGATGTGACTGTTTTTCGGAAGCCGGAGCAGATTATGGGGCAGTATATTTGGACGGACTGGGACGAGAAGCGGTATGTGGGAATACAGAAGCCGCAGTATTCTAAATATATTCTTCAGGACAGCTTGAATTTAGTGCATACAAAAGGGGAGCTTTTGAATGTAGACGAAGGGCGCTCTTATCAGGTGTCAGGACAGAGTGAGGAGTACCTTCTGCCGGTTGCGGTTAGAGACCAGAATACAAGGCATTTTTTCAAGCAGGGCAGGAAGGCTTATGCTGTATTGCAGAAAGAGAACAGGCATTTTAATTATTATAAAGTAAAGAACGGTACTACTGTTGAATCACAGGGAATTAGTTATTATGGCAGCCCGATTCCTTTAGGCCATGATAGAAAGCGTAAGAAGTTAGTGCTTAATATTTTTGTAGATGGGCTTTCTCAGGAAATTTTAAATGGAAAAGATTTTGAAAAAATCATGCCTTATACATTTCGTTTTTTTAGCAGTGGTACAATATGTACACAGGCATACAGTTCTGCGGAGTGGACATACCCAAGCCTTGCTAATTATGTGACAGGGCTAGACACTCTGCACCACATGATGTATCACAATGAAATTGAGGGGAAGCTGCCGGAAGATGTCCCAACTCTGGCAGAATACTTCAAAGAGATGGGGTATATAACGACAAAAATGGACGGTGACTGGAGAAGTGTTCCTTCCTATGGGCATGCCAGAGGGTACGACAGATGTATTTATCAAAATCAGGTGCTCGGCTCCAAACAGGAGGCGATGATAGGTGATACCATTGAGCAGTTGGAAGGATTAAAGGATACAGACCAGTTTATGTGGATTTGTATGGGGGATTTGCATGATGTTGCAGACGGTTATGATTTGCCGTTTTCTGTACAGGCCCATATTGAATTGGAGAACCGGGCGGCAGAGGATGCCGGCAAGACATCTGTAAAACAGGCAGGCAGTAAAATAAAAATAAGCAATTATAAAAAAATGGCATCCTATACGGATGTGTTGCTAAATGCATTATACACATATATTCTGGATAATTATAAAGAGGATGAATTTCTTGTCAGTCTATTTGCTGACCATGGGCAGGGATATTTGGTGCCGAATGGCGGCCATTTCTTAAGCAAAGAACGGGCAAAGGTAGCATTTATGTTCCGTGGAGGTGCACCAGAACAGATTAGTGATGAAATTATTTCGACAAGTGACTATGTCACCATTATGAACTGGCTGGCTGGAATCCCCATGAAGCCGATAAAAACGATGGGGAATCTTCCAGCCTGCTTTGGCGGGAAGACAGAACGGGAATATGCCTTGTGTGAGAGCCTTCATCCGAAAGATGCATATTGTGCAACCTTTTTTACAAAACAATACACAATTTATTTTGAAAATGGGGCGCCGGTTGGTGAGGATGGAAGATTTGAACTGAGGGATTATAAAATATCAATAACAGATATGGATGGTACAGAAATACAGGATGAAAGTATACGGAAGAAATATCTGGATATCATTTTAGAGCATATTGCACCAGTTATTATTTATTAATTGCATGTAAAAGAAAATCGGGGTATTTCATAAGATTTGATTACTAATTTTATGAGATACCCTTTTTAACTTATCATAGTACGTCTGTTTTTTCGAGATATTTCCCGGCATCTTTTAGGAAACTGACAATAATGGTTATCATAATGATTCCCATTGGGAAGGCGGCAATAATAGATACGGACTGCAGGTTGTACATCGAATTTTCGGAAAAAATCAATGCAATTGGGAACAGGATAAAAAGTATTGCCCAGAAGACGCGCAGCCTTTTGTCCGGCTCTGTATTTTCAGGTAATGCATGGTAAGAGTATACAGAAACTACCATAGTCAGGGAATCAAAAGTGGTGGAATAAAAGGCGATCATAGCTAAGGCCAGCAGTATTAACCCAAATGTGGGAAGCGGCAGGGTATCTAATATTTTTAGGATGGCTTCGGCATAATTTCCACTTTCAGCGATAAATCCGGAGATATCTCTGCCATGTTTTAGCTGTTGGGCAAGCCCGTAATTCCCAAGGATGATAAAAGAAGTGAAGGTACCGCCAAGTCCCCAGCCATATCCACCGAGGATGGTTTCGCGAATAGTGCGCCCTTTACTAATCAATCCGATAAAAAAAGGAGTGGCAACACACCAGACCATCCAGTATGCCCAGTAGTATATTGTCCAGTTTTGGGGGAAAGAGGTGTTGCGCAGGGGGTCTGTCCATGTTGCCATGCCGATAAAGTTCTGTACCATATTCCCCAAGGAGGAGAAACCGGTTTCAATAATATAGCGTGCTTCACCGCCGCCAATCAGCACATAAAAGAGTAGTAAAGCAAATAGGAATGTACAGTAAGATGCCAGTTTTGACACGCCTTTCATGCCAAACCATACAGTAAAGGTGTAGATAGAAGCAATTAGCAGCAGGATAAGAATGGTCAGTCCCGTACTGGCAGCTTTACCGAGGAGCCTGCCGAAAATAGCAGAAATCAAAGGAGTTGCGAGGGAAAAGGTAGTGGCAGTTCCGGCAAATAGGGCAAAGATGGCGAATAGATCGATTAGTTTGCCAAGCGGGCCGTCAGTTAGCCTGCCAAGTACCGGGCGGCAAGCCTCCGAAAATTTTTGTTTATTGCGCTTACGGACATGTAGCATAAAGCCAAAAGCAACAGCCAGAACAACATAGAAACTCCAGACAATGGGTCCCCAGTGGAATAGTGGGTAAGTAGATGCCCATTGTTGGATCCCCCCAGCTTGTTTGATATGAGGCTCATTTGCATATAATGCCCATTCGCATAGTGAATAGAACAGCACATCAGCCGCCATGGTAGATGTGAAAATCATGGTTCCCCACTTAAAATTTGAGTATTGCGGTTTACTGTCAGTTCCCAGCCTAATCTTTCCGTATTTTGAAAAGGCTATGTAAAGGGAACATAAAAAGATTCCAATACCAAGTATAGCATAATAGATTCCGCAGTCATTTCCTAGAAATTGCCTGATGTTGTTTAATATGATAGCAGATTGTTTTGGTATCATCATAAAAATAAAGCATAGGATAAGGATACCTGTTAAGGGAATCAGCACACAGCACCAGTCTACACTCCAGATGTCTGTTTTATGGGAACCAGAGGATGCATTTATTTGATATCTGGTATTTTGTTTTTTCATTGTAATCTCCATTCTAGAGCGTATGTGAAAGGTTGTTATCATAACTACTTGTGACGCTCCGGCACAAATAGACTAATCTTTCAAGCTATTTTGTTTCAGATAATTTTTATAATCGCTATCGAGGGATATTAATTCCTGCAGAGTATCTATTTCTATGACGTCGCCTGCGTTTATAGGATAAATTCCAAGACGGTATTGGTCTGCATAGCAGAACATAGGGACATCATCCCAATAAATCTGCTTATTTTGTTTCTGGATGAATTCAATCTCAAGATGCACCTTAAGTTTCCTTGCATCCTTGGCTGTCCAGCGGGAAATGCTGTATAATTGCCAACCCCTCTCTCCGCCTGTGGGGCTGCAGTGTGTTACAATGCCGTCCTGTGCAGTTAGAAGCCATTCTGTGGTCGGGGCTTCTGTCCAGACACAATGATAGCCGGACTTTTCAAAAGCCGGTGCAAGGATTTTGTTGTTATATATTATCTGGTCACCGTCTAAAACAATGGAATTTTCCAGATGGTCTCTTGCGGCATACAGGGAGGAAATGTTATTGCAGGAATTATAAAATGGATTTTCAATCAGCCTGATACCGGGATATTCATTTATTAGAAAATCAAACTGTTTTTTTAAATGTCCAATAACAATATAAATTTCATAAATTCCATTTGCATGCAGCCCATGGATAATCGTTTCAATCATACGGGTGCCGTGGACGGGAATAAGCGGTTTGGCAGTTTTTTCCGTCAGCGGGTGGAGGCGTTTTCCCTTTCCGGCTGCTAAAATAACTGCCCGTCTGATATAATTCATAATAACAAGCTCTCCTTTCTGTAAGATAACTTTGCAAGTCAAATACTGTCCATTCCTTTTTTTGCAATCTGGCAGTAAACTTTGGCATAGCGGTACTGGCGCAGGGAGTACTCACCAAATTCTACCCCTAGCTGCTGCTTGTACTCGCACCAGTTGCTCCAGAGAAGGCCGCAGGCGGAAATATAACAATATATTTTGATGCGTATATTGTCAGGGCAGTTGCCTTGGAAATAGGTATCGATTACAAAATCTATCATTTCTTTGTCATACATCGCATAGATACAGAACATTGCAATATCTACATGGGGATCCTGCATGCCTGCATATTCCCAGTCGATTAAATGTACTGTTTCTGTATTGTCTGCAGATTTTACAAATAAAAAATTATCTGGTACTGCATCAAGATGAGTCAATGTTTTCTGGGAGTGCTGCATTTCGATATAAGGCTGCAGTGAGAAAACATTTTTCTTTGTTTGCTCGTAATCTGGGTATGAGGAACTGTTTTGCCTCCATAGTGATTCATAAAACTGAATCTGCCCAAAAATGTCAAACTCATGGTCTACGACAAGTTTTTGCCGATGGAATGTGTTTAAAAGTGTCATGCATTTCCTAATATCCGTTTGATCCATAGGGTGGCAAGTTCTGGAATGTTTCCAGTATTTTGTGATTTTGTGCCCGCTTTTTGGATTAATGTATATAAGCTCATCACAATAAGGAGTGTCTTTTATTATCTGATATACAGATGCCTCATGTTCCCGGTTGATTAATTGTCTGGTGCCCTCACCTGGAATTCTCATAATATATTTTTGTGTTCCGCAGTCAAACGTAAAGGAGCGGTTCGTCATTCCCTTTTTCAGAACAGATATATTTTTGATGTGCTCCGGTTTTGTGTCCAGTACTTCGGCAATCATAGAGATGACATCTGATTCTAATTGATTGGAAGATGTATCAAATTCGCGGAGCTGCTCATATGTATTGATTTCTACTGTTGCCTGAGAGGAGACTATTTTGGGCGCCGTAATCATTTTTCCATGGCTGATAAGGGCTTCCTCCCAAAAGGAGTAATTATAGTGTGCGTCTTGGCATAATTCCACAATTTTGCTTTTTAGCAATTCTGTTTCTCTGCCGAGCAGGTAAGAGATGCCAATCATAGTATTGCCGGGAGTGTTTTTGGTGGTAGAAACTAATTCCATTTTCCGGTTTACCCTGACAGGGCTTTCGTTTGATAGTGCATCGCTTACCATATACCATGAATATAGTTCGTGTGAACAGAATGGATTCTCCTTACACCATATATCACAGGGAATAATATAGGTATTGGAAAGCTGTTTTAAAGCAAGTGCTAATGTATGCAGATTATTTTTTGAATAATATTCTGGGTTGACAATTAATTCTACATTATACTTATCGATAAGGTATTCATGATGTTCCTTCATAAATCCTACAATAATCGTAATATCATATATGCCTGCCTCATGTAACTGCTTAATCAACCGTTCGATTAGCGGTTCCCCATATATTTCAATTAATCCTTTGGGCTTAGATAAATTAATGGGAATCATGCGTAATCCAGTGCCTGCCGCAAGAATAACAGCATTTTTGGGACTTTTTGCGTTGAATTCTGCCTCTGCTTTTTTGGTTATTTGGCAGGCTGCGTCAATGTAACCATTTTCCGATAGCCTTCTTAGGGACTGGTTTACGGTACCTAGCGAACATCTGCAGGATTTTGCCAGAGTACGCTGGTTCTTATACGGGGATTTTGCTAATTCTAGTAAAATGTTGCATTCTTGGATGTTCATATAATTGCGCCTTTCTGTTTTTGTGAACATATTATTTATATAATATGGCTGGAATTTTGTCAATAGGGTTTAAGGTTGAATAGATATTGAAGGCGGATGGAAAATATGTTACTCTTACTAAAAGCAGTGAATTAAGTCTGGTCTGGCCAATGCTGCGGACAGGGCTTGGCGTGCCTGCGTATGAATGCAGGGGTTATCAGAGAGAAGAATTTAGATAAGGTTTTGTTAGAATGGGGGATTTTTATGGGAAGTGTGTTAGCTATTATACCCGCCAGAAGCGGTTCAAAGAGTGTAAAGGACAAAAATATCAGATTAATGGACGGAAAACCAATGCTTGCTTACTCAATTGAACATGCACAGAAGGCACAATGTATTGACAGGATAATTGTAAGCACGGATAGTGAGGAGTATGCAGCGATTGCCAGAAAGTATGGGGCAGAAACACCATTTTTGCGCCCTGCGGAATATGCAACGGATACGGCATTGGATTATGATGTCTTTTTACATGCATTAACTTATCTGGAAAGGGAGGAAGGGTATATACCGGAACTGGTCGTGCAGCTCCGTCCGACATATCCGATTCGCCGCATATGTGATATTGAGAATATGGTAAATTATCTTAGGAATCATCCGGAAATAGATTCGATGCGTTGTGTGGCTCCGGCAAAGGAGGTTGCTTATAAGATGTGGCATATGGATGATCAGGGGCTTTTATCGCCAATTATGAAGGAGATTCCAGAGTGTTACAATATGCCGCGCCAGCAGCTTCCGCAGGTATATTATCAAAATGCCTGTATAGATGTGGTGCGCACGGAAGTCATCACAAAAAAGCATTCCATGTCTGGCGATGTGATTGCAGGTTATAAAATGAATGATAATTTTGATATTGACACAGAGGAAGAGTTTAATAAAGCTGAAGAATATCTCAAAATTGTCCATGGAAACCAGACATTTGTTTTTGATATTGACGGTGTGATTGCCCAGATTCAGAAAGATTTGGATTATGCATGTTCAGAACCGAATGAGCGTATGATAAAGGTGGTGAACTGGCTGTATGGCTGCGGCAATAAAATTGTGCTCTTTACAGCAAGAGGATACGTGACGGGCAAGGACTGGAGCAAGGTTACTACAGAGCAGATGGAACGGTGGGGTGTAAAGTACCATGAATTAAAATTTGGAAAACCGAATGCAGATTATTATGTGGATGATAAGATGTTGAGTATCAGTAGATTGTATAATCTGGCGCATGAGGCGTGGGGAGATTTGTAGCAAAATAGATTAAAAACACAATGTGTAATAATACAATTATTTTAAATATTTATATTGACATATGATGAATCCTGATATATAGTTTTGTTATGCTGCAAAAAACAAATGTAGCAGGAACATTTTGTCTTATACAAGAAAAGGGGGTTACATATGACGGATACTGAAAAAATGGATGTCATACTTGAAAAGGTAGTTTTTATTGGCAACAAAGTGGATTCTATGGATGTTAGGCTTGGAAGGGTCGAGGAAAAAGTAGATTCCATGGATGTCAGGCTTGGGAAAGTCGAGGAAAGGGTCGGGGAAGTTGAGAAAAAAGTAAACTCTATGGATGTCAGGCTTGGAAAGGTCGAGGAAAAAGTAGACTCTATGGATGCTAGGCTTGGAAAGGTCGAGGAAAGAGTAGATTCTATGGATGGCAGATTAACCCGTGTTGAAAAAGGCATTATAGATGTCAAGAATGAGATTGTAATAGTCCGCTGTATTATGGAAAACGAGCTTGACCATAATATTAAATTGATTGCAGAGGGGCATTATGACTTGAACAGGAAGTTAGATAAGGCATTGCATCTTGTAGGGGACGTTCAGGCGAAGGAAGAAGTGCAGGATGTCCTTCTGACATTGCATGAAGCCAAGTTGAAAGAACTGTCAGGGCGCTTAGATTTGTATGCAGGGTGAATAACCATTTTACCATGTAATTTTTGGCTTTAGGTCTTTTATAGGGCGTGATTGAAATTTTTTCTGTAGTATGTGCAATACTATTTAAAGATGAATTTAATCGCGCCCTAATATTCTTATGTTTTATGACGATATAACTTATATAGGTTTATGCTGATGGTTGGCATTGGTAATTTGGCACGGAAGCTATTGATAAACTCATGGAAGAGAAATAGTGAAAAAAAGAGATGATCAATGGTTGTAATAGCTGCTTTGGCGGTTAGGTAAGAATCCATTGGTTATTTTTATATAGTTCCGTAGGAGGACATTTAAAATCAAGAAAGACAGGGGATAAGAATGAGTAAGCTATTTGAAGATTTATTTATTTTTGAGATGGCAAACAGCCATCAGGGCAGTGTGGAGCATGGAAAAGACATTATAAGCGAGATGGGAAAGATTGCCAGAAGATATAATATTAATGCGGCTGTTAAACTGCAGTACCGTAATCTGGAAAATTTTATCCATCCCGATTACAGAGGGCGTCAGGATGTCAACCATATTCCAAGATTTGAGAGCACCCGTCTGGTATATGACCAGTTTTGCGAACTGGTAGCTGCGATTCGTCAGGAAGGTATGCTGGCTATGAGTACACCGTTTGATGAAGATGGTGTTGACTGGTGTATGGATCAGGGATTGGATATTATCAAGATTGCAAGCTGCAGTTCTTTAGACTGGCCGTTGTTGGAAAAAGCTGCGGCAGCGCATAGGCCGATTATTCTTTCAGTAGGTGGGAAGACTATTTCTGATATTGATAAATTATATAATTATTTTACACATAGGAAATGTGATTTTGCATTTATGCACTGTATTGCAGAGTATCCTGCACCTATGGAGCGCTTACAGCTAGACTTTATTGATAAATTAAGAAGGCGTTATCCGGATCATGCAATTGGGTATTCTGGCCATGAGGATCCAGATGACAATACTATTCCGATGATGGCAGTTGCAAAGGGTGCAAAGATATTAGAGCGCCATGTAGGGCTTCCGACAGAGACGATTTCTTTAAATGCATATTCTATGAACCCTGCGCAGGCAGAAAAGTGGGTGGTAGCGGCATTAAATGCAAAAGAAATCTGTACTATGAAGAAGGAGACAGAGCGCTATATCAGTCAGGAAGAAATTGACTCCCTGAATTCTCTGATGAGGGGCGTATATTTGAAGCATGATGTTGAAGAGGGGCAGGAACTGACAAGGGACGATGTATTTTTTGCAATGCCAAATCATGACCGTCAGATGACAAGTGGTGAGTTTTTTGAAGGGGTTGTTGCAAGCAAAGCGTATAAGGCAAAGGAGGAGCTTCACGAGAAGAGGCCGATTACAGATACGAATCTTGCCAGAAGTGTTATCCACGATGTAAAGGGTATGCTTTATGAGGCAAATATTTATCTTGGAAATGATTTTGAAGCGGAATTATCCCATCACTATGGAATGAAACATTTCAGGCAGTTTGGTGCAGTTATTATTGATGTAATCAACCGTGAATACTGTAAGAAGCTGATTGCAGTTCTGCCAGGCCAGCAGCATCCGCTGCACGCCCATAAAGTCAAGGAAGAGACATTCCAGCTTCTTTATGGGGATTTGATTGTGGAAGTGGAAGGAAAGAAAGTAGAGATGCATCCTGGGGATATCCAGACAATCCTGCGTGGGGAACGGCATGCATTTACTTCAAGGACAGGAGCTGTTTTTGAGGAAATATCAACAACCCATGTAAAAAATGATTCGTATTATGAAGATCCTAAGATAGATAAAATGGATCTGATGGAACGGAAGACAAAGGTTTATAAATGGTAGAGTAAAATTATTATGTTTTATGATTATTTTTTTATTCTATATGGGGAAGTTCTCATTACGTAAATTATAAGAATGAATTTTCAAACACGCTTTAGGGCACAAGAGAAGTCTGTGCCCTTTTCGATGGAGGGAGGTGTAGAATATGGTCATACAGCACAATATGCAGTCTGAAAATGGAAATGGAATATTTAAGCGCGTAAATCGCGATAAAAGAAGGGGAACGGAGCGTTTGTCGACCGGTTATAGGATTAACCGTGCAGCAGATGATGCGGCCGGTTTGGCTATTTCTGAAAAACTCCGTACTCAGATACGCGGGCTAAGTAAAGCTGGTGATAATATTCAGAATGGAATTTCCCTGCTGCAGACGGCTGATGGTGCAATGGGGGAGATAAGCAACGTAATCCACCGTATGAGGGAATTATGTGTTCAGGGGGCAAATGACACGAATGCAGAAGCAGACAGGGATGCGATTCAGCAGGAACTTAATCAAATGTCGCAGTGTATTGATGATATTTTGGAGCATACAGAGTTTAATACAATGAAGATATTGAAGCTGGGGGATGCATACATTGATTATATTGAGACGGTAGTTGGAAAACTGCCGCCAAATGTAAAAATGCCTGATAACTTATTGCAGATTGGCCCGTTGCCGTCGTTTCCTGCAGGAATCAGCTATGCGTCTGCTGTTGTAGATTTTTCAGCAATCACTTCAGCAGCGGACGTGCAGGCGCTGGTTGACACAGGTTTTTATACGACCTGCTGTACCTGTGATAATAAATATAATATTCGTTTTGTGGACAATGGTTCAGAGCCTTCAAAGAATGTAGGGCGTAATCCTGTTTTTGATGTAAATATTCATGGCATGACAAATGGGGCGGATGTGGTAAAAGCGATTGTCCAGTCAGTCAAAACAAATCATTTTACTCGCTTTATGGCGGACCCGGCAGACGGAGGCAAACTTATTGTCTATGATTATCGGCCGGGGCAGACGCCGAATGAACCGTTGGACCGTGGAATTTTAAAGCCGGAGCTGATCCGCACAGAGACGGTGATAACGGATCCGGGAAACATGCAGATTCAGGTAGGGCCAAATGCAAGGCAGCTGGTTTCCCTAAATCTGCCGACATTTTCTTCGGCAATCTTAGGCGTAGATATGTTGAATGTAAACAATAATATGGTTGCCAATCATTCATTAGAAATGGTAGATGAGGCGTTGTCTATGCTCAGTCTGGAACGGGCCAACATAGGTGCCCTGCAGAACCGTCTGGAGCATGCCTATGAGTATGCCATGAGTGCGGAGGAAAACCAGCAGGCGGCAGAGTCCCGTATCAGGGATACAGACATGGCGGATGAAATGGTAGCATTTTCTGCAAAAGATATAATAGCACAGGTTGCACAGAGCATGATTGCTCAGTCAAATAGCAGGCCGGAGGCAATTTTAACCCTGCTTAGATAATATATAAGATGCAATGCTTTAGAGAAGGGAAGTTCCTTTTTTGCCTGACAGCTATATTTTGAAGGGGGGACTGCATCAGCAGTTCCTTTTTGGTATCAGGAGGTTTTTTCCTGTATTACGGCGTTATTATAAAGAATAGAAGATTATACTGGGAGTAAATGGCAGTATTATTTTTTATAGTGTTTACTTAAGAAAAATTTCATAGCTGCCGATATAACCAATGTAATTTATGTGGTAAAATTTTTAACATAATACCACATAAAGTGATTTTTGTGGTATTATATTAGGTAATAATATTGACTCACAAGATTCTGGAGATTTTACAGCTGTATTTACTCCATGGTGTCAGCCATGGTTATAAAACCTCATAATATATATTATGAGTAAAACGAACGGAGTGTGAAAATGTGCCGAAAGAAGCTGGGATATCTTCTGCAAGCTGTTCATGGATATGTTCTGTTTTTTGGAAAGTCAGCCCTTTTTGGATATTCAGGATAGAGAAAGATGGGGTATGGGAATGAAGATAAAGGATAAGGTGAAGTATTGGGGGCAGCTTTTGCTTCTGCCGATATACTGGTTTTCGTTTCTGATACCCAGAAACAGGAAAATATGGCTCTTTGGAAGCACATTTGGCAGGAGGTTTGCTGATAATCCGAAATACTTTTTCCTATATGTGAGCCAGCATAAAGAAGAGACAGGCATCCGTCCAATATGGATTACGCATAAAAAAGAAATTGCAAAACTGTTGCAGGGGAATGGATATGAAGCATATTATTACCATTCCCTGAGAGGAATCTGGTTTGCGCTGCGCGGTAAGGTATATCTCTTTGATAATTATTCTAAGGACATAAATTTTTGGCAGAGCGGTGGGGCAGTTAAGGTGAATTTATGGCATGGAATCCCCCTGAAAAAAATACAGGCAGACAATATCTTTGATCCGTTTCGCCATCCCAGCAGTTTATGGGAGAGATGGAAGAATTTTCCTAGAAACCTTTCAGATGAAAAACCGCATCACTATGTGTTAGCTACATCAGAATTGCTGAGGCCGATTTTTTCTTCTGCCTTCCGCACAGGAAATGTCCTGATATGTGGGTATCCCAGAAATGACAGTATGCTTTCAGATGGGTTGGGCAATTTATATACGGCACAGGAGCGGGAGGTATTGGGGAAGATTCGGGAAAAGCTGCAGGCTGGGAGGCTTCGGATGTTATATTATATGCCGACATTCCGTGACAGCGAGACAAAGTTTTTTGAAACAGTGGATTTAGGGGAGTTAAATAAATTCTTAGAATTAAACCAACTGCTGTTCTGTGTGAAGCTTCATCCAAAATCAAAGCTGCGCAGTAAATTTGGGGAAATAGAGAGTGGGAATGTTATCGTTGTTGACGCAGATGCCGATCCATATTTGTTTATTTCGGAATCGGCGCTGTTGGTTACAGATTATTCTTCCATATATTTTGATTATTTATTAAGTGGAAAACCGATCATTTTTTTTGACTATGATCTTAAGGAATATCTTAGTGCTTCAAGAGAAATGTATTTTGATTATGAGAGTTATACGCCTGGAAGAAAGGCTTCTACGTGGGCAGAATTAAGGGGGGCAATTCTGGAGGCATTGGGAAATCCGGAGCAGTATAGAGAAGAAAGGGAGCAGATGCTTGTAAAAATGTTTCGGTATGGAAGAGAAGAAGCGTCCAGTGCCCTTACCAGCCAGATAAAGGACATTGCGATGACAGGTAAGAATGGCAGGATGCGATAGCTGGGGCAAAACGGCAGAATAGATAATAGGAGAATATCATGAGAAGAGTGATTACATACGGAACATTTGACCTGCTACATTATGGACATATCAGCTTGCTGCAGCGGGCAAAGGCATTGGGAGATTATCTGATTGTAGCGCTTTCGACAGATGAATTCAATTGGGAGGAAAAGCAGAAAAAGTGTTATTTCGGATATGAAAAGAGAAAGGCACTTTTAGAAGCGATACGGTATGTAGATTTAGTGATCCCAGAGGAAAACTGGGAGCAGAAACGGACAGATATGCATGAATACCATATTGATACATTTGTGATGGGGGATGACTGGGAAGGCAAGTTTGATTTCCTGCAGGACGAAGGCGTGCGGGTAGAATATCTTCCAAGGACTCCGGAGATATCTTCAACCCAGATACGGCAGGATTTGGGAAACCAACCAGAAAAAGAAAGGGTATTGGTTTCATAATCGTTTCGTTTGTATCATTCCCGGAAGTGTATTCAGGATAGCTGTGTGCACGGCACGGATAAATTGGAGGAAAAGCATGGCAAATTTTCGAAAAAAGCTGATTGGGAATATCCAGTATGGGGAGTATTACAAATCTATCAAGCCGGAGATGGAACAGCTCTTTAAAAAGTATCAAGAAGAGGGAAAGAAGGTAGCTATCTGGGGAGCTGGGTTAAAGGGGAACGCCTTTCTATCAGCAGTAGACCCTAAAGCACGGTATGTAGGAGCTGTGGTAGACCGAAAAGAATCCCTGCATGGAACATATCTGCCCAGCGGCCATCAGATTGTGGGTGTCCAATATGTGGTAAAAAATGAGTTTGATGTCATATTTATCATGGGCGGCAGCCAGTATGTTGACAATTATTTCCTCCTGACAAAGACAGGTTTTCGGGGATTGATATTTGACATGGACTATTTAATAAAAAGGCGTATCGGTTGGAAACAGATTTATGAAAATGATTTTGAAAAAAATGATTTAGAGGATGATAAGCTTTTTGGTTATACATTATCTGATATCCATCAAAAACTGCTTGAGATTCTTAGGGAGGTTGACAGAATTTGCAAAAAACATCACATAACATATTTTCTGGAAGCTGGAAGCGCTCTGGGGGCATACCGGAGCCATGATTTCCTGCAGAGTGATTATGATATTGACATTGCTTTGCTGAGGGATGAATACGAACGTTTTATCCAGATTGCAGGGAAAGAGTTGGACAGCAGGTTCCTGCTGCAGCAAAGAGGCAAGGGAAGCCAGTATTTTTATCCGTATACACAGGTAGTTATGGACCATACCTGTTTTGTGAATGATGAGCTTCAGGATATTAAGATGCATATGGGGATTCATATTGATGTCGCGCCTCTGGACAACGTTTCGGCAGATAGGGAATTGCAGAAGAAACAGTTTCAGAGGATGCAGAAAATTACAAAAATGATATGGGACAAGTTACATCCTGAGAAATTTTCCAGCAGGAATATTTTTAAGAAGCTGATTGTTAATTATAGATATTATATGTTGCAGCTTGTCCCAATGCCTTTTCTGGTGCGAATGCAGGAAAAAGAGTTTGCCAGATATCGCGATTCTGACAGCGGCTGGGTAGGGGATTTGTGTACGCATTATAAGAAAGTGATTGCGTTTGAAAAAGAACGCCTGCTCCCAGTAAGAAGGATGGATTTTTCGGATGGGGAATATCCGGTTCCAAAGGATATCGAGTATTATCTGGGGATCATGTATGATGATTATAAGAGGCCGTCCCCGAGGGAGAATGGCGGTGTGAAGTACAATATGGTGGCAGTATCGCTGGAGAAAAATTATGGGGAATAATACATAAATAAGGAGAGACAGGATGCGTCTGGCAGGAGTAGTTGTTTTATATAATCCTGATAATAGTGTGGCAGGAAATATTAATTCTTATATAGGGCAATTGGACATTTTATATGTAGTAGATAACAGTGATTTAAAAAACAGGGCTTTGATTAGCAGATTGCTTCAAAATGAAAAGGTTTGTTATATTGATAATCATGGTAACAAGGGAATTGCAAAGGCTTTTAATATAGGTGCAGAAAATGCAATCAAGCAAAATTGTGACTTTCTGCTGACGATGGATCAGGACAGCAGGGCGTCAGAAAATATGATGGAAAGGCTGATTGAGTTTATTTCCAAACATGATACAAAACAACTAGGGATTGTTTCTGCATATCATAAACAGCCGTATCAAACAAAGTGTTATTATTTAAAAAAATCTGAACTGATTGCGTATGTTATGTCATCTGGAAATTTATTAAACTTATCAGCATACAGGAAATGTGGGAAGTTTTTAGAAAAATTTTTTATAGATATGGTTGATTATGAGTATTGTCTGCGCCTGCACATGATGGGGTATCAGGTTATCCGGGTAAATGATGCAGTTTTATTTCATAAAGAGGGAGATGTTTATTCAAAGAATGGTGTTTTGAAGGCTTTACATAGTCCGGTGAGAACGTATTATTATGTTAGAAATTATCTGTATGTAAGGAAAAAATATAAAGAGAAATTTCCAGATATCATAAAGACTATGCAGAATAATTGCATTATAGCTGCCAGAACTAATTTAATATATGGCGGGCAGCGTTTAAAGCGGATACTATATATCATTCGGGCGTTCATTGATTATGGGGCAGGGCGATATGGCAAGGCTTGATAAGTTGGGGGCGATATTTATACGCCGTACGTATATAGCTTTAAGGGGGAGTTTGTTGCTATAAAACAGTGATTGTGGCAGGAATGAGGTTGGAAATGAAGGTTGCAGGAGTTGTGGTATTATACCACCCAGATGAGAATGTCCTAGAGAATATAAAAACATATATAGATGATATTGATCTATTATTTGCTGTTGATAACAGTGACAAGAAAAATATTAAAATTGTTGAGTCTTTAAAAAAGGATTGCAGGATACAGTATGTAGATAATCATGGCAATAAAGGGATTGCAGCAGCATTGAATGCAGCAGCAGTGAGGGCTTTAAAAGGCGGTTATGATTATTTGCTGACGATGGATCAGGATAGCCGGGCTGCAGATGATATGCTGGAGAAACTTTTTCATTATATAGAGCAGCATGCTGCTGAGAAGCTGGGAATTGTTTCTGCTTATCATAGAAAAGTTACAGAGAAAAATTGTTATTATTTAAAACCATATGAGCCAATGATGGTTGTCATGACTTCAGGCAATCTTTTAAATCTAATGGCATATAGGAAAACAGGTAAATTTCTAGAAAAACTGTTTATAGATCATGTAGATAATGAATACTGCCTTCGGCTGCATAGAAACGGCTACAAGATTATCAGGGTAAATGATGCGACATTGTATCACAATCTGGGGCGGAATGTGAGAATAGCAGGAATGGATAAAACGCTGCATAATGAGGTCAGGTTATATTATATTCTTAGAAATTCCTTATGTCTCTGGAAAAAGTACCAGAAAGAATTTCCAGAATATGTGGCTGTTTCGCGCAATGAAGTGTTTACTATGATTAGAGGAAATTTGTTATATGGTAAACATAAGTTGGCGAGGATTAAGAATCTATTGCGTGCTGTATATGATTATAAGCGTGGACACTTTGGAAAAATAAATTAACGGGAAAGAGAGGACTGGATAAATGAGGAAAAGGATTTTAGGAAGTATTGCAATAATATGCAGTTATGCAGCCATTGCATGGTGGCTGTATATAGAAAGAAGGGAAGCAGACAATAATGGAAGAAAACGGGATAAGTTTATAAAATATTATCATGTTTTTAATAAATGGGTTTCAAATGTTAATCAGGGAATTAGTAATGAGATGCTGCTAAAAGATATGGGAATTCAAACAGTAGCAGTATACGGAAATGGGGAGGTCGGCTGCCGTTTTGTAGAATCATTGAAAGGGACTTCTATAAAAGTGGAATGTATTATTGAAAAGAGGGCAGATGAGATTCCGATGGGGGAGAATGATGGGATAAAGATTGTAGGAACAAATGAAACCTCGCAGTATTCTCAGGTGGACGCCATTATTGTTACACCAATGTTTGATTATGAGAAGATAGAGAATGAGCTTTTAGATAAGAACATTGAGCCTGAGGTTATATCGATAGAAGATTTGCTTTTTAGAGAAATGAACATGAATTAAATATATAATAAAGGAGCGGTATAAAAATGAAATATGTATTATTTGGAGCAAGTAAATCTGGGAGAGAAGCACTGGAGTATTATGGGGATGAAGTTGTATATTTTGTCGATAATTTTAAGAAAGAAAAGGAATTCTGCGGTAAGAAGGTGCTTTCTCTGGATGAATATATGGAATTACCGGAAAGACCGCATATTATTATTACAAGCCATAAGCATGCCGTGATAAAGAAGCAGCTATTGGAGAGGGAGATAACAGATTTTGAGATTTTCTTTAAGCTGTATGAGCATTCGGATGTGCCTATTATGCGTGTGATGACCAGTGATAACTGGGTAAATGAGGCAAGAAGGCTTTTTAACAGGGAGGGCTGTGAAATTCTGGAGGTTGGCTCAAGGGTGGTAACCGGCCAGAAGCATAGGAATCTATGTGAAAGAGCGAATTATACCGGGTTTGACCTTTATGAGGGGGAAAATGTAGATGTAGCCGGGGACGCACACAGATTATCAGAATATTTTGATAAGAAATTTGATTTTATCTTTTCTCTGGCGGTCTTTGAGCATCTGGCGATGCCGTGGGTTGTGGCGGAAGAGATGATAAAATTATTAAAACCGGGCGGCTATATTTATGTCGCGACTCACTATGCTTTTTCGAGCCACGAGAGGCCATGGCATTTCTTCCAGTTCAGTGAGCAGGCGTTAAAATGTTTGTTTCCTAAGGCTGCAGGAATAGAATGCATCGAAGCCGGGTGTGCAGATCCAATCAAGGGAGAATTTTCAGAAAATTCACATCCGACGCTTCGGGGAGGAATTGTTCCGGGATTATATACGTTTAGCATGTTCTTTGGAAAGAAAGTGAAGGAAGTTGAGAATTTTGATTGGAGAAATGTGAACTATTATGAGACATTAGGAATGTATCCGCCGAAAAAGGATTAATATATAAAAATTAGAAAAAAGGGAAGTGTTATGTGTGATTATAAAATATATGGGGAAAATGAAGTAGTACAGGTTGAGAAAGATAACTTGGAAGAAGATGCACTTTTTGATATTTTTTTACTGCATCCAGAACGCACTGTTTATATAGTAGAATGTGGAAAAGTGGAAGGGATTATTACATTTGGGGATTTCAAACGATATATCAAGGGTAAAAAGGAAATGGGGGTTGTTTCTATATCTAATAAGGAAAAAAGGGAACTGCTCAATGTAAACTTCACCTTTTCTACTGTTGAAGAGGAGCGGAACATTACGGCTTTGTTTGAAGCAAAAAAGTCGGTGTTATCTATTCCGGTTTTGGACGGGCAGGGAAAGATACTTCGGGAATACCATAAGGAAAAGCCTGCAGTAAAGAAGAAATTTAATACGGTACAGTTTTTGCTGCAGATATATAAGGAAACATATCTGATTCGTAATAATGCTTATATTATCTTAGGGGAATGGAATGAGGAGATTGCCAATATAGCTGAGCGATTGGAGAATAGAAGTATCCATATAGTAAAAAATATTCCTGTCGGAGAATTAAGGCAGCTTAAGCAGCAGAAAGAACATTTTATTTACGATTTCCGGCTTGAGTTTGCAGCAATTGTTCCATATTTTTACAGTAAATATGGCTTAGATTATATTTATCTGACAGATGAAATTATCCATATGTTAGAAAATATTGAAAATCTTTTTGCCCATTATGAAACTGTTGGTGTGCTAGACAGTAATTACTTTTTAAAAAATAGGGCGGCAGTTAACATACAAACTCTTCAAGCAGAAAAATTCAAGTGGAATTCCTGGCACAGTTGTTACGAGTATGAAGATATAGAAGAAAAAGAGAGGGCGGAAATTGTTTATACGATTTTTCCTTTGTCTAAGAATCCATATATTAAGTGGGGGACTTTTTTCATACCGGTTTGTGCGATGTTAGGGGTTGATTCAAATCTTACTTATAATAGTCAACGTGTCTTTCAAATAAATGATAGTGATATTGCTTTCAATATTGTTCCTAAATTGGAGGAACATGGTGTAAAATGCATTCTTATTGACGATGTACAGGCAAGATATACAGGCTGGGAAGAAAAGCTGGGGATTGATCCGCAACAGGCAGCAGGTATGATATGTTTTAATAGCAGATTTGAAGAAATTGACCAGCAAAATAGATGGGGAGTTGTTTTTAAGAACGGATACACACAGCTGCAGGATATTTATAGTGATGATGTGACTTTTCGTTTCGGGGAACGCTGTCCAGATGATGTTGACCACGAATTAAATACGATGTATCTTTTTGGGCCGTGTATTGTCTGGGGAGGCTATGTTTCCGACCATGAGAGTATTGGGTATCTTCTACGGAAAAAGATAGGAGATAAAATGAATGTAAGGGCATGCGGAAATGGGTGGAACACGATTCATTATGTTATTAGAGAAAAAGAATTTAAATCTGGTGATATAGTGATTGTTTTTGCAGGTGACAGGCAGGTATATGATTTTAATCATATACCGATATCTAACATTATGGATGCATTAAGAGAGGTACCTGATATAAAATATCATATACGTGATTTGCCATATCATTGTGATGCAGATGTGACTCGGGCAATAGCAGAAAAAATATTTTCTGTATGTGCTGAGGAAGGATATTTTCAGAAAGATGATGATAGTACATCAAATAATAGAATTAGTTTTGGTATTCATAGAATGAGGCAGATTGAGGTTCCGTCAGGATTGAAACAGTGGCTCCAGTCTGTGGAGGACAAAAGAGTTTTCGATGCAAAGAAATCAGGCGCTATTGTCATGAATTGTAATCCGTTTACGCGAGGGCACCGTTATTTAATTGAGGAATCAGCAAAAAAAGTAGATGTGTTATATATTTTTGTTGTTGAGGAGAATAAATCCTATTTCAGTTTTGAAGACAGAATAAAGATGGTTCAGTTAGGAGTATCTGATTTAAAAAACGTTGTAGTTATTCCAAGTGGAAAATATATTATTTCGTCCGAGACCCTGCCGGGATATTTTGAGAAAGATGTAAATAACGATTTAGAGCTTGATGCAACACAGGATTTGGATCTGTTTGGCGGGGTGATTGCGAAGGCATTTGATATTATAGTCCGGTTTGCGGGAGATGAACCAGAGGATGCTGTTACCAGACAATATAACCACCAGATGAAGGGTATTTTGCCAAAGTATGGTGTGGAGTTTGTTGAGATTCCGAGAAAAACCATAGGAGAAAAAGTGATTAGCGCATCAAGCGTGAGAAAATATATGAAAAGCGGGGAGTATGGAGCAGTCAGGGAACTTGTGCTGCCTCAGGTTTATGACTATTTAAAGGGCCACTATTTTCATGTATAGAGGAGGAAAACAGTATGAATGATATAGGCTGTTTTAGCAAACATCTGCACGGGCGCGATGTGTATTTGTTTGGAACTGGAAAGAGGGCACGCTCTTTTTATAATAAGTATAAATCTGAGATATCTATATGCGGTTGTTTTGATAATAATAGTGAGTCAGTTTTTTTAGATGGGCTAAATGTATTGAAGCCAGCAAGGAGAGAAGAGTATAAGTCAGCGTATATTATCATTTGCAGTGTATGGGATGCGGATATTTGTGAGCAGTTAATTGAGCTTGGATATACAGTTTTTGATGATTTTTGCAATGTATATATTTATGAACAACTTAAAGGGCTTGTACCTGAAAAAAAGCTTTCATGTTTTCTGGGGATATGCACAATTAGTGTTATTGCTTATGCGATGAAATTTGTGCCAGAATTTTACCATGAATATAATATTGTAAATCTGTTTATACCAGCTCTTCGGGAAGAAAAGAAGAGGATGGAGCATTTATTCACTGATTTGATTTTGGAAAACTGCGATTTACTGGTGTACAATAAATTTGTGGGTGACACTAAATTTATAAAAAATATAGGGGAAATCAGTAAAGTAATCAGCATTCCTTTACTTAGTGCAGGAAACTACTGGCCGCAGGATTATACTGTTTTTCATCCAAAGGAAATGAATGAGTACCTTGGTTTGTGGGGAATAGATGACTTGTCAGAAGTTTGGGAAGATATCATGATGTTTAATGCAGATCGTTATGTAAAAGCGATGGTACAACAAAATAGATCAGAAGAAGAAATTTTATCTAGCATTATGTCAGATAATTTTATTAGCAGAGAAGAGGTACTTGCTAATCATGATAGCACATTACGCAGGATAGGGATTATGGGTAGAGGGGCAACAATAAGTATGCTTGATTATTTCTCGCAGAACTTTCGGACAAAAAGAATTATGGCGGACGGGCTTCATGAGGAGGAATGTATGATTCGGGAGTATGTGAAAAGGATTTTAAATGAGCTGTCCATAGAGAGTTTTTCCTTTGAAGAAGAGTATTCCTATTCACATGGGCAGATGCCAATTTATCCATGTGTTGTGAAACATTTAAATTTGGAATTTCCGGCTCCCTTATTGTATAAAGTGCAGATAGAACCTTTTACTGCATCTTCGGATTTTAATGATGCGGATTACTATGAAGTTGATTTTGAGCAGTATTATAGAGTATATATTAAGAGATGTAAAGTATTGGAGCAGTTTTTGCAGGAAAGAAGGTGTCAAAATGAGAGCCAGACTGGTAACTGATTATTTAGAGCAGACAGCAGGGCGGTATCCAGATAAGATAGCATTAGAGGATGAAAACAAAAGATTGACTTTTTCTGAATTAAGGAATGAAGCATGGCGGATTGCATCTGCTTTGATAGAGAGAGGATTTTATAAACAGCCAGTTGCTGTAGTGATGGAGAAAAGTGTAGGTTGTATAGCAGCCTTTTTGGGGATAGCTTATAGCGGCAATTTTTATACACCTATTGATGACAAAATGCCTATTGGACGTATTGGAAAAATATTGGATACATTGCAGCCTGTTTGTTTGATTGCCAGTGAAAATTGTTCATCTGTGAAAGAAGAAATTTTGAGGGATGGTTATACAGGGGATGCATTGGATTACGAAAATATAATTAAAACTACAGAAGTTTTGGAGGAGCGAATAAAGAATATTCATGAAGGAATGATTGATATGGATGCATTGTATGTATTTTTCACTTCGGGTTCTACAGGCATTCCTAAAGGTGTGGTAATAAGCCATCAATCGGTGATTGATTATACGGAATGGGTGGCTGATACATTTCAGATTACGGAGGGGGACAAATTTGGGAATCAAGCGCCGTTGTATTTTGATAATTCCATTCTGGATATATATACGGCACTCAAAGCGGGAGCAACACTTTGTTTAATTCCTGAGAAGTTATTTGCTTTCCCTTTAGAATTGCTGCAACTAATTGATGAAAAAAAGATTACTACAATCTTCTGGGTGCCCACAGCATTATGCTTAGTTGCAAATTTAAGAGCTTGTGGCAAGATAGGGCTGAATTATCTAAAGCGGGTTTTATTCTGTGGAGAGCCAATGCCTAATAAGCAGCTGAATATGTGGAGAAGGGCGTATCCAGATATATTATATGCGAATCTTTATGGACCAACAGAGATAACAGATGTCTGTACATATTATATTGTTGACAGGGAATTTGATGATGCTGCCCCATTACCAATAGGTCGCCCGTGTAGAAATACCGATATATTAGTCTTAAATAAAGATAATTGTCTGGTTGCTGAGGGGGAAATTGGGGAATTGTGTGTCAGAGGGGTTTCTTTGTCTTATGGATATTATAATAATGATGAACGGACGAAAGAAGCTTTTATTCAGAATCCGTTAAATCCGTATTACCGTGAAATGATTTACCGGACTGGGGATTTGGTTAAGTACAATGAATATGGGGAAATTGTTTATATCTCTCGGAAAGATTATCAGATTAAGCATATGGGACACCGGATTGAATTGGGGGAGATTGAGAATGCAGTTTATTCAATTTCTGGCATTGATCGATGTTGCTGTTTGTATCACGATAAGAAAAAAAAGATTATGCTTTTTTATACAGCATCAGCTGAGATACCAAATTTGAAAGAATTAGTAAAGGATAAACTACCTGATTACATGATTCCTGGAATTTACAGATTTCTTGACAATATGCCACTGAATTTAAATGGTAAAATTGACAGGGTAAAATTGAAAACTCTTTTGTAAATATTATCAAGGCAACTAAATTGTTGAATTTATAATATCTTTATTACTGTTTACATTGTCAAAATAAAGATGAAGAAATGGAGATTAATATGAGCAAAGATTTATACGAAGAATTTCCGTACATAGTGGCAAATGACATTATTATTCGAAAGATGACAGAAAATGATGCTGATGCCTTGATGGAACTTTGCAGCAGTGAGGCAGTCTATCGCTATGCACCAGATTTTATGACTACAAAAAATAAAAAGGCGGTTATAAGAAATATTTCCCAAATTGGCGGCCGGGATTTTGAAAAGAAACTTTACATTATTGCAGGGGTTTACCTGCAAGAGGATCCTAATAATATTATTGCGACGGCAGAAATATTTGGATATGATAAACTGGTTAGCATGGCAGAGATTGGCTACCGAATCAATGAGAGGTATTGGAATAGGGGAATTGCAACAAAAGTGACTCAGGCATTAGTTGCTTATTTGTTTGATGAAATTGGATTAAATCGTATACAAGCTAAAGTAATGCCTGAGAACATATACTCAGCGAAAGTGTTGCTGAAGAACGGGTTTCTTAGAGAAGGGCTGATTCGGCAAGGCAATTTTTGGAAGGGAAGGGGAGTTGTGGATTTGGATATGTATTCGCTTTTAAAAGTTGATTATATGGAAAAGTAGATGAAGAGGAGGAATCATAGAATGAAAGAAAAAATATTAAAGATTTTATTGGAATTGGATGATGAGATTGCAAATGTGGGAGAAGAAGATGATTTAATTGAAGCAGGTTTTATAGATTCTTTTGCAGTGGTTTCATTAGTTGATGATTTAGAGACAGAATTTTCTATCGTGATGGAACCAGAAGAAATTATTGAGGCTAATTTTTCATCTATTGCATCTATTTGTGCTCTCGTCGAAAGCAAGCTAAAAGCTTGAGCTAACGTGACTGGGGGTTTGAAAAACGACATTAAATTATTATCGGTTGAATATATGAAAAGATTAAGAATTGGGTGCGTTCTATTTATAAAATAATACAGTATAAGAAGGGAAAAAGAATGAAATCAGTTTTTGTTTACTCTCTGAAAGATAAATTAAGAGATAAGCAAGTGATTGTATATGGCTGGGGAGGTGATGCAAAAACTTTTGCGTTGCGTTTACTTGAGAATAATATCCCGTTTGATTATTTTCTGCACACAGATAAGGGGAAATATTATCAGCCTTGCCTTTTGAATAAGCCAATTATCGACTTGGATGAATGCAGACAGAAAAAACATATAGTCATTATTGTTTCCTATCAAAAAGCTGAGGAAGCGCGCTGTCTTTTAGAAAGAAACGGACTAAGTCAATATTTAGTTGAGATAGAACATTATCATCCGGCATTAAAAAGTGATGCCGGGATTGCGATTTATGGAACAGGGAGCAGGGCATCTGCCTTTTATAAGCAGGTACAGGGTGAATTAAATGTCCATTGCTTTATTGATTCCTACAAAAAGGGAAGTTTATTTGAAAAGGATATTATTATACCTGCGGAGATAGAACAATTGCCTAAAGATACAGCGATTGTGATTGCTAGTGTCCACGCCGGGGAGATTAATAATACTTTAATACAGAATGGTATTGACCCCGAAAAAATATTTTTTATTGAGTATCAGTTTCTGGTTGATGCGGGAGGGCAGCAGTTCCGTTATCCATAACATTGTTTTTACTATGCAGTTATGGATGTGTATGTGCGGAAGCAGGGAATTATTATATACGGAATGAGGGAGACAGCGTACGTATTAAAAGAAAGATTAGAGGCATTAGGTTTACAGGTTAATAAAGTGATTGTTCATGAGGGCACAGAGGAAGATGGGACAATTTTTCAGCTGGCATATGAGGATATGACGGATCAGGTATGTATAATTTTGGATCACTATTCCGAATTTGCACAAAGTGCTTTGGAGCAGGTGGGCATTGCAGAGAATCATTTTATCTGGCTAGAGAGACATCATTGGTTCTGGGCAGCAAACAAAGAGCAGGTGTGTGAATGTTGTCTAGATCCGCATTTGGGCCATGTACATGTCAAGGATGGTGAAGCATATGCCGGTTTTATGAAATATGAATGGGATAATGGTACAGGCACAAAAAAAATCAGGATTTTGTTGCTTGGTGGTTCTACTACCTCTGCTTTCCGTGTGCGTCAAACCCCTTGGTGCCAATATTTTTCGGATTGTCTGAAAGCAGAGGGGATTTCCCATATTATTTATAATGGCGGTATCGAATCTTATCAGGCGACACAAGAACTAATCAAGTTGATTCGTGATGGAATTTGGCTCGCATCGGATATGGTAATTAGCTATAGCGGTGTCAATAATATGAAGGAAACTCCTGTGGGGCCTGCTATTAGTGATTATCAGGAAATATTATTTAAAAGTATCACACAGCAATTTCATTCTGATATTGATGGAATGGGAAGGACTGGTAATGTAAGTTGGGGAGTACAGAGTAGAGTTTCTGCATGTGACTACTGGTTTTCGCAAATTAAAATGCAGAAGGCGGTTTGTGACTGTATGGGTATAGAATATGCTGCTTTTCTGCAGCCTGCCTTATATACTAAAAAGATAAATTCTAATCAGGACTTAGATTTGGATATAGCTGCATATATTGGATATTTATATGATAGGGAGAAAAATGAATTTCATTGCACCGATTTGGTAGAGGAAAGCCGAAAAATAGCATGTAATCTAAAAAAAGAGTTTTACGAGAGAGGAAAAGGGATTAAGGACACATGGTTTTGTGACCTGTCACAGATTTTTAACAATAGGGCAAATGTATATACGGATGACGCTCATATTTATGACTGGGCAAACAAGCTACTTGCGGAAAAAATATTTGATAAGGTAAAGAATGTGATGAAGCATATGATAGAAAGATAATTGTTGAGGAGGGGCAGATAATGTATATCTTAGGTATATCGGGATTGTACCATGATTCTGCGGCAGCATTGATCCGTGATGGGGAGATTATTGCGGCAGCGCAGGAGGAGCGTTTTACAAGGGTGAAGCATGATGCCCATATTCCAGTGAATGCGATGCGTTACTGCCTGAGGCAGGGCGGCATCACATCGGGGGATCTGGAGGCGGTTGTCTATTATGACTAGCCTATGCTGACACTTGGCCGCTTTTTAAAGAATGCACTGGCTCTGGGGCCGGAAGCCGGGGCACTGGTGGAACACACATATCCGAACCTTTTTTCATGGAAGCTCTGGATCCATAAACAGATTGAAAGTGCGATCGGCAGCCTTGGGAAGCATAAGAAACTGCTGGTGGCAAAGCACCATATCTCCCATGCAGCGTCTGCTTTCTATCCGTCACCGTATGGGAAGCCTGTTTATTATGATGTGATAAAGGAGAAGATAATAGATATAAAAAGGGACGGCTCTTACCGCCTGAATATGGAGTATTTTGATTACCACAGGGGCGGCACGATGATCAACGAGGGGAAATTCTCGGAGCTTTTTGGAGGCGGGAGGAGACAGCCGGAGTCGCGCATCACGCAGCGTGAGATGGACATTGCTGCTTCTGTCCAAAAGATCACGGGGGAAGTGGTCATCCTTCTGGCACGACATGCAAAGGAGGAGTACGGGGACAGCCAGAAGGGGAGCCTGCTGGGGCCTGCCTTTAGCATGGAGGAGGTCAGGGATTATCTGGAGGAACACCGCTACCCTTATCATTTATGTGAAGATAAAAAAGAGAAAGCCCTTCTTCTGGCAAGGCTGTTATCGGAAAAAAAGATTATCGGTGTGGCACAGGGGCGTATGGAGTTTGGGCCGAGGTCACTTGGGAACCGCAGCATCCTTGCAGACTGCCGTTCGCCGTATATGCAGTCGAGGATCAATTTAAAGATTAAGTACAGGGAATCCTTCCGCCCGTTTGCGCCGCTTGTGCTTGCGGAAAAGGAGGAAGAATATTTTGACCTGCCGTGCGACAGCCCGTATATGTTAAAAGTCGGGGATGTGCAGCCGGGAAGGAGGAAGCCGTTTGATCTGGAGGGGCTTTTGGAGGAGCGGGAAGGAGATATGCTCCAGGTTGTGTCGGAGCCGCGTTCCGATATCCCGGCTGTAACACATGTTGATTATAGTGCAAGGATTCAGACGGTAGACCTTGTCAGGAACCCTGAATTGCATGGAATCTTGTCAGAATATGAGAAATTGACAGGATGTGCAGTATTGGTAAATACATCATTTAATGTACGTGGGGAGCCGATCGTATGTACACCGAAAGATTCTTATGAGTGTTTTATGAGGACGGATATGGATGTACTGATGCTGGAAGATGCGGTGCTCTATAAGGGGGAGCAGCCGGAGTTTGTGGAGAAAGAGGATTGGAGGGAGAAATATGCGCTGGACTGATATGGGTGAGAAGGAAATGATAAAGGCATGGGCAGCGGAGGAATATGCAGAGGGGTTTAAGGAGGGATACCTTCCGCAGCCTGATGCCAGCAAAGAGAGTTACTGGACAGATTTTGATAATGGCGGGAATATTGCAGAGTATGACTTTTCTTCTGTCCCGGAGCTGCTGGCACTGTTAAAGTTGGAATTGACGGAAGAAAATATGGAGGATCTGCTAAGGCCTCTGGCTGTGGCGGCTTTTAAGATGCGCGCAAGGGAGTCAGCGGAGGGGAAGGCTGTGACGGAGACAGGTGAAAGCGCAGGCGAGATTACGATACCTGAATTTGTGTATATTTTTTGATGGATGCAGGCTGGCTGAGCAATTCCAGCGCATATTATTATGGCCTTGATATGACAGCCATAGATTTTAATCCGGATGTGATAGAAAAGGCAAAGGAGACATCTAAGATACTAAGTGTTAATGTTAAGTTTCAATGCGCGGACTTATTTAAATTTTCGTGCGAGCCAAAGGATATTGTGATCTCGGTCGGCGTGCTGCACCATACTTCTGACTGTCTGGGCGGGGTGAGGAGATGCATAGAATTGACGAGAAACGGGGGGGTATTTATTGGGCTGTACCATAAGTACGCAAGGAAACCTTTTTTGGATTATTTTAAGACCCTGAAAGAAGAAAACAGCGATGAAGACTTCCTTTTTAAGAAATACCGCGAGCTGGATGGCAGGCATGCAGATGAAACACAGGCAAAAAGCTGGTTTATGGACCAGGTTCTCCACCCTTATGAGACGCAGCACACGTTAGAGGAGATAGCTGGTATTTTTGGCTCTATGGTTTTCCCATACTGACAATATAACACGATTTCCGCTATCGGGCAATATTATTTTTGTTCTTCCTTATTTTTTCCGCCGCTCTTCCATAAATCCATATATTTTCTGTAGCAATAATTTATCATCATAATTAAGATGGTTGGAACGCTCCTGAAATACCATATTTTCTATGGAGGCAGATAAGTATTCCCCCAATAAGATATCATTTGGCGTGACAGTCAGGGCTTTACAGAGGCAGAGCAGGGTATCTAAGGACATATTTACCGTACCAGTTTCGATATGTGACAGATGAATGGCGGATATGTTTGCCCGTTCTGCGAGTTCGCTTTGGGTCATGTGTTGTTCTTTCCGTAAATCTTTAATGTTTTTTCCTATTTGCTTTTGGTTCATATTGTACACCTCATTCTGTTATGTAATTTTTTGCATTTGCATCGGCTGGTGCAAATCTCTGTTAAAAATGGCCAATTATTAACTAAAATGTCCTATTTTCCGGCAGATGCCTATGTTTTGTTTTCCGATGGTAAGGAACTGCAATAATTTTACAGTTCCTAAAGATTGCTATCTTTAGGATACCAAGGAGTTATGGAAAATAAAATAAACTACAGCAGAATAATTGTTGCGCTGCAAATAACTAATTATATTATAGTATACAAGATATATTGGTGTTTGCAAGTCTGGATTATCTTTGGCAATCTTTTTGGACTTTTTGTGTCATATGTATTTAAGCAGGGGAATATTCAGGTATCCTTCTAGCAGGGCGCCTCCAATTAGCAATATGATGCAGATGAGTAAAAAGGGCAGTTTGGAAAAGAGTAACTGTCTTTTTTGGGCATTTTGGAATATTCCTTTGGAACTGTCATTACTTTCTGTTGTGAATATGTTACAGTGGAGCTCTTCTAAGTGGCAGATGCAGAGTAGAAAGACGGGGGCTAAAAGCAGTGATTGGGGCAGCAGGAATAAAAGGTACTGGAAGGCACCGCCAGCACCTTTTAATATCATGCAGAAGGAACAGAATAGCCCTTGGGAAAATCCTGTGTATAATGTAAAACTGGCATAATAGAATCTCCAGACATTTGTCATTGCAAAAAAGGCCAGAAGGAAAAAGATCTTTAGGTTTTCTTTCAGGCTGTAAAAGAAGACATCTTTCCCGTTGATTTCCAGAGAGGAAAGGTTGTTCAGGGTATTTTCAAACAACAGCAGTACAGAGTTATATAGATGTTCTTTGAAAAGATGGCCGCTGAAGTTTCCTAGGATAAAACCTGCCAGAAAAAGCCCGATGGTTAGTCTGGAAAAACTTGTCATCAGATAATGGCGCCGGCGTTTTGGTATGGAGTTGTATCTTGATTTTATAGGCAAATTGGGAATCCTCCTTTGCTTTCTACTTAATAGATATGGGACAAAAGGATGGATTATTCATATTTCTTTGCTGCTCTTTTGACCATAGCTGAACACGCGCTGGAAGTATTTGCATAGATATGTTATGATATCACTTAGAAACTTTAAAGAATGGAGTATAATATGTTTTCAGAGACAGAGTTAAATACTATTGTAAAAAAAATAACAGATAATTACCAGAACGAGGAACTTTTTTATGTGAAGCCGGGGCATCAGATGCCGAACCGTGATACGATTATCCATATTATTCTTGGGATGCGCCAGATTATGTTTCCGGGATATTTTGATGAAGAGCGGCTGAGCAGGAAGCATCCGGGATTCTTTTTGGGGCACAGTATCCTAAAGCTCTATGATACGCTTATGGCGCAGATTAAGGCTGCCTTAACCCAGTTTGAGAAGGAAAATGGGGATATTTCCGAGGCAGAGACGGAAGGGCGGGCAGATGAAATCTGCTCATCTTTCTTTACATCATTGCCGTATGTACAGCAGCTTCTAATGAAGGATGTGCAGGCGGCGTTTGATGGTGATCCGGCTGCCCGCTCGAAGGAAGAAATCATTTTCTGTTATCCGGGGCTGCTTGCGGTTTTTGTATACCGGATAGCCCATGAATTGTATAGGTTAAAGGTTCCGTTTATTCCAAGGATTATGGCGGAATATGCCCACGGACGGACGGGAATTGATATCAATCCCGGTGCCGTGATTGGAGAATATTTTTTTATCGACCATGGGACTGGTGTGGTAGTCGGTGAGACAACGGAAATAGGCAATAATGTAAAAATATATCAGGGGGTTACGCTGGGTGCGCTCTCCACACGGAGCGGCCAGTTGCTCCGCGATGTAAAACGCCACCCTACAATTGAGGATGATGTGACAATTTATTCTAACGCTACAATTCTGGGTGGTGAAACAGTGATTGGTAAGGGGACGGTCATTGGCGGCAACTGCTTTATTACGGAATCTGTTCCGGAAGGCTCAAGGGTCAGCGCTAAAAAACAGGATCTCAGCATTACAGAAAAAAGAGGAAAGGAAGGGGAATTATTTGATTCCTTCGACTGCAGTTTGTTGTAATTTCACATAGTTTTGCCATTAATAAATAACTCAACTTTCCCAGCAGATATTTCTAAATAACTCCTGTATAAATGCGGCTTGAGAGTTCATCCAATCGGTCACT
>RAYF01000052.1 GCA_003611745.1 bacterium D16-36 | reverse complement strand
TTTCATAATCAGATTTGCGGCGCAAGATCATGCGCCTTTTATCAGAAGAAAAACCATCTTCTGATAAGTTATATTATATTTAGATTTCTTTTGGAAACTTAAGAAATACTTTATAAACAGTACAAACTCCATTCACAATTTATGGATATAATAGTAGTATAAAATAAAGGAAAACAAAAAAACCTTTATGTAGACAATTTGCTTACTGACTTATGTTTGAGATAGATTCTTTTTCATTTTTTTCATTTTTGGCCAGCAGTAGCTCCCTCTACTGCTGGCTACTCCTTTTTTTACTCGTTGTTCCTTCTATTCCTAAAAGCATATGGGTTATACTCCATCTTTTGGGAAGCAAAGAGCCAGAACTCTTTTTCAGAGTTCTGGCTCTTTGCTTCCTTTCATCTTACCAATTTCTAATATCTAGTATAATCCAATTTAATTACCTTGCCTTTTGGTGATTATGCTTTTTCGAAAGTGCATGTGTAAAAACGTAGGCGTAGCGGGCTACGCTGAGGATTTTACACATGTGCTATCGGGAAAGCAGACCAGCAAAAGGTATGGTTAATTAAAGTGAATTATACTAGAAACCTGTGGGCATACATCCAGTCCAGCCATGCCATTCCCATTGCAAACACAACCAAAATGCAGATAATAATAATGGCAGCAAAATCATACTTAAATTCCTGTTCTTTAAAACGGAATGAAGATATCAGGATCTCTATACCCAATGCCACAAAAATGACAGGCCACAATTGAAAAATAAGATAATAAGGCAACCCTTCTATAAAAGAATGTAATAAGAATGCAATACCATATAATATCAATATTGCGCCCAATGTCACAGTCCCCACACGCCTCTGTCTCATACCTAACCTCTCTCTTCCTCCGGCTGACTGCCTTCCGGTATCAGCACGCTTTCTAATTCCGCTCCCTCGTCGCTTCTCTCTGCCGTTTCCTGCACATTCTCCGTAGAAACGCTGTCCTTCATCTCATCTGAAAGACCTGATACAGTATAACTTCCAGCCCCTTGATAAAAACCGTCCTCCTCATAGTCCTCATCTTCCATCTCCTTTTTCTTGCCGGCAATCAGATATACCCCAATAAAGATAATGAGAACGGAGAACAGCATCTTTGGCATCAGATCATATATCAACCTGGCTACGGGTGAATCCCAGAACAATAGCCCCTCCCATATCATATAATTAATGATCGTCCCGAATAAACCGTAACCTCCCAGAAGAATCAACGTCACAGCGGCAGGAACCCTCAACTTCTTCAAACGCAGCTGTGGCAGTTCATCACTCATAAACAGAAACTCATCCCTTAACTGTGCATATTCACTATCCGGCAGCGAATTGAGATGTATCCCGTCAAAGAAACCGTAAAACCAGATAATCGGCAGGCAAAAAATAAGCTCATCAATGCCAAGATATGAAATAAGTGCCAGCATCCCAAAAAACACTACCATAATACTGACCCCTCTTTTCATAAATCCCTGATACATCTGCCCTGCACCTGGTATACAGGAAAAACAAAAATTTAAAAATTTACCCTTCTTATGAGCCATAATAATCCTCCATTTCTGCAAGGTGAACCTTGTTCCCCTTTGTTCTTGCGCACAGCGCAGCCAGAACCCCGGGACAGGAACCATCCCCTCTTGCCCCCATCCCAAACGGATCCTTTTTAGGAACTGTAAATTAACAGTCAGTTCCCTATTCCCTCTCCTCTTCCTCCTGCCCGCCAAATAAGTTCAGGAAACCCTGCAGGGCATCCCCCATCTTGCCGGATGCTTTTTGCAAAGACCCCGAAATCAGATTTTTTCTTTCCGCTTCCGGCTTCTCCTGCTGGCGCATCTGAACTATTTCCACAGGCATTTCCCTCTGTTTGCTGCCGGTACTGACTGACATTGTAAAAACAATCAAAACCGAAGCAGCCATTGCAAAAACCACTCTGGCACTGTATGCTAAAAACTCCCTCTGCCTTTCCCTCTTCCTCTCCTGCATCCTCCGAACTGCCTGAGCCGGACTTTTACGGCAGACAGTCTTAACTAAAATCTCCCTCTTTAAGTCCGGCGGAGGGGATACCAGCTTCTCTTTTGACATCATTCCAGCAAACCTGGCAGCACAGCTATCACATCCGGCAATATGTTCCATAACCTGCAGCTCTTCCTGTCTGGACAATATTCCCTCTGAATATGCCTGCAGCATTTTTTCATTTATGTGTGCCATAGCATCTCCTCCTTTTTTAAGTGTTTTTGTAACATTCCTTTCGCGCGCCTAATCTGGGTCTGTACAGTTTTTGTCTTTTTCCCCTGAGATGCTGCAATCTGGGCTGCTGTCCGTCCCCGGCAGTAATATGCCAGCGCCACTTCCTTATAAGGCGGCTTCAGCCCAGAACAAGCCCTATACAACTCCTCTGCCAGTTCTTTTTCCATGAGGAGCTTCTCCGGTTCCGGCTCATTTGACGGATAGTTTATAAGCTCCTCTTCATCCGCTGCGTCCACGCGCCTTTCAGCCCTCTTTAGATAATCCAGACATTTGTTTGTAGCGATTCTTGCTGCAAATGCCTTAGGATTCTGCCTGTCAAACCCGGGTAATGCTTTGTATAGCGCAAGAAAGGTCTCCTGCGTCAAGTCTTCCGCATCAAAATAGTTCCTTGTCATGCGGTAACAAATAGAAAAAACAAGTTTTTCATATTCATTTAATATTTTGATAAAATATTCATCGTCCTGCGGGCCACTCAAAATATCCGACTCCTCCAAAGCATCACCTCCTCACGGCTGCACATTGAGAACGTTCTCA
>RAYF01000051.1 GCA_003611745.1 bacterium D16-36 | reverse complement strand
AGGGCACAGACTTCGCTTGTGCCCTAGCAAAAATGCTAAAGAACTAAAGTTCTTTGCATTTATTGTTGGTGCACCACTACACACCGAGAACTTTCCTAATATATAAAACGAGGGGCCAAATAAAAAGTCTTCAAAAATTTTTACTTTTTATTCAGCCCCATTAAAAGCTATTAAACCGCCGTAGTATTAAAGATTGCTTAGTACCCCACCGTCCATTCGGTATACTTTATCACAGAGCACCTCAATGTCCTCTTTATTATGGCTTGCAATCAACAATGTCCTGCCTGACTCTTTCAGCCCAAGAAACAGCTTCCGTATTTCCTCTACACCAGTTTCGTCCAGGCCATTCATCGGCTCATCCAGCACCAGCACATCAGGATTTTCCATAATTGCCTGCGCAATCCCAAGACGCTGCCTCATTCCAAGGGAATACTTTCCCACTGGCTTTCTGCTGTCCGGATTTAACCCCACTTGCCTCATTGCTTCCCTTACCTCTCCCTTACTAATTTTACGGTTGATTCCGGCAATCTCCATTAAATTGCGGTAACCCGACTGAAACGGCAGGAAACCCGGTGTCTCTATGATCACTCCAATACTCTCAGGAAAATCCACATCTTTTCCAATCTGCTTTCCATTCACTGTAATCTTTCCGGCTGTCGGCTGGAGCAGGCCACATATCATTTTAAACAGGACTGTCTTACCACTGCCGTTACGCCCCACAATACCTGTAATTTCTCCCTGCCTGAACTCTGCCGTAACTTCCTGAACCACAACGGCCTTTTTAAATGTTTTAGTAACACCCTCTAATTTTACCATTCTATTTAACCTTTCTCAGGAACTGTATAAATTTAATTTACACTTTTTCAGAAAACGCTTTAATGTACGATATTTTCCAAATCAAAGCCAGTAAATTTACTTTGCGGCAGTTCCTTAAAATCATTTTTCAATTACTGTATCATAACTATCTTTTTCTTTACTAATATATGATTTACAATAAAGAGCAATAGAATCAAACCGCACATAAGGCACACTGCCTCCCGGAAACCTCCCGAATATACGACATACCTTCCTATATCAAGCCAATTCTTTGGCGACAGCTTCTGCAGGAGCCACACCCCCTGCAGGTCCTGGAAATTAGCTACGATTAAATAACCAAAACTCCATGCCGACAGAACAATTTCTCCTACAGCCCGATTGCATATACTGTCAATGCAAAAAATAAATTCCCCAAAAAAGACTGCCATCAGAAACACAAAGAGCATGCTCAAAAGCACCGCCTCTCCCGGCTGGTATGACATAAGGACATCCCTCGGGACAGACAGCGCCCCCAGATAGCCAAGCTCCCTTGCCGTGCCGCTTGCACAACTGCCCCATACTTTTCCCCATCCCGAAAAATCCAGCCGCCCACCAACCAATACACAGACAAATATCTGCAGCTCCATCAGCCATATCACAACCAGAGACATAATTGTGAGCATCTGTGCAGTGCACCAGACGTGGCAGCCACTCTGAATCAACACATTCTGCTGCAAATGGTTTGTAACCGGAAACACGCTAAGCATAAAGATAGCCAGCAAAATGCCAAGGCAGGAAAAAGTCCCGTCTGCAAACAGAAAAGAAATAGCCGCCGGATACATATTCAAATCATAGTCTCTGGCAAACTCCAATGTCTCCCTCATATAAAAATGTACTAATAAGAAAGAAACCAGCGAAAAAACCAGAAAACGGCTGGAAAGCAAAATGCAGCGCAGCTCAAACCACCATACATATAAAGTCTTTTTTAAACTTATTAACAATCCCATCACTCCCTCACCCGCCGTTTCAATATGAAATACAAGAAAAAACCGGCCACAAATACCACCATGACAGTAAAGAAAACAGCATAGATACACTGGGCGGCATCGTCCCCCGTAAACATTCCCCAGTTATGCATATAAATTCCTTTCGGATCCACACATTTGGGGAGAGGCGTAGCAGATGCATTTAGGAAATACATTGTAAAATACAGAAGCACCATCGGAACTACCGTTACGAACTGCATATCCTTCACTATATAAGATACCATCATCGCCGCTATTGCATAAAATGATGCCTGCATACCCATCTGTATAGACATTGCCAGCAAATTGCCCGCCATGTACGGCCCCACTGAGTCATAAAACGGCAGGCCAAGCCCAAAATGCACCACAAGCATAAAAAGCATCTCTGCTGCCGCCAGGCAAAAAAACGCCCCAAGAAATGTAACCACAGTCTGGACAAATGCATATGTCAAACGCCCTGAGCGCAGGAGCAGCATATCCATATGATTATATTTATCATCTTGAATCACGCTTCCCACAAACGGAAAAGCATACAGGCAAAAAGGTACATATGCCAGAAAACTTTCCCAATAAGCAAGATCCATCATATAGCATACTGACACAGAGCGCACCCCCTGCCTAAATACCATCTGATAAACCTCCCCATTGCCAAGCATACAGACAAACTGCAAAACCGCACCTCCAAGTGCTGCAATCCAGAACCACGGCTGTATCAATACCCTGACAAACTCCTGCTTTAACATTCCAAAAAACTTCGCACACTTACACCGCATCAGTTCATTATCCTTTCCTGCTAAAAACCTAACCCATATCTCCCCTTGCCCTCTGCCGGCAAACTCTGCTAATCAATATATTTGCCGTTATAAGCATCAAAAACCAGCTGGGTTGTCTTTTTCCCATCCCAGTATCTTACAATCCAGAATGGGCGGACGACATTTTCTATCAAGCCATCCTCCGGATCTGTAAAATAACTGTCATAGGCAAGCGATATCTCGTAAATGGTAACCGGAACTTTTAAAAGGATATCCTGAAAATATGCTTTTACCTGATCTAATATCTCTCCCGGCGTACAAACCTTCTGCCTTTCACTGTAAGGCTTACTAACCTTAAAAAAAGAATCCAGCACAAGCTCCATAATGCCGTCTTTATTATATGCCACAATCAGCGGCCATTCATTCTTACAGAAAAGATCGCCTTGGGACAACAAAATATCTTCCGCCAGTTTCATCCCGTTTTTCTCTCTTATACCATCCTTGACTCTCTTCCACGGCAGCCCATCTACATCAAAGTACATAACAAACGTATAATACTCCCCCGGATATGGCGTCTTCCCCCTATCTATTTCCTGTCTATCCGTCACCGCATTATACACTTCTTCTGTCATCGGTATACGGTACATCTCCTCCGAAACTCTCCTGCCCGTTACCTGCTCAACAAATGCACGCATCTCCTCCGCCGCTGTGCTGCAGTCGGCAAACCCAAAATCTTTTGCCCCATACATTGGGGCATCATCCAGAGCGATCTCCCCTATTTGCGTATATGGGTCTTCCGCGCCGTCGGCTTCAAAATAAAATTCTGTTCCTGCAAATTGCCCATTATCGTCCAAAGCCCAAGAGCAACGCACAATCTTTTTCTCACCATTATCCGCTTTATAAGGTATTGACAGCAATGCACCTTGCCCATCATCACGCACCTTTAACTTCCTCTTTGATATATCAAATGCGCCCTTGGAATGCCGTTCGATTAACCCGGTTATCTTTTCGGCCTCCTGATTAAAGAGCACCGCCTTCTTCTTATATTCCTTTAAATCCGATTTCCCGTGGTTATCAATGGACGGCTCCAAGTAATATGTACGCAAACCATCCTGATATTTTCTGTATGGCGTCACTTTTGCATCCACCGATACCTTTTCCATCAGTTCCATTTTGATATGCCCATTTTCCATATCCTTCTGGCTTATCTCCCCTGATATACCCTGCGGCTCCCCTTCCGGGGAACTGCAGGATGGCAGAAGAACAAGGATACCGGTTAGTATTATGCTAAGTATTGTTCTTCTATTAATCATTTCTCCTCCCTTGATTAAGGATGTGATATTCTAAACTCTAACGGCACTCAGAAATAATTTCAAAAAAGTCAATTTATCTCACCTGCCGCAACATATTTACCTGAATAGGCATCAAAGACCAACTGATATGCTTTCTCCCCATTCCAATATTTTACTGTCCAAAATGGCCGGACAACATTTTCTATCAACCCGTCATTAGAATCTGTAAAATAACTATCATAAGCAAGAGAAATATCATACACGGTAATAGAATTTTCCAAAAGTAAATCCTGAAAATAACCTCTTGTTTGTTCCAGTACCTTTTGTAACGTACAAACCTTTTTCTTTTCTATATATGGCTCTCCAAGCATAAAAAAAGAATCTAATTGCAAATCTATAATGCCATCTACATTATAGGCCACAACTAATGGCCATTCATTTTTGCTATAAAGTTCACCTTCGTTAACTATGACATCATCAGATAACTTCATACCATTTTTTTCTGGCATAGCATAATTGATCAATTTCCACGGCAACCCGTCAATGTCAAAATACATAATCAGTATATAATATTCTCCTAAATACGGTAGCTCATCTTGTTCCATATTTAATATTTTTGTTACTTGTTTATATAGTTCTTCTGTTATCGGTATACAGTATATTTCATCAGAAATCTTCCGTCCTGTTATCTGCTCTGCTAATGCTTGCATCTGCTGAATTATTGTATTATAATTGATAAACTCAAGATTTTCTTTTTTATACATAGGAATATTTCTTAATATATGTGTTCCTAATTCCGCATAACTACTGCTTTCCTCAGAAGATAAAAAATGAAATTGCGTTCCTGCAAACTGCCTCTTACTATTTAAAGACCAAGAGGAATAAATCTCCCCATTCTTCTCAGCTTTATTAACATAGGGAACAAACAGCTGCAAATCATTCTCCAAAACATTTATTTTGCTTTTTGAAGCACTAAACTTTCCTTTAGTATATTTTTCAACCAGATTAGTAACTGTAGCCATATCTTGGTTAAAGATAATAGGTTTCTTCTTATACTTTTTAATATTTGATTCTCCATGGTTATCAAAAGAAGTTTCCAGATAATATGCATTTAACCCATCCTTATATTTACTATATGGAGTAACGTCTGCGTCTACCGATACTTTTTCTAGAAGCTCAACTTTAATATGTCCAAGTTGTAAATCCCTCTGGCTTATCTTCCTTAATGTATCCTGCGGTTCCTCCTTGGGGGAACTGCAGGATGCCAGAAGAACAAGAAGCCCAGCTATTAACATCAAACTAATGATTGTCCTTCTGCTTTTCATCATTCTCTCCTTTACACATATTAAGGTTGAAAATTATACACTAAATCTGTACTATTAAATCTAGATGACTCATTAACCTTGGCCGCTAAAAAGTAATCTTCACCTCTAAGACCATCCCCAGATGCATACTTTCCGGTTTGGCTTCCATTCGATGTATACATTAATGCACTCATCGCATTTACTTGATACCCATTTGCATTCTTACGAACCAGACGTGCACTCACATGTAAGGAGCCAGAAATCACCCCTGATTTAATATTAATGCTACATGTAGATAAATTGTTAGTTTTTGTCTTCTTATGCGCAGTATCTGCTTGTGTTATTGTAGTTATGGAAAAATTATAATCTGCTGCCTCTGCTGTTACATGATTCATAACCGGCCCGGCTACCAACATTGTCACCACTGCCATTACGGCTGCTGCTTTTTTAATCATCTTTTTCTCCTATCTACCACCTTAAGGTGGATTTTCTGGTCAGTATTTCAAAAGTGCCTGTTCTCCTCCCCATTTCCGCTCTGTGCATGTATCTTCCATCATCCCCCCTCATTCTCGCGTAAGCAACGAGCCAAACGCAAGCTTGCTTGCACTTGGCGACTGCACGCGGATCAGATAACCCGCCCCTTGGGGCGAAGCTTGCCAAAGAACCAAAGATTCCTTTAGAGAAGCTAGGGCATGCCCCGTAGCCTGCTGCGGGGTATTTGACTTGAATTTGGAATAGCAGCTGTCAGGGCACAATTTATCTTTTAAATGTATAGTTTGTTTCCCTTAACTGCTTTGCTATTACCGGCACAGATTATAGCATAAAAAATACCCTCTTTTTGCAAGAGGGTAAAATTAAAGCCATTTTGGGTAAAATTTACAATTTTACCCAAAATTATGCACTATTCGTTTTTACATACGTTGCTTAAAACCTTTTTCAGGGTATACATGGCAGGGCAGCTTTTTCTGCCAACAATATCTTGCCTACAGTCACGGAAATCAATTTTTATCTCTGCCCGCAAACTGCTGGAAATCATATTGAAGAAACCACCCCGGCTCCACATTACACAGATCCGCTATGCTGAAAATCAAATCAAGCGACACCTTCCGGTCCACATTCGGTGCCTCTATTGCCCCTATATGCTGCCGGCTGACACCGACTTTTTCCGCCAGCTCTTCCTGCGTCAGATTCATATGCTTTCTGCAGTATGCGATTTTGTATCCAATCTCACGATACCTGTCAGCATAAGACATTTCTTCCTTTTCTTTTTTCTTTTTCATAACAATCCTCATTTCCTATGTTTGTTATATCAGCACCCATTTTCTTAAGAAACGCACTACTTTTATGCGTTTACGATATATAAAACATTCTATCAAGATGAAAATTTATTTAAATAATTTAGCATTTATCTATTGTTTCTTATCAAGATACATTTTATAATTATCAAGATAATATGAATTTATTCATACAGCAATCCGGCTCTTGCATTTTCACGAAGAAAAATGTAGTATATATTATCAAGAAACTGCTTAAAAAAGGGCACAGACTTCGCTTGAGCCCCAGCAAGCAGTTTCCTATAGAGTAAAAAAGCGCAAATGCAGCATAAAGGATTTTTTAATTAAGAGGTGGACGAAATGTACCAGATTGGTATCTGCGATGATGACGAGACATTTTGCTGGAGAACAGAAGAATACATTAAGACCTACTGTAAAAAACACAACTTAAAGGCAGAGACACAAGTTTTTAACAGCGGCATCACGCTGTTAGAATATATTGAAAGAGAGCGGCCTTTTGATTTATTGTTATTAGATATAGAGATGGATGGGCTGAATGGAGTTTCTGTCGGCCAGAAGCTGCGCCAGAAACTGGAAAATGAAATCACCCAGATCGTATATGTATCTATTAAAAGCAGCTATGCCATGGAACTTTTCAAAGTACGCCCTATGGATTTTCTCATTAAACCGATAACTATGGACGACATTACAAATATTATGGATATTTACTGCAGTCTATTTGCCCATAGTATTAATTATTTTGAATTTAAAAACGGAAAATCCACATGCAAGCTGGACCAGCAGCATATTATCTGCCTCCAGAGCAAAGGGAAAGTAGTCCATATTAACACAATACATGGCACAGAAATTTTTTATGGCAAATTATCTGACGCATTAGAGCAGCTAAATTCAGAAAATTTCTACTGTGTCCACAAATCTTTTATCATTAATTGGAATTATGTTGCAGAATACCGGTTTGACAAAATCCTCCTGAGTAATGGAGAAATCATCCCCATCAGCCAGTCAAAAAGAAGCAGCGTCAGGCAGCATATCCTGCAGAATAATATGAAAAACACACCTACCTGACGGCACAGCGGGACATGCGGATTATCTTTGGCGCACCATTCCCTAAACAAAATACAATCTGTACAACACAGATTCATTTATACAATATCTTCTACAGATGAAAGGATAACATATTTATGAAAGCAATCATGATACTTTTAAGCCTCGCAGCAAACTTGTTAAGCCTGTATGTCAGTGTCAGGACACTCAGGCTCCTCTTAAACCATAAGCAGGTAATCAATACCAAAAAGAAATATCTTCTCTATGGCGCTGTCTGGCTGTGCAACTGGTTAATCCATTTCTTTTTTACCAATTCCATGCTTACTCCGGTTTCCATGATTATCGGCCTTCTTGCCATTACATTTTATGTTTTTGACGGCCCTATTATTAAAAAGATTGCCTCTACCAGCGTATCTTATGTATTAACGGCAGTAATTGACCTGATTGTATGGAATTTTCTGCCTTTTCCGGAGTTTTATTCTAAAAATGAAACATTTGGCAGTCTCCTGACATCCCTAATCTCTCTAATCTTAATACTGTCATTAGAATATTTCTTTCAGTTCAATAAAGATATTCAACTGCCAATAAACAATTATATTAATATTATCCTGCTATTTGCCTGCAGCATCGTCCTCTGTGAAATCATCTCTGTCTTAGGCAGCGAAAAACCGATGACTGCCACCTGCGGGCTTTTGATTGTCTGCAGCATAAACATTTTTACACTCTTCCAGTACAGCAGAATCACAAAAATTTATCAGGACCTGCTGGAACAGAAATATACAGAACAGCGCATCAATATGTACGAAAACCAGTTTGAGATTATAAATAAATCACAGCAAAACCTTACATCCCTCATGCATGACTTTAAAAAACATCTGCGCCTTATAAATGGCTATATTCATGCAGACGAACTGCAGAGCGCCGTGTCCTATATCGACCAGCTTGATGTAGAGTTAGATGTCCCAAAAGATATTATCCACAGCGACAATAGCGAAATCGACTGTATTTTAAATTACCTTCTCAGTCAGGCAGAGCAGATTGGCTGCACCATCAATGCCAGTGTGAAAGTACCAGAACGCCAGTTTATGCCAAGCTTTGACCTCAATATCCTGCTCAGCAACCTGCTGGAAAACGCACTGGACGCACTGAAAAAAACAAGCAACCGGAAACTGGAGGTCTACATAAAATATAGCAAAGGCATCCTATATGTTAACATCTACAATTCCTTTAATGGACATGTGAGAAAGCATCATAATTCTTTCTTAACTACGAAACCTAATGCCAATATGCACGGATATGGCCTCCAAAATATTCAGAGCATAGTAAAAAAATATCAGGGCGAATCTTCGATCCGATATTCAGATGATATGTTTTATGTCAATATCATTCTTTGTATATCAAGTGAGCAGAACGAGCCTAGATAACCATATTCCCTTACATTTTTATACTGTTTTTACAGCAAAAGTAGTTAGTCAACACTAACAAAAATGTAATTTTTTCCCAAAATGGCTTTAATTTTACCCTCTTGACATTTTTCGGCAAAAAATGTGCTATGCTGGACATGTAATAAAAAACTACTTTCAAGGAGGGTTCAGAAATGGAAAACTTATCTGGTAAGCTTTCAAAAGCATTATGTAACCTTGCAGTTGCCATGGCTGATGTCGCAGTGAATTCTGCTTGTTCTTGGCACTACTATCAAGAAGAAATGGACGACCAGCTCGACTCACTAAAGCGCTATCAGGACGATAATGAGTAAGCTAATCGCACATCTGCAGGAACAAGGTTACGTTAATGGCACAAATGATAAAATCGTATCGACAGGGTTGAAACGCTTAAAAAGCCTGTTGTGCGACATCGCTTTTTCCCTGCTTTTAGGTCTCCTGCTTGGCGACCTGCTGGCAGGGCTGCTTTTCGAGCTATCCTATAGTATTGTGCGCATCTACGCTGGTGGGTACCATGCTTCGACAGAACGTATTTGCATATGGCTAACCTATATAAGCACACTTCTTTGTATCGTACTTATATTCTACCTACCTCTAATACCAATCGCCATGAATATTCTGTTGGGCATATCTATTGTGGTGCTGTTTGTATGTTCACCGGTAGAAAACGCCAATAAGCCGCTGAATCAGCGTGAAAAAGAGGTATACCGCAAAAAATGCCTTTTTACCACGCTATTGGAAGCATTGCTCTACACTGTCTTTTTACTCGCCCGTGCACCGCTCTATGCAAAAGCAGTCTGCTTCGCATTGGCCATGGTTGCACTTGGGCAGATAATGGACTGCCTTCAACATATCAGTAAAAGACAACTTAAACATTAGTTGGCTGAGCACAATACTATTTGGTATAGATTTATCTCAATAGGGGACGGGAGGGGGCTAATATAAAAAGGCCACAGGAAACTTATCTGCTAAAATAAATTCCTGCGGCCCTTTTTATATTTAGGGAAACGCTTTAATCAGCGCTTCCTTAGAAAACTTTGCCATAGCATGGCGTCCTATCAAAAAAACTATTAACTAAACTTTCTCGACACTGAGTATAACATTCTCCCCATTAATGTTCCACTCCTTTGTAAAGCCACCTGCACTTTCATAATCAACCGCATCGGCAAGCACTTCGGATTTGATAGTGGATTCATTTTTCTGGATAATCCCCTTAACCTTATCATTATCCTGCATACTGACACGGATATGGTCCATAACCTCAAAGCCGGCATCCTTACGCATTGTCTGTACCTTACTGATGATTTCACGCACAAAACCTTCCTCGAGAAGCTCTGGTGTCAGGTTAGTATCCAGCACAACTGTTATCCCATGGTCACTGTCGGATATATATCCCTCCATCTGGGCAGATTCAATAAGCAGATCATCCTTTTCCAATGCCTCGCTGGCACCGTCTACTGTTATAACCAATGCCCCCTTTTCATTCAGCTCCACCATCGCCTTCTGCCCATCCAGCCCTGCAAGAATTTCCTTGACGGCATTAATGTTCTTGCCAAAACGGCGCCCTAGGGTTTTTAACTGCGGTTTAAATGTGTAAGTTGTCAATGCACTGACATCCTCAGTCAATTCTGCATCCTTGACATTCAGCTCATCTTTAATGATGTCTAGATAAAATTCTGACAAGCTGCTCCCTGCTTTAACAAACATTTTTCCGATTGGCTGGCGGTTCTTAATATTGGCCGTGTTTCGGCATGCGCGCCCCAGTACAACCGCCTCCAGAACAACATCCATATCAGCCTCTAATTCTGTATCAATCCATGCCTCATTTACCTCCGGAAAATCGCAGAGATGTATGCTTTCCGGCGCACTGGCATCAACCGAGCAGACCAGATTGCGGTAAATATCCTCCGTCATAAACGGAATCATCGGCGCTGCTGCCTTAGAAATTGTCACAAGGGCTGTATAAAGCGTCATATAAGCATTGATTTTATCCTGCTCCATTCCCTTTGCCCAGAAACGGTCGCGGCAGCGCCTTACGTACCAATTGCTCATTTCATCCACAAAACTCTGCAGAGCCTTTGCCGTCTCAGGGATACGGTAGTTAGAAAGGTTGTCGTCCACCGCCTTTACTGTACTGTTCAGCCTTGACAAAAGCCATTTATCCATAACAGTAAGTTTATCATATTCTAATTCATGCTTTGAGGCGTCAAATTCATCTATATTTGCATAGAGCACAAAGAATGCATACGTATTCCAGAGCGTGCCCATAAATTTACGCTGCCCCTCCTGAACTGCTTTTCCATGGAAGCGGTTTGGAAGCCATGGTGCGCTGTTGACATAAAAATACCAGCGGATAGCATCTGCCCCGTAAGTTTTCAGGGCATCAAACGGGTCTATGGCATTTCCCTTCGTCTTACTCATCTTCTGCCCGTTTTCATCCTGCACATGTCCCAGAACAATAACATTTTCATAAGGCGACTTGTTAAACAAAAGTGTAGAGACCGCCATCAGGGAGTGGAACCATCCCCTTGTCTGATCAACAGCCTCCGAAATAAACTGGGCAGGAAACTGCTGCTCAAACAGCTCTTTATTTTCAAACGGATAATGGTGCTGCGCAAATGGCATGGCACCGGAATCAAACCAGCAGTCAATAACTTCCGGCACACGGCGCATCGTTTTGCCACAGTCCGGGCATACGAACGTCACTTCATCGATATACGGGCGGTGCAGCTCCACATTTGCCGCATCTGGATTGCCGCTGCGCTCCGCAAGCTCTTTACGGCTTCCAACAGATTCCTGATGGCCGCAGCCCTCACACTCCCAGATATTTAACGGGGTTCCCCAGTAACGGTTTCGGGAAATTGCCCAGTCCTGAATATTCTCCAGCCAGTTTCCAAAACGCCCTTTTCCAATCGACTCTGGAATCCAATTGACGGTATTATTATTGCGTATCAAATCTTCCCTGACTGCTGTCTCCCTAATATACCACGATTCTCTTGCATAGTAGATAAGCGGTGTATCGCACCTCCAGCAGTGCGGGTATTCATGCTCAAACTTCGGCGCATCAAAAAGTTTTCCCTGTGCGGACAGATCTTTCAACACTTCCGGATCTGCCTTTTTTACAAAAAGCCCGGCATAAGGTGTCTCAGAAGACATCTCGCCTTTTTCCGTTACAAACTGCACGAACGGCAAGTCGTACCTGCGCCCCACCTGCGCATCATCCTCACCAAATGCAGGGGCAATATGGACGATACCTGTACCATCTGTCATCGTTACATAATTATCACACGTCACATAATGCCCTTTTTTATGCTGCTGTGCAGCACACTCGGCAGCGCACTCAAAAAGCGGCTCATACTCTTTGCGCTCCAAATCTGTCCCGGCATATGTCTCCAGAATTTCATATGCCTTTACACCGTTCTCCTCATCCGCCAGCCTGCCAAGCACCTGATCAAGCAGTGCTTTCGCCATATAGTATGTGTAGCCATCCGCTGCCTTTACTTTACAGTATTCCTCCTCCGGGTTCACACAGAGCGCAACATTGGACGGAAGGGTCCACGGCGTTGTTGTCCATGCCAGAAAATAAGCATCCTCTCCAACCACCTTAAAACGGACAATCGCAGAACGCTCTTTGACTGTCTTATACCCCTGTGCAACTTCCTGTGCGGACAGGGGCGTACCGCACCTTGGGCAGTACGGCACAATCTTAAATCCTTTATACAATAAATCCTTGTCCCAGATTTCTTTTAGTGCCCACCATTCTGACTCAATAAAATTGTCATCATACGTGACATACGGATTGTCCATGTCAGCCCAGAAGCCAACAGTGCCGGAGAAATCCTCCCACATCCCTTTGTATTTCCAGACAGACTCCTTACATTTTTTGATAAAAGGCTCCATTCCATATTCCTCAATCTGTTCCTTCCCATCAAGGCCGAGGAGCTTTTCTACCTCCAATTCAACCGGGAGGCCGTGGGTATCCCATCCCGCCTTACGCGGAACCATATAACCCTTCATTGTTTTGTAACGCGGAATCATATCCTTGATAACACGCGTCAGCACATGTCCGATATGCGGTTTCCCATTCGCAGTCGGCGGCCCGTCATAAAATGTGTAGGTCGGGCTTCCCTCCCTTTTCTTCATTGACTTTTCAAAAATCTGCTGGTTCCGCCAAAATTTTCCAATATTTTTCTCGCGGTCAACAAAATTCAGATCTGTAGATACTTTTTCGTACATTCTTTACCATCCTTCCTTATTTTATTTTAGAAATCGAGTAGGGGGAGGTTTCCTTCCCTACTCGCGCGCGGGGCGCATACTGTGTAAGCAGTAAATTTCCTTATGCGCCCCTGTGCATTAAAAAGGGCACAGACTTCGCTTGTGCCCTAGCAAGAATTTTCTGCGAAAATTCTTGTTGACGGCCACTACACAGCGAGCAGTTTCCTATAGAGTAAAAAAAGCTTCCACCCCAAACAGGATGAAAGCCATAAGCTGCCATAAACCACCTATTCTGATGCACATTTTTATGCACGACCTATATAACGGTAGGCACCGGCGGGTTGTACTGGATTAAGCAATCGTTCCATCCGCAACTCGGGAGTGATTTTCACATAGCAGATACTCCATACCCGGTTTCCACTCTCCCGGACTCACTGTAATCTTTCTCCGATAGCTACTGTCTCCGTCTTCGTCTTTTTTCCTTAGAAAAATAATATAACATATATAATAATATGGCTTTTTCGATTTGTCAAGCAATAATACTTCTGGCAACATGCACACCGCTCGCAGAAGCATGGGACAGTGAATGCGTTACCCCGCTGCAGTCGCCGATAATATACAATCCCTTTCGGTTTGTCTCAAGGTGTTCATCAATCTCCACTTCCATATTGTAGAATTTAACCTCCACACCATATAAAAGAGTATCATCATTTGCTGTGCCCGGGGCAATCTTATCCAATGCATAAATCATCTCAATAATACCATCCAAAATCCTCTTTGGCATAACAAGGCTCAGATCACCGGGAGTCGCCTTCAGCGTCGGTGCCACATACCCCTCCTTGATCCTCGAAAGGTTACTTCTCCTTCCGCGGATTAAATCCCCAAAACGCTGAACCAGAACCCCGCCGCCCAGCATATTGGACAATCTCGCAATACTTTCCCCATAACCATTGCTGTCACGGAACGGCTCAGAAAAGTGCTTTGCCACCAGCAGGGCAAAGTTCGTATTTTCGGTATGCTTCTGCGGATCCTCATAACTGTGCCCATTTACTGTCACAATGCCGTTTGTATTTTCATTGACCACAACACCATGCGGATTCATGCAGAATGTCCGCACCAAATCCTCAAACTTTGCCGTACGGTATACAATCTTGCTTTCATACAACTCATCTGTCAGATGGGAAAACACCTGTGCCGGCAGCTCTACACGCACTCCAATATCAACGCGGTTTGACTTTGTAGGAATCTGCAAATCCTCACAAAGTTTCTCCGCCCATTTACTGCCGCTCCTGCCGCCTGAAACAATACATTTATCGCAAAGATATGACCCCTTTTCTGTCTGAATCAGATATTTCCCATCCTGAGGAAGCACAGAATCAACAAAAGTGTCAAAATAAAAATCCACCTTATCCTTTAAATATTCGTATATGTTCTGCAGCACTATATAATTGATGTCTGTCCCCAGATGGCGCACAGAGGCATCCAGCAGATGAAGCCCGTTTTGCAGGCATAGCTTCTTAATATCTGTATTTGCCGTAGAATACAATTTCGTGCCGGCTCCTCCAAACTCCAGATTCAGGCTGTCTACATATTTCATAAGCTCCATCGCCTTCTCTTTGCCGATGTATTCGTAGAGCGTACCGCCAAACTGATTTGTAATATTATATTTTCCATCCGAAAATGCCCCCGCCCCTCCAAAACCAGTCATAATAGAACAGCTTTTGCAGCCAATACAGGATTTAATCTTGTCTCCGTCAATCGGGCATTTTCGCCTGTCCAGCGCATGTCCGCCCTCAAATATAGCTACTTTTAAATGCGTCGCCTTTTTGGCTAATTCGTATGCCGCAAAGATTCCTCCGGGGCCTGCCCCCACTATAATAACATCATAATTCATATACAACGCCTCCCTTCTGTGCAAGTATTATACACTAAATTGAAATAAATTTGCACCTTATGTGCATTACATGATATAATCATAGTAATTCTTAATGTTTATTTTTCCGAAAGGAGTCTACATACTATGAAAAAAATAGTATTAACCGGCGGCGGGACTGCCGGCCATGTCACCCCAAATATCGCCCTGCTCCCAGAATTAAAAAAACAGGGCTATGAAATTCATTATATTGGTTCCTATGAAGGCATTGAGAGCAAACTGATCCCGGAGCTTGATGTCTCTTACTATGGTATTGCCAGCGGCAAACTGCGCCGCTATATTGATTTAAAAAATATCAGCGACCCTTTTAAAGTAGTTAAAGGGCTGCATCAGGCACGTGTCCTGCTAAAGCAGATCAAACCAGATGTTGTCTTTTCTAAAGGCGGCTTTGTATCTGTGCCAGTTGTAATAGCAGCAAAATCCAGAGGGATTCCCTGCGTCATCCATGAATCTGATATGACGCCCGGGCTCGCAAATAAACTCTGCATCCCCTGTGCATCCAGAGTATGTACAAATTTCCCTGAGACCATAAAGCACCTTCCTGCAGAAAAAGCCGTTTTAACCGGTTCCCCAATCCGTGAAGAACTTTTCCACGGCAGCAGGGAAAGGGGATTGTCATTCTGTGGGTTTGACAAAAGCAGGCCCGTTGTCCTGATTATCGGCGGAAGCCTTGGTGCTGCATCTGTCAATACGGCTGTACGCAGTATTCTTCCGGCACTCTTAAAAGAATTCCAAGTCATCCATTTATGCGGCAAGGACAAAATAGACACATCCTTAAATGGTACAAAAGGCTATGTGCAGTTTGAATATATCAAAGAAGAACTCAGCGATCTGATGGCAGCAGCGGATATCATGATTTCCCGGGCCGGTGCAAATGCTATCTGTGAAATCCTCGCCCTGCGCAAACCAAATATCCTGATTCCTCTCTCTGCACAGGCAAGCCGCGGAGACCAAATATTAAATGCCGCCTCTTTTGAAAAGGCGGGATACAGCATTGTGATTCAGGAAGAAGATGTGACAGATGATAAACTCCTGAATGCAGTGCATCAGGCATATGATAAACGGGAAGAATATATAAAAGCAATGAAACGCAGCCAGTTAAATAACTCTATCGAAAAGATTGTAGGCCTTATTAATGAAGCTGCCAAGAAAGGAAAATCAAAATAACAGAAAGGCATAGGTATAATATGGATATTCCAAAGGATCCTGTTATCCTGTTAAGTTTTATTAACACGAAACTCCGTGATTTTTATCCCTCCCTTGAGGAACTTTGTAAAAGTCTCGGTATAGAGGAAAAATCACTCAATGAAACTCTGGCATCTATTGACTACCACTATGACAGCACAGTAAACCAGTTCCTGTAGTTTATGCCATAGAACAAGGGGCTGCCGCACCAAGATTTTCTGGATGCGACAGCCCCTTGCTTACTTAATGCTTTGCCACGTTTCCCTCGCCATCCCTGCTGACCCAGACAGACATGCCGGAACCATGGTTTCCAAAAGGGCGTTTATGAAACCCAAAACGCTGATAAAATGTCTCCCTCTCGAAAGCAGACATCAGACTGACCATAACCGTCTCCCCTTCCATTACATCCTTCTGGATATAGTCAAGTGTTCTGGTTATCAGTTCTGTCCCTATGTGATTCCCCTGATATTCCGGTTTGACAATAACATCTGTAATAAAATAAGTATACCCTCCGTCACTTACTACTCTCACCATACCTACCGGCTCCTCGCCAACCATTGCAACACACAGATAGAATGTATTACCCAGAGCAATTGCTGCGCGTTTCTCTGTAACCAGAATCCAATCCACCGATTTTCTCAGCTTATTATATTCTTCCACCGTAATATTATTTGTATAAGTGATTTCGCTAACAGTATCCTCTGTCATTCTTTTTCTCCGATTCCGTTTATTTTAGTAAACGAAAAAAACGCTTGCGTTTTGCTTCGTTTGCAGCGCCGGGTACACGCTGCAAAGCAGCATACTTCCTATGTGTATCCGTTCGCATCCATTATAGTAAACGCATGTATTTTATGCGTTTACTATAATGCTTCTCCCATTAAAAATGGAAGAAGGAAATTCTTTCCTCCAGATCCTCTGATAATTTAGTCAGATTACCTGCAGACTCCGCCAATAAATTAATAGTAGCATTTAATTCCTGCATAGATGCCGTTGTCTCTTGAGTGGAAGCTGCATTCTGCTCTGAGATAGCGGACAGGTTCGTAATTACATCCACCACTTTATTTCTTGCAGAATCACAGTGTGTTGTCTGATCCTTAATACCGCTTGTTTCATCAGTAGAAGAATCAATACCACGACTTACATCATTAAACTGACTCTGCGTCTCCCTCAGTTTTTCCTGCTGCTCGTCCACGATTTCCTGAACCTCATTCATGACAGCAACCGTATTCTCAGAATCCTGCAGCAATTCCTTTATTATCTCCGCAATTCTTTGCGCAGATTCATTAGACTGCTCTGCAAGTTTCTGAATCTGATTTGCCACAACTGCAAAACCTTTTCCCTGTTCCCCTGCCCTTGCCGCCTCAATGCTTGCATTCAAAGATAACAGGTTTGTCTCCTCCGCTATATTGGTAATAATCTCAATCGCTTCACTAATTTTATTCGCTGACTCGTTCGTTGCATTGACTTGTCTTCCAATGCGTTCAATCGCACTCATCGTCCGATCATTAGAGTGGCTTAAGTCATTTATAATAGAAACTGAACGATCCCCTGCCATCTTCATATTTCCAGCCGTTACATCCAGCGTCCCAACACTGTCTACAATTCTTTCGATAATTCCGCCCATTTCATTGATTCGCGAGGAAGCCATCTCTATTTCTTCCGCCTGTGATACTGCCCCCTTAGAGATATCTTCCACTGCATGCCCGATATCATCTGCTGTATTGCTGGTCTGGGATGCCATAGAGCTAAGCTCCCTGCCCGCATTATTTAAAACCTCAGAAGATTCTTTGACCTTCGACATAACCTGCCGGAGTTCTTCCCGGAGTGTCTGAACACCCCTTGCCATATCCCCAAGCTCATCACTGCGCTTCAGTACAAGCCCGGCAATATTTACATTAAGGTCGCCATCTGCCAGGCCAATCACCGCATGGTTTGTCAAACGAATTCCCTTCCTAATCGCCAATGCGCTAATCATAATGATAACCAGCGCAGCCGCACTGACAACTAAAGCAGAAACTATAAGAAGTGCAGCCTGACGGTTAATAAAGCCATTAACCCCCGCTGACGGGCAGCCCGCAAAATACATACCTACAACCTGCCCTGATCTTCCCTTTAACGGCCTATAATATGCATAATAATTCTCCCCGTTGATTTCCAAATCATACGCTTCTACTACCCCGCCTTTCTTTACAACTGTTTCATATACCTCCTCTGAGGCATCTGAACCTAACATCCTCTCATTTGTCTCTTTGTTAATTAACGTAGTAGCACGGCGCGTCTTATCATAAAAAAGAGTACAGTCATTATCCGTGTCTTTAACTAAAGAGTCTAATAATGATTCCCTAGCCGTCAAATCATAATTTCCCTTAAACATATGACCCTGTTCGTCCAGTGAAAAGTCCCCTTCGTTTAATGTGTTCAAAGTCCCCTCAACACAAATTGTCAACGTTTCCAACTCACTAATGATTTCCTGACGCATACCTTCCTTAATACTATTGACACCCACAACCGACAACACAATTGTCAGAATAAGCAAAGGACATATTGAAATCATAATAATCTTTGTCATTAAAGAAAAATGAACTCCCTTTTTTTCCTTGTTGCTTCCTCTTGATGTCTTTCCCATACCAATCTCCTTCCGTTTCTAATTTTCAAGCTTCTTCTATACAGTTTGATTTTAGATGTGCCCAATCATTGTACCGCTGTCATATATTCATTGTCATTTGTGCTGAATACTGACTATCATACTACCATATTTGAGTAAAAATGTCCATGTCTCTTTTCCTTTTAAATTCATTTTATATACATTTACACCACCAAATTTCACATTTCCCATTAATTTATTGGCAAGTATATGTCATAAACCTTTTTTTGCATTCATATAATAGAATCAGAGTATCAAGTTGTGCAGCCTTACCGTAATGCTGCCAGATTGTCTACTATAACTAAGAAAGGTGAGAGCATATGGAATTGTCAACACGTAACATACGCACCCACGGCACTCTCTGCCGCAGCGATATGCAGATTACACTGGAAGATGATGTCAATGTGTCAGACACAAGGCCTGATATTGACCAACTCATTAAAACACAGGGAGAAATTCAGATTACTTCTATTACTCCCACCGACGGAAAGGTAACGATTCGCGGAAATTTATCTTTCTCCCTTCTCTATATTACTACGGAAGATATCCGTCCTGTACATAATATGAAAGGACAGATTCCTTTCGAGGAAAGCATTAATATGGACGGACTTCATTCAGAAGGCGAAGTAATGTGCCATTTTGACTTGGAAAACTGTCAGGCAAACCTAATTAATTCAAGAAAAGTCAGCATCCGTGCCATCGTCAGCTTCCACTGCTGCCAAGAAGAGGACAGTGAAATTGCTGCCGGAGTTGATATCGTTTCCTCAGAAGCTTCGCGCGCAGATATGGAACAAATTTCTTCCCCTGAAGGGCTTCACAGGCAGTTTGACCAGTTTGCCCTGACGAAATTAGTCAGCCACAAAAAAGATGTCTTCCGTATTAAGGATGAGATGACGCTCCCAAAAGGGAAGCCAAATATTGATATGGTCCTGTATCACGAAATGACCGTGCAGAACCTGCAAAGCCGAATAGTTGAAGATGGTATCCGCTTCATTGGAGATGTACAGCTCTTTGTACTATATACCCCTGAAAATGAAGAACGCCGTCTGGAATATTTTGAAACTGAGTTTCCTTTTGATGGAATTGTCCGCTGCGATAACTGCACAGAGGATATGATTTCTGATGTGGAAATTGTCAGCACCAAAAAAGAGTTAGAAGTGAAGCCAGACGAAGACGGGGAACACCGTGTACTTGAGGTAGAATTAAATTTGAACTTACAGCTTAAATTCTATCAGGACGAAATTTTTAACTACCTGTCAGATGCCTACTCCACAGCATGTACATTGGAGTTGAACCATCAGGATATCGTTTCCACCAGGCTCCTAATGAAAAACCAGAGTGTTGTCCGCGTCTCTGACCGTATTCACACTACGCAGGATACCGACAGCATCCTCCAAATTTGTAATGCGACAGGCAGCGTGCAGATTGACGAACAGGAAATTGTCTCAGATGGAATAGCAATCGAAGGAGTTGTGGAATTAGATGTTTTATACATCACAGAAAATGATGACCATCCTCTTGCCATCGCAAAAGGAACAATCCCATTTACCCACACAATTGAAGTCCGGGGAATTAAGCCAGAAGACGATTATGAGCTACAGCCTACAATCAATCAAATTAGTGTAATGATGTTAGATGATCAAGAAATTGAAGCAAAAGTAATCCTGAATCTCTGCTCGTTTGTCTTCACCCACAACAATCAGGAAATTATCACCCAAATCCAAGAAAAACCGTTAGATATCGAACGGCTACAGGCAATGCCCGGATTAGTTGGATTTATTGCAGATAAAGATGGTTCCCTGTGGGATATTGCCAAAGAATATAATACAACTGTAGAAAATATTATGCAGTTGAACCAACTGGATAGCGACAGGGTAAAACCCGGAGACAAACTGCTTTTATTTAAACAAATTGATGGAATCTGATGTTAGCCTCCTTTATATTTTGAAGGGATGCCGGTTCTGTACCGGCATCCTTTCTCACTGTTGTTATTACATTACTAGCGTAATGTGCCAGCGATACATTATATTGTTTCAACACTGAATCAACATTTTAAGCTTACTTTATTTCTTTAATCCAGCCATCCGGAGCGCCAATCTGCCCCATCTGGATTCCAGTCAGTGTATCACGGAGTTTTTTGATAACAGGCCCCATCTCTGTACAGCCATTTGCAAATTTAATCTCTTTTCCATGGTCATTAATACAGCCAACCGGAGATATAACTGCTGCCGTACCACAAAGCCCGCATTCGACAAACTCTGGAACCTCCTCAAACAAAACTTCCCTCTGCTCCACTTCCAGCCCCAGATAATCTTTTGCCACAACCATTAAAGAACGTCTGGTAATAGAAGGTAAAATACTGTCTGACTTTGGTGTAACTATTTTATTATCCTTTGTCACAAACAGGAAGTTAGCTCCACCTGTCTCTTCTACCTTTGTGCGGGTTGCTGCATCCAGATACATATTTTCATCAAATCCCTGATTGTGTGCATCTACTATTGCATGAAGGCTCATTGCGTAATTGAGGCCTGCCTTAATATGCCCTGTCCCATGAGGCGCTGCACGGTCAAAATCACTAATCCGGATGGTGATTGGCTTTACGCCCCCTTTAAAATAAGGCCCTACCGGAGTACAGAATAGACGGAACTGGTACTCAGTTGCCGGTTTTACGCCGATAACCGCATCAGAACCAAACATATATGGACGAAGATACAGCGTAGCACCTGAGCCATATGGTGGTACATAATCTATATTTGCCTGTACAGTCTTTACGACTGCATCAACAAAACGGTCCTTTGGAAAGGTAGGCATTTCAAGTCTTTTCGCAGAATCTTCCATACGTTCTGCGTTTAAATCAGGCCGGAAGCAGACCACCCTGCCATCTACCGTAGTATATGCCTTCAATCCTTCAAAGATAGTCTGGGCATACTGCAGCACCGCTGCACACTCACTAATGACAACTGTATCATCTCCCGTCAGAGTGCCCTCATCCCATGAGCCATCCTTGTAATTGGACACATAGCGCTTATCTGTCTTCATGTAACCAAAACCAATGTTACTCCAATCGATGTCTTTCTTTGCCATATCATTACTTCCTTTCATATACCGTACTAGTATAATGAACACTACATTCGTTTAACATGAAGCAGCTTAGCATTCATTTATTGTACTGGCATTATTGTTCTCTTTGTGTATCTGACAAAAATCTAATATGTACCTGTATTATTTTTCTGGCAGCTACAACACTTTCCATATTAACTCTTGTAAAACACAGTGTCAAGATGTACCAGAACCTCAGAAACAAATTTTAAATATTCCCGTTACTATTCATTCCGCGCCTAGAGCGTATTCTCAGTCCTCAATCTGTTCAATCCTGCGGATATGACGTTCATCATTAGAAAATTCTGTATTCAGGAAAGTATCTACAATCTTTAATGCAAGGCCCGGCCCTACAACCCTTGCTCCCATGGCAAGAATATTGGCATCATTATGCTCTCTGGTTGCCTGTGCGCTAAATGTGTCATGGCATAATGCAGCACGGATTCCTTTTATTTTATTTGCCGTAATGGAGATACCAATACCGGTTCCACAAATCAAAATCCCCCTGTCACACTCACCATTCACAATGGCATTTGCTACTTTCTTGGCATATACCGGATAATCACAAGATTCTTTGCTATCTGTTCCATAATCCTTATACTCCAGATTCTTTTCTTTCAGATATGATATAATCTCCTGCTTCAATTCATATCCGCCATGATCACTTCCTACTGCTATCATTTTGTTTTCCTCCTTTATTTTACATTATTTCGAGTAGAAATATATGCGGCTTTTAGCTGCTTATTTCTGCAGAGTTCCTTAATCTTCCAAAGAAAGCCCCTCAATTTTCTGCACTAATTTGTCAACCCGCAATACCAGTTTTTCAAAACACTCTTTGTATTTTTCTTCCTCTCCGCCTCCTGGATCTGTTATATCAGTGTCATCCCCCACATACTCCCCAAACGTATATATATTCTCTTCATACCCAAACTCTTCGATAAGCTTTACTTTCTCACTTAATGTCATTGTCAGGACCAGTGTCCCTTCTGTCAAATCCTCCCTCAGCAATTGCCTTGATTGGCTATGGCTGCTTATCGTATAGCCATTCTGCGTTAACAATACATTGCATTTTGGATTGACTGGTTCCTCAAAAAGAACCACCAACCCTCTTGAAAGCCCCTTTGGCATCCACTTTGCTGCACGGTCACGGTATATACCTTCCGCCACAGGGCTTAACAAGGTATTTGAAGTACATACAAATATAATCTGATTGTAATGTTTCATAAATACACGAACCTCTCTATACTTTTATTCGATTATAACCTGCTGCTTTTAACATTCGGTTCATAATAGCCTGTCCCAATGTATCTTCTGCAAAGCTTTCCGCATAGATATATTCAGCGCCAATATGATCCATCTGTCTTAGTATATCATATAAACCTGCTGCAATGGAACCTTCATTTTTTCTGGAACCAATACAATATACCTCGCTGCAGCGATAAAATTCTCTGGATTCCTTTGCAGCAATCACAGCTGCCTTCTTTCCCTCCCTTTCTCTCTCACGCACCAGCATATTGATTTTCTCTATCACTTTCATAGAATCTCCTTCTACGATAGCCAGCTTCCCTTTTGGGGCATAATGCCTGTACTTCATTCCGGGAGCCTTAGCAGCCACGTCTTTCTTTGGCTCTGTTAACACCGCAGGATCTATATCCACTGCACCAATAATTTTTTCCATATTTTCCTTTGTGATATACCCCGGCCGGAGAATTATGGGCGTCTCCTCTGTCATATCTACAATAGTCGACTCAATGCCAATGCCGACAGGGCCGCCATCCAGAATCATATCTACCCGACCGTCCATATCTTCAATCACATGTTCCGCTTTTGTCGGACTCGGCCGCCCAGAAGTATTTGCGCTCGGCGCAGCAATATAAATCCCAGAGCAGCGGATCAATGCCGCTGCTACCGGATGTACCGGCATCCGTACCGCCACAGTATCAAGGCCTCCTGTCGTAGACACTGGCACTTTTGCTCTTTTGGGAAAAATCATTGTCAGCGGCCCTGGCCAGAATGCCTCCGCCAAGGCAACAGCTTTTTTGCCAATCTGGCCTGCTACATCATACAAACTGTCCATATCTGCAATATGAACAATCAAAGGATTATCAGACGGCCTTCCTTTCGCTTCATATATCTTATGGGCAGCTTCCGGCGACAAAGCATCTCCTCCCAGTCCGTATACCGTCTCTGTAGGAAAAGCCACTAATCCGCCGCCTTTTAAAATATCACATGCTTTCTCCAATTCCCCATCCCCAAAACACTCCGGATTTACCTTTTGTATTATTGTTTTCATTACTGCCTCCCCGCTGTCTGCTCCAGCGACTCTAAATATTGCAGCGTCCCTTGTGCAATTGCCCACGCAACCTGACGTTGGTATGTTTTATCGCAAAGTCTCTGTGCCTCCTCATTATTAGATAAAAAACCACACTCAACAATTACTGCAGTTGGCCTTGTATTTCTTAATAAATAATAGTCCGCATTCCCCTTTGCCTGACGATGATTTTCAGTATCTAACGAACTGGCAAGCTGTGCCTGCAGAACCTTTGCAAAAGCCTCTCCATTTACAGAACCTGTCTTGTAAAACACTTGCGCCCCTCTGGAACTTTCACCTGAAAAACTGTTTTGATGAATACTGATAACCAAATCTATATTATCCTGATTCATTAGCTCTACTCTTTTTCTCAAATCAGCTGTCTTTTTATTTGTATCTGAATCCTGATACAATCCCATATCAGTCTCTCTTGTCATAATAACTTCGCAATTTTTCTTTTCCAATGCCTCTTTTAAAAACAGCCCGATAGCAAGATTAATATCTTTTTCATAGGAGCCATTAATACCGACCTTTCCTGGATCAATCCCACCATGTCCGCAATCTACAACAATCGTCGGATTCTGGCTTCCCCCGCCGGTCTGCACTACCTCCTTCACTTGCACAAATGTGCCAAACAGGCATAGTAACACTAATACCCCCACAACAGAAAAAACAGCTTTTCTTTTCTTTATTTTTGACCAGAAATTCATAAGATAAACCCATAAGGCCCTTAAAGCACAGCGGGCTGCCGTACCGTCGGCACTGCATAGAATCCATTATTATCTATACAGCGCTATACCAGAGCCATTCATCCAATAATCTTACTCTATCTTATGCTTTCCCAGAGTATAACATACCTCTCTATTTATTATACTTCCGAATCATATCCCACACACTGCTGTCCTCCAGGCCGAGCTTCCAGAATGCTACCCCTGCTGTTTTATGCTTTGCTACTTCTTCCATTTTTACCTGAAGGGAATTCACATCCTCAATCCACATCTTGTGCAGCTCCTTGCCGCTTTTGTACTCCATATAATTCATCCCCGCCTCATCACTCCATACGGCAGAAACCCCCGAATCCTGCAATATCTCCTGTGCATATTTCATAGAACATGCTTCGGAAGAAAGGTTTATCTTCCCGCCCTTTGTGCTCTCTTTCCAATGTCTGGAATAGAATGGCAGTGCAATAATGGCCTGCTTCGGCGGAACCTGCCCCAAAACTCTTTCAGCGGAGTCCTTCACATAACCGATGGAAGAAACCGGACCGGCTTCCTCGGAGCCGGCATAGTATTCATCATACGCCATGGTAATGACGTAATCCGCCACTTCCGCCTGCTCCGTCCTGTTATAATGCTGGTTATACTCCCTGACAGGATAATTATCCACAGACAGAACAATACCATTGTTTCTGCACATAATCCCAAGCTCCCTGATAAACTGGATGAAATCTTCGCCTGATTCTGCTTTGACATTTTCAAAATCTATGTTGATTCCATCAAGGCTATAGCGGATTGCCTCGGCTGTCAGATTTTTTGCCAGTTTCTGGCGCTTTTTTGTACTGCCAAGGACTTTACCTATTTTCATGTTGGGGCTAAAATCATTGCACAACCCCCAGACCTCAATCCCCTGACGGTGAGCCAATGTTACATATGTATCATTCGCTATAGAATTAATATTGCCATCATTATCTGATGTTTCAAACCAAGTTGGGCATATCACATTTACCCCCTTTGTAGACGAGAGCAGTGTAAGAAGCCCATCATTTGCCGTCTGGTTCATCACCTGATGCCAGACGAGATTTATCTTTTCATCTTTTAATATATGGGTATACTCCTCCGCTTTAAAATCTGTTTCTTTCACTTCCTTGTATACATCATCCAGATCCTTTGCCTTAACATAGCCAATCACACCGGATGGTTCCATAACTTTACAAAATCCGGTTTCTTTATTTTCCTTTTCTAAAAGGCGCACCTTTGCGTCATCCTTTAAATCAACCAGTATATCACTCTTTATATCCGGCTGGTAACGCAATGAACATTCTGAGTCCGTCTTACAATATTCTTTTTCCTTCCCAAACTCATTTGTAACCACTACCCTTGTAGGATTACTATACACTTTATACTCCAATGCTGTATGTTCTTTCACATAATCAAGCGCAATATATACCTCTTCACCGTCCACGCGGACAATTTCAAAATCCCTGCCGCTTCTGCTGTTATTTTTGTAACAATCTTTGCTTCCCGCTTCCGTAGAAATCACTGCATTTGGTGTAGTATACAGCAGGATGCTTTCATGGGAATCCCAATAAAAACGGGAATTCAGCCTTTCTTTCACAATATCCATATCCACATAAACCTGTCGGTCCTGATACAAAGCTCCTGCATCCAGTATCTCATCTCCCAAAATGAGCTTCACGTCATCCTTTTCCATCTTAAAGTACTCCGCCAGCTTCATGTGTTCCTTGCTTGGTGCAAACTTCTGAAACAGAAATACACCAACGATTATTCCAATTAGTATAATACAACTTCCAGCCAATACCCAGATTTTCACATTTTTTTTCATGTATTTCGCCCTCAACTTCCTTCGTGAACTCAGATTTCCTCTAGTATATCACGTTTCTCCTAATGGAGCAAATAGGAGTGAAAGGATTTTTAAACACACTCCCAAAATAGCGCGGAAGGAACCGGGCCGGATTCCTCCCGCATTGAAAGAGTATGCAGCCTGAGCCATTACTTCCTGCTCCAAAGGCAGTAATGCTGAATCTGCTTTTTTGGCCATGTGCCTTTCACTACTGAAAACCTCACATAACGATAAACCTAATTAACCGTTCAGACACTTGTAATATGATCAAAATCAATTCGGACAATCTTACCGAATTCATCACCTGTATAACTTTTCATATAGTAATGATTCTCCATAACTCCCTTCAGCTCGTCTGCTTCTTTTATAGAGTATATCTTTCCATCCACCGCAACGGGTACCCCCGTTACTTGTGCAGCACGTATTTCTGACAGAAGCCACTCATACATCTCATCCTTTAATTCTTTTGATTTTTGTTTCATTTACTCTTCCTCCATATAGCCGGTCTCCTCTGGTACAGTTTTGTGATACGTATACCGGTTTTTTAAGAAATTGTTCCGCATAATTTTAACAATTCCTTAGATACTATATAAATGCGAGTTACGAATCCTATATATGTGAGCAAGAGGAACCTCTGCCATCATATTTTCATATGATAAATTGTGTCCCTGCATCGTGTCTGAACCGTCCTTCACCTCCTTTCCCAAATGCGGATTCGTGTTCGCTGGATGTATTATATGACACATGGCTATTTGAAAGCTATTGGGAAATTAATTAAAAAAAATATTAATTTTTGTGGAAGAATCCTCTGGATTCTCCGCCTTCCTCACATTTCCCTCACATTTTAGATTTCTAAACAAAAATCACATATTCTGCTAGTATTTATTTCTCATCTTTAACAAATTATAATAATGTGGCTTCAATCCCTTAGTTTCACATTGACTTCTATTTCTGATTAAATTATAATTTGTACATAGGAAAAACTGTACTTTAACATAATAGTAACGTTAAAACCAGCTATTTAAAAACAGTTTTTTCCATGAATTGTTGTTTTAACTTAATACCTCAGTAAATAACAACGATAAATATATTAGAAACTGCAGCCAAAAGCTATAAAGCAATAAGATGAGAGGGGAAGTGAGCCTATGCGAATTGAAAAAATTAGTGAAAAACAAATTCGGTGTACCTTAAACCAAAAAGATCTGAAAGATCGTGAAATCGGCATTAGCGAGCTGGCATACGGTACAGCTAAGGCAAAGGCATTATTTCGCGACATGATGCAGCAGGCTTCCTATGAATTTGGTTTTGATGCAGACGACATCCCACTTATGATTGAGGCAATTCCTCTTCTGCCGGAAGCCCTTATTCTGGTAATCACCAAGGTAGAAGAGCCGGATGAACTAGATACCCGTTTCTCCTGTTTTACAGAAGAAAGGGACTGGACAGAAGAAGATGACGATTTTCTCTACGAGGATGCTGATTTCTATGAGGATGGGGACGAATTCCTTTCGTATGATCCCCATGATAATTTAGATGATGAAAGAATCTGGGATTTTTCAGGGCAAAACTCCCCATCCGGCCTGCTGGATGCACCGGAGCAGAAGATTCCATTTGAGGAGCCGGACTTTATTTCACTTCCGGAAGCCCTTGGCATGGAGCCGCGTCCAAGAGAATATACTTCAAAAAAAGTCCGTGATATTGTAATGATTTTCACATTCACGGATTTAAACACTGTCACAAAGCTTGCCGGCCATATTTCTCCTTTATATTATGGAGAAAATACTCTATATAAGAACCCTTCCTCTGGTTCTTATTATCTGGTTCTGCACCGTTCAGAACATGAGCCGGAAGAATTTAACAAAATATGTAATATTTTATACGAATATGGAACAATAATTAAAAACCCTTCTTCTATGCAACATTATTATGAAGAACATTTTACACCAATTATAACAAAAGATGCAGTCCATGTACTGGCTGAATTATAGTCAGCATGTTCCTAATATATAAAAAACAACGGGCTCTCCAGAACATTCCGGGAAGCCCGTTTTCTTAACCCTCAGCCTTTTTTGCAAGATACTGGTTTACAGTATCTACTAACTCATCCGCATTCATCCCATGTACAATGGCAGCCTCCTCCAGACTCTCGCCCTGTGCGGACGGGCAGCCAATGCAATGCATCCCCGATGCCATCAATATAGGGGCAATCCCGGGATCAATCTGAAGCATATCTGCAATAACCATATCTTTATTAACTGTTGCTGTCGCCATATTATACAATCCTACCTTTCTGCATTATATTTTTCAAATATTATTGATGTTGAGGCCAAAAGGTACTTCCCCCCCCAACTGATGCCAATATAAGAAAATCAATAACCTGATAATCAAAATTTGTTTCAACTAGAACGTGTTTGAGAATGAATTTTCAAACGCACTCTAAAACCCATAGCAGAAAAAAGCTACCGTATTCGATATGGCGGCAGCCATAATCGAGCCGGCAGCTCTATCTTTTCAAAGAACTGTCTCATTAACCTTCTGAGATAGCACCTGAAGGACATGTTCCTGCACAAGCACCGCAATCAATGCAAGTATCTGGATCAATTACATAATGAGTATCTCCTTCTGAGATAGCACCTGCTGGACATCCTCCAGCGCAAGCTCCGCAGCTAACACAATCATCACCAATTACATATGCCATAATAGTGTTCCTCCTTTTCAATATGATATTCACATTCTAATACAAATCATTCATTTTTACAAGAGGAATTCTTTGTAAACTCAAGATTCCATGACATTTTCCTGTGAATCTCCGCCTAATCTTGCAATATCATAGCATAATTCTACATCCTTTTTATCGTACATCCTATAAAAATCTTTTACAATAGCATTCGTCACTTCACTTAGATTCTCCGTTTCCTCCCCCATCATCATAACAATCCTCTGTACACTGCTATATTTCGTGACTGCATTTTCATCTTTCAGAGTGTCGATAATGGCACACTCAATAATGCGCATGACATCCTCACGCTCCTCAACACTCATACTGTTCTCATCCGCAAGTTTTGCAGTAAAAAGGATTAACTGGATATTCCTGCCACTGCCACTGACCACATCAAGAATAAAATCATATACCCTAAAAAATTCTTTATGCGCCAGCACCGTCTCATTTGAAAAACTGTCTTTACGGCGGATTGCCTGTATCAAATTACTCAAATCAACTTTGGATATGTACTCCTGCGCGTCTTCGTCCATGCGGTAAAAATAGTATCCATCCTTTTCCTCCTGCTTGACATGGTACATTGCCTTATCAGCCTCCACCAGAAGCTGCTGCAGTTCCTGTTTTCCTTTCTCATAGATTGTAATTCCAATAGAAATACTCAGGCTGCTTAACAGCTCGTCTGTCTCTTTATACCGGTGGACTTTTTCGACAAAATCATCCATCTTCCCACGAATCACTTCTCTGTCTGTAACGTCCGGCATAAAGCATAAAAACTCATCCCCGCTGAAACGTGAGACAATAATGTTTTCCGCGAATTCTTTCAGAAGTTTTGCCACAGTCTGCAGGTAATAATCACCCCGCCTGAATCCATACCGCTGGTTTACACGGCGCATATTGTCTAAATCAACCAGAAACAGGCTACCACAATTTTCCTGCATGTTTGCCTGAATTTTCCGCTCCGCAGCCGTCCTGTTATATACCATAGTAAGTTCATCCTGCTCCGCTTCCCTTGCCGCCTGCCTGCTCTGGCTGTGCACAATTTTTTGCAGAAGCCTTCCGCTGACATTGGCAAGCATTTCCTGCTCCCCTTCTTCTTCCCTGTATTCCCATGGGGACTCTTTTTCTAAATATCTCAAAAATGCGTCCGTCACATCCGGATCAAACTGTGTGCCGCGGCATCTTCTAATCTCCTTCAGCACAACCTCCCTTGATAAATGCCTGCGGTACACACGGTTGCTCGTCATGGCATCATAGGAATCCGCAATACAGATAATCCGGGCAGTCAATGGAATTTCCTGCCCTTTCAGCCCATTTGGATACCCCTTCCCATCATATCTCTCATGATGGAACTTCGCCCCGACATCCAAATCCGGCAGCATCCCAATATCCTTTAAGATTTCGCCCCCAATCAGCGTATGTGTCTTCATCAGCTCATACTCTGCGTCCGTCAGTTTCCCGGGTTTATTTAAAACAGAATCAGGCACACCGATTTTTCCAATATCATGGAGAAGTGCAACATAACGGATTTGCAAAACTTCCTCTTCCTCCATGCCCAGATACTCAGCCAGCTTTGCAGAATACTCGGAGACTCTCTTGGAATGGCCCTTGGTATATTCATCCTTTGCATCAATCGTATTTGCAATCGTCTCAATGGTCTGCAGCGTCATTCTCTGAATCTGTCTGGACTTTTCATCCAGCAGCCTGACATATTCCTCATTTTTCGTATAAATATCATCATAAAGCCTGGAGGCAATAAACGAGCCTCCAAAGCACAGTGCCAGCAGCGCAATCTGGATTTCCACATCCCTGCTGTTTTCAAGCATAATCTCCTTGTCCATAAAACGGACAGCAATCTGCACGAGATTTATCACAAAGGTAACCAGCCCTGTCACAAGAATCAGCTTCGGCTGGTGATAAAGAATCAACAGGGACAATAAAGGCAATATATAGGTAAACACCAGCATGGTATTCCCTGACACCATTACAAACAGGTACATAATAAAATACCCTGCCACAATCAGATACCTAAGATTATGGTTCAGCGGATTCTTCTGGTACGTCAGCCAGCAAAGCAGTGCCGGCAATCCGGTCGCAGCCATAAACACAAGCACATAAACAATTGAGCGCTCACCCTTCAATACTTCACCCAGATAGGCAATAAATAATACCATGACAATCACTGCCCAGCCGATAATCAAATCTCTGTTTAATTGTTTCTCATTCGCCACAATCCACACTCCTTTTTGTCGGCATACTGCTGCATAGGGAGAACTTCCTATATCCAAAAAAGGGGGACGACAAGCATCCCCCATCACCAACTTCTTTTTTCTTATATAATTTTAGAAATCTACCTCTGTATCATAATAGCAGCATTTTAATAACTTTTCCATCTCTTCTTTGGACGGCTGACGCGGGTTAGAACCTGTACAGGCATCTAACAGCGCATTCTCTGCAATCGCTGAAACCTTCCCTAAAAACTCGTCTTCCGGAACAATACCGGTCTCTGCAATCACGCCGCCATCGCCATAATTCTTAATACACTGCGGAATCTTCAGGTCATCATTCATTTTTCTTAAAAACTTTATCAGCAAGTCTACTTTTTCATCATCAGTTGTCCCGCCCAATTTAATAAAATCAGCAATCTCACCATAACGCTTCTTTGCAGTCTCATCCTTACTGTTAAATTTAATAACTTTTGGCAGGTACATTGCATTTGCCGCACCATGAATAATATGTCCGCCTTCAAAAGCAGCACCTGTCTTATGCGCCATAGAATGTACAATGCCAAGAAGTGCATTTGAAAATGCCATTCCCGCAAGGCACTGTGCATCGTGCATCTGGTCTCTGGCTTCCATGTCCCCGCCAAAAGATTTTACCAGCTGCTCATTAATCATCTTAATCCCCCAGAGGGCAAGTGGATCTGTGTAATTGCAATTTGCGGTAGATACATAAGCCTCCACACAGTGGGTCATTGCATCCATTCCTGTATGGGCCGCAAGCTTAGCAGGCATCGTTTCTGCCAGTTCCGGGTCTACAATCGCTACATCCGGTGTAATCTCAAAATCTGCAATTGGATATTTGATTCCTTTTTGATAATCGGTAATGATAGAGAATGCCGTAACTTCTGTTGCTGTACCTGATGTTGAAGAGATAGCACAAAAATGTGCCTTTGTGCGAAGCTTTGGCAGGCCAAATACTTTACACATATCTTCAAATGTAGTTTCAGGATACTCATATTTAATCCACATTGCCTTTGCAGCATCAATCGGAGAACCGCCGCCCATTGCAACAATCCAATCCGGCTGGAACTTTGCCATAACCTCCGCACCGCGCATTACTGTCTCTACGGACGGATCTGGCTCAATCCCTTCGAAAACCTCAACCTCCATACCAGCTTCTTTCAGATACCCGATTGCTTTATCCAAAAAACCATTACGCTTCATAGAACCGCCACCGACACAGATAATCGCACGTTCTCCGCGAAACTCCTTCAGCGCTTCCAAAGAGCCCTTTCCATGGTACAAATCTCTTGGTAATGTAAACCTTGCCATAACTACCTCCATTCCTGCGCTTTACGCATCACTTGTTTGTGCATCTTCAACAAAAAAAATCACTTTTCAATTCACTTTTTATATTCTATCACTAAATTTTTGCGCCGTCAATCACTATTGCAGTATCAATTATTTAACCGATTCCCTACATTGCTTTTATATGGAATAAGTGGTAAAATTTTCTATGTTGCAGGGACATTCTTGTTGTGTGAAGGTACAACCGCCAAGCAATTGCAAACAACAATTTAGTTAAAAACTAATAGAAAAGAGGAAAAAATGAAAACGAAAAAATTTTTAACTGCAAACCTGAAACCAGGCATGGTTTCTGCAGAAGCCGCCTATACTTATAATAATCATCTCGTCATCCAGAGCAACACTACATTAACGCCGGACATTATTGATAAATTAAAATATTATGCTGTAAAGGCCGTTAAAATATATATAACAGAGGACGGGGAGCCTGATATTGCCAATGAAAATCAGGAAATTTCCCTGGTATCCCCTCCATCTCTGGATATTGACGGTTCTACATATTTTGAAAGAGTTCAGCAATCAGAAGAATTCTCTGAATTCAAAGAGATCTTTACTTCGTCTGTCGATAATTTTAAAGAAGAACTTAACGATATTGTCGTCAAAAACGGCACGGACACCGTAACTGAAATGCTCCACGAAGTAGACAACATTCTATCTAAAACGCGCAATCCACTACACCTCTTAGATATGATGCAATGCCTGCGAAGCTTCGACGACATGACTTATATGCATTCCATGAACGTTGCCCTAATCTGCCATATTTTCAGCACATGGCTCAGCCTGCCGGAAGAAGAAAGGGATGTTCTGGTTGTCAGCGGCCTCCTGCATGATATCGGAAAACTTAAAATACCAGAGGAAATCATCTCAAAGCCGGGCAAGCTTACAGACAAAGAATTTGAAAAAATCCGTTCCCACCCAAGGCTCGGCTACGAAATCCTTCTCCCAAAGGATCTGGACAACCGTGTTAAACTGGCAGCCCTGCAGCACCACGAGCGTTTCAACGGCGGCGGTTACCCAAGCAAACTGACCGGGCCGGAAATGAGTAATTTTTCTTCCGTTGTGGCAATCGCAGATGTATATGATGCAATGACTTCCAACCGTGTTTACCGCAAGGGAATGTGTCCATTTACCGTTATCGCAACATTTGAAAAAGAAAAAGACTTGTATGAGCCAAGCCTTCTCTACCTCTTTATGAAAAGAACAATTGAAGCCTATATCAACACAGAGGTTATCCTCTCAAACAAAGAGCGCGGAAAAGTTGTGTTGATTAACCAAAACCATCTTTCCCGGCCTGTTGTTATCGCGGGAAATAAAACATATGATTTATCCAAAGATTTTGATATTGATATTGCCGCATTAATATAGTCAAGCTCAATACTTCGGAAGTTAAATCTTACAGGATTTTGCTTCCGAAGTAGCATATTCCAAAAATCAATTTAATTCCATTACAGATTCGCGCACCTGCAGTTGTGTTTGGATTAATTCTGATTCTACAACAATATCCTCTTTCTCTATCAATGCAATCAACTTCTCTGCCGCTCTCCCCCCTATTTCCTTGGTCGATTGGGACACCGTGGTCAGTTTTGGGCATAACTGCCCAGCAATAAAAATATCATCAAACCCTGCCACAGAAACATCCTCTGGAATCCTAAGCCCCATAGAGCGGATTTGATTCATGCCACCCACAGCTGCATAGTCATCCGGATACAGGATGCATGTCGGCGGCTCTTCCATATTCAATAGCTGCTTTGTATAAAATGCCGCCTGTTCCAAACTTCGATATTTTGAAGGCACCTGATATGAATCCGGCATATCCAGCCTGTGTCTTTCCACAATTTCATGAAAAGCATCCAGCCGCTGTTTTGTAACAGCAGACGGTTCCCCATAAATATATGCAATCCGCCTATGTCCTTTTGAGATAATATATTCCAACAACTGCTTCATCCCCACAGTATTATTTGATATTACCGAAATCCTGCCCGGATATTGATAGTCAATAGTAACCAGTGGAATATCGCTCTTCAGCAACTCAACCACTTCCGGCTGTTCAAAACGGATACACGCTATTACCACTCCGTCAAGCCCACGGTAACGGCAGTGTTCCAGATAAGTCCTGCCCCCCTTACTCTCAGGACTGCTATCAATAAAAGTAATATCATATCCCTGCCTCTCGGCAGTTTCCTTAAAACTGTTTAATATGTTTGCAAAATAATCATGTGTCAACCCGCTTCTGGATTCGTCTGCAAAAAGAACGCCTATATTATAACTCTTATTCATCCTTATTGCCTTGGCATAATATTGCGGAAAGTACCCCTTCTCCCTCGCAACCTCCTTAATCCTATTCTTTGTATCCTTGCCAATATCCTCTTTATCATTTAGCGCCTTACTGACTGTGGCAGTGGAAACTCCACAAAGGCGGGCAATCTCCTTAATTGATGACATAATAACCTGTATTCCCCTTCTTTTTTCTGTAACTAAAAAACTGCCTGCAAACTTCTACCCTGCCAAATTCCCGCAACAAAGCAGCATGGCAAGGCATAATCAGTTCCCTGCAGGCATTATGTTTGGCTCACTGCGTACGTGAACCTGTTTTACCATCAGTGGCTTGGAAAATAAAAGAGTATCAAATAACACCAGCGCACAAGCATTCCTGTCAATATAAAAGCTGCCTGCAGTATTGTATCAAACCATTTTCTCTTCACCTTTTCCCTGCCTGTTTTTCGGTCTGCCTCAATCAAATCAATTTGATTGGATGACTTTCGGATTATATAAAAATAAAAAGCAATGACAATAAACCAGAGCAAAAACATTCCTGCACCAAGCAACTGCATCACCCCATCCTCTCTCGGATGATACTGCTTTGTCAGATTCTTTTTATTTGCCAAAAGCTGAAATGCATAAAATAAATAGTCTAATGAGCAGTAACCCCAAATGACGCTAATCACTGAAAAAATACTCCTCTTCCACCACTTCAAAGAGCACTCTCCTCCTTAACTATAAAGAACTGCCGAAAATAATTTTGCTGCCCCCACCTAGAGCGTGGACTTTCTGCTCCAAAAACTTCACAAAGGAATCAACTGTTTTATATCAAAACAGTTGATTCCTTTAGCATTGTCTTTCATCAGATACCTTAAGCCAACATATTAATATGCATACCGGACAGCAAAGAATTTTCAATACTCATTCTTACCAGTTCATATGGATTGCTTAAATCGTACTGGGCAACTTCCTGATTCCTGTAACTCTCAGCCAGATTCTCCTGCTCTTTCAAAGCTACTGTTTCTTCATTTACTTTATTCTCTTCATCTGACTGATACGTTACAGCAATCTTGACTTCTTCTTCCCTATCATCCAGCCTTGCTACGGAAGACACCCTATTAACCGGCGATACTGCAGTATCCCTTGTCTCGTTATAGTGCGAATTCCCATACACATAAATACCATGAATCCGGCTGGCAGAACTAACATTTGTTATCATCATAGCCACCACCTCCCCATTTAATGTGCAATAATCCCGTCCCTATTATACAGCATAAAACCATATCTTCTTATATTTAGTATACTCTCATACCCTGCAATATGCAAGGCTGATTGCGATAAAAATCAGCCAAAAATTTCCCCGGCTAATATTTTAAACGCTTTCCATCTCTTTCTTAATCTCAATAATTTGGTCACGCAGCTGCGCAGCCAGCTCAAAATTCAAGTCTGCTGCAGCAGCAGTCATTTTTTTCTGTAATTTCTTCAACACAGCTTCGATTTCCTTAGGACTCATAGATTCTAAATCTTTTTCCACATCAAAGGCTGCCGCTTCTACCTTCTTCGAAATACGCATAACCTCCCTGACTGCCTTCCGGATAGTCTGCGGTGTAATGCCGTGCTCTTCGTTATATTTCTTCTGGATGGAACGGCGGCGGTTTGTCTCATCAATAGCATTTCTCATGGAATCTGTTATCGTATCGGCATACATAATAACATGCCCATCCGCATTGCGGGCAGCACGCCCGATTGTCTGCACCAGTGAAATCTCTGAACGCAGAAATCCCTCCTTGTCTGCATCCAGAATAGCAACCAGAGCAATCTCCGGTATATCCAGCCCCTCTCTGAGCAAGTTGATTCCTACCAGCACATCAAAAACATCCAGACGCATATCCCTTATTATCTCTGAACGCTCCAAAGTATCAATATCAGAATGCAGATACCTTACCCGAATGCCGACTTCCTTCATATAATCCGTCAAATCTTCTGCCATTCTCTTGGTCAATGTATTGACCATAACCTTATTGCCATCGTCAATTGTCCTTCTAATCTCCCCAATCAGATCATCTATCTGCCCTTCAACCGGCCGCACTGCGATTTCCGGATCCAACAGCCCTGTCGGGCGGATAATCTGCTCAATACGCGCCAGTTCATGCTCCTTTTCATAAACATTCGGAGTCGCCGACACAAAAAGCATCTGATTAATATAGCTCTCAAACTCCTCAAAATTAAGCGGACGATTGTCAAGAGCCGAAGGCAAGCGAAAGCCGTAATTTACCAGAGTTTCCTTTCTGGATCTGTCTCCCGCATACATTCCCCTTATCTGCGGAATTGTAATATGGGACTCGTCAATCATAATCAGGTAATCATCCGGAAAATAATTCATCAGAGTATTTGGTGTCTCCCCCTCTTTAAGCCCTGCCAGATGACGGGAATAATTTTCAATTCCTGAGCAGAACCCCGTTTCCCGCATCATCTCAATATCAAAATTTGTCCTCTCTGAAATACGCTGCGCCTCTAAAAGCTTATCCTCTCCCTTGAAGTATTGAATTCTATCTTCAAGCTCCATCTCAATATCGCGGATTGCACGCTCCATTTCCTCAGCCTCTACTACATAATGGGATGCCGGAAAGACTACTATATGCTCCAGTTCTGCTTTTACCTGCCCTGTCAGCACATCAATTTCCGTGATGCGGTCCACTTCATCTCCAAAAAACTCCACACGCAGCGCTTTCTCTGATTCATTCACTGGAAAAATCTCCAGCACGTCCCCTCTCGCACGAAAGGTTCCCCGCTTGAAATCTAAATCACTTCTGGTATACTGAATCTCCACCAGACGCTTAATTACCTCGTCCCTGTCTTTTACCATACCCGGCCGCAGATTTACCGTCATACTCTGATAGTCGATTGGGCTTCCCAGACCATAGATACAGGAAACACTCGCTACTATAATAACATCCCTCCGCTCTGTCAACGCTGCCGTTGCAGAATGGCGCAATTTATCAATTTCATCATTGACCGATGAATCTTTCTCAATATAGGTATCAGAAGACGGCACATATGCCTCCGGCTGATAGTAGTCATAGTAGGACACAAAATACTCTACTGCATTCTCCGGGAACATCTCTTTGAATTCTCCGTATAGCTGCGCCGCAAGCGTCTTGTTGTGGGCGATGACCAGCGTCGGCTTCTGCAATTCCTGAATGACATTCGCCATCGTAAATGTCTTGCCGGAACCCGTAACCCCTAGTAAAGTCTGGAATTGGTTGCCCTCCTTGAAGCCTTTGACCAGTTCAGCGATGGCCTGCGGCTGGTCTCCCGTAGGCTGATATGGGGCATGTAATTTGAAAGCATGTCCGCCCTGCAGACTGCTTTCATGAGCGAGTAGCTGACTTTTGTCAGCGGATTGCGAATTTCCTCTGTTATCTGGCATATGAAAACCTCCAATTTATGGTAACAGTTCAGCCATAGCTGACTGGATGGACGAATCATGCTGGCATGAATGAGTACCTCCAGTCAGCTATGAGCGGAGCGCCTTTTAAGCCTCAGACAGAAGCTGCGGCAGCAGCGGACAGCCTGCTTTGCAGGCGGTCTGTGGCTTGCTCTAAGGCGCGGGCTAAACTGTCACAATTTGTTACCGCGCAAAAAGTTTGCTTATTCGCCCGAAATTCGTGTAATTCAGTTTCCGATTCGTGTAAAATGGGCTTG
>RAYF01000050.1 GCA_003611745.1 bacterium D16-36 | reverse complement strand
ACTGTGAAATATTAAATTTTCAAGGTTCTTACAAGGATTCAGCCATAGAAAACTCTATGTTTTGACCCCAGCATCATTAGTTATAAAATTGTAATATTTTTTCAAAGAAACTAGAGCGATATAATCTTTATTAACTCCTAAAGAAATAGGATTGTCAGCAAGAGAAAGTTCATAATCTTGTATAGATGGAGTATTAAGAATTTCCATTATTTTTTTTGCTCCAAAATAATCTACTGAGACTTTGGCAGATGGAAATAAAGATTTAACCTCTTCTTTTAACTCATCCCCTTGTTGTTCTACATTAGGGTGAATTTGTTCACCTTCGGAAACATACCAATACTTGAGATTAAGTTTAATTCTTTTTCTAATGAGAGTTGTATATACATCGCGAAACAACTGAAAAGAATCACGCACATCTTCGTTATAGCGACCAGAATAATCAATTATTTTCTTATTCAAGTCGAAAAGATTACTTGATACCGTTTTCCATTTCATTATGGCATCTTCGTTAAAAGATGTACTGGTTTTTGATTGAATTATTATCATTTCTAGTGTGCTGTCAGAGGGGATTTCTCTATTCTCCAAAAAATCTTCTTTGACAAGTAAGCCGTTACAAAAAATATATATAGAGTCACAGCCACCATCGTTGCCAGCTCCCTTTATTCCTTGCATAATTTCTTCATCGCTTAAAGTATATGATTTCAGAACTGTCTTTGCAGAAAAAAATTCAAAGAAGTCTTCAATGGTAGTAAATTCATTGCAATCTTCTTCGTATTCTTGTTGAATTAAACTTTTTAACAAAACCTGTGTATTTGTCATATTGGTATTCTCCCTTGTATTTCAAATTATCAAAAAATCTATATGGCTATATTTTGACTTCTTGTACCTTTTATTCTAACATAAAAAGTCGACTTTTGTGAACTTATTTTGTTATTCTTCGAGGTCTGTTAATTTATCTCATCCTTTATCTGCTCTGTTTCCTCAACCAACAAATCCACTTCATTTGCTTCTATCTTCTTTCTGTTTTCATCATAAAGTTCATATTGTTCGTAGGCATGTGCTTTTGCCTGCTGTGCGGAAATGTGCCCAGCATCGGATAGCACTTCCCGTCCTGTCATATCCAGAAAATTATTGAGATAAGTTTCCCAATCTTTCATATACATGGGGATATGTCTGCGGGCCTGATCCTCTGCGAAATCCAGATACATAGTAACTACCCTGTTTAATTCCTGCATTTCATCTTCATCAAGATAATTCTTTGCAATATCCACATCTTTCTTGCGGACTTTTGCCCCCTCAAAGGCAGTTAATCCCATGTTATTTTTGGTTGCATCAGCTCTTTGCATAATAACTTCTGCAGCAGTGTGTCCATGTACCCCATAATGTATTTTGTTCTGCACGGTTTTAAAGAATAGCTGTGCCTCTTTATCATTACTGGAATAATCAATGGATGTTTTATATATATCGCAAATCTTCTGATAAAACCGTTTTTCAGAAGAACGGATTTCACGAATCCGTTCTAATAATTCGTCAAAATAGTCCTCTCCGAATTGTTTTGGATTTTTGAGCCGTTCATCATCCATGGCAAAACCTTTGCGGGAATATTCTTCTAATATATGGGAAGCCCAATTTCTAAAATGCATCCCAATATTGGAACGGACACGATAGCCAATAGCGAGAATCATTTTGAAATTGTAATGCTTTTTCTTCCTTTTGATTTTTCTTTTTCCTTCTGTTTGAACTTGTAAGAATTCCTTACAAGTTGAAAATTCATCTAATTCCCCGTCTGCATAAATATTGCGGATATGCATGGTTATGTTTTGAGGGGTTGTATTATACAATTTGGCAAGGGCAGACTGATTCATCCAAATGTCATCATTTTGAAAAAAAACATCAATTCTGGTGTCGCCTTTTTCTGTCTGATAAATAAGAATATCCCCTAACTCCATTATTTCATCATTTTCCATCCAGCAAATTCTCCTTCCTGCCTTTTCCTCTGCTCTTATACACATTGTACTGGTTCTTACACTGTCCGCTGCAAAATACCGTATTTGGTCTGGAGGCAAGGAACACTTTTCCGCAATGCTTGCAGACTTTCAGAGAAGCTTTTTCATCCGTCAGCATAAAGCTGAACATCATCTGTATTGCCAGCAGCAGCGAATGAAAGTCCCATACAATGGTTGGCTTTTCCAGCAATTCTATGTGATACGTTGGTGCAATCCCACCAAATGTTGCCATACCCTGCCGATATAAATCTTTCTGCATATCGTCAAGTTTATCAAAATCCTGATAATACAGGAAACCGGACAAAAAGGTAAATGCCCAGTCGGTAAATTCCTTTAGCAACCATTCATACGGTTCGGCATATTCCCGCAATAAACTCATGGTCACTGCCTGTGGTCTGTCGCTCATGGTCATTACCAGTGCTGCCATTGTCGGTTCGCTGACGCTCCAGGTGGATTCTACGCCCCGCTTTACAAAATCAAGTTTGTCAAAGGGGAAAAAGTAAGACAGGTATTGTTCCGTTGTCATGCTTTCCTCTTTGATGAAACGATTTTTGGGGAGGTATACCGCCTCATAAGTGATAAATTCCGGTGTGGTGGATAGTGCTGTCATAAAGCCGAGCAGTCCATAAGAAGATACAAAATCCATGACCGCATTTTTCTTTATCTGCTCATCAGCATCCTGATTCATGCAGGTAACTCCTGTGTTGATTGCATGGAGTACCATTTCATCAGAATCTGTCAGGGGATTATACAGATTTGGTTTTGCATTTTTGGCAGGTGTGATATACAGCACACCCTTATCATCTTCTTTCCATTCATATTTATCATACCGTACCCAATGGGAACTGGTTTTCTTGAAAAGGTTCATATCAATACCTCACATAGTTGTAATTGCAAATTGTTATAAATATATTACTATCCTAACAGACAAGTCAAATAACGTCAATCGTTACTTTACTTTTTGTCTTGTTTTCTCTTTGTTGCATTAGATTCTGGAGGTTTTGTCTGCCTGTTATCAGCAAAAACGGAAGAATAATTCTCCAAAAACTCTTTTTCTCTTCTGCACAGGGGCTGCTGTGTCTCCTGCCGTTCGCACAAGATGGTATACAGTTCTTTCCGCAGCTTTTTCAAAATGGTATTTTTCACTTTGAGGATGTTGCGGTCAGTCTGGTTACGGATATGGGCAATCCGCTGATTGGAATACTGCCTAATAGCACTATAGTACAATACTTCTTTATGAACATCTTTTAATTCATGGATGGATTGTGCTATATCAATATCCTCAACCAGTTCCTGCATTTCAAAGGGGCAGTCAAAAATGGTGTCCAGAAATTCGCCCTTTGTTATCTGTTTCCAAAACACGGACTGAATCGGTTCGGGGAGAATGACTTCCTCTGGTGCTGCGCCCCATTCTAAAGGAATATCGGAACGACCAATGACATGATAACGGTACCGCCTGTCTGCATTTGCTTCCAGCCTGTCCCACCAAGACTGTACGTTGCGGAAATCTTCTTCCGTCCGTGCAGAATCCTCCAGTCTGGCAAGTGCTTCTTTCTGGGTGTCTCTCCACAACTTTTTCTTTAATGCGGGGGCAGTAACCGTTTCTTCCATGAAAGAATTTTCTTCTTTTTCCTGTTCAATTTTTTCAATAGCAGAGCGTTCCCGTATCAGTGCGTCCAAAAACTCATTTTCAAAACCGTTATCTTCCATTTCTGAAAATGCTTCTGTTCTTTTTTGCATTATGGATTCACCGCCTTTTTGTCCGTAAATTAAAATTTTTTCAAATATTTTTCAAAACAGTTCCGATTTGCCATGTTTATTTCTCCTATTAGTGACAAGAAGTAATTTCTTTTGCAAAAAACCAATTACAAAAAATCAGAAAGGGGAACTGGAATATGCCATACTTAAAATTTGAAACTGGTATCTGCTGTTTTTGTCGCAGACCACCACCATATAGATATTATACAAAACAAATGTTCTGATGGCAATAAAAAGCGAAAAGAAATTTTTAATGATGTATTTGTGCAGACCCATGCACAAGATGGGAGGTTTTATGGGGGATAACAGTGAAGCAACAGAGAATGACAGTTTTACAAAACGAATCGGAGCAACTACCTATGTGGTTAATGTGCATTTTACAGAAACGGATTCTGTCACAGCGGAGGACAGATTATTACACCTTATCAGAAATGATATTCGTGTAAACGGTCTGCCTGTAGTGGCAGAAGAATGATTTTTGATTGGCGCAAAGGTAAAGTTTTTATTTTCGGCAGGTGTCGGAGAAAGGACGGTATTTATGGCAAAGCAAAGAAGAACATTGGACGAGCGAATCCAAAGTTGTACTACCAAAGAGGAAGAAATGTTAGAGAAACTAAAACAGTATCAGGCACAGCGGAAACAGTTGGAAAAGCGGAAAAAGGAAGAAGAACGGAAAATCCGTACCCATCGGCTGATTCAGATTGGCGGTGCGGTGGAATCGGTGCTGGGAAGACCAGTTACGGAAGAAGATGTTCCCAAGCTGATTGCTTTTCTAAAAAAGCAGGAAAGCAATGGAAAGTATTTTTCCAGAGCCATGCAGACAGCGCATATTCCTGATACAGTAAAAGATACAGACGGGGGAGACGATACTTTGTCACTCCCTTCGTAGGGAAACGAAGAAGGGCGCACTTATAGACAGTCAGAGACTGTCTATCCCACTTCGTGGACGTGCGCTCTGGCGAGGCTAGTGTGAGAAGATATTCTACAGACGTTTCGCCAAATGACGAAACGCCAAGAACATCTACGACAGTAACAGTATTCTGCTGTTGCTGTCTACTCACACCAGAAGAACGCAAAAACAGCGTTCTTCCCTTTAGCAGTCTATTCTATAGCAATTATTATTTCAGCCTTTGTCTGAATGTCAGTTTGATATTTTGACATGGGCACTTTGTTTTTTGCAGTGATAATTTACGGAAGGGAGATGGTGCTTATGGCGATTTATCACTATTCGGTTAAGATAATCGGACGGAGCAAAGGCAAGTCTGTGATTGCGGCTGCGGCATATCGTGCCGGGGAGAAACTTTATGACAGGGAAACCGGGCTTACCCATGATTTTACCCGCAAAGGCGGTGTGGTACATCAGGAAATTCTTTTGCCGGACCATGCACTAAAGGAATACCTGGACAGGCAGACGCTTTGGGAATCGGTTACAAAAGTTGAGAAAAAATCCAATGCACAGTTTGCCAGAGAGGTGGAGGTGGCGTTGCCGGTGGAATTTTCCAGAGAATTGCAGCTTACAGTTATCCAGGATTATGTGCAGACCAATTTTATTTCTAAAGGTATGTGTGCGGATATTGCCATTCACGATAAGAAAAACGGCAATCCTCATGCCCATATTCTTCTAACTACCCGACCAATCAAAGCAGATGGTTCTTGGGGTACAAAGGAGAAAAAAGAGTATGCCAGAGATGAAGATGGAAACCGCATTCCCCTCATTGACAAAAAGACAGGAATGCAGAAGCTAGGCAAGCGGAATGAGAAACTTTGGAAGCGGATAACGGTGCAGGCAAATGACTGGAATGACCGTGGCAATGTGGAAAAATGGAGAAAATCGTGGGCAGAGATTTGTAACCGTTATCTATCTGTGGAACAGCAGATTGACCACCGCAGTTATGAAAGGCAGGGACTTCCCATTGAGCCAATGATACATGAGGGGTTTCGTGCAAGGCGGATGGAACAAAGGGGCGAAGCGTCTGACCGATGCGAGCATAACCGAATTGTTAAACAATTAAATCATGTAACAAAGCAATGGTTCCAGACCATGAAAGTGTTACATCAAATAATTATGGAGAAAGCGGGGAATTTGATTGGACGAATATATCAAAGAGTTGCAGGAGGTGTTGGTTATTCTGGAAAAGCAGGGCGAGATTCTGGAACTGGTGGAAAATCAGCAGACGGAAATCGAGAGATTACAATCGGAGAACAGGGAGCTCCCCATACTCCGTCAGCAGAATCAGGAACTGACCGGATTAGCGGGGAGATTGAACAGCGAAAACGCCATGCTCTCCAGACAGAATCAGATATTACAGAGACAGATAGCCGAATTGCAGAACTTAAAGAGCAAATCTTAGAGAAAGTGAGGGAGCGCAATGAACGAATTAGACGATTACAACAGCGGAGAGCAGATTGACAGTCTGTTGAATCAGATGGAGAATATGGAACAGGAACTGAGCGACAAAAATACGGAATTGGAAACTCTGCGGAATCAATTGCAGGAGAAGAATCAAGAGATACAGAATCTTTCTTCCGGCAATCAGAAACTGAAATCGCAGATACAATCCGTGAACTCCGTACTCTCCGAGCAAGGGGAGCTGCTGCGACAGCAGACAGAGAAATTAGAGAAATACAGCGGCAGCGATATCATCTTACAGGAGAACGAGAGATTGAAAGTCAGAATGGCAGAAACCGAGAAACGAGAGAAAGAAATGCGGGACAGAGCCGAGACGGTTCTTTCCGAAGCCAGGAAAAAGGAAGGGAACGCTGATAAAAAACTTGGCAGAGCAAATCGGATGATGGCTGAGTATGAGCAAACTCTGGCAGGAGAAGTGGCACAACTTAAAAGGCAGATACAAAGGGAGTTGAAAGAGAAATCAGATAGAAATTTCCGCAGGCAGTCCAGACAGTTATCCGGCATAACAGTTGTGCTATTGGCTGCTTATCTGATACAATTGGCGGCACTTCTTTTTCTTGAGAAGAATATTGTATCGACTATTCCGTTATGGTTTTGGGACAGATACAGAAATATTCAATGGCTGTCACAGTGTATTGGAGATTTCTATCAAAGGCTTTATTTAAAAATAACAATGGAAATGCCGACTTATGCTGCTATAGGGATTTTGATTTTTGTATCTGTTATCATTGCGGTTGCTGGTTTTTGTCTTATCCGTATAGGATTGCGTTATCTGTTACAGAAATGGAAAAGGCGGTGGGAATTTTATGATTATAAGGATTTGGAAGTGATAAAGAAATGTGCAATGACAGGAATTGCTTTTATGGGATTTTCTATTTCAATGGTAGTAGTAAATTTGCCATTTATTCCATTCAGACTGAATGTGGTAAGCTGGTGGATTTTGATTAGTGCAGTGATGGAGTTTCTGTATTTTTATCATGACAGGCATGGTTTTTGAATCTTTGAAAAGCATGCCTGTTTGATTATGTAGTTTTGATTTTAAGAAGGTCCTATTGTAGAAATGCAGTAGGACTTTTTTGAATGGTTGTTTTTCGAGAAATTTGTAAGGAGGAATTGTAAATGGGTAATATATATGGATATGTACGTGTTTCAAGCATAGAACAAAATGAAGACAGACAGATGATTGCACTAAAGAAAGCTGGAGTTTCTGACAGTCATATCTTTATGGATAAGCAGTCAGGTAAGGATTTTCACAGAGCGAATTATGAGAAACTGGTATCAATACTACAGGAAGGGGATTTGCTCTATATCATGAGCATTGACCGTCTGGGACGCAACTATGCGGAGATACAGAATCAGTGGCGTATGCTCACAAAGGAAATCGGTGTTGATATTTGTGTGATAGATATGCCGCTTTTAGATACGAGGAATGGTAAAGACCTTATGGGGACATTTATTGCGGATTTGGTACTGCAGATACTCTCTTTTGTTGCAGAGAATGAAAGGGAAAATATACGGAAACGGCAGGAACAGGGGATTGCAGCAGCAAAGAAGCGTGGTGTGCGGTTTGGCAGACCGGAATCGAAAGTGCCGGATAACTTTAAAAGCATTGTGCGGTCATGGGAACGAGGGAGTATCCGATTTGAGGAAGTTCTGGAAAAGTGTCAAATGAGCAAATCGACTTTCTACCGGAGACTGCGTGAAATGCGGTTGAAACAAGGGGATAAATCCACGTAAAATATGGGGATTAGAATCGTTTGAGAGTGTCAAAAGGTGTACCTTTTGACACTCTGGTTACATGGAATATTTTACTATATTTTTTTGTTTGAGGCAATAATTTTCTTTATATTTGTAGAATTTTCTGGTAAAATATCTTTAGTTTTAATGTAATTATTCAAAATTTTTGGATAATTGAACTTTTGTCAAAAGGTACACTTTTTGATATTAGTTTAAATAAAATTTCAGGAGGATTAATATGAAAGCAACTGGAAAGAGAATGAAACGAAAAGTCGCATTGTTAGTCATTGCGGCGCTGTTGTTTGGCATACTGCCGATGAAAGAAGGGGTGGGAAGCCGGGCGGCGGAGCAGCCAGCGCTCCGGAATCCCCGCATGCTCAAAACCACTCAGGAAGTGGCGCCCGGAACGGGCGGGCAGAAAGAGTTGAAAAATCCGACCACGGAAAACGGAATCACCACCTGGGACAGTATCTGGTTCGGTAACTACTGGCAGGAGGATACGAATGGAGATGGGAAAGCGGATAAAAATGATGAAAAGCAGCCGATCAAGTGGCGGGTGCTGTCGGTGGACGGAGACGATGTGTTTCTGCTGGCGGATAAAAACATTGATGTGCAGAGGTATAATGGTACAAAAACAGATGTAACATGGGAGACATGTACGATGCGCAGCTGGCTGAACGGCTATGGTGCGGAAGTGAATAGCAGCGGGGAGGATTACAGAGATAATAATTTCCTTAATAATGCATTTACGGAAGGGGAACAGTCGACGATTAAGACTACAAATGTAGTAAATAATGATAATTCCTATTATGGTAGAGAAGGCGGTAACGATACGTCAGACCAGGTGTACCTGCTGTCGTTAGATGAAGTGATGAATCCGGCATATGGTTTTACTTCTTATACAAAGTCAACAACGACGAGAGAAGCAGTGAACACCGCCTATGTGGCAGAGGGAGGAGAAATAAATTCCAGTAGTACAATGGATAGTGATGGAAGTGGCATGTGGTGGCTGCGGTCGCCGAGCTACTATGGTAGTTATTATGCCGCCATAGTGGGCGGGACTGGCGGCGTGGGCGATGCCTACGCTGTATTCTACAATGATCGAATTGCTGTTCGTCCCGCTTTGCATTTAAATCTTAAGGCATCGTCAGATGCCATATCTACCCCAAGCTGGTCATATGCAGGTACCGTTACCTCGGATGATAAAGTTGAATGGGACTGCGTGTGGTTCGGGAATTACTGGCAGGAAGATAGGAATGGGGATGGGAAGGCAGATCAGAATGATGCAAAGCAGCCGATTAAGTGGAGGGTGCTGTCGGTGGACGGAAATGATGCGTTTTTAGTGGCAGATAAAAATCTGGACTGCCAGGAGTACAATGATACAGATACGAGCGTTACATGGGAGACATGTACGCTGAGGAGCTGGCTGAACGGCTATGGAGCCGGGTCAAATAAAGAAGGGAAGGATTATAGCAGCAATAACTTCCTTATTAATGCGTTTGCAGCAGGGGAGAGGCCGGCAATAAAGACTACAAATGTAGTGAATGATGATAATCCCTATTATGGTACAGAAGGCGGTAATGATACGTCAGACAAGGTGTATCTTTTGTCTTTGGATGAGGTCAAGAATCCGAGTTATGGGTTTTCTTCAGATTACAATAAGCCTAATGAAAGCAGAAGGGCAAAAAATACGGGATATGCAAAAGATCAGGGAGTATATACAGTTACATTTGGGGAGTACGCAGGAAATGGCAGTTGGTGGTTGCGGTCGCCGGGTCGCCGCCATGCCGCCAATGTGCACAGCTACGGCTTCGTGTACCGGGGTGGTCTCAGTATCAACGATCATGATGTCGCTGTTCGCCCCGCTTTGCATTTGAATCTATCATCTACCTCAAGCTGGTCATACGCTGGTACAGTTACCTCGGAAGGGGGAGGGAGCGCGATATCACCACCCGAGCCGGGAGCATCGGTAACGCCGACGCCACTGTCCCATACCCATGCTTACGGAACAGACTGGAAATCAGATATGACCACCCACTGGAAGGAATGCTCCTGTGGAGAGAAGACGGAGAACGCTGCCCACACAGAAGATGCCGGAACGGTGACGAAAGAGGCAACCGAGACAGAAACGGGTATTAGGACATACAAGTGTGTAGTGTGTGGATATGTGACAAGAACGGAAGAGATAGCAGTGCTGCCACCGTCCCATACCCATACTTACGGAACAGACTGGAAATCAAGTGCAACCACCCACTGGAAAGAATGTTCCTGTGGCGATAAGAAGGACGAAACTGTCCACACAGAGGATGCAGGAACGATAACGAAAGAACCAACCAAGACGGAAACGGGAGTTAGGACCTATAAATGCAGTGTATGTGGGTATGTAACAAAAACGGAAGAAATAGAAAAACATGGGGAGGGACTATTTGGAAAAGGAGATGAGACCACTTCAGAGGTGGAAACACCCCCTGAGGCTACAGACATACCAGAAGATGACCGTATTACGAGCATTACGATAAACCCTGCTTTTAATATGAAGCATAAGGATGGCAATGAAGTGGAGTTGGATCTCTCAAAAATAAAGATTAAGGCGAAAGAGATTTATGATGAGGCAGGGTTAAAGAGGGCGGAAGCTGCGCTTGGAGAAACATTAAATGGGAATAAGCATTATAACCTTTTGGATTTGACGCTTTTGTATGATGGTAAAGATTTTTCAAACAGTTATGATGGACTTGTCAAAGTGATTATTCCGCTCCCGAAGGGACATCGGGACAAAACATTCTCATGCTACCGCTTGACAGAGAAAGACGGAAAAATGATAAAAGAGCTTATACCCGGTCAACAGACGGAAGACAGTTATATTATTTATCTTGAACATTTCAGCGAGTATGCGTTAGTAGCTACGGAACCAGAAGAACAGCATACCCATGTTTACAGTACGGATTGGAAATCGGATGCCACTGGGCATTGGAAAGAGTGTGCATGTAAAGATAGAACAGAAGAAAGTGTCCATATGCAAGATGCCGGGACAGTGACGAAAGAAGCGACTGAGACAGAAACGGGAATCAAGACATATAAGTGCAGTGTTTGTGGTTATGTCATAAAAACAGAAGTAATAGCAAAGTTGCAGAAGGGAATAACAAATAAACAGTCATCTACAACAACAAAATTCACAAAAGCTCAAAAATACAAAAATGGAATTATAATAAATAAAAAAATTTCATTTAAGTTAACTGGAAATTCTTTGGCTGTAACGTGGAATAAACTTCCAGATGTGGATGGATATGATATTTTTGCTGCTTCATGCGATGAAGCCTTCAAAGGGATAACTATATCTGTCAAGAAAAATAATTCATCTGCAATTATACGCAAAATAAATGGCAGGAAGATTGATGGAAAGAAAACTTATAAAGTCAAGGTCAAAGCATACCGTTTCTTATCAAATGGAAAAAAACAGTATATCGGCACATCTGCTGTCATGCATGTTACAGGAAACTTAAATAAGACGAGAACAAACGTTAAAAAAATCAGCCTAAAGAAAAAAGCTTTTGCATTAAAGAAGGGGAAAACGGCTCAAATCCGTGCAACAATTATAAAGATGAATAGAAAAAAGAAGTTGCTATCAAAAACGCATGGGGCAAAATTAAGTTATGTATCATCTGATAAGGCAATAGCAACAGTGACTGCAACGGGCAAAATCAAGGCAAAAAAAACGGGTAAGTGTACTATTTACGTGCGTGCCTTAAATGGAGTCAGTAAGAAGATTAAAGTTACAGTAAAATAATAACTAGAATTAAAGCTGTTTATGCATATGTTTCTGATGCTTGCATGACTAAAATATTTATGTCGTATATTTTTTGATAGTTATATCAGATATGACAAAACTAACGGTGCAAGGCAACTATTTAAGCCGTCAACTACTGGTTGGAACAGTGGTTGGCGGCTTAAATGTTTACTTAATTAACCAAGTTCTGTATTTTCTTAAATGTTCGAATATTTTTCTATAGATGTGCCGATTTTGCAGTGTATTCATTATTTTGTCCTATAAATACCCTTTAGAAAGAGAAACTCACGTTTCGTTGTTAATCAGCATGGGATTTTCAGCGGTATCAATCGGGAACAGGGTAGGGCATGAAAGCGTGGATATTACGTTTCGATACGCCCATATGTTCCCGACAGAACAGATACAAATGGCAGAGTTGTTGAACGCAGAATTTAAGGAGGGTACAGAAGCATGAGCGGCACACACAAATATCCAACAATCAGTTTTCGCATTTCTCCCAGAGAAAGGGAACAAATCGAAGCAAAGATTTTTGCAAGCGGCATGAAAAAGAAAGATTATTTTGTCCGCTCCTGTATATACAATCGTGTATGCGTGGTAGGGAAGAAAGAAATGGTATATCAGATTGTGGAAAAATTACAGGAAATGCAGAGCCGTATGGAGGAACTGTCAGAGCAGATAAAAGGCGAAAAGCCGGAGGTCACTACTGAAGAAATCAGAGAGTTACAGACGTCTTATGAGGATATGTTAAAAGCAATTCTTTGGATGTTGGACGGAGCGAAATATCTGTGGCAGGGCAACACCAACGGAGAAGAAAAAAGCCCCGACAGCGGCAACTGTTAGGGCTGTGATAACTGGAAAACCTCTGTTATCAAACTCACAATACAAGTATAGCAGAGGTTTCTTCCAGTGGCAATGATTTTTCAGAAATGGAGGGCATTATGGAAGAAACAAAAACAGAATTACAGTTGATTAAATTGTCAGAAATACAGTCGCAGGAAGTTTCTTGGCTGTGGTTTCCGTTTATCCCTTATGGCAAGCTGACAATCGTACAAGGCGATCCGGGGGATGGAAAAACAACATTTATACTGAATATAGCGGCAAAGCTGTCAAAGGGAGAGGGATTAGACAGTGAAATGAAACTGACAGAACCTTTGAATGTAATCTATCAGAGTGCGGAGGACGGTCTTGCTGATACGGTCAAGCCCCGGTTAGAACAGGCAAAGGCAGACTGTGAAAAAATCTCGGTTATTGATGAAAGGATAAAATCACTTTCTATGATAGATGTACGGCTGGAAGAAGCCGTTATAAAGACAGGCGCAAAGCTGCTGATTTTAGACCCAATACAAGCCTATTTGGGCGGCGGTATGGATATGAACCGGGCAAACGAAGCAAGGGATATGACGAAGAAATTAGCGGCACTGGCAGAGAAATACCAGTGTGCGATTGTCCTTGTCGGGCACATGAACAAAGCGGCAGGAAATAAAGCGGCATATAGGGGAATGGGCTCGATTGATTTCTTTGCAGTCGCTAGAAGCGTCCTCTTAGTCGGCAGGGTTGAGGGGGAAGAAAATATAAGGGCTGTGGTGCAGATTAAAAACAACCTTGCGGCGTTCGGACACCCAAAAGCGTTTGCACTGTCGGAGGACGGTTTTCAATGGCTAGGGGATTATGAGATTACCGCTGATGAAGTGTTAGGCGGCATTGCCCCAAAAGCAAATAAAATGGAACAGGCGAAGCGTCTGCTTCGGGAACTGGCAGAAACAAACAATGCCATGCAGAGCAATGAGATTTTCAATCTAGCGGACGAACAAGGCATATCGAAGCGGACACTGGAAAATGCGAAGAAAGAGTTAGGTGTCCGGGCGAAGCGGATAAACAACACATGGTATTGGGAACTGGATAAAATCAGACAGTGACGGACAGGCAAAGTAACAGCGCAACAATGCAGGGTATTAGAATTTTGCAGTCTTGGAATTGCGTTCTTGAAGATTGCAAGGTTGCAAAAATTATAGACATTGCAATGTTGCGTTGTTGGAAAAAGCCGGAAAGCGGCGGTATCAAGGCGGCGAAAGGCCGCCCCGTCCGGTAGGACGGAAAAGCCCCCGGCAGGGCGCAAAACCCGCTTGCGGGTTGCATTTTTGTTGGCGTAGCTGACAAAAGTGCTTTTGCGTTACTTTCGTTACTTTCGCAGAAAGTAACAAAGGCTATGCGCCGTATCCGGCGCTCATTACCCGATAGGGAGAAAGGGAAATTGATTGAAGCGGACTATCAGCGTTATGACAGGGAAAGGCTCTGTCAACCATAACAGCAGAAAATTCCACGCAAAGAACACTGACCCGGAACGGAGTTGTTTGAACGTAGAATACTGCAACGAAAATATCAAAGACGTATACCACGAATTATTTGATGAAGCACTCGCCCGGTACAACGAGAAGCAGACCAGAAGTGACCGCATAATTAATGATTATTATGAGAAAATCTGTTCCGGGAAACAGGAGAAGCCATTCCATGAGATTATTTTGCAGATAGGCAACAAGGACGATATGGGGGCAAAGACAGAGGACGGACAGCTTGCGGCGAAAATACTTGATGAATATATGCAGGACTTTCAGCGGCGCAATCCCACATTGAGAGTGTTCTCTGCCTATCTCCACATGGACGAAGCCACACCGCATCTGCATATAGATTTCGTACCCTATACGACTGGAAGCAAGAGAGGGCTTGAAACAAGGGTGTCATTAAAAAAGGCACTGGCAGAACTTGGCTTCAAAGGCGGCACAAGGAGCGAAACGGAACGTAACCAGTGGGTAGCGGCAGAGAAAGAACATCTTGCGGAGATTATGCTAAAGCATGATATTGAGTGGGAGAAAAAGGGAACACGTGAGAAGCATTTATCGGTTTTGGATTTTGAGAAAAAGGAACGTGCAAAAGAGGTTGCAGAGCTGGAACAGACAATCTCCGGCAGTAAAGAGGAATTATCTTCCATTCTTTATCAGCAGATAGCGGCAGGACGGGAAACGGAGCAAATACGGAAAGAGGGCGAAGCAATCCGGCAGGAAGTATCAGAACTTTCCGCTACTAATTATCTGCTCAAAGAACAGACGGAACTACTGGCAGGAGATAAAGAAAAACTGTTATCCGAAAATGAAAAGTTGGAGAAACAGCAGAAAAAGTTACAGCAGGAAATCAACAAAATGGTACAGTCAAAAGAGGATATGGAGCGCAACATTCACGCCTATGATGAAGATGTAAAATGGCAGTTGGCAGAGCCGGGGGCATTGATGAGCGCAAAGGCTTATCGTGATAAAAAGGCTTTACCGCTTGTGAAGAAATTGAAAGAGGTGGTAAAAAATCTGACTATCAAATGCGTACAGCTTGCAGAGCAAAGCAAGAAGCTGACCGCCAAAGTGGACGGACAACAGAAACACATTAGCCGTTTGACGGATAAGGTTATGGAGCAGAACGATACCATAGACCGATTGCAGGAAAAAGTGTCTGATTTAGGGCGTTTGGAGCGTCATTTCGGCAGGGAACAAGTACAGTTGATAGTGGAACGGTCAAAGGCAATAGAACAGGCAGAAAAGGCAAATAAACGTCCAAAACGTGCCTTTGAAATGAGCCGATAGGAAAGGGGGGATTGATAAATATGACCGATATGGAAAAGAAAGTTATGATACGGCTGTGTGCTAAAATTGTAGCAGAAACAGACCTTTACGAAACGGACAAGGAAGTGCAAAATCTGATAGACTGGGTATGTCTTTCGGAACAGATAAAGGAAAATAATAATACAATCCGCAACCTGACCGGGGAATATAAGAAGATAGAGCCAGATTGCCGGAAGGGAGTGCGGGCGCAGTTGGAACGCATGAAAGAACTCTGCAAAGAGCGCAATAGTCTGTATGAGAAGCAGAATGACTTGAAAGGGCAGAAATGGAAGATTGAGAAGTCGTTGGAACGATAAGAAATGTGGGGCGTGGCGGTTGCTATGCCCTTTATTTTTTGTGGCAAATAAGGAATAAAAGTGGTATAATCAAATGAACAAAGCAGGAGTTAAAGAAAAAATGGAAGATAAAAAGATATTGCTTGATAATATTGATAAAGTTCATACAACCGAAATGGGAATTGATAGGATTAAAAGAAACCTAAAAATAGATACAACGGATGTTGTTGAGTACTGTAAAAATAAAGTATTAGATAAAAATTGTAACATATATAAACAGGGAAAAAATTGGTATTGTGAGGTTGAAAATATCAAAATTACTATCAATTCATATAGTTATACAATTATCACGGCACACATTGTTAAATAAAATCGGGATTTATTAAGGAGGACAAAACAGTGAACAAAGAATGGAAAAGGTTATATGAAGAAGCAATGAGCGTTTTGAATCCTCATGATGTTTCAAATAAAATGTGGGTAGGGAGTGTGGCATCTGCTGTACTCACAAAAAAAGGTAATATTTATAAGGGTATATGTATTGATACAGACGGCTCTATAGGGATGTGCGCAGAAAGAAATGCTTTATCAACAATGCTTACATATGGCGAAAGTGAGATTACAAAAGTGGTTTCAGTATATAAAGATGGAAATATAATTCCATCTTGTGGTATTTGTAGAGAATTTATGATGCATTTAGGCGGAGATGTGGAAAATATTGAAATTCTATTGGATAAAGAAGGGCGGACAACAAGATTGATTGATTTGATGCCTGAATATCCACGACATAAATAAATTTATGTTTGTAGATAAGATGGAAAAAGCATTGTTACGCTTTAGGAGATTTTGAACGTTTATTTTATAAGGGATTTAACAGTAAAAATGATGATGGCGGTATCTTGTACCATTATCATCAAAATAGGGGTTATGTTGCGTAACAGAAGCGATTATGTAATTTTTTCTTATTAATGTAATTATTACATGGTGCTAGCACCATGTAGACAGGGCAGTCAAGGAGAAAATCTGTGATACCCGTATGATACCTGTTTGCTCTGAAACTGTAAATACAGTGTAAAATATGAATATTATAGCTGTGGAAACCCTTAAAAAGTAATCAAATATTTAACAATTATGTTATGGTTATAGGGAGTTCGAGTGAGAAGTAAAATCCTCGCAAGTCTTGAAAAATCAAGGCTTGCGGGGATTTTTTAATTGGCGGTGGGTACGATTTGGGTACAGATTTTTTAATCCAGCTTATTGTTTATCAAACGGTGTTCTGTATCTTCCATGATTTGGTCATGGAGCTTCTGGATACTGAGGTCGAAAAAAGTATTTCCGCTTTGTTCGGGGTAAGTGTCCATCCAGCGGTCATAATCCGCTTCGGCTTTAATGAGAGCCTCCCCACGTTTTTTTGCATCTTTGATTTCATTGCATTTTTCTACATCTTCTAAAAATTTCTCGTAACGCTGGCACCATGCGTTCATCAGCGTCAAGGTTTCAAAACGTATACCAACTGTATCATTGCCTTCCTCATCTTTGCACTCAAAAAGATGTCCGTTGTACTGCCGGGCAATCTGGAATAGGCGGTGCATGGCTTTAATCATGTCAAAATCGGAATTTTCCAGTACCTCCGGATTGACGGCAAGGGCATTTGCTATTTTTTCAAGTGATGAAGGCTTGGGATTGCGTCTGCCGCTTTCGTAAGCACGAATATAGGCTTCGCTTGCACCAACTAATTCGCCTAATTGTTTCTGGGTAAGACCACGCTCTTTGCGGATGCGGCGTATATTTTCTCCAACAGTCATATGTCTGCCTCCTAAAGTTTTAGCTGTGTTTTTGCACTAAATCAATCATATCACATAAAGAGAAAAAAATAAAGCAAAAAAGATATTGACAAGAAACAAAAGTTGCGATATGATAAAAACGAAACATAAAGATACTATACAGAAACAAATATTAAGAAAGAGAGGAAGTAATATGAATGAAAAAATTTACTACAATGCCGCTGACATTGCGGCGATGCTCGGCATCAGCATGGGAAAATCCTACAAGATTCTGAGAGAGATGAACAGGGATTTGGCAGGTAGGGGATTCCTTACTATTGCGGGTAAAATTCCTGTGGAGTATTTCAGGGAGAAATGGTATGGAGCAGCAAAGGAGGCAAGCGTATGAGCTGTAATGCAAAGAAAGATCCAAACGGTACATGGAGAATACAGTACCGCTGGACGGATTGGACAGGAGCAAAAAAGAAGTCACAGAAAAGAGGGTTCAAAACAAAGAAGGAAGCGGAAGAATGGTATGCGCACTTTCTATTACAACAATCTTCTGATCCGACAATGACGCTGGCTGATTTTTGGGAGATTTACAAGGCGGATATGGAAAAACGTTTGCGGAAAACGACCATGAAGCAGAAAGAGTATGTGATGAACGATAAGGTTCTGCCTTACTTTGGCAATACGCCAATCAATGAAATCACTGCTCCTATGATAAGAAAGTGGCAGGGCGAGATGATGGAGAAAGGCTTCAAACCTACTTATCTGAAAACCATACATAACCAGCTTAGCGCCATTCTGAATTATGCAGTCAATTTTTATGATTTGCGCTCCAATCCATGCCGGAAAGCGGGCAGTATGGGAAAGAGCAGGGCTGATGAAAGACCATATTGGACTTTAGAGGAATTTCAGAAGTTTTCGGATGCAATTATGGATAAGCAGGATTCATGGGTTGCATTTCAGATTTTATTCTGGACGGGAATGCGTTTGGGAGAACTGCTTGCCCTTCAGGTAAAAGACGTAAACTTTGAGGAAGGTACGATTACCGTTGATGAATCCCTTGCGAGGATTGATGGGGAGGATTTGATTACCGCACCGAAAACAGAAAGTTCCATAAGGGTTATTACGATACATAAAGAATTGCAGGAGGTGATAAAGGAATATATTTCAACACTCTATCGGGCGAGGGCAGGAACACGACTTTTTGCAGGCAGAACAAAAAGCTTTTTTGAGCATGAAATGGAGCGTGGAATTAAACTGTCAGGCGTAAAAAAGATTACTGTCCATTGTACCCGCCACAGCCATGCGAGTATGCTCGTGCAGATGGGGTTCAGTCCGGTGGAGATTGCAAAGCGGTTAGGGCATGGGAAAGTAACGACTACGATTGAAACATACTGTCATCAGTCTATGGACGCGCAGATAAAAATTGCAGACAGGCTTGGAAAGGTGGAGAGGGGTGAGGAAAGTGGCGTGTAAGCGTGAAGCGAGGTTTCGGCGAAATACAATCGCATTCTTGCTGAGCGACGAGGAAAAAGCACAAGTAGAAGCGAGGATCATATTATCAGGACTTCCCAAAGGAGATTATTACCGCAAAGCCATATTAGGGCAGGAAGTGGCGGTAACTGCCGGAAACTATATGTCTAACAGGGTTGCAAAAGTTTTAGGGCAGATATTGGAGCATCTTAGAAATGGAAATACAGAAGATGAAAAATTATTGATGGAGCTGATAAAGCAGCTAATAGAGATTGGACAGAATGGAAATGCCCCTGCTGGTAACAGGGACATTTCAGAAACAGATTAAGTTGTTGGCGCAACTTAATCTAAATGTAAAAAAGGACAAGCCTCTTTATATTGTTATGCAGATTTATTATAGCAGAGGCTTTTCCGAATGAAAAGGAGGGAAAGCTGTAAAATTGAATATTTTTTCAGAAGTAAAGGAACATCTGACGGCAAGGCAGGCAGCGGAATATTATGGTTTGAAAGTTAAGAGAAATGGGACTACCTGCTGTCCGTTCCATGATGATAAGCACCCAAGCATGAAAATTGAGAAAAATTATCATTGCTTTGCCTGTGGCGTTGGTGGAGATGTGATTGATTATGTTTCCCGTATGTTTGGATTATCACAGTTTGATGCGGCACTAAAGCTGATAGGGGATTTTACTCTGCCTGTTGATGCGAAAGGAAGTGCAGAGTTGAGTGTGCAGGAGAAAGAGCGCATCCACAGGGAAAAGGCAGAGCGCGAAAGAATAGCGCATATTAAAGAGCGTTTTGAAAAATGGTGCAGTCAAACGATTGATATACTGAGAAATTGCATCTTGGAGGTTGATGATGTAAATCATTTTCTCATTGGAAAACCGCTTGATATTATTTTTTCGGAAGATTATGCACAGATGCTCCATGCAGAGCCGCTTATCAATTACTGGCTGGATATTCTGTGTATGGGAGATATTTCAGAAAGACAAGAGTTGTTTTTAATGGATAGGAAGAAGGTGGAGGAAATTGCAGGAAGAGTCTGTGCAGGCAGAAAACGAATTATGGGATGCAGTCGGGGAAGCGCTTGATATGGAAATGAGTACCGTGGAGGACGTACTGGAGTCACTTGCAAGAACACAGAAAGGGAATGTAAAATCTTCCATCGAAAACTGCATGACTATTTTATACAGAGATCCGGTATTGAAAGATGCCATATGCAAAAATGAGCTGACAAATAAAATTGATATTATAAAGCAGCTATTGTGGAAACGGAATGGAAGTTGCATTACCGATGTAGATATGTACCAAATCCAGCGATACATAGAAACAAATTATGGAATTTCCAGTGATAAGGCAATTAACAAGGCAGTCAGCATTGTGGCAAGTGAAAAAAGTTATCACCCAATCAGAAATTTTCTTGAAGCCTTACATTGGGATGGGAAAAACAGAATTTCAAGTCTGTTACCTCGTTTTCTTGGAACAGATGATAATGAATATACAAGGGAAATTATGCGGCTTTTGATGATGGCGGCAATACACCGGATTTATGAGCCGGGATGTAAGTTTGAGATTATGGTCTGCCTTGTGGGTGGTCAGGGTGCAGGAAAGTCTACATTTTTCCGTTTCCTTGCTGTCAATGATGAGTGGTTTACAGATGATTTGAAACGTATGGATGATGAAAATGTTTACAGTAAAATGCAGGGGCATTGGATTATTGAAATGTCGGAAATGCTTGCCACTGTCAATGCAAAAAGCATTGAAGATATTAAATCCTTTTTGAGCAGGCAGAAAGAAACCTACCGCATTCCGTATCAGACATATGCGGAGGACAGACCAAGACAGTGTATCTTTGTCGGCACATCAAACAATCTTGATTTTCTTCCGCTGGACAGGACGGGGAACAGAAGATTTGCGCCTGTTTTGGTTCATCAGGAGCGTGTGGAGAAACATATCCTTGAGGACGAAAAGGAGTCGAGGGAATATATTGTGCAGGCGTGGGCGGAGGCTATGGTTGTCTATAAGAATTGTACGCATGAGCTGAAGCTGTCAAAGGAAATGGAAGAATATCTGAAGAAGATGCAGAAGCAGTTTATGCCGGAAGATACAAAGGTGGGTGTTATTCAGGCTTGGCTGGATGATTGTACTGACGAATATGTATGCAGCGAGATGATTTACAGAGAAGCACTGCGGCATGAGTACGAAGAACCGAAACAATGGGAGATTAAGGAAATTAACAGCATTATGAATACCTGCATTGAAGGGTGGGAGAAAATTAGTTCTCACAGATTCGGAAAGTATGGATTGCAGCGTGGCTGGAAACAAAGAGGCGATATACAGGGATTTACGCCGCTGCCGGATAATGCGCAGACACCTTTTAAGGAGTAAATAGCAGTATATTTTAAACTCTTTTTAATCCGGTTTACAGGGCGCGTTTACGTTTTTGTAAGCGGTGTGTTTACAGCAGAATATAGGAAAATCAAGGCTTTTAGACATTTGTAAACGGTGTAAACAGAAAAAAATGAAAACGCAATAACAAGATTAACAACAATATGGAGGACTTTTTGGAGGACTTTTATTATGCAGAAATATAACAATACAAAAATCATTATCGGGCTGGATCATGGCTACGGAAATATAAAAACAGCGCACAGGGTATTCAGGACAGGAGTAGAATGCTTTGAAGAAGAACCGATAGTCAGCACAAATTATATCAAATATAAGGATAAGTATTATGTGATTGGGGAAAACCATTTGATTTATCAGGGGAATAAGACAGACTCACAGGACTTTTTTATCCTTACACTTGCAGGTTTGGCGGAGGAACTGAAATTCCGAGGGCTGCATGAGGCGAAAGTGGCGCTGGCTGTCGGACTTCCGCTTGCTTGGGCGAAAAGTCAGGCGGCAGATTTTAAGAAATATCTGATGCAGGAGCGGGAGTTGTTCTTCTCATTCCGTAAGGAAAACTACAGGGTGCATTTGTGCGGAGTTGAAGTGTTTCCACAGGGATTTGCGGCAGTATGTAATGCTGGTTCGATGAAAGGTTTTAATATGATAGCGGATATCGGAAATGGCACGATGAACGTAATGCAGATTGTGGATGGCAGACCATTAGAGAAAAGCCTTGTGACGGACAAATTCGGTGTGTCTATCTGTATGAAGGAAATTCAAAAGGAACTGTCAAAGTCGGCGGGGGAAAGCATACCGGAGATTATGATTGAGCCGATATTGATAAACGGTTTGCAGGGCAGGACGGATGATGCGGCGAAAATAGTCAGCCGGATTGCGGAGCGGTATGCAGGAGATATTTTAAAGAGGCTGGTTGACTATGGGTATAAAGAAAATCAGGTGCATCTGTATGTGATTGGCGGGGGCGGCTGTCTGCTTAAGTATTACAGCGATATTGTTTCAAAAGGGAATGTAACTTTTATTGAGGATATCTGTGCCAATGCAAAAGGATATGAGTACCTTGCAATGCAGAAACAGCGCAGACAGGCATTGTAGAAATGAGGTTTTAGAATGAGGAAGACCTATAAATGCAGCAATATAAAATTCTGCATGGAAGATGAAAACCAGCGTAGAACTTGGGAATACTTGCAGGGCATGACACGAAAAGACGGTTCTTATGGGAAGGTGCTTTCTGATGCGTTTGTGGCAGTTCTTGATGGGCAACTACGGGATAGAACTGATAAAGCGGTGAGCGATTCTGTTATTTCATTGGAGCAAGATGCAGATATTTTTGGGAAGATGCTGGAGAGGGCGTTGGAACAAAAATTCCATGAAATCATTCAAGAGTTGCAGAAAGTTTTGGCAGAGCAGATTCGTAACAGTTTCAGTGAATATGTTTCCACAGTTCATTTTGATGCAGAAGAACTGATAGAAAAGACTAATGTAGCCGGAATGGGGCAGACGCAGGAGCCGGAATTGTCCGAGGATATGATGGCGTTTGCTTTTGCAATGGGCGAATAGGCGGTTCCGAAATTTTATATTCGGTACTAAATTCTGAAAAGGAAGCCTATGGAACGGTACCGAAAAGATTAGATTCGGTACTGTTGCCCAAAACGAATGACGGCTGTATTCTGCCGGAATGAGCAGTCTGTCGGATGGTTTTTCCGGCAGACCACGGATGCCGTCAGGCAGACGGTATTTGCCAGCGGCAAATACTACCCTCGGAGAGCGCCTTACTTCTGATGCGTATGCGTCAGAAGTAATAAGGCGTTACTTTTGACAAAAGTAACAAAACTGTAGTTAGTCTTGATACATAAAAATATGAGAAAGAGAGTGATGCATTGGCGGCAAAAACAATTTCTTTTCCAAAGGGGAAAGGACATCTTACGCATAATAACAGGGATTTCATCTGCAAGAATGTGGTGCCGGAAAGAACAGTTTGGAACCGGATTTACATACAGGAACCATTAAAAGATGCTTATGAGAAATGCTTCGGACAGGCGCTTCGGGATTATAATGCGACGCAGAAGCGTAAGGACAGGCGGAAGGAAGATTACTTGAAAGAGATAGAAAATTCCTGTAATAAGGAAAGGACATTTTATGAAAATATCGTCCAGATTGGCAAAAAGACGGATACTCCGGTTGCAGACGAAAACGGTGTGTTGACGGAGGATGCAAAAGCGGCGATAGCGGTCTTGGAGCAATATGCAAGGACGTTTCAGGAACGTAATCCGAATCTGTATCTATTCAACTGCGTGATGCACTTAGACGAAGCGACACCGCATCTGCATATAGATTATATTCCTGTGGCTCATGGATATAAAAACGGGATGAAGACACGCAACAGCCTGACAAAAGCATTCCAGCAGATGGGATTTGCAAAGGCGGTCAGCAGAAAGCAGAATGAAACGGTCGCATGGCAGGAACGGGAGAGGGAGTATCTGACGGAGTTGTGCAGGGAGCAGGGGATTGAAATAGAAGTCCTCGGTATACAGAGGGATAACCTGTCGCTGCCAGAATATAAGGCGGCAATGCGTGAGGTGGAGCAGTTGGAACAGCAGGCAGTGGTGCTGGATAAGCGGAATGAGGCTCTTGAACAGCAGAATGATGATCTTGCGCAGAAAACATCGGAACTTTGCGGACAGGTGCAGGAAATGGAGGCGCAAAATAATGAGCTGGTTTTACAGGCACAGAAACTTACAGAGCAGATTGAGGAAGCGGAGGCAAAAGAGAAAGCGGCGAAGGAAGTACTTGCGAAACATGATTTAAGGGCGGAAACATTTAAAATGATTTCAAAGGAAGTGGCAGCGGAAACAAAAAGTATGAAAAGTGTTGCTGTTCCAATGACAAATCTTTTTGGCAGTGAGGAATATGTCAAAGTAAAGAAAAGTGACTGGAATAAAATACTGGATGCTTTCAGCAAGGCAGTATCAAGAAATCATCTTTTGGAAAAGTATGAGAAGAAAATTTTCGGTCTGGAGAAAAAGACAGCTGTGCTTGCAGATCAGGTTGAAAAACTAAAGAGGTTTGTAGCATCAAGAGGACTTGGAGAGACGTTTGTGGAATTTCTAAAATCACTTGCGCCAAAGACGATGAAACAAAAGCTGGAAGATGCAAAACTGGATGCGGTTGAACATAACTGCCAGAGAAAAAATCAGCAGGCATTGACTGAAAAGAATAAGCGGTGGCAGCAGGAAATGTAGATTTTATAGAAAGAGAGGAACAGAAAATGAACATAACTTATGAGAAATGCGGAGATTATTTGATACCGAACTTAATTCCCGATCCAGAGCCGGAGGGGGAGTTGAGGAAATTTGGATTGATGCGGAAGTCTTATTTGGAGAATTATAGGAGAGGAATTTATTCAGGATTGCTGTTATCGGGAGAATTAAAAAGGCATCTGCTGATGATACAGGAACAGGCAGAGGAAAGATTTGATTTGCTGGTGGAGCAGATGGCAAAGCAGGAGGGAGTGACAGAACAGTTAAAGGCACAGGAACAGATGCGTTGGGTGCAGAGAATGAATAGCATTAGGGCGAGGGCGGAGGAGATTGTGAGGGAAGAGATAATCTTTTGTCTATAAGTTGGAGAGAGCGTGGCGTTAGTCATGCTCTTTTATTACAAGGAAAAAGTTACTTTTGGGAGAAGTGGTATAGTGTTATGTCTGGTATTTCGTGAAAAAGGCAGTGAAAGTGTGGTGAAAAGCACAGAAATGGTGGAAAACACAACGATATTGTGATATAATACGAAATATATTTGGAGGGAAATGACGAATGAAAGTAAGTTATAATCGTTTGTGGAAATTAATGATTGATAAGAAAATGAAAAATTCGGAACTTCAAAAGAAAGCGCAGATAAGCGGCAATATCATTACAAGGCTCAATAAAGATGAGTTTGTTTCTATGGAAACGATTGCGAAAATTTGTGATGTGCTTGAGTGTGGTGTTGATGATATTTTAGAATTTTCAAAAGATTGAGGAGGATATGGGTGTGGCGGTAAAAACAAAGGCGAAAGAAGTTTCTATGGAGGAGGCTTTATGGAAGTCTGCGGATAAATTAAGAGGTTCAGTAGAACCATCTGAATATAAGCATGTAGTTTTAAGTTTGTTTTTCCTAAAGTTTGCAAGTGATAAATTTGAGGCTCAGAGAGCGAGAATCATTGCAGATGGAATGGAGAAATTTGTGGATAATGTTGCATTCTATACAAAGGATAACGTGTTCTATTTGCCGCAAGAGAGCAGATGGACTTATATTAAGGAGAATGCCAAGCAGGATGATATTGCTTTAAAGATAGATACAGCGCTTTTTACGATTGAGAAGATAAATCCTGTTTTAAAAGGTGCTTTGCCAGATAACTATTATTCCCGTTTACAGATTGATACAGTTAAACTGGCATCTTTGTTAGATGAAATCAATAAGATTGACACTATAAAGGATAAAGAGAATGACATTATTGGTCGTATGTACGAATATTTCCTAAGTAAGTTCGCTATTGCAGAGGGAAAAGGGAAAGGCGAATTCTATACGCCTAAAACGATTGTAAATTTAATTGCAGAGTTGATAGAGCCTTACGATGGGACATTATATGATCCGTGTTGTGGTTCGGGAGGTATGTTTGTACAGTCCATAAAATTTATTGAGGCGCATCATGGGAATAAAAAGAAAGTTTCGATATATGGGCAGGAATATACAAATACAACTTATAAGTTGGCGAAAATGAATCTGGCAATACGAGGAATATCGGCGAATCTTGGAGAAATGGCGGCGAATACGTTCACAAATGACCAGCACAAAGATTTGAAAGCGGACTATATCATGGCAAATCCGCCGTTTAATCAAAAAGAATGGCGTGCCGCTGATGAACTGACAGATGATGCAAGATGGAATGGATACGAAGTGCCACCGACGAGCAATGCAAATTATGGGTGGATATTAAATATTGTGTCAAAAATGTCACAAAACGGAGTGGCAGGCTTTTTGCTTGCCAATGGTGCATTGTCGGATGATGGAACGGAGTTAAAAATCAGACAGAGATTGATTGAAAATGATTTGGTGGAAGCAATTCTGATATTGCCGAGGAATCTTTTTTATACGACGGATATCAGTGTAACGCTTTGGATTTTGAATAAGAATAAAAAAGAGCGTACAGTGGATATGAATGGAGTAGAAAAACATTACCGTAATCGGGAAAAGAAAATACTCTTTATGGATTTGCGGAAGATAGGAAATCCATATGAAAAGAAATACATAGAGTTGACAGAGGCAGACAGAGCAAAAGTAGTGGAAACTTATCATAACTGGCAACAGGCAGGCTATGAAGATACTTATGAGAATATACCGGAATTTTGTTATTCTGCGGGATATGATGAAGTGGCAGAAAAAGGATTTACCCTTGTGCCAAGTAGATATATTGAGTTTGTGAATCGGGATGAGAATATTGATTTTGATTCGAAGATGAAAATGTTGCAATCTGAATTGAAAGAGCTGCTTATCGCGGAGGAAAAATCTAAAACAGATTTGCTAGGTGTGTTTAAGGAGTTAGGGTATGAAATTGAATTATAGGAAATTGGGAGAATTTATTCGACAAGTAGACGTGCGTAATGTGGAGGGTAAAGAAGAAAACCTGTTAGGGGTATCCGTACAAAAGCTATTTATTCCATCTATTGCAAATACTGTAGGAACTGACTTCACAAAATATAAGGTTGTTAAAAAGGGACAATTTACATATATCCCAGATACTTCTCGTCGAGGAGACAAAATAGGAATTGCATTACTTGAAGATTACGAAGAGGGGTTGGTTAGTAATATATATACGGTATTTGAAATAATTAATGAAGAGCAGTTACTTCCTAAATATTTGATGTTATGGTTTAGTAGATCAGAGTTTGACCGTTATGCTCGTTTTAAATCACATGGTAGTGTTCGAGAAATCTTTGGTTGGGATGAGTTGTGTGATATAGATTTACCAGTTCCAAGTATTACAGAACAGAGAAAAATTGTTGAAACGTATAGGATTGTGGAGGAGAGAATTGAGCTTAAACGGAAGATAAATGATAATTTAGTAGCAACCCTGTCTACTGTTTACAAGGAGCTATTTGCTGATGCCAATACACATTTCCCAAAAGTTCCATTGCAAAAGATTTGCAGTAAAATAGGCAGCGGCGCAACCCCGAAGGGTGGAAAAACGGCATATATCAGTGAGGGCATTTCGCTTATTAGAAGTACGAACGTTTTTGACTTCAACTTTGAATATGACGAGCTTGCTCATATCAATCAAAGTCAAGCCGATGCTTTGGCTAACGTCATAGTTAAGCCGAATGATATCCTGTTTAATATTACTGGCGTGTCTGTTGCTCGATGCTGTATGGTTCCCGATAATGTTTTACCGGCAAGAGTAAATCAACACGTTATGATTATACGTCCGATTAAGGGCGAAACAATGAGCTATTACATCATGTTCACCCTTTGTTCTGCCGATAACAAAGCCAAGTTGTTAGGTATTGGTCAGTCCGGCTCTACAAGAGAGGCAATCAATAAGCAAGAACTTGAATCCTTCGAGATTCCACTACCTGATGATGCTACCCTCAGTCAGTTTGGTACGGCAGCAAAAAGCATTTACGAGCATATTCATGTCAATGTTAATGAAACTCGTGCCCTTGATGAAGTGAAAAAGGTTCTTTTGATGCAGCTATCAAGCCGCTAAATTATCATTTATAAGGATATATAATGAAATCATATACATTTTATTTTGATGAATCATTTCATGATAAGAAAATTCGTATTAACGAGAACGGACAATTTAACATATTGCGAGAGGATGCTCTTGATAATTATATAGGCGTATTTTGGGGATGCCCCACTTCTGATTTGGTAAGTAATAGAAAACTTGTTCAGAAATTTGAGAACAGACAAAAAATTCAGTATGGACTAGCAGAGGAACAGGAGTTTAAGTCCACTGTTATTGCGAAAAAGAATTTTAAATATGGTATTCGTTCGTTTAATAAGGATACAATGACATTTTACGAAGAATTATTTGAATTGATAGATATATTGAATCCAGTAATACAAGTAAATATGGTCAGTAAAATGGAGTTATATCTACGTTTAGCATTTAAAGGGTTGCATTATGTTGGGCAGGGTGAATTGCTTGAAAAATCATTTTTTTATACACTTACAAAATTTATGATTACATATCATAATGAAGAATTACTGAAAGCACTCTATGCTGTAAATAATTACCATTCTATGATGAAATTTAAACAACTGCTTCAATATAATTTTGAGTGTATAATAAAAGAGATTAAAGGGATAGAACGAAAACAACAAGAATTGGTGGCGTATCAAAATATTTTATATGTGCTCAACCATTCAATAATGGATGAATTGCCTGAAAAAGAATATGAATTCCAATATTTTATAAATTTTGAAGGATTGTGTAATTTGCTTGAAGAGAAAAATATTAATATGGAACTTGTAAATATAGTAATTGATGAGGAAAAAGCACATAGTCTGCATCACAGAATTATAGATTTCAAAATATTAAATGTGGAAAGTCGCATGAAATCATAGAATTAAGACTAGCAGATTGGATAGCATCATTTATTGGAAGGATTACATACGGATTATTTAATGATGAGGGAGTAGAAGAAGATACAGTAACTGATATTCGAAAAATAGGTGAAAATGATTTGGCCAGTAAAAGAATTTTGAGCGAGAATTGGTTTGACATAAGTTTAAAACAATTTGAACTTTATCATTTACTTTATGATACATTAATTATAGGGCATACGGAATATTGGACTGCTATGACAATGAGTTATGGAGATCAGTGTTCAAGCTTTTATACTTTGTTAAGATATTTTTCGACTTATGATAATTATGAGAAATATAGAGGGATAGATTCAAAACTTCATTCAGAATATTATAATGCAGCTTGCTGCAAGGAATTAGAACGTTCCTATCAAGATTTTTATAGAATTTAAATGTAGGAGAAAATAGTATGTCATTCAACGAACACGCATTAGAACGATCTATCATAGAGCTTTTACAAAACAAAGGCTACATTCACCAGACAGGCAGTGAATTATTACGTGAAAAATCGGAAGTTGTGATAGTAAACGATTTAAAAGAATATTTGCACACCCGATATGCTTCGGAGGAACTGACAGAAAGCGAGATTGACAGTATTATCCTCTCTTTGCGCACCGTAGGCGGAACTTTGTATGAATCCAACAAAGCAGTTATATCCATGATAATAGACGGCTTTGTATTTAATCGTGAGGATAGGAATAAGAAAGACGTATTTATTGAGTTGATAGACTACGGAGAACCCAAAAAGAACATTTTTAAGATTGTAAATCAGTTAGAAATAGAAGGATACAATTATCAGATTCGTATTCCTGACGGTATTATTTATGTGAATGGACTTCCTCTTGTGGCATTGGAATTTAAGACAGCAATACAGGAAAATACGACCATAATGGACGCATATACGCAGTTGACAGTCAGATATCAGAGAGATATTCCAGAAATTTTCAAGTATAATGCCTTTGTGGTTATCAGTGACGGTGCAAACAGTAAGTATGGTTCCCTATCCACGCCATATGAATTTTTTTACGCTTGGAGAAAGGTTTATGATGATGACAAGGAAATGGACGGTATCAATTCTTTGTTCACGATGATAGACGGCTTGTTTGCACAGGACAGGCTTCTTGCGGTAATAAAGAACTTTATCTATTTTCCTGACGCTACAGACAAAAATACAAAAGTTGTGTGCCGATATCCACAGTTTTTTGCAGCCAATAATCTGTATGAAAATGTGAAAGCACATATGAAGCCGAACGGCGATGGCAAGGGTGGTACATATTTTGGAACGACTGGATGCGGGAAAAGCTATACCATGCTTTTTCTTACCCGAATGATTATGAAAAGCAGTTATTTCAAAAGCCCGACTATTTTAATTATTACCGATAGAACCGATTTAGATGATCAGCTTTCCAAACAATTTGTTGCATCAAAACAGTTTATTGGCGACAATAATGTGATAAGCATAGAGTCAAGGGATAAGTTGCGAGAAGAATTACAGGGCAAGCCAAGCGGCGGGGTGTATTTGACTACAATACAGAAGTTTACAGAAGATACACAGCTTTTGACAGACAGATATAATGTGATTTGCATTTCAGATGAGGCTCACCGTTCGCAGATTAACCTTGATATGAAAGTAAAAGTTACAGAAAAAGGTGTAAATAAAACGTATGGTTTTGCCAAGTATCTGCATGATTCCTTACCCAATGCAACTTATATTGGTTTTACAGGGACGCCGATTGATGCTACGGTGGAAGTCTTCGGGGATATTGTTGGGCATCCATATACCATGACAGAGGCAGTGAAAGATGAAATAACGGTAAATCTTGTTTATGATGGACGGGCGGCAAAGGTAACATTGCGTGAGGACAAGCTGCGTGAGATTGAAGAATATTATGATAAGTGCGCCAGTCTTGGAACATCTGAAGAACAGATTGAGGAAAGCCAAAAAGCGGTAGCGCACTTGGATGTGATTATTGGCGATTCGGACAGGTTAAAAGCAGTAGCAAAAGACTTTGTATCACATTATGAGAAAAGAGTAGAAGAAGGTTCGACAGTCGCAGGCAAGGCAATGTTTGTATGTGCAAACAGATTGATAGCCTATGCATTTTACCTGAATTTGATGGGGCTTCGTCCCGAATGGAAAGAAAAGCGGAAAGCACCGGAGGGCGTGGAATTAACGGAGAAAGAGGAAAAGGAATTAAAACCCATCGAGAAAGTGTGCCTTGTCATGACAAGAAATAAAGATGACGAAAAAGAGCTTTATGAGATGCTGGGTACAAAAGAAGACAGGAAGGAATTAGACAGGCAGTTTAAGAAGGTAAAATCCAATTTTAAAATTGCGATTGTGGTTGATATGTGGCTGACGGGATTTGATGTGCCGTGTCTTGATACTATTTATATTGATAAGCCGATTCAGCAACATACATTAATCCAGACGATTTCCAGAGTGAACCGTGTCTATGAGGGCAAGGATAGAGGCTTGATTGTCGATTATATTGGTATCAAGAAAAACATGAATGTTGCGCTTCGCAAATATACAAATTTTGAGAAAGAGGAACTGGATGACATTAGTCAGGCGGTGACAATTGTTTTGGATCAGCTTGAAGTATTAGACCAGATGTTTCACAATTTTAACGCGAAAGATTACTATACAGGAAGTCCGGTTGAACAGTTAAATTGCCTGAACAGAGCTGTAGAGTATGTACAGCTGACACAGGACTTGGAGCTTCGGTTTATGGCAGGAGTTAGGAAGATGAAACAGGCATTTAACTTATGCAGTTCCAGTGAACAGTTTACCAATACAGATATTGAAAAAGTGCATTTTTATCAGGCGGTGCGCTCGGTATTGTTTAAACTGACAAAAGGAGAAGCACCGGATATTTCCCAAATGAATGCCAAAGTTCGTAAATTGCTGGATAGCGCAATACAGTCTGACGGTATTGAGGAACTATTTGAAACGGGGAAACATATAGATGTTGATATTTTCAGTGATGAGTATATGTCAAGGATTGAAAGAATTTCCATGCCAAATACGAAGATTAAAGCATTGCAGAGATTGTTGGCCTATGCGATTGAGGAATTTAAGAGGGTAAACAAAATCAAAAGTATTGAATTTGCTGAGAGAATGAAAGCGGTTGTAGAAACCTATAATAATCGAAGGAAAGATGAAGCATTTGCAAATGAAGTTCTTGATGACGTGGCAAATCAACTTGCGGATTTAATATAGGAATTGAAAGAGGAAAGAAACTCCTTTAAAAATGTAGGCATTGATTATGAGGAAAAAGCCTTCTTTGATATTTTACTCGCAGTATCGAAGAAGTATGAATTTGAATATCCGAAAGATAAAATGATTGCATTATCGAAAGAGATTCGGGCAGTTGTGGACGATAAAGCAAAATATACGGATTGGTCTACCAGAGAGGACATCAAAGCAAATCTGCAGGTGGATCTGATTATTTTACTTGATAAATATGGTTATCCGCCGGTTACGATTGATGATGTTTATAAAGAAGTGCTGGAACAGGCGGAGAATTTTAAAAAGTATGCGAAGTGATATATTAAATGGATAGATGATTTTTAGAGGAGAATATAAATCATGTACATTAGCCAGATTGACGAAATAAATAATTATAGAAATCTATCGGGGCAAACAATTTCTTTTGATGAGACAATAAACTTTTTTATTGGAGAAAATAACATTGGTAAAACTAATATTCTGGAACTTATATATATTTTTTTAGGTACAGGAAAGTTTCAAGAGACTGATTTTAAGAATGTTTTGCAGCCTATTCAGATTAGCATAACGATAAAGTATGAAGCTGATGAAATAGGTTTTTTTGAAGATAATTTTAACATTGATAATAGTAATTCAATAACCCTTATTGCAAAGCAAGAATCTGTAGATGAGAGAATAAATTATTATCATGACACGCCGGTTCGAACAAAAATTAGTTCATCAGTTATTAGAAAGATGAATGTTTTATATTATTATGCGCAACGAATGCCCTCTAAAGAAGTTGATTTCAGAAAAAGCAGTGGTTCTGGGAAGGTCTTGAATTATCTGATTCAATATAGCTTAGAGGCATCTGGAATACAAGAGAAGGATATTATAAAAAAGACAAAAATAAAAGGTATCGTAAGCAATGTAAATAGGCAAATACGTAATCTAAATTCTATTACAGGGGATAGAGTAAGTGCATATATCGATGCAGATGTAGATAAAATAGTATGTCGTATGTTGGGACTTGGAGATGAAAATGGGCGAGAATTAAATGAGCTTGGAGAAGGAATTCAATATGCTTTTAATATTTTATTGCAAATTATCGAAATAATATACAATGTAAAAATGACAAGAAAATTAGAGGATTTTGAAGATCGACTTATCAATAAAAATGGAAAAAAATTTTTCCCTTTATTTTTGGTGCTAGATGAACCAGAAATACATCAACATCCATATCGTCAAAGAAGTCTCATTAAGAAAATTAATACACTGATGAAAAATGAAAATAGCATGTTTATAAGTTTATTAAGGGATTTATTTGGTGTGGATGGACTTATCGGACAAATATTTATTGCAACGCATTCACCTAATATTTTGCTAAATAATTATAAACAGTTTATCCGAATATTTCATACCATAGGACAGGGTGTAGAAATAGTTTCGGGTAGTTCGGTGAATCTTGATGATATATTATATAAGCATTTGTTGCATAACTTTTTATATTTAAAGGAGGCTATGTTTAGTAAATGCATACTTTTTGTTGAGGGCGATACAGAAAATGGTGCTATGCCCGTTTTTGCAAAAAGAATGAAATTAGATTTTGATGAAAATGGTATTGGTGTTGTAAAGTTGGATGGAGCAGATAGTGTGGAAAATTGTATGAAACTCTATGATGCGTTCAAAATTAAATCTATAGCAATAATTGATAAGGACAAAAAGAATAGATATGCCCATATTGCTAATGTATTTTTTACAAAAGGAAATGATTTTGAAGAAGATGTGTATGATAATTTTACGCTTATTGATTATATGAGATACAATGATCGTGTTGAAAACATAAATGCATTTGTTGGAATTTTAAAACGTTATGGAATAATTTTGGACATATCTTTATTTAAAACCAATCCAGATAGACTCGCGATTAGCAAATCTCTACAGCAACAGATTATGACAGATATAAAGGCTAGCGGATTGACTACTTTAAGGAAAACAAAGAATGCATCAAAGGCAACATTGCTTGCTGAGTATGTAACAACAGTTCCAAAATCATTTCAAAAAATTATTAATAAGCTGAAGGCAGAGGTTAAATGATGGAACTTGAAAAGATTATTAAAAGTAAACATTCTGGTGATAATGATCATTTAGAATTCATTTTTTCGAATGATAGAAAGATTATTGTGACTGCACCAGCTGGTTGTGGCAAGACGACAGCAATGATAAGCAAAATTGCAAGGGAATTAGGTACAGGGAAAATACCGGCGAATAAGAAAGTGCTTGCTATGACCTTTAGTGTCAATGCGGCAATGAAAATAAAAGATTCATTAAAAGAATTATTACCAGTTCTTGTTGAAAATAGTGAACAGTATATTTCCAAAGTTGATGTTGCGAATTATCATAATTTTGCAATGAAGCTATTATTTAAGCATGGATATGCTTTGAATAAGGAATTTGTTAGTTTAAATGATTTTGTAATAGTAGATGATCGAAGTGATATTCTTGATAGATATATTACAAGTTCAGATAGTGATAAATTAATTGCGTTGGATGATGCATTAAAAGCATCTGACGAGAGCAGATTGAACGATGTAGTTGATGATTATTGGGAGATTTTAAATGAAAAATTGATTTCTAATCATGTCATTACATATAATGGATTGTTGGTTTCGGCTATAAAGTTACTTTTGAAAAAGCAGGTGTCAAATTTCTATAAAGAATATTATAGAATGGTTATCATTGATGAATTTCAAGATACAAATTTATTAGGGTATTGGCTTGTAAATAAACTAATAGGAGATAATATTGTGATTTTTTTAGGTGACAATATCCAGAAGATTTATGGATTTCTGGGCGCAGTTAATGAGATATTTGAAAAGTATAAAGAGAAATATCCTATTAAAGAAATAGAATTCCATAATAATTATAGATTTAAAAATAATTTAAAAATGAAAAAGCTGGATAAGCTGATTAGATCCTACGGAGATACTTATGCTCCATCAGAATTAACGGCGTTTGTTAATTTGAAACATCTTAATGATGATTCAGAGGAAGACGACTTTATTGTGGAAGGAATTAATAAAATTGTTGGTGATACAGATGATAAAGTGGCTGTATTAGTTCGTGTCGGAAATCAAGCGGACTCGATAGCCGAAAAACTTGATGAAAAGAATATAAAGTATTTTAATGCTTTGTTTAAAGAAACCGATGTGGAGTTCATACAATTTTATAAAATTGCAATTGAGGAATTTCATAACGCAACAGGTGATTCGGGTAAAGTGGTTCAAAGAGATTTACAGAATTGCTTACAGGCAGTCCAAAAAAGAAAGAATGAAATATATACCAGTGTAAATAGGAAATTTGTTTATGATGCGATGTATCAGCTGTTGGAAGTTCTTTTCACGGAGTCCAAGAGGTGGGAGGGAACTTCAAAAGATAGATACGAAAATATAGATTTTGTATTGTGTAGTAATGGTTTAAGACATATGATGGAATATATCGAAGAAACGGTTGTATTAACTACAATACATGCCTCCAAAGGACTGGAATGGGATTATGTTATTGTTCCTAGAATGAATGCATATGCATTTCCAAATAGTTTTATGTGTAGACCATGTAGGGATGCATATAGTTGTAATTATGGTATCAATTATTGCAATTTTACATTTGGCATGGAAATGAAAAAGGCATTCAAGGAGGAAATCAGCGTATTTTATGTTGCAATGACAAGAGCTAAGAAAAATGTTTTTTTGACAGTCAATACAGGATTTAATCAATGGAATTATAAAAAACAAATGAGTTGTCTTATTGGCTTACAAGGACTAAAGCTAGTTGATTATGAATGGAATAACGTAATTGAATAACCATTATGAAACTATAGAAAAAATTGTATGAGAGATAATTGTAAATGTATATAATAAATGTATGTCAATAGGAAGTAGGTGAAGAGTATGCCGGAACATCAGACAATAGAATGGAAAGAATCATGGCATGATGAGTTTTTAGAGTGGATCTGCGGATATGCAAACGCATATGGCGGAACGCTTTATATTGGCAAGAATGACAATGGAGATGTTGTCGGACTTAGCGATAAAGATAGAAAAAAGCTATTGGAGTCTATTCCAAATAAGATTACAGATACAATGGGTATTGTAGCGGATGTCAATCTGCTATATGAGGGAAAACTGCAATATATTGAGATTATTGTGGACAAGTACCCTTCCCTTATCAGCTATCATGGAAAATACTTTTACCGATTCGGCAGTACAATGAGAGCGATAACAGGAAAAGAACTGGATAAAGCAATCTTAAAATCACAGGGAAGAACATGGGACGGTATGCCGATACTCAAATTACAGGTGACAGATTTAAGGAGAGAGGCGATTGAACTATTTAAGGAAAAGGCTCTGAGAAGGCACAGACTGACGGAAGAAGAAACAAGAGTTGATGATATCATACTAATGGAGAATCTTCATCTGATTGATGAAGAAGGGTATTTGATTAGAGCGGCAATGCTTGCCTTTTATAAAGATCCGGAGAAATGGGTTACGGGTTCTTATATTAAGATTGGTTATTTCGGCGATTCCGATTCTGATTTAAAATATCAGGATGAGGTGCATGGCTCACTGATTGAACAGATTGATAAAGCAGTTGACTTGGTTTACACGAAGTATTTAAAAGCCTTGATTTATTATGAAGGGATTCAGAGGATTGAGCAGTTTATGTTTCCGCAGGAGGCGTTTCGTGAGATATTACTGAATGCGGTGGTTCACAAGGATTATAGTGCCTGTAACCCGATTCAGATCAGCGTATACGAGGACAAAATATATATCTGGAATGATGGTGAGATGCCCTCCGAGCTGGACTCAACGGAGAAGCTGTTTGAAAAGCATTCTTCCAAGCCGTATAATCCGAAACTGGCAAATGTTTTCTTTAAGAGCGGTATGATAGAGGCATGGGGCAGAGGATTTGACAAAATAAAGGATGCTTGCGCAAAGTACAATGGGCGTCTGCCGGAATACAATATCAGCGCATCAGGGATTATGGTGCTGTGTAAGGCGTGTGATAAATATTTGGATTTGCTGAATGAAGATGAAGATTCGTATCTTGGTCAAAGCGACCAAGATAATGACCAAGATGTGACCAAGATGATAATCGCATTTTGCAAACAGCCACATTCTGCTAAGGAAATTATGGAGTATATTAAAATAAATGATAGGAGCTTTTTTAGAAGGCATTATCTTAATCCTATGATTAAAACAGGACAGTTAAAAATGACAATTCCAGACAAGCCAAAAAGTGGAAATCAAAAATACTACGTTTAGTGACTAATCCACTCACATCTTGGTCATAGTGACCAAGATAATGACCAAGTTGTAATAATGAGAATTTGGAAAAATTGTAATTCGCTACATGAGTGTAGCGAATTGGAAAGAATGAGGGAAATAAGTATGACGGAACATCAGTGCAAAGAATTATCAAAAAATTTTTGGATAACGGCAATCGAAAGTTATCTACAGAAGAAAAGGAAAAAATAAAATTAGCAATAGATCAAGCAAATAGTTTAAATGAACTACTACAAGTGGCGTTTGCCAGTTTAACTATTGATGCACATAGGTGATTATTGAAAATTTGTGGTATGGGTACAATTTGGGTACACCAGCTTTGAAAGCACATAAATGAGAGATAAAAACGCATCAAAATGATACGATTTTGTAAGAAAAGGCAATGTAAAAAAGGACTTGCAACGAACTGGAAAAAGAGTATCATGAGGATAAACTGATTTTTTATCATGATGGGAAGCCATTTGATGAAGGGGATGTAAAAGGGGTTTCCTCCATGCTTATGGGAACAAAGGATAAAAATGATGCTTCAACTATTGGTAAATTTGGTATGGGATTTAAATCTGTATTCAAGTACACATGTCAACCGGAAGTATATTCAGATGATGAGGCTTTTCGTATAGAAAATTACTTACTTCCAGTAGAAATGCCGGAAGCATGGGATTATCAAACAGAGAAACAGAAATTGTTTTATGAAACAGCTGATGGCGGGAGATTTACGCCGTTTATATCAGCTGAACATCTTACAAAATTTGTTATTCCTTTTGCTAAGAAAAAGAATGATAGCAGCCTTATTCGCGTTCAGGGGAATGAGGTTCTGATGAAGCTGGAAGAAATGACAGGAGAAATGCTGTTGTTCCTCACACATATTAAGCTTTTGTATTGGGTTGATAAAAAGACTGGGAAATATGCAAAGATAATGCTTTCCGAAGCTGAGAATGATGAAAGTTTAATTACTTGTAGAATTGAGGGAAGCGCTTATGCAGGTAAGGAAGATATCAGTAGATATTTGAAGTATAAGAAAGTATTAGACCATCCTGAAATGAGTAATGCAGAGGTCAGCGTTGCATATAAGGTAAACAATAGAGCAAATAATATCAACGAAATGGCACATACGGATATATGGGTGTATTTTCCGACCAGAGATAACACAGATTTACCGTTTCTGGTACATGGATCATTTGAAACTGCTGTATCGAGAGAGAAGTTAATGACACCCTCTGCATTTAATGATTTTTTATTTGATGAATTGGGCAATCTTATTGTGGAATCCCTGGAGGATTTGAAAAATCGTAAAATGATTACACAAGGCTTTGTTCGCCGTGTGTTAATAGCTGCATTCAAGGATGAAGAAAGCAATCATACACTTCCTCGATTAAAAGAGAAAGTATCTGAATGCTTTAAGCAGGGCGAGTATTTACCGGATAGAGAAGGTGTATATAGAGCGGTAGAAGATGTTGTAATGGCGGTCCCTTTTGGTATTGCCGATTTCTTTGATAATAGTTTGTTCTCACAGTCTTTTGCAAAAATAAATGGTTTTGTTGCATTCAATAATGAGAGAGAAACTAATTTTACGGAATATTTCTGCTGGTTAATCAATGAATTGGATGTCAATACATTTACATTAGATAAATGGGCAGATGCTTTGTTGAATTTAGGAGAACAGAAGGTCAGTATCGGGGAGTTGGAGAGCTTAAAGGCATTTTACGCATTTTTATCGGATAATAGAGAATCATTATATAGTAGTAGTCTTTCCTATACAAGAAGTGGTCCTTACGAAAGAATGATTAAAAATTGTATTGTCAGGGCATGGGAGGTTTTAAAAAGGGCGCCGTTGATTCTAAATGCAGAAGATATGCTTGTGCCTGCAATGAAAGGTGATACGCCTAATATTTATTTAGGTGTGTCAAGTAAGTACAAAAGCGTGGGAACGTCTGCAATCGTTAATACTAAAATGGCATCTGAATTTGAAAGATTATTGGAAGATGGTTTTGGGATTACTGAATTTGATAATTTCCAATATATCAAAGAGAAGATTATAAAGAAATATATCAATATTGGCAGCAAAATGGGTTTTGATGATGATGACCATTTTGAAATGGAATATATTGAGGATATTCAGCAGATTATAAGGCACATGGAGGAAACGCATAATGTTAGAGAAATGAAAGAACTTCTTGAAGATGCCTATATTATCAAAATTAAGAATGATTCCGACATCGCAACATTTGCGAAACCTGGAGAGGTTCATACGGATATTTCGGATGAAGGAATAGATTTAGAAATTTACTATGCACCGATTCCATATAGTGAAGAAATGGTGCGTGATGAGGATGATGACGATGAGTACACAGATTACGAGTATGGTAAATTTGATTATTGCGCATTGGATAAAGATTTTTATATACGACATGGTATTTCAGTTAAGAAGCTGCAGTTATTTGGTCTGATTACATCTCCGATAGAAGATGGTAATCGAAGACAAGAAGGTGTAGGAGATGGATATTGGGTTGCCATGGGAGAATATTGTCCGCAAATGGAAATTAATGGGATAGAGGATAATTTTGAATATATCGAGCGTCACCAGGATGAAGAGTTAGCCCGGATGAAGTCTGCTGAAATATTTAAACTCTTGTTGGCAATTACAGATAAATTAAGTGGAAAAGTACGATATAGAAAAAATAGTCCATATGAAAAAGTAGGGCAAGCAGGATGTTTGCGAACCATCAGATCTTGTTATGATTGGATTTATTGCAAGGATGGAAGAGCGGCACGACCAGACAAAATATCTAAATATGATTTGGATACAAGTGTATATGGAGAGCTGCATCCAAGCAAAGAAAAATATGAGATACTTGGTTTTATTGAGACAAGTGCGGATAATAAAGCAGATGCATTTGAATTAGTGGATGCATTGGATAAGAGGGATAAGAAACTCTTGTTGAAACAGTTAGCAAGAGAATTAGGATTAAAAGTTGAAGAAGCGGCAGAAGGAGTTTACGAAGAGAATGAGGAAACAGTATTCCAACCAGATAACTGGATATCCTCGGAATTTCCAATACACAAGGTGCGTAACAAGGAGAGTTTGATGCAGCATGTAAGAGAGCAGTTTTTCTGTGCTGATCCAGTCAAGTATATGCCTATTCTTAGACAGATTCGTGTAAGCAAATCTGCAAGGATGATGCGTTCCTATGTTATTGGTATGTACACGAATGAAAGTAATGCTCATATTTGCCAGATTTGTAAGGAACCCGCACAGTTTGTAGAAGCAATTGAGATAGCAAATTTTGGACTGGAACTTCCACAGATGCATTTGTGTTTATGTAAAAACTGTGCTAGTAAATACAAGTCTATAAGAGATAATCATAAAGAGGATTACAAAACGAAGATACATAAGGCAATTGCTTCTATTGATTTAGAGGGCGTAGATGAAAAGTTTGAAATTGGCATAAATGCAGATATATCGGTAACATTTACACAAATGCATTTAGCAGAAGTGCAGATACTTCTAAGTTTGATTGATGAATACGGATTGCCGGATGATGAAAGTCGTGACCTTGAGGAAGATGTAAATGCTTATGGCCCGTTGGGGAATATGCCAAGAAAAGAATATGAAGATTCTTCTGTGCATGAAACAAGTAACAAGAAGCAGAAAATATCTGATATCGGAGCAAGGGTAAAACATAAGATTTATGGGATTGGAACGGTAGAAGAATGTTTTGGGGATAGGATTACGATTCTGTTTGATGATGGGAAAAAGAAAACCTTTGATTTAAAGTCATGTGTACGAGCGGGGTTGCTTACTACTTTATAATGATATAATACAAAGAAAGCAGAACGTTTTTTGGGAATGGGGTATTAAGTATCAGCTTATTGATATAATAGAAAAAGGCATGAGTAAAAGTGAGGTTAATTCCGCTGCACAGGCGAATGGTGGACCTAAGAATATGATTTGCTGGGATGGAGATAAAAGAGGATGTTTGTTATGAATATAAAAGATTTAATTGGTGAAGCAACTGAATATGACAAAAAGCTTGCACTGGAAGAAAAGAAACCCAAAAGCTGGTGTAAAAGCGTAAGTGCGTTTGCGAATACATTTGGTGGGGCTTTGATTTTTGGTATTTCTGATGCGGGGCAGATTGTTGGGCTTGACGATCCTGAAGGAGATGCAGAAAAAATAAGTGAAGCAGTTAAATCAAGATTGGATCCAATTCCGGAATTTAAGCTCAGATTTCATAAAACCGATGATGAAAAGGTTTTGGTCATACTTGAAGTATATAAAGGAGATGAGACACCATACTATTATTCAGGAGATGGTGTGCTGGAAGCTTTTGTCCGTGTTGGAAATGAAAGTGTAAAGGCAACTGCGACTGAATTAAAGCGTCTTGTTCTCAGAGGAAAGAATACATCTTATGATTCACAGAATTCTACTTATAAGATGGAGGATTTTGCTTTCTCAAAGCTCAAGGAAAGGTATAAAAAGTGGACTGGGAATAGCTTTGACGACAAAGATTTGGTTTCATTTGGACTGGTAAATGAACAGGGAGAATTAACAAATGCAGGGGCATTATTTGCCGATGAAAGTCCAATTCTTTGTTCAAGGTTATTTTGCACAAGGTGGAATGGATTAAACAAAAGTGGTGGTTCAGTTGATGCGTTAGATGATGCAGAGTATTCAGGCAGCGTTATTTTTCTGATTGAAAATGGAGAAGCATTTATAAAACGTAATTGTAAAATGAAATGGCGTAAGACTGCAAATTCAAGAGAGGAGATGCCGGAGTATGTAGAGCGAAGTTATCACGAGGCACTGGTGAATGCTTTGGCACATCGCGACTATCTTGTCAATGGAAGTGAAGTCCATATTGACATATATGATGACAGAATGGAAATCTATTCTCCGGGAGGAATGCCAGATGGTTCCATGATTCAGGACAGAGACCCACTTACAGTACCTTCAACCAGGAGAAATCCGGTACTTGCGGATGTATTCAATAGGCTCGGATATATGGAGCGAAAAGGAAGCGGATTTGGAAAGATTATCAGTGGATATGAATTTCAAATTAATTATAATGAGAGTAAAAGACCGTCATTTCGTTCAGACAGATATCAATTTACTGTAGTGATGCCAAACCTGAACTATGATGTCCCTCAAGATGTCCCTCAAGATGTCCCTCAAAATGTCCCCCAAAATAAACTGGATACTCAGATTGTGGACTTGATTCGTAAGGATAGTAAAATTAGTACAGAGAAAATAGCAATTACATTAGGCGTAAGTTCTAAAACAATTAAACGTCATATAAAGGAAATGGATAATGTGAATTATATTGGGCGTGGTTTTAGCGGATACTGGGAGATTATTGAAAATGAGTAATGTGAAGCAAAAAGACTGCTTAAATTATTCCCCAAGATGAGGAATAATTTAAGCGGAAAAACAATCAATTAAATTTGTTCATAGCATCTACATAGTCCTGCAATCCGTTTGCTTTTAATGCAAGCTTCGCGTATAAAAGCGGTGTTTCTTCTGCTAAATGGTACAGGTAGACTACATCACTGAGTTTATCGAAGATAACAGAGGAATTACATTCTTTACAACGGATAACAAGAATGGAATTTTCACCAGTGTTGACAATGATGGAATCGGTTGCAGGTTCGTACATACCAAACTGAAAAGTAAGATTGTTACTCAAACTTCCCATCCAAAATCAGGGCATAAAGCCTGAATAAATGCAGGCTGGGACACAAACCAATTGATAAGT
>RAYF01000049.1 GCA_003611745.1 bacterium D16-36 | reverse complement strand
CAAAAAACAGAAACATAACCGGATGCAGGCACAAACAAAAAATGACGGATAACAGGGAGTTATCGTTTAGAAAACATTGTCTGTAAATGGTACCAAATTAATAGGGGCAGTAATGAATATATACTGAAAATTGATTTCCGTGGGCAGGCCGGAATCGCACTTGAAAAAAGCTACAGGGTGGGGTATACTAATGACTTGAATAAGCTTGTTGTACTGGCAGCGGAATGGAGGAAAATTATGAGCAGAAAACCAGTTGTTTTAATGGTACTTGACGGATATGGATTAAATGAAAAAACAGAAGGAAATGCGATTGCGCAGGCACAGACGCCTGTTATGGACAAATTAATGGCAGAGTGTCCGTTCCAGAAGGGAAATGCAAGCGGGCTTAGTGTAGGCCTTCCGGACGGGCAGATGGGCAATTCTGAGGTTGGGCATATGAATATAGGTGCGGGCCGTATTATCTATCAGGAGCTGACCCGCATTTCCAAAGCGATTGATGATGGGGATTTTTTTGAAAACAAGGCACTTTTGTCTGCAATAGAAAATGTGAAGAAGAATGGGTCAGACCTTCATCTTTACGGGCTTTTGTCGGATGGTGGCGTACACAGCCACAATACACATCTCTATGGGCTGTTGGAATTGGCTAAGAGAAACGGGGTAGAGAATGTCTATGTCCATACTTTTTTAGATGGAAGGGATACCGCACCGACATCAGGCAAGGGATTTATGGAAGAACTGCAGAAGAAGATGGATGAGATAGGTGTCGGGAAGATTGCAAGTGTCCATGGGCGCTATTATGCAATGGACCGTGATAATAACTGGGACCGTGTTGAAAAGGCTTATAATGCGCTGGTGGCAGGCGAAGGCAAGAAGGCAGAAAATGCGGTGCAGGCTGTAGCTGCCTCTTATGAGGAAGATGTGAATGATGAGTTTGTGGTTCCGACTGTAATAGAGAAAGACGGGAAACCGTTGGCAACAATCAAGGCGAATGATTCTGTTATTTTCTTTAATTTCCGTCCAGACAGGGCACGTGAGATTACACGCACATTTTGTGATGAGAGTTTTGATAAGTTTAACCGCGTCAATGGATTTATGCCTCTGGTCTATGTCTGCTTCACAGATTATGATGAGACAATCGGCAATAAGCTGGTTGCATTTGAGAAGGAGAGTATCAGCAACACATTTGGCGAGTTTTTGGCGGCAAATGGAAAGAAACAGCTTCGTCTGGCTGAGACAGAGAAGTACGCGCATGTTACATTTTTCTTTAATGGAGGCGTAGAAGAACCGAACCCGGATGAAGACCGTTCTCTTGTAAAATCCCCGTCTGTAGCAACGTATGACCTGCAGCCGGAAATGAGCGCGCCGGAAGTAGGCGAGAGGCTGACTGCTGCTATTACGTCCGATAAATATGATGTGATTGTCATTAATTTTGCAAATCCTGACATGGTAGGGCATACAGGTGTTATTTCTGCAGCGATACAGGCAGTGGAACGTATTGACCAGTGTGTTGGGGCGGCAGTGGAAGCGGTAAAGAAAGTGGGAGGAGTGCTCTTTATCTGTGCTGACCATGGAAATGCAGAGCAGATGATTGATTATGAGACAGGGGCTCCGTTTACTGCCCACACAACAAATCCGGTTCCATTTATCTTAGTAAATTATGATGAAGAATATACGCTGCGTGAGGGCGGATGCCTGGCTGACATTGCCCCGACATTGATTGAGATTATGGGCTTAGAGCAGCCGGCTGAGATGACTGGAAAGTCACTTCTTGTTAAAAAATAATCTTTCTGTAATTATGAAAAAGTAAAAATATGGCTTGAAAAGATGGACTGGCTGTGATATTATTATAATAATTTTGTACTAGAATAGTTTTGCTTTATATTATGCTGATGTGTTTAAATAATTCTGGCAGTTAATGAGAGCGGCTGTTCTGTTGTAGAATGGAGGAAATGATTCATGATTCAGGTCATTCATACGATTTTGTTGATTGTGTATATTATTGTTTGTGTAGCTCTTACAATAATTGTTCTTATGCAGGAAGGCAAACAGGCGGGACTTACAGGTGCTATCAGCGGTGCAGCTGAGACATACTGGGGCAAGAATAAAGGGCGTTCTATGGAGGGCGGTTTGATTTTGGCCACAAGAGTCCTTACTGTTTTGTTTATCGTACTTTCCTTACTGTTGAATTTAAAGATTTTTGCATAAGAGAAGTAAATCGGAGGATGCTATCGCGATAGCATCCTCTTTTGCGGTATTTTGCCCCTAGCTGCTGTTATGCCCAAGCCTGTTTATGGGCGCTGTCTGCCGCAGGCATGGGGGGCAGCTGTATATTCGAATGGCAGAGGGCAGCGCAGAAATGAGGAGATTATGACAAGAGAAGAATTAAATAGCAAGAAGGAAATGATATTAAAATTTCTTTCATCAAAGGAATATAAACCGCTTTCCATCAAGGAGATGGGGGCTGTGCTGCAGGTGCCGGCAAAAGACAAAAAGGAGTTTCGTCAGGTTCTGGATGAACTGATGGACGCGGGCAAAATTCATCTGGATTTAAAGGGGAAAGTGAAGCTTTTATCTGAAAATATGATGACTGGCAGGTTTATGGCGACACAGAAGGGTTTTGGTTTTGTCCGGGTAGAGGGGGAGAAGGAAGATATTTTTATTCCGGCACACTTTACCAAAGGGGCGATTGACGGGGATACTGTGCAGATTATGCTGGACAGCCGTTCCAGAGGGAAACGCAGGGAGGCTGAAGTTGTCAGCATACTTGAGAGGGGCTCCAGCATCATAGTCGGCACTTACTCCAGCAGCAAGAGCTTTGGTTTTGTAGTTGCAGACAACCACAAGTTTACAAAGGATATCTATATTGCCAAGGCTGACACAATGGGAGCCATTACCGGACATAAAGTTGTGGTGGAAATTACAGATTTTGGCAGTGAAAGCCGTAACCCGGAGGGACGGGTCATAGAAATTATCGGCCATATAAACGATCCGGGGGTAGATATCTTATCGGTAGTTAAGGCATATGGGCTGCCAGAGGAGTATCCAGACGGGGTTATGGATCAGGTCAGGGATATTGAGGAGGAAGTAGCAGAGAGCGAGAAAATCGGAAGGGCTGATTACCGTAATCTGCAGACGGTTACAATAGACGGGGAAGATGCCAAGGATTTGGATGATGCCATTACCCTCACAAAAGAGGGAAATATCTATCACCTTGGTGTACACATTGCTGATGTCAGCCAGTATGTGACAGAGTATTCTCCGCTTGATAAGGAGGCATTAAAGCGCGGCACCAGTGTCTATCTGGTTGACCGTGTCATACCGATGCTGCCGCATAAACTTTCCAATGGCATTTGTTCCTTAAATCAGGGAGTGGACCGTCTGGCGTTGTCCTGTATGATGGATATCAATGAAAAGGGCGAGGTGGTGGAGCACCGTATTGAGGAGTCTGTAATAAATGTAGACCGTCGTATGTCATACACAAGTGTCCATAAGATTGTCGAGGAAGAGGATGAGGCGGAGAGGAAAGAGTATAAAGAGCTGATTCCAATGTTTGAGTTGATGTATGAGCTGGCAGGAATATTAAGGGAACGCAGGTTTAAAAGAGGATCTATTGATTTTGACTTTGCTGAAAGCAAAATCATACTAGATCCGAAGGGCAGGCCTCTGGATGTCAAAATTTACGAGAGGAACAATGCACACCGGATTATTGAAGAGTTTATGCTGGCGGCAAACCAGACAGTAGCCGAGGAATACTTCTGGCTGGAGCTGCCTTTTGTGTACCGTACGCACGAGGTGCCGGATGTGGAGAAAATAGCAACCCTAAATGCATTTGTAAGTAATTTTGGTTATACGGTACGGGTAGGGGCGGATGATGAAATTCATCCAAAGGAGATACAAAAGCTGATTAAGAATGTTGACGGGACACCGGAGGAGGCATTGATCAGCCGTCTGGCACTCCGCTCTATGAAGCAGGCGAAGTATACGGTAAGCTGTGAAGGGCATTTTGGGCTGGCAATGAAGTATTATTGCCACTTTACTTCACCGATCCGCCGCTACCCTGATCTGCAGATCCATCGGATTATCAAAGAGAATATACATGGAAAACTGGCAGATAAGAGGGTGGAGCACTATAATCAGATTCTCCCGGAAGTGACAGCGGAAGCGAGCCGTCTGGAGCGGCGCGCAGAGGATGCGGAGCGGGAAGTGGAGAAGATGAAAAAAGCCGAATATATGGAGCAGTTTGTCGGGGAGACTTTTGAGGGCATTATTTCCGGTGTCACTACATGGGGAATGTATGTGGAACTTCCAAATACAATTGAGGGAATGGTGCGTGTAGCAGATATTCCGGGTGATTACTATTATTTTGAGGAAGAGTCATACCAGATGGTAGGAGAGCGGACACATAAGGTATATAAGCTTGGGCAGTCCGTTCGGGTAACGGTAGATGCGGTGGATAAAATCCTAAGAACAATTGACTTTGTGCTGGCGGAGGAAGAGGAGGGCCAGACGGAGCAGATAGAAGAGCAGGATACGCTCAAAAGGGAAGAGATAAAGCAGGTGAGGGATGTAGATTTCTCAGGCAGGCCGGTTTCAAAACGGGGCAGGAGAAAAGCGAAGCTTGCAGGGAAACAGCCTGCAAAGGGCAAGCCTGTTTCTGCTGATAAGAAGGAACCTGCTAAGGGGAAGGCTGTCCCTGCTGACAAGAAGAAGCCTGCTAAGAGTAAGGCTGTTTCTGCTGATAAGAAGAGGGAGCTGCAGGAGAGAAGGGCAAAGCTTGAGAAAAAAGAAGAGGTTGAGAAGGCATTTGCCAGAAAAGTTGCCGCCAAAAAGAAGGCAGAGCAGGTGGCAAAAGAGGTGTCAAAACTGACCCGTGCAGCAAAAAAAGCTGCGGCAAAACGGAAAAGTTTGAAGAAAGCTGCATCAAAACAGGCAAGGCCCGTATCCAGACGGGCAGGAAGGTCTTCTGGAAAAAAGAAATAGATGGGGGGCAGGCAGATGGCAAAGGAAGCAAAGAAAATGATTGCCAACAATAAAAAAGCTTATTTTGACTACTTTATAGAAGATAAATACGAAGCGGGGATTGCACTGGCGGGGACGGAGGTAAAGTCACTGCGCATGGGGAAGTGCAGCATAAAGGAAGCCTTTATCCGTATTGAAAATGGGGAGGTGTATGTCTACAATATGCATATCAGCCCATATGAGAAGGGGAATATTTTTAATAAAAACCCGTTGCGCATCAAAAAGCTTTTGCTCCATCGGTATGAGATAAGGAAGATGGAGGGCCAGATTGCCCAGAAAGGCTATACGATTGTTCCTTTAAATGTCTATTTTAAGGGAAGCCTTGTAAAAGTTGAGATTGGCCTTGCAAAAGGAAAGAAATTATATGACAAGAGGCAGGATATTGCTAAGAAGGACCAGAGAAGGGAAGCAGAAAAGCAGTTTAAGGTGAAAAATCTGTATTAGGAGTGGGTAACTATGGGCAGAGAGAAATTATCGTTAGATATGGGCTGGAAGTTCCATCTTGGGGAGACAGGGCTGAAAATCGGTAAGGGGCATGGGGAGATTTATGCCCTTTCGAAAGCGGGTTCGCAGCCGGGGGCGCCTCAGGCGGACTTTGATGCGTCGGAGTGGGAAGATGTGCAGCTTCCACATGACTGGTCAGCCAGCCAGGCCTTTTCAGAAGAAAATGTGGCTGACTGGGGATACAAACCGCGCGGAAAGGCATGGTACCGCAAGACATTTAGGCTGCCGGAAGAGTATCGTGATAAAAAGCTGGTTATTTGCTTTGAAGGGGTTGCAACGCATTGCACAGTCTATTTTAATGGGCTGGCTGTGGCGAGGAGTTTCAGCGGCTATACGCCGTTTGAGGCCGATATTACGGATATGGCTCATTTTGGGGAAATTCCTAATGTACTGGCTGTATTTGTGGAAGCAGATGAGTGGGAGGGATGGTGGTATGAGGGAGCCGGCATTTATCGCCATGTATGGCTGGAAGCCATGAATCTGCTACATATTGATAGAGATAGTGTCTTTATCTGTCCTTTGGAAGATGGGGTATCTTTTCCGGTAAAGGGCAGGGAAAATAGCCTGACAGGGGATGCTGGTAAAAAACCGGAGGAGAAAAGTGTCTGGAATGTGGATATTTCTATGGAGCTTATAAACGAGGGGGACGGGGAGAAAGAGATAGCGGTGCAGTTTGCATTGAGGGAACCGGGGACGGACAGGAGTGTCCGTTACATAGAAAAATCTGTGGTATGCCAGACAGGGACAGTGGAGTTTTCAGCCCGGTTTGCTGTAGAAAATCCCCTGATTTGGGATATTAACCATCCAAATGTCTATTCTGTGGAAGTGACGGCTTTGTGTGAGGGGGAAAAGATTGATTCTGTCAGGACTGTCTGCGGTTTCCGGACAGTGGAGATGGATCCGGATAAGGGTTTTTTCCTGAACCATCAGCCGTTAAAACTTTTTGGGACATGCAACCATCAGGATTTTGGAGGGCTTGGCGTGGCAGTCCCGGATAATCTTTGGGAATACCGCATTGAAAAATTAAAGGAGATGGGAAGCAACGCATACCGCTGTGCGCATGGAATGCCTGCAGATGCTCTTATTGACGCCTGCGACCGCATGGGGATGCTGGTTTTGGATGAAAACCGTAATTTTGATTCTACAAAGGAGGGGCTTAGGCAGCTTGAGATGCTGGTGAAACGGCACCGCAATCATCCGAGTGTCATCATGTATTCGATTTTTAATGAGGAGCCGCTTCAGGGAACAATTCAGGGGCGGCGGATGGCAAAGCGGATGTGCCGCCTGATTCACCGTCTGGCTCCGGGCAGCCTGACAACGGGGGCAATGCACGGGGGAATTTTGACAGAGGAAAATGCAGTCTCGGAAGTGGACGTTTGCGGAATTAATTACCAGATCGATGAATATGACAGCTTTCATAAGAGATATCCCAACATCCCCATGCTTGGTACGGAGACGACATCTACCTTCGGGGTGCGCGGCTGTTATGCAACGGACAAAGACACACACCAGATAGCAAGTTATGATGATGATCCAAGCGACTGGGGCAATAATGTCCGCGACACATGGAGGGCCGTTATGGAGAGGGATTTTGTAGCAGGAGCTTTTATGTGGACAGGCTTTGATTATCTGGGGGAACCGACCCCCTATGTCTGGCCGACAGTCTCTTCCTATTTTGGGATGCTTGATATTTGTGGGTTTCCAAAAGATGGATTTTATTTGGCAAAAGCAGTCTTTTCGGAAGAACCAGTCTGCCATGTGCTTCCGCATTGGAATTTCAGGGGGCAGGAGGGCAGGGCTATCAGGGTTATGTCCCATACCAATTGTGAGGAGGCAGAGCTTTTTGTTAACGGAAGGAGTATGGGAAGAAAAAAGATAGATATATATGCACAGGCTGAGTGGGAAGTGCCTTATGAAGCCGGAACCATAGAATTAGCTGGTTATAACAATGGCGAAGAGGCTGCAAGGGATGTCAGGGAGACGACGGGGTGTGTTCAGGGGCTGCAGGTTATTCCTTGGAGAAGCACAGTAAAAGGGAATGGGCAGGATGCCGTCCCTGTCGTGATTAAGGCAGTAGATGCTGAGGGCAGGGAAGTGCCGGATGCCAATTTTATGACAGAAATTTCTGTTGAGGGAGGAAGGCTGCTTGGCGCCTGCAATGGAAATCCGAATTGCCATGAGGAATTTCTGTCGCCGCACCGAAGTATATTTAATGGAAGGTGCCTCGCTGTTGTTATGCCGGATGAGGATGCTTCTAATCTCAAAGTATGTGTAAAGGCGGATATTATGGGGGAAGCAGGCGATGGGGGTTCAGGCTTTCACAGCATAAGCGCAGATGCGGTGGTTGTAGCTAATCCGGCAGAACGGGTTCCGTCTGTTCCAAGTGTAACGGAATATTATCTGGCCAGATGGAAGATATCGAAAGTATTTAAAGAGAGACCGGATGTTATGATGAAAATAGAAGATTTTGATATGAATTCATGGCAGGATATCAGTGTCAGCAGGGAAAGCGGTTCGCCGGATAGTTTAGAAAATAAGCAGGGGCACTACCTGATTTATCAGCTTCAAGCGCAGATTCCAAAGCGGGTGAATGGCCATCTTCCTGTATTATATTTTCATGCTATCTGGGGAGAGTGTGAGATTTACATAAATGGGGAGAGGCGTGGCACATGCAGCTATGAATGGCCATGCAGTTATAGCATACCGCTAAATGAGAGAGAAACAGGAGCGGCAGAAATACGTATTCTGGTGAGAAGCCTGAACATTAATGCCGGGCTTGATTCTATGGTGGTCCTCCGATGAGGGGTCTGTTGTTTTTTGTGGGATGAATTCCCATATTATTGCCATAATTTTGTGGTATGATTGCAGATGATACAACGAGAATGAAAGGTTGATTCAATAATATTAGGAAGAAGTGGAGTTAGGGAAATGATGAATAAGCGGAATTGGCGAATTGGAATGGTTGTTTTTACATTATTTTTAGTTTTCTGTGCGGGGAGGATGATGATTGCAGATGCGACGGAGGCGAAGGAAAATACAGTGGCGTTGCTGCAGAATGCTGATTCAGATTCAGCTCAGGAGCAGCAGACTGATTTGACTGAGCCGACGGATCAGCCAGAGCCGTCGCCATCACCAAAGGCAGAGGGCAAAGTGGCATCTTCCTCCGGGGGCATGTCAAAAGAGATGAGGGCTGTGTGGATTTATTTTAGTGAGATGGATAAAAAGGCTTCTTCTTATTCAAAGTGGAAAGACTATATTGATAAGACTTTTGACACATGCAAGGCAAATAAGATGAATACGGTTATTTTGCAGGTCCGTCCCTTTGCTGATGCAATGTATCCGTCCAAGTACTATCCTTGGTCTAAGTGTGCAGCTGGCAAGGCAGGCAGGAATCCGGGATTTGACCCGTTAAAATACGCAGTTTCTGCTGCGCATAAGAGAGGGCTTGATATTCAGGCATGGGTAAACCCATACCGTATCACGCTTCCGTCTATGAAGTTTTCTTCTCTTCCTGCGGGTTCCATTGCCAGAAAATGGGCATCCTCTAAGAAAAAGTCTGAAAGAAGGAATGTACTGAAATTAGATGGCGCTTATTATTTCAATCCGGCGTCCAGCCAGGTTCAGAGCCTCGTAGCCAACGGTGTGCGTGAGATTGTAAAGAATTACGATATCGACGGCATTCACATGGATGACTATTTTTATCCGAGCCTTGGCACGAAAAACTTTAAAAAGTTTGATTACAGTGAATATCAGTCTTATGCCAAAACTGCTAAAAAAGGCGGTGCATCACCGCAGTCTCTTGTAAGCTGGAGAAGGAACAATGTAAACAAAATGGTAAAAAAGGTGTATTCTGCTGTTAAGCAGGCAGATAAAAGCTGTGTGTTCGGCATAAGCCCGGCAGGAAACCTGTCAAATCTTTATGCCAGTACAAAATATTACAGTGATGTAAAGCTTTGGATGAAGTCAGCCAATTACATTGATTATATCTGCCCGCAGATTTACTGGTCTTTTACACAGAAGACAGCACCATATAAGAAGATGGTGAAAGAGTGGACAGCGATTCCAAGGAACAAAAAGGTGAAGCTGTTTGTCGGTCTGGCAGGCTACCGTGCAGGCATTTCATTAAAAGAAGCTAAGGCTGTGACAGATACCGGCTGGGCAAAGAGTAACACGATTTTAAAGAGGCAGGTGGAATATGCGCGCTCCACGAAGCAGGTCAGTGGGTTATGTATTTTTTCATATGGTACATTTACAAGAAAAACTGCGTCAAAAGAGGTGAAAAATCTGCTAAAGGTTTTAAAATAACCAAAAGGGAAATGCCGAAAACATTATGTTTTCGGCATTTCCCTTTAGTGGATTAGTGGAGCTGAGGGGAATCGAACCCCTGTCCGAACCCAGATTCAATGTACTTCTACTGTCATAGTCAGTAATTTGACATTCCCTCCGAATAACGCCTGCTGACAGGCTTTACCCTTCAGTAGCTTCATAAATTTTCTGCCGCCGCAAAGCTTAAGCCGCAGAGTTTCCCGCAAGTCGATGCCGGTTTTCCTAATGGCGGGGCACTAGGGCCGACAAGCTGCAACTAGGCAGCTAATGCTAAATTGTCTTCAGCGTTTAATTTTAAATTCGAACTTTTAACGTGGTGTCCGGCCACGGACAGCTTCTCCATCTTCAGTGAGCCCGTCGAAACCAGTACAACCCCATGTTGCATGGTTTAATTATATTTGAAAATCTATTTTAAAACTATATCATATATTGTCCAGCGTGTCAAATATCGTTTCATTACTGCCCTAAATCAGTATGTCACCATTTACAGACGATTGTTTTCTAAACGATTACTCCCTGTTATCCGTCAATTTTTGTTTGTGCCTTGCGGTGCCTAATATTCAGAACTGAGCAGGAAATCCGCTATGTGCATTGTCTTAATGCCCTCATAGTTTCCTCCTGCAAATTCATCTGTCGTAAGAACATATTTGGGGTAATTATCGTGTATTTCAAGCAAACGGTCGTACTCCCGTTTTTTCGTCTTTTCAGATTTAATTTCCTGCGTGACTTGAACATATATCTTTTCATTTTGTCTTGTAGCTACAAAGTCGATTTCTGCATCTCCGATTTTACCTACATTGACGGTGTACCCACGCCTGCAAAGCTCCAAATACACAATGTTTTCAAGGCTGGAAGCAACGCTGTCTGCGTTATATCCGAGGACACTGTACCGTAAGGCAACATCTGCAAGATAGAATTTTTCCTGCGTTTTCAGAAATTCCTTGCCCTGCAAGTCATACCGGGAGCAGCGGTGGAGCAGATATGCCTTCTCCAACTTTTCCAGATAGCTATAAACCGTCTCGTTGTCAAGAGATCGGCGCTCTGATTTCAGATAATCCGCAATAGATTTAGCAGAGAAAGTGTTGCCCACATTATTGAAGGTGTATTTTACGACACGCTCCAACTTGTCGATCTTCCTGATCTGATTTCGCTTTACAATGTCAGAAAAAATCGTTGAATTGTATATGTCTCTGACAATCGTATAGATTTCATCCTGAGAATATGCCTGCAGATGAGTTGCCGGGAAGCCTCCCAAACGGACATAGTTTGCAAGCTCTGCTTTTGGATCTCCTACAGCGGCATATTTTTCCTTGAACATTAGGTATTCACTGAAGGACAGGGTGAAAATCCGAAAGGAAACATACCTTCCGGTAAGATATGTTGATATTTCGGAGGACATCATTCGGGAGTTAGAACCCGTTATATACAGGTCAGTATCAAAATCTGACCAGAGCGAATTGACAACCTTTTCCCAGCCTTTTATTTCCTGAACTTCGTCAAGAAATAAATAGGTCTTTCCATTAGGCGAAAGCTGCTCCTTTAGCTGGGAGTACATCTGCTTTGCCGTCATATCCTCATATTCCATTGAATCAAAGCGGTAACTTATGATATGTTCCGCTGGAACATATCGTTCTGCTTTCAGTTTTTCTATAATCATTTTGAGTATCGTAGACTTTCCGCAGCGGCGTACTCCTGTGAGTATTTTTACAAAGGGAGTATCCACATAAGCCATTATTTTATCCACATACATAGGTCTGTAAATCACAATGACCACCTCCATTTACAAGGCAGTATACCGCAAAACTTAAAAAAAATCAATCAGTTTTGCGGTTATAAACCGCAAAACTTTTCGGCCACTGTGAAATAAAAAGAAAAATAAATGGATAGATACATTAATGCAGATGCTTAATGTTGCTTTGCAATATCAAGGTTTTTAGACAGTGGGGTCCTGAAATATTGCAAAATGCGGGGTATGGTACGTGAATACTAAAAAGCATGCCAGTAGAAGGCATACTAAAAGACATAATAAAAATGTATAGGATTCCAGTTTGCAAGACAATGTAAGCCTGTAAGAAATCCAGAAGGCAATCAGGATACTCAGAATGAATGTCCCGATATCCAAAATGAAAATATCTTTACCAAGGATACCAGTATATGCATAATAAAAGAGCGGTATAAGGAACGTACCTGCAAGAATTCCGAAACTCAATGCAGAGATAATACAAGGATATTCTTGTACAAATTTATAAGTCATAAAAAATGAGTAGATTAACATTGGGAAGAATAGTAGTTTCATATGCTCCCAAATGGATTCATTAATTGGCGTAAAAAGTCCTGCTATATGGTTTTGGTTAGACCAGCCATATACAAAATGGGCAAAAGATCCTGTAATCAGGACAAAAATTATTCCAATTATGGTATAACGCTTTAACTCTTTCATAGAAATCCCCCATGCTGCTTTTGGCATTCCAGATATCAGTGGGTAAGCCTGTTTTAAAAAAAATGTTGCTTTTTTCAGCTTATATATCTCGTGAATAGTATATGCAGCCAGAGGTTAATTATGTGTTTTGCTTTTTGTGCCGAAGTAATAAATATGCTGTCAAGATTTTTCTTTTGATTTCCGGTAGCTACCGGGTGTCATATTCATCCGTGATTTAAACTGGCGGATAAAATGCTCTACATTGCGATAGCCGCATTCTTCCGATATATCAGAGAGCGGCATATGTGTGGAAAACAGAAGTTCACATGCATATTGGATACGGCTTTCGATTACTTCGTTTAGGCAGGTAGTGCCAAAATATTTTGGGTAAATATTTTGAAGATAGCCAGTGCTGATATTTAGCTTTTCTGCCATGGCCGGAACAGTCCAGTTCTTTGCCGGGGAGCGGTAGATTTCTTCGCGGAGCTGAAGAAGGTTGTAGTAAATGGCAGGATATTCTTTGATATTATGTGCATCGGAAATCCTTGCGATAAGCGCGGAAGCCAGATCGTGCAGTGTCTGGTTCCGATGACGTGAATTTCTGTAATATTCACGATAGATCAGGTGGAATAACTGGTAAAAGTCTTCACTGTCATGCAGTGGAATTGGGGTTCCATAAGGAAAATGTTTTTCAAGTATATCATGGGGGGAAGAGAAATGAAGCCAGCAGTCGGTATAGTCGGTGTTATCTGCCCGGTAGCAGTGTGTTTGGCCCGGTCGGAAAATAACAGCACAGTCAGCCGGAATACGCTGCCATTCATCCCCGGATAGAAAAAGTGAAGGGGTTTTGATTAGCAATAGCAGATATACAGGATGCCCATTTGGGCGGTCTACAAAAAAATCTTTGTTATGTGTCGTGTTTTCACCTATTTTGTGGAGATTGATCATAAATTCCTCCCGATACTTTGCCATAGTTAAAAGAATCACAACATTATTATATGTATTAAAGTGGCATTTTACAAGTATGGGGCTAATGTATTAGCCCCATACCGAAATGTTATTTTAGCCTCTAAACCCCACAGTTCCTAACTCCTAATCAAATTATTTGATTTTTATTTTCTTAGTTTTGCTATAGGCGCTATAGGACAGTTTCTTGCCGGATTTTTTGTAAGCGCGGATTTTAAAATAATATGTCTTTCCTTTTTTTAACTTTTTAATGCTGCAGGTCTTTTTGGCAGATATTTTTTTCTTTTTTGCCTTTTTATATTTTGGATTTGTACTATACAAAATTTCATATCCGGCTGCATTTTTTACTGCTTTCCAGCTAAGCTTTACCCCATTTGGCTGTTTGGCTACAGACCGGAAGGCTGGTGTGGAAAGTTTCTTCTTGTTTGGTTTTTTATTATCAGCAGATGATGAAATGTACTGGTTCTTTGTCTTTTCGGTGCATATGGTGTAAGTAACCACTGTGGAATTGCTGTTATCAACAATATCTACTGTGTTGCCGTCCACAATCCAGCCGCTGCTTAAGTTGATCCGATAAGAATAATTTCCATTTACCTGAAGGTGGCTGTCAAATACTCCTTCTGCAAGGCCGGTCTGTGGAAATTCATCTACAAGAATCAGTTTATTCTCTTCATCAATCTGATAGGTGTCGAATGAGAGCATATATCCGTCTGCTGCAATCTCAAAAAGTGTCATCCATCCGGCCTGGTTGCATCCGGTACCGGTAATTCGGATATATCTTCCCAGTTCAAAATTAATGCTGTCTATTACTTCCCCGATTTCAGTGTTTTCCCTGCGGTCGATCACTTCAGTAAATTTGTTTCCGTCATTGCTGACTTCAACATAATAAGTATAGTACCGTTTCCCGTCTTTTGGATCCCACTTCAGGCTGAGATCGCCAAGATAGTAGGAAGTGCCGAGGTCTACGGTGATGGATTGCGGATAGGAGCTATCTACAGCAGTCCATCTTGTCTCAGGGTCGCCGTCAACAGCGTATTCCTTTTATTCTGGTACTCTTCAGGATGCCATTTGCCGCCGGAGGTAAGGTCGTTTTTGCCAAGTTCCGGATTTGCCTCGTGCTGGTTTACATTTGCTCCCCAGCCGTACTCGGAGATACCCATGGAACGGCTGTCAAGTGCTGTTTTTCTTTTCATGACGTCATCGAATGTTCCATAAAAATTGGCATCAGGATACCATCCCGGATAAATATTCCATGCAACTGTGTCCGATTTCCATCCAATGTTGTTTTCAAAATTTTTATTTACCGAATCCGGGTCGTTATTGTTCATGCTGTAGTCCCGGTTTACCGCCTGCGTCGTATAACGTTCGGTCGTATCAAGCGTATGTGCCAGCCCGTCGAGGTTAAACATTAACTGTTTTGCTTTTTTAACCTGGGCATTTGCCGTGGCATTTGTCAGGCTTGTTCCGTTTCCGATTTCATTTTCAAGCCCCCAAAAGCATACGCTTGGACGGTTACTGCTGTTTGATTAATTCTGTGAGCTGTGCCTTTGTCACATCCTCAAATGCAGCAGCAGAGCCGGGGATATTGACAAGGGGGATTTCTGTCCAGACAATAATGCCATTCTCGTCACAGAGGTCATAAAAATAATCGGTGTGAGGGTAGTGGCAAAGGCGGACAGTATTGATGCCAAGCTCTTTCATAATTTCCATATCCTGATCATGCTGCCCTTCTGTCATGGCACTTCCGACACCGGCAAGGCAGGAGTGGCGGTTGACGCCGCGCAGAGGATATTTTTTTCCGTTTAAAAAGAAACCTTCACCGGATTCCCCGTTGTTTGAGGAATCAATATAGAAATAGCGGAATCCAATTTTGTCGGATACTTCGTCTATAACAGTACCGTTTTCTTTTAGGGTAAGGGTTACTTTGTAGCTGTAGCCGACATTTTTTTGGTCTGAATTTTTGGAATAGTCAGCACCTTCCCAGAGGGTTGGATTTTCCACTTTGCAGTTTTTTTCAAACTGGTAGGCACTGCCTGCCTTGATTTCTATATCTTCTGTTGTGTCTGCAGGGGCATTTTCCCCCTCAATATGGGTTGTGACAGATATCTTTTTGGCTGTATTTCCATCGTTGACAATCTTGGCACTTGCTTTAAATTCCCCAAGGTCTGCAGGACGTGACTGGCTTCTCATATTTCCGGTGGTGAGAAAAAGGCCGGAAGAGCCGTTATCAGCCAAATCAATGTGGACGTCATCTACTTCGATAAGGTACACTCTGCGGTAGCGGCCGCCATACATATTAAAATCGCCGGAAATTGGCGCGATTTCTTGGTCTATGGTATTGTCTACGCGGACATCCATTTTGTTGCTGCCGCTTTTCACCAAATCAGTGATATCGTAGCGGAATGCAGTGTATCCGCCTTTATGGCGTTCACCGGCTTTTTTTCCGTTTATGTACAGGTCTGTTTTGGTATTTGAACCAAGAAATTCAATGTAGATACGTTTTTTGCTTATGTCTTTTACTGTAAATTCACGATGGTACCAGTAAGAGGTGCGGACATAATTGCCGCCGCCATCCTCGCCGTCTGTGGCATTCCATGTATGCGGGATTGTGACATCGCTCCAAGAAGAATAATCTGCAGACAAGGCTTTTTTGTCAGATAAATTTTGTCCGCCGAATTTCCATGTACCGTCTAGTTCACTGACATGTGCAGAGTCCCTTCCGCTGGCAGTCTGCAGTGGGATTTCTGCTCTGGCAGCAGTGGAAACGGGCTCCGCCGCATATACCCGAGGAACCATAGGTATGGCTGAAACTGCAAGGGCAGCCGCCAGTAAAGAGGCAGCAAGTTGTTTTCGTAATTTCATAAATATAATCTCCTTTCCATTTCTTCTGGTTATGATATGGGGCAAAAGATATTTCCCCCCTACCTGTTAGAGTAAGCATAGCTTGAATTTTGTTTTGTTTCAATGAAGTATTGTCATTTAAAATTGATACATTCTCACTTTTTTGATGTGAGAATATATCAATTTCTGTTTAGAATATATCATTGATGTTTCATGGGGGGAATCTTATAATCAAGTAAACAATGTTAATCTCTCTGGTTTCTGACCGGGCAGGGAATTAGGAACTAACAATTAATTCATTCTCGCGTATGCAACGAGCCAAACGCAAGCTTGCTTGCACTTGGCGACTGCGCGCGGGTCAGATACCCCGCCCCTCTGGGGCGAACTTGCTAAAGGGAAGCTAAATCATGCCCCGTTGCTCTGCAGCGGGGTGTTTGACTGACAGTTCCTTAGTAATATATCAAAGGATAATATAACTTATTATATAGAGGAGGATTTGCATGATTCGTACATTTCAGACGCATAAAGTTAGAAAATATCAGGAATTGACCGGGTGCCTGTGGGAATTTGAGCCGTGTCAGGGCGAATTTGCAGGGGTCAAATATCAGGTGGCAACGCCATGCTGCTGGGAGAGCCATCCGGATTTTTCAGGATACCGGGGGGAGGGGATTTACCGCAGGGATTTTGAGGGCGGCGGAAATATCCGCCTTGAGTTTAAGGGGGTCAGCCATACGGCTGTTATTTTGCTGGATGGCGAGGAAATCGCACAGCATTACAATGCATATACTTCTTTCTCGGTTATTATAAGAAATCTGCCGGAGGGAATCCATACATTGGAAGTGAAAGCGGATAACCGTTTCAGCGAGGCGAGTGCGCTGCATGTCCCGAATGATTATATGTCCTACGGCGGGGTGTCGCGCCCAGTTGTGCTGGAGCAGCTAAATAATTTGTACGTAGAATATGTCCATATAACACCATTTCGGAGAGAAAACAAGTGGCATGCTGAAATTGAAACGGCCGTATACGGTGTTGGGCAGGAGGCAGAGGAATTTGAGCTGTCTGTGGAAGCGGCCGGAAGGAAGCAGGAGTGGAGCGGCGTGGCCGAGCCGGCAGGGCGGAGTGTTTTCCGGACGGAGCTTTGTTTTGAGGATGTGAAGGAATGGCTGCTTGAGACGCCGGAATTATATGAGGCAGAAGTGAAAGTGCTGCAGGATGGGATTGTTGTGGATGATTTAATTGACCGTTTCGGTTTCCGTGAGGTGGAGATCAAGGGAAAGAAAATTATGGTAAATGGCAGGCAGATCCGCATTAAGGGGCTTTGCCGCCATGAAGACCACCCGCAGTTTGGCTGTGCGCTTCCTTATGCAGCAATAGCTGCAGATCTGGGTATTATTCGGAATCTTGGGGCGAATTCTGTCAGGACAGCCCATTATCCAAATGATGAGGTTTTTCTTGATCTGTGTGATGAGCTAGGGCTTCTTGTCTGGGAGGAAAACTATGCCAGAGGCTTAAGTCTTGAACAGATGCAGAACCCCAATTTTGAACCGCAGGCGGAGCAGGTGATCCGGGAAATGATACCGCTCCACTATAACCATCCATGCATTTACATATGGGGAATCCTGAACGAATGTGCTAGTGATACCGAATATGGCAAAGAGTGTTATCAGAGGCAGTTTGATATCATCCGTGAATTGGACGCTTCACGGCCGCGCTCTTTTGCCAGCTGTAAATTCAAAACAGATATTTGCTTTGGGCTGCCGGAAGTAGTATCTTATAATATCTATCCGTTATGGTACCATGATACGCCGGCAGGTGAGTATCTGGATGATTTGTACCAGTGGATTCAGAAGGAGACTGGTGGGGCGGGAAAACCGTTTCTTGTGACGGAAATCGGTGCCGGGGGGATTTATGGCTGGAGGAATAATTATAAGGGGAAGTGGTCAGAGGAATATCAGGCAAAGACTTTAAAGAAACAGGTTAGCGAGTGTCTGGCTTACAAAGACTGCAGCGGTGTGTATATTTGGCAGTTCTGTGATATCCGGATTAGTGAGGAATGGTTTGGCGGCCGCCCAAGGGGAATGAATAATAAGGGTGTGGTGGATGAGTACCGCAGGAGGAAAATGGCATATCCGGCCATTAAAGAGTTGTTTGGAAGATATTCAAATTATTTTGAGTAGGATGGTTTAAGATATAATATTTAATAGATAATCTCATTACTTTATATAAGTTGATTTCAGGGGGCATAGCCCCCGAAATTAACTGTTAACGGTTATCAACCCGCTCGGGATACATATCATGGTGGAACAGCCTGTCCCTGGCTACTTCTTCCCATTTCGTCCCAGGCATCCCATAATTACAATATGGATCTATCGAAATTCCGCCGCGCGGCGTAAATTTTCCCCATACTTCTATATATTTTGGCTCCATAAGCCGGATTAAATCTTTCATAATAATATTGACACAATCCTCATGGAAGTCGCCATGGTTGCGGAAGCTGAACAGATATAATTTTAAGGATTTGCTTTCAACCATCTTCTGGGCCGGGACATAGGAGATAATGATATTGGCGAAATCCGGCTGGCCTGTAATTGGGCATAAGCTGGTAAATTCCGGACAGTTAAATTTGACGAAATAATCATTATCTGGGTGCTTGTTCAAGAATGTCTCCAAAACCTCTGGTGCATAGTTATCTGCATACTTTGTATTTTGATTACCTAACAATGTTATTGTGTTTTCCTCTTCTCTTTTTGCCATATTAATCCTCCATGCCGTCAAGCGGATCCTTCACTCCGTTTAAGCGAAATGCCTCCGCCCTGTCAATGCAAGTGCCGCAGACACCGCAGGGCCTGTCCTTTCCCTCATAGCAGCTCCATGTAAGCTGATATGGCACTTTTCGTTCCAGCCCGATTTTAACGATTTGCGCTTTTGTCATATTTACAAACGGAGCCTCGACTCTTAGCTGGTTGCCGCTGCCGATATAGATTGCTTCTGAAATTGCTCTATTAAAGCTGCTGCTGCAGTCAGGATAAGCATTGCCGACAGCGTCGTCCGCATGTGCGCCATAGTAGATTACACTGCATCCTTTTGAGAGGGCAATACTAGCTGCAGTGGATAAAAAAAGCCCGTTTCGGAATGGGACATATGTGGACACCGGTTGTCCCTCTGTCTTTTTAAGCTGTTCTGCATAAGCTTCTTCCGGTATTTCCATGGCAGAATGCTTTAATAGGGAACAGTCGCTGTACTTAAATATTTCTGCCATGTCCAGACATATATGGCTTACGCCATAATAATCTGCCACGGCAGCGCCCGCCTGCATTTCTTTCTCATGTTTTTGCCCATAGGAAATAGACAGTGCAATTACATTTTCCTTGCCGTAGCGTTCTACTGCCATCCCTAGGCAGGTGCTGCTGTCAATTCCGCCGCTGAATAAAACCATTGCTTTCATAATTTGTGCCTCCCGTCATAGATGTTGTTTTTTGGTTCAGCCCAATCTCATCTGCAGGAATCTGTCTTCCCTGAAAGCTCCCCGCAATGTATAGGTTTTTGTTGACGCTGATCCTTTTTTGATTCCTCTGGCTGTCATACAGCTGTGTGTCCCCTCAATTACCACTGCCACATCCTCGCTTCCAAGGATTTCCTGCAATATCTCTGCGATGTCTGCTCCAATCCTCTCCTGAAGCTGAAGGCGTTTTCCGACCATATCTGCAATCCGGGCAATTTTGCTGAGTCCGATTACTTTTCCCTTTGGGATATATGCCACGGTTACATGCATATCATACATCAGTGCCAGATGATGTTCGCAATAGCTGAATATTTCTATATCCTTTACCATTACCATATCCTGTCCGGCATCTGTAAAATCCATTTTATCTTCAAATGTTTTATCGAACATCTGGGCTATCTCGTGATTACTGTAGTTCATTCCTTCAAAGACTTCTTCATACATTCTTGCGACCCTGTCAGGTGTCTCTTTCAATCCCTCCCTGTCAGGGTCATCTCCCAAGGCAATCAGGATTCCCCTGATATGCTCTTTAATTGCTTCTGTATCAACTGCCATGATGACAAGTCCCTCCATTCCTGTGTCAGACTCCGCGCTGGTTAACATCCCAAATAACTTTATGCATCTGAATCTGCATTCTGACTTCAGTCCAGTGCCGTTCCTTCATAAAGTCCACAATTTCTTTCGGTTCAATCTCGCCGAATGCCGGGCTTAACAAGACATGGCACCGTTCTGCCAGAGAAAACTGTTCTGTTATTTTATATGCATGCTCCAAATCCTCTTTACTGGAAACCACAAATTTTATAGTATCTTTTTTGTCCAGCAGGGAGAAGTTACTGACACACATACTTTCTTCCATTCCGCTGCCGGGAAGTTTATAGTCCATAGTATAAGAAATATTTGGGGAAATCAAAGTAAACTCCCTGATAGAAACGCTTCCATTTGTCTCAATCTCTACTGAAAAACCTTCCTTTAGCAGCCGTTTTAAGAGTTTTCCCATTCCTTTGCGGAAGAGCGGCTCTCCGCCTGTTACTGTTATATTTTTAACATGGTACTGTTTTACTTCACGTATAATTTCTTCTTCGTCCATCTCTGTATAAGAGGCATTTGCGTCATTTGCCCACTTTGTGTCACAATACCTGCAGTTTAGGTTGCAGCCGCTAAACCGGATAAATACAGCCAGTTCCCCAGCTTTCATCCCTTCTCCATTTATACTCTCAAAAATTTCAGCAATTTCATATTTCATATTGATACCAAGCCTTTCTTAACAGTTCCTTCTTTGGGATGCTCTCTCAAAACAGATAAAGCATAACAAGCAGATTATTCCTGATAGGAAGCACAATTATTCGGTGTCTCATATACATGGACTGCTGCTACATCGTATCCTTTGTTCACAAAAAGCCCATAAAAATGCTTTGCAAAATTTTCTGCTGTCGGGCGGAAGGCAAGTTCAATTACCGAAAAGCCTTCCTCTGACAATGCCTCCAGCGTTTTTTCTTTTAATGTACCACGCTCAATCAGCAATGTATGGTCAAGCCCGTCTACGGCTTTTTTTAATTCATCTTTCAGGGTAGAAAAATCTACGCACATACCGCGCTGTTGGGCATCTTCTTTTAATTGTTCCGATTGTACCTGTAAAAGCACCCGCCACCGATGCCCGTGGATATTGCCGCATTTTCCGGAATATCCTGCCAGAAAATGGGCAGAATCAAAACTCTGTTCAATTGTTAATTGATACATAACAACCTCCAATATCTTCATTTTCTCATATATCTATAGGGTAAAAAAGGGCACAGACTTCGCTTGTGCCCTAACAAGAATTTTCTGCGAAAATTCTTGTTGCAGGAACGCTCGGCGTTCCTTAGCCACCACACAGCGAGCAGTTTCCTATAGCGTAAAAATAGCAGACCAACGCCTGCTAAATTAAAACCACTGCATACCCCATAATAATCCTCATTTATGCAAGGTGAATTTCGTTCACTTTTGTTCTATTGTGCATAACAAATTTGTGTCTGCACACACTTGCCACAAATTTGTATAGCGAACTATGTTCGCTTTGTGAAAAAATGTATTTTTCACTCTTTCAATCATGCCAACTTTGCTGGCACAAACATGGGGAAGAATGCTGCTTTGCAGCAAGCCCGCTTTACGGGCGTTTCTTCCTGTGTGAACTTGTTCACACTGTGAATTGGTCTTTTCATTCACACTTTTTCCACTAGCAGTCTAGCACAACCTTCAAAATAAGTCAAATGCAGGCAGTTGGAATGATTTGACGGATAACAGGGAGTTACCTAATAACATTGATATAGTTTTGGGACGCTTTTTCAAAATGTATTTGCATTTTATGGAAATATATTATATTCTAATAGTATATGTTTTACGAATGTATTACTTCGGAAGTAGATTTGTGAGAAAGGTTAGGGATCATGGATATTTTTAATGTGCTGAATATGATAGGGGGGCTTGCGCTATTTCTATATGGAATGCATATCATGGGGGATGGTCTGGCAAAGGTATCCGGCGGAAAACTGGAGGAGATTCTGGAGCGTTTTACTTCCAAGCCGATTAAGGCGGTTATATTGGGAGCCGGGGTTACGGCTGTAATACAGTCTTCCTCCGCAACAACAGTTATGGTAGTGGGGTTTGTAAATTCTGGTATTATGAAATTGTCCCAGGCTGTTGGCATTATCATGGGTGCTAATATAGGTACTACCATCACATCATGGATTTTGAGCCTGACAGGTATAGAGGGGGAAAGTATCTTTATTAATCTGCTAAAACCGTCATCTTTTTCACCGGTTCTGGCAATGGTGGGTGTAAGCCTGATTCTTTTTGCTAAAAGTACAAAGAAAAAGGATGTAGGTACGATTCTAGCGGGATTTGCAATTCTGATGACGGGAATGGATACCATGAGTGGGGCAGTAAAGCCTCTGGCAGAAGTAGAGGAATTTACAAGTCTCTTTCTGGTATTTGGGCACAATCCGTTTTTAGGTGTTATTGCTGGTGCCCTTTTGACGGCAGTTATCCAGAGTTCATCAGCTTCTGTTGGTATTTTGCAGGCACTCTGCCTGACAGGGGCTGTTCCTTATTCCTCTGCACTCCCGATTATTATGGGGCAGAATATCGGAACTTGTGTGACGGCGTTGCTGTCCGCAATTGGTGCAAATAAGAATGCGAAAAGGGCGGCATTCGTACATTTCTATTTTAATATAATCGGTACAGTCATTTTTATGTTGGTCTTTTATGCGGTAAATGCCTTGTATCCATTTGCTTTTATGGATGATGCCGCCGATGCAGCAGGTATAGCAGTTATCCACAGTTGCTTTAATGTTGCGGCTACGTTTGTGCTTCTTCCATTTAAGAATGTCTTAGTGAAGCTTGCTACGCTGACGATTCATGACGGTGAGGCAGAGGAGGAAAAGAGCGGCCTGAGGCTTTTGGACGAGAGGTTTTTGGAAAAGCCTGCTTTTGCAATTGCACAGGCAAAGAAGGCGGCTGTTGATATGGCCAATGCTTCAAAGGAAGCGCTCTATTTGTCAATTGATCTGATAGATAACTATGAAAAAAATGTAGCTAAAAAGGTTTCTAAATTGGAGGATTTAGTAGATCATTATGAGGATGAACTGGGGACATATCTGATGAAGCTCAGCAATGCTGATTTGTCATACAAGGATTCGCAGACTGTCTCTGTGATGCTCCATTGTATTGGAGATTTTGAACGGATTTCTGACCATGCATGCAATATCATGAGCACAGCGAAACAGGTGCACAGCAAGGAGAATGCTTTCTCTGATAAAGCAAGGGAAGAACTAAAAGTCTATGAGAGGGCAATCCGTGAGATTCTGGCAATGACCTGCAAAGTATTCGAGACGGAAGATACCGTGCTGGCAACGCAGGTTGAACCGTTGGAGGAAGTTATTGATGCATTGAATGAAGAAGTGAAAAAGAAGCATATAAAACGCCTGCGTAAAGGGAAATGTACGATTGAGCTTGGTTTTGTACTTTCGGATCTTACAACAAATTTTGAGCGGGTGGCAGATCATTGTTCCAATATTGCGGTTTGTATGATTCAGACGAGGGAAGACGGCCTCGAGGCACATGAATATCTGGACAATCTGAAAGTGGAAGGGAATGTAGAGTTTGCAGATAAATATAAGGAATACCGCAAAAAATACAAACTGCCTTGACTTTTGCGCCTTAATCTCCACAAAAGTAAAATGAGGATGGGGCTAAAGAATTTGTTATCCTCGGAGTATACCGTAGAGATGTCAAATACCTCGCAGTTTGCTGCGGGGTATTTGACTGTATATGAGTAATGGAGAAAGGAAGGGAAAGAGATGGGCAGTGCAATTGTAACATTAAAAAAGGGTGAGGGAAGAACGGTAAAGAACGGCGGGATGTGGGTTTTTGATAACGAGATTGCCTCTGTTATGGGAAGTTTTGAGGATGGCGATATTGTTACTGTCCATGATTTTGATGGGTATCCATTGGGCAGGGGCTTTATTAACCGCCATTCTAAGATAAGGGTCCGTTTGATGACAAGGGACTGCGGGCAGGAGATTGATACAGAATTTTTAAAAATGCGTCTTTCCAATGCGTGGGAATACCGGAAACGTACTGTAGATACGGAAAGCTGCCGTGTGGTATTTGGCGAGGCTGATTTTCTGCCGGGATTAGTGATTGATAAATTTAGTGATGTATTGGTTGTTCAATCTCTGGCACTTGGGATTGACCGCTATAAGGAAAAGATTGTTTCTGTTTTAAAAGATATCTTAAAGCAGGATGGAATTATAATTAGGGGTGTTTATGAGCGGAGCGATGCAAAAGTGAGGGCACAGGAGGGGCTGGATTGCAGGAAGGGATTTATCGGTGGAGAATTTGACACAGATATAGAGATTGTGGAAAATGGCGTAAAATATTATGTGGATGTGAAAGATGGCCAGAAGACCGGTTTTTTTCTGGATCAGAAGTATAACCGCATGGCGGTCAGGAAGCTTTGCAAAAATGCAAAAGTGCTGGATTGTTTTACCCACACAGGTTCTTTTGCCTTAAATGCGGCCAAGGCCGGTGCAGAAAGTGTGCTGGGGCTGGACGCATCAGAGGCAGGCATTGAACAGGCGCGGAGGAATGCCTGCTTAAATGGGCTTTCTGATACCGTTTCATTTGAATGTGCGGATGTCTTTGAAAAACTGCCGGAGCTTGAAAGGTTGGGAGAGAAGTTTGATGTGGTTATTTTAGACCCCCCTGCTTTTACAAAATCTCGCAATTCTGTAAAAAATGCTATGAAAGGATACCGTGAGATTAATCTCCGGGCTATGAAGCTAATCAAGGATGGCGGTTTTTTGGCGACCTGTTCCTGTTCGCATTTTATGACAGATGAATTGTTTTCAAAAATAATCGGGCAGGCATCGGCTAATGTCCACAGGCGGCTCAGGCAGGTGGAATTTCGGACACAGGCGCCTGATCATCCGATTTTGTGGGCGGCAGGTGAGTCATATTATTTAAAGTTTTATATTTTTCAGGTCTGTGAGGAGAAGTAGGCGATAAAAACGCTATAAATACTGTATTTATGCATCTTTGGACTGTTGCATGAAAAAGTATTAAATATCGTAACTTATCGCAAAATGGTGTAATACAACGCAAAAATGGTGTATAAAATGGTGTAAAATTAGGGCACAAACAATTAAATATTTTGGACACATGCATAAGTCCATAACTGATGAAAGGGTTCCTTGCCTATAATCAGTTGTGGGCTTATTTTAGTGCCTGAAATTATCAGGCGGAAGAATCCCACCGCTATCCCCAAAGCCCCCCTATGGCGGTTCTGGCGCGTTACAGGGGTATCCCATAACACAGTACAACAGTAACTTAAAACTACGATTTCATTGGCTATGCAGCAAAGGAAGGAGCAATACATTAATGGCAAAAAAGATAAGCAATATGAACCAGCTACAGAAGGCACTTATGCCTGCAATGGTAAAAATGACAGACACCTTGGCAGAAAGAGTATATGAGACATTGAACCACTTCTTACAGGAGTACTACAACAGTTACAATCCCACATCATACAGAAGGCAGTTTGACTTCCTACGTTCAGCGGTAAAAATAAAACCGACGGTAAAAGGGAATAAAGTAGTGGCATATGTCTATATCGACACGGATTACATGGGCAATTACTATGATGCGACAGGGCATCAGGTAGCGTCATGGGCAAATGAAGGCTTACACGGCGGCACAATAGAAGGGGACAATACGCCCCATGTGTGGGATGATACTATAGAAAATACAGTCAGCAATGGGGAATTATTAAGGCTGGCAGTGGATTACCTGAAAAGCAAAGGCATCCCGGTAAGCCCGAAATAAGAAAAAACAGAAACTATTATAATAATAGCATAAGGGAGGATGATGCAGTATGGCAATTAACAAGAAAGATTTCATAGACCGCATGGCAGAGAACGGGAATAAGACAAAGAAATCCTGCAGGGAATATCTGGATTTAATGTTTGAGACATTTTATGGGCTGTTAGGGGAAGGGGAAACCATTCAGTTTGCCAGAATCATGAAGGCAGAGACAAAGACAACACCAGAAAGGCCGGCAAGGAACCCACAGACCGGGGAAGTGTGCATGGTGCCGGAGAGGAAACGGATCAAGATTACTTTCAGTGAAGTGCTGAGGGACAGACTGAACGGGGAGAGGGATTAGAGGATAGATTTATCAAAAGTCATTGGAGGTGCTTTTATGGATAGGCATGTTAATGTGCGGAACAATTGCAACGGATGTAAATTTAAACAGGAAATGGGCAGGCACTGGGATTTAGAGGATTACTGCTTTCTGAATAAGATAAGCATAAGCAGGATGGATATGGAAAAGGACTGCCCATTGGCAGAAAGGGGGATTGATTATGTACAGAGTACCACGTTGCAGTGAATGTGTGAGGTGTAAGGGAATTACAGGTGTAGCAGGTTATACAGAATATTACTGCTATAAGGATGAAGGCTCTAATGTATATGGTGAGACAGTAGGAAGCCTTGGGGTAGACCATCCACCAAAGACAAGCCCTAAGTGGTGCCCGTTGAGGGAAAAGATAAAATAGAGGGCTGCCTCACGGTCGAAAAATCGGCAGTGAAAAGTTCATGGTGTAAATTCTGCTGTAAAAATAGTTGACTATCCAGATTTGGACAGTGAAAATATTTGGCTCTATAGAAGTGTGGAACCAGATCAGATACAAGGCAAATAGAAGGGGAAATGACATATGAAATTTAAAGAATTAGAATGGGAAGACATCATATCAGATGGTACGGTAGTATGCAGCCATTGTGAAATGAATCTATGTGGGGTAGTAAAAATAGAGTTCCGTATTAACCATGAGCCGGAAGGGGATAACTATTGCCTGTATTCTTTCGGTAAAGGAAGTATCAGGAGGTTACAGCCGGATGTATTTGGTTCATTGGATGGGGCTAAATCTGCCGCATACAGGATTTACAGCAATGAAATGGAACGGATAAAGAAGGCGGTAGATTATCTGGTGGAAGGGGAGGGTTATTAGAACTGCTGCCCATGGTAACAAAAATAACAATGAAATATGGTTCCACAATTCTGTGGAATCACTGACCATAAAATCGTGGTGAATTAAAATTTAACGCCCACGATTTCGTGGTGGTTTATTTCTAAAGGGATAATTCTATTGTGTGTTCCTGCACAAAAATCCAATAAGTAAAAGAAGAATATTAGGTTAAAGGGCTGGATGAAATATTCAGTCCTATTTGCAGTGAAAAATTAACTTATCTAATATTTTATCAATCAAGTAAAAGGAACAAAAATTTTTACTAAATTTTATACATTTCTAAAATTCTATATTTTCTAAGGAGATTCTATGAATAATGATATAAGATGTATGTACTTCAACCACAGGTTCAAAGACAAGCCACAGGGTAGACAGTGTGGATGGGTACAGAAGAGTTTGACAAGGGTAAATATTACGATTGAAAATTTGGCAGATGCGTTAGTGCATGGTGCATCATTCAAGCCGGGAGTGTTAGTAGGAGGGAATAAAGCTGAAAACTGGATAGAACAACAGTTATTTGGATTAGATTTTGACGGTGGCATAAGGATAGAAGAAGCCTATAATAAAGTGGTTTCTCTGGGGATTACACCATGTTTCATGTATACGACATTCAGCCACAAAGAGGAACATCATAAATTCCGCATGATATTCTGTAATGATACCGTGATTACAGACGGAAACATCAGGGATAAGTTACAGGCTACGCTTATGGGGATTATCGGCGGTATTGATGAGGTATGCTTTAACCGTGACAGGCTATTTTTTGGCGGTAAAGGGCATACGGTGTTATATCCTGATTATGATACAAGGATAAATGCAGAATCCATCATAGAAAAATACTGGAAAGATGATTTTGGACAGTACATTTCCAATGCAAAGCCGAAATCAAAAAAGAAAAAGGATAACATTGATGTGGGTATCAAAAATAAAGGTACTGATACTGCAAAAGGGCATCCTACATATGAAAATCTGAATGTAAAAGCGATCAAAGAACATGATGCTGAGTATCTACGCAAGGTATTAGCGCATGATCCGATAGAGTTTGAGAATAAAAATGAATTTTGGGATTATATCTACTCTGAATTGGATATAGCGGAACTGATTGGCATAGACAATCCGAGGTCGTTCTGTTGTGTATTGCATAATGACCATAATCCATCCGCAAATATATTCACTACACAGAACGGTGTACAGAAATATAGGTGCTGTTCTGAAAATCTAACATTGAATATCAAGCAGTTAATTGAATTGTTAGGCGGTTTCAAATCTGAATACAAAGCGATCCAATTTATCATGGATATCTATAATCTATCTATCAAAGAATCCAAATGGAGCATAGAACAAAGAGAAAATATTGACCTAATGATAAGCAATATTACATTGAATAAGTTTAAAGAATTGTGCCCACAGGCTGATAAAAATATCAAATATGCGAAAGATACATTCCTCATGATGCTTGCTATTGCGAGGAATAATGTTTATAGTGAGAAATTCTCTAATGATGATGGCGAGATTGTGTTCTTTGTGACTACAAAGAAAATTGCTGAATGTTTGGGAAAAGATTACAGCCAAAGTAAAATAGATAAGATAGGCAAATATATTAAAATGCTCATTTACCATGATTTGATCCGTATTTTGGATGATGAACAAGTACCAAAAGAATTATTGTTCAAAGCAATCAAGTATTCAGGTACAGATAAAAGAACGGGAAAACACGTTAATTTCTATGCTATCCCATCATGGGTAATTCAGCAGTTAAGCACCATTGAAAATAACGGTGTCAGATGGAAGGAAAAAGGCTATAGGATTGCTGGGGTATCATTTGATATGTTCTACCGTTCTGAAGGATTTGATGTTGCAGCTTCATTATACCCGCAATATAAGAAAAAGAAAAATGAATATGGCGAGATTGTAAACCGTACGACTACACAGGCAAGTGATGAGCGTACTATGAAGATTTCAGAAGTTATATTGAATTGTATTAAGCGAAAGGGGTATTGTACTGAAAAAGAAGTTGTCTATATTCTTGGCAATGAATACAAATATGAAGTCACGGAAACGCAGATAAAACGTTGCCTGAATGAGATTATGGATATATATTTGCTCAAAAAGGTTAAGGCAAATAAAGTATTGAAAGAAAAATATCACATTAAATCAAATGGCTATCCTAATATAATCATTGAAGATGTAACTTGATATGGTGTAGGTAGGGTAAAAGGTGGGGGTAATATAACTTATATATCTCTGTTATATTACCCTCCTCTTTTACCCCTATGGTTACAGAGAGTGATAAAATTGGTGAACCGAAAGTTTCGGCTGGCAAAATGGATGAACCAAATTATTTAGGTGAAGCAGGGAATAAATCTCATGGTGATGGTAATTATGAGTTATTTAGCGCTACTGGAAAGGAATCATGTAGTAGCGTCCAAATGGACGCAGACTTAATACACTGGCTTTCAGAGGACACTGTTATATATTTATTTCAATCGACAGAAATGGCGAGTAAAAATCCACATGTCAAATAGAAAACTACTCCACTTGATTTAGGAGAAAACCATTTGGTGGTTTCCTCAAAATTCAAAAATAAGTACCAAAAAGTACGGCTTCGACAGAATTGACGGAGCCATTTGTAGCGCAGCAGATATTCAAAATAAGTGCGATTGTACACTTATCTTCTTAGATGGGATTTCCCAATTATTAAATTCTCAGTAGTTCTCAGATTGTTAAGCCCTAAATCATTAGGTGTGTCGCATTTCACGACATATTTTTAAATAGAAGATGTATTGTGTCCATTGTGGACATTTATGCTAGGGATTCCCCTGATTTGGGGTGTCTGTAATTATCATTTAGTGGTACGCATAATAAGCGTATGCTTTAAAATATACGGTTATTTGCCGATTAGTCAGGCTGGAAGAAAAAATAGCAAATTCATAAGGTGCAAATCGCTACCTTAGAACACCAAATGGACAAGTTGTCCACTTGAAAAGCCATTTACCAAAATAGTAAACAGAATCAGAAGGTCAAAATGACCTTTTGGTGGTATCTTTATTTTGGAACTGATTCAAACAGAATCCATAAAAGTAGAAAGTGTTGTCCGCCGTGGACAACAAAGCCAAAATTGGATTGGCTGTGATACTATGACACAACTGCTGCCGTTTACACCACCACGGTATACTGTATTTCACCGTATACCGTAGCCTCGTGGGGCGGTGGTTTCCCGTGGGGAACAAGAATACATCAAATATGGTTGTTATTAGCTTTGGATAAATTTGTACATAAGTTTATGTGCTTAATTTTAAGCTGGTTATAGTGACTTATAGGATTGTTTTTGTGGTAATGGACGTGTTAGGCCACATTTGGTTGAAAAATTTCTAGTCCTGCATTTTGGATGATTTGAAACTTGCATCATGAAAGTTTGAATCAGACATTATGTAGGTTTGAATATATAAACTGACTAAGCGATTTGTTCTGCTAGGTGGGTAACGATTTGTTATTGAGTTTTATGCAATGGAAGTGTTATAAATCCCATTTCTGACAAATACAATAGAGCCGTAAAATCGGTTGTGCTGGCTGGTGGTAATATTATTTTTATCAAATGAACGCAAAATTGCGTTGTCCTGATTCGGGACATCATAAAGTGTACAATCTGCACTTTAGAGAAATATATAGACTTGATTTGCCCAAAAAGGAAAATCAAACACTTTAAAAGGTTTGCTTACCTGTTTTAGAAAGCAAAAGTATTCACTGTGTAATTTTACTACACAATGAGATTCCTCCACAAGTGGGGGAAACCTATTCCACTTCAAAACGAAAAACTCAAACCGACAGCATTGGATTTAAACCCAGCACCTACAAAGGGATGAGTTTTTGCACAGAAGTGTGCGAAAGGTTGTCCTATGGTGGTACAACTGCAATCATTATGAATTAGTCCATCATGGGCTAACCGAAGAAGTTACGAAAGATATGTCCAATTATGGGCTAATCTCCAGAATGTTGGCGTAAGATTTATATGCTGTTTTCCCCATAAGTGGGGAAGCCAGCGTTCCCATTTCTGGGAATGTCATACCACGGTTACATAAAATTGAGTTATCGCACTAATAGCGGAAACCTACAACTGAATATTGTTTTATATCAGGGTGTCTATTTTTGGATGCCTTTTTTGCGTCCCCAGTGTTGGGGAGGCTGTCTATTATTATCTAGTGAAAGGAAGGATATTATTATGAGTACAGAAAATGTTAATAAAAATACAGAAACAAAGATGCAGTTTATTTTAGATGGGGACAAGGAACTGAAAGAGGTGCCAAGGGACAAATGTAAGCCAGTGGAATACCCAATCAGATATAAGCTAAAAAATGCCTTTGAAGTATTTGTGCGTGTGGATGGGACGGAAAACTACTGGATCAGCAACTATGGCAGATGCGTGAATAACCTGAACCGAAAGGATAAGGGGACGTTTTTCAAGCATAAGGAAGGGAAATGCAACTGTACGGTATTTGAAACAGAATATTATATTACAAGCTGCCTAATGAAAAAGCAGAGAAATGGGAAAAGAAAGCCAGACAGCAGAAAAAAGAAGACAGAGATAGTGTTTAAGCTGAATACAACAGAGCAGGAACGCAATTCCACTTTGGAGGAAATGCAGAAGGCAGATGATGCCCGTTTGTATACGATAGAATCAGACAGGAACAGGCGTGACACCACATTGGCTGGATTAGTGGCAGAAACTTTTCTGGCAGGGTATAAAGGCAGGACAAAGATATGGCATAAGGACGGTGACGAAACAAATAACTGGTATAAGAACCTCCTGACAGTTACGCCGGATGATTATAAGGGGCTGAGGGCTGGGACGGTTACATGGCAGGAGCTAAACATTGGGCAGGAATACATAGAATGTGAGAATAAGGCAAGCCACCAAGCATATAGGGTATATAATGGCATTAGGGAAAGATGCGGATATACAAAAGACAATGATAAGATAAGAAAATGCTATGATGATACCGCCATGTGGCAGGGGTGGATTGATAACCCGAAATCTTTTGTCAGGTGGTATCTGGAACATTATTATGAATGTGGGGATGAAGAAATGGATGTTGACAAAGACTTGTTCGGGGATGGCTCTGGCATGTACCATCCTGATTTCTGCTGTATACTGCCAAAGGGATTAAATACATTGCTTGCTAACAGCAAGAAGCACTATAAGGAAGGCGGGACACCAGAAAATACACTGCCACTGGGTGTCAGGTACAGCAACAGAAGGAAAAAGTATTATGGGGAGATTACATTTACTGGTGCAGAAAGGCCAATACCATTATCTGAATGGGACACGCCGGAGGAAGCATTCGCAGAATATAGGAGGATGAAACAGGCTGATATATTGAGGGTGGCTGCTGAATATAAGGGGAAAATTCCTGATTATATTTATAAGAAGCTTTTGGAAGTGGAAGTGGAGCCGTATTAGGGTTGGTAGTTATAGGTGATAAAATGATGTAAGGCATATCGGATGGAAAAGTCTGGCGTGCCTTATTTTTTTCGGTTTTTTTATGGGGTATAGTGGTATATTAGGTACTCATTATATGGCAGATTGAAACCTACCCCCCCCTCCCCTTATACTCGGTTCGTTCGAGGTCAAAAATCAAAGGTGACATGTGAGAGGAATAGATGCGCCCTCCTAACAAACTACCACTCTAATTTTTAATGTAAACCTACCCGGATACCTACTTGAGTACCCATCCCCATAGCAGATATATAGCAACATATGTCACCAGCAATACAAATCTATCTCGCTAAATACTCGCCCAAACAAGACATATGACACGACAAACAGTAAATCGCCCTCTAAAATTACAACAAACCACAATAAATACAAAAAAAGAAAGCCTGACCTTTGATATTGGTATAGGCTTTCAATATTTTGAGCTACATTACACAAATACTAGCAAAAACCATCTAATACTTATCTTTACACTACTTATCCCTCTAATTAATGCTCCTTACTTCCACAGTTTCATCATCCGTCACCGCCTCAGTTCCCTTCGTATCAAATACAACTTGTACTAACTCACCATCTTCAAACACAGCAGTACCATATTCAATATATTTACTGCCCTCAGCATCATCCAGTAACCACTCATTCCCATCCACAGTCTCAATAACCATGTAGTCATAGTAATTTCCAGACATGATCCTTTTTTCTGGGCAAGATTCCTTAGGCTGTGCCATTCCTTTTGCTTCCGTTTCCTTTTGTGCATCTACAGTCTGGTTAGATACTACACTGCCCAGCCAAAAAGTACCCACAAGCATAACTCCTACAGCCATCATAGCCCTGATTGTTTTAATTGATTTCTTCATAACTTTTACCATCCTTTCTTAACTAAAAGTATTCATATATCCTTATTCTGCTTTCACTGTTGAAGGTTCGTTTCTCCAATCAGTATTCATATCATCAGTTCCGATTCCCCAAGCATACACATTAAGTTCCTTATCATAATATACAGCTTCGTCTGTTTCCTTTTGTAAGTATTCTGCCGCTTCGTTGGTGATGATGTACCACTGGTAGGTATTTAACAGAAGATTGATTTCTTCTTGGGATATTTCATTACTATGCTTGTACTTCGTATCAATAAAATTCCTATAGCGTTCGTCAATTTCATTACATAAAAGCATAGTCCCAACTTTTTGTGTAAGTTCCCCATAAGTAATATACTTTGCTTCTGCCTCATCATTTATCATCTTCTGGTTCAAAAAGTTTTCTGATTCCATATTTTTCATGATATATTTTCCTTTCCATCTGCTGACACTGATTCTATAACTGGCAGTATTCTAAACTGTCCCAAAACTCGACAGTGATATAGTGTGGCTTTCTGAATAGTGATTCAAAATAATCAATGCATTCTTGAATTTCCATGTTATACAGCATATCAAACATAAAACTGTATGCTATTTGTCTTTGAGACTTTCCTGTAGGTTTATGGCCATGGGCATCCTCATAATGTAGAAATGCTTCTTTCTGTATGGCAGAAATTTGCTCTTTGGTAAAATATTCTTCAAATATCTTATAAAATTCTGAATATGTCATAATATATCTTCCTTTCTTTCTCTGTATACTTGGGTGCAGCCATTTAACGGTTACACCCTTATTTTTTACGCCTCAAGCAGTTCCCTTTGTGCCCTGACTTCTGTACTGCCGTAGTAGCTTCTGATATCATCCATGCTGAGTGATTTACGGCTCTTCTTGCGAAAGGCATCACTGTGCCAGTACCAAGCTTTTTTATTCTTTGCATACTTGAAGCCAAGCCCTTTCAGTTCCTTCCTATAATCATAAGAATCAAATGCCCATAGCCAGTTGCCTATGACTTCCAGTGTGATGCCATTGAACCCGATTATTTTGTTGAGCATTTCACGTAGCTTTTCATCCTCTGCAAAGTCGTATTGCATGTTGCCAAATGATGCCTTGTTACTGTCCGCGCCTTTGCTGTCGTGTTTCTCTTTCAGTTTCTTGAACAGGCTGTCATATTCTGAATTGATTCCCTGCATGTCAGCAACATCACCGCCGTTATCTGGGTGGTGTTTCTTTAAAAGCTCCTTGTACTGTTTTCTTAGCTCTGATAAATTTGATACACTCTTGAAATATTCCATAAGACATAACCTCCCATCAAAAAAAGTGCAAAGCCTTAATAACTGAATAGGCTTTACACTCTTTAGGGGTGATATAATATGTAATTGTTGTTATGATATGTTCTGTAGCTTAATACTGTGTTCTTGGATTACTTTTTTCATAATAGATACATCTTGTTTAATAGCTTCGTAATCTTCAACGCTGTCCTTATATCTGTCATAAGTTGAAGTATAACAAGATTCTATAGTATTCAATCGTGGCAAAACCTTGGTTTCTTGATTTAGTTCAATGTTTTTCACCCTGATATCAATATTCTCAACTTCGGTTTTTAGTACCTTAATATCTTTTTTGACTTCCTGTACATCCTTGGTTATATGATTCAACTTCTTATCCATCATATCAGATATGGCAAGTAATAACTCATTGTCTGTCATATTATCACGCTCCTTTGTGGTGGTGGTACTTTATAAAGTATCTGTATTATATCACGCTTGGAGTGTAAAGTCTATTCAATTATCAAGGTGCTTTGCTGTGTGATTGATTTGTTTGATGGGATGATTATACACCTATAATAAGTGTATATCAAGATAAGAATTGCACAAAAAATACACTTGTTTCTTGTGCATGATGCACACTTATAACAAGTGCATGCAAGAGGATTATTTTATATTGGGATCATTCTTCTATATATTCTAATATATCACCAGGTTGGCAATTTAAAAGTTTACATATAGTATTTAAAGTTTCTTTACTGGCAATTTCTCCGTGCCTTATTTTGGTCAGTTGAGCTTCCCCTATGAGCTTATCTTTTCTTATTTTATAAGAAGTATAACCTTTTTCTTTAAGAGCCTCTAATATATCTATTTTGTATTTTAACATTTTGAAAACCTCCTTTTATATAGTATAGCATACTTATACACTTATATCAAGTGTGGCAGTAGAAGGATATAAATGTATAAGCATACACTTGTAAAAAGTGTATGCTATGCACAAAAAACAAGTGTATATTTTGTATATTATGCCAATAGACATGCACTTATTATAAGTGTATAATACAATCACAACATCAAACAAAGCAACAAACCAAATATAGAAATAAACCACAGGAGGAAAACGAAATGACAATCAAACATGATAATGGATACGGAACAACTTATATTTTTGAGGTAGTGGAAAAAATCCCAGCAGGGTTTGAGGTTTGGAACATCGGCGGGCTTGGTGAATATATCCCAATTTGTCAGTCAATAAGACCAGATGACAAGAATTGCCACGATGTAAACACTTCAACATTAAAAGCAATCAAATTAAACAAAGAAGAGGTTACTATTTTGAACAAGGCGGCAGGCTCAGGAGTAAAAAGCGTAAAATCTGCAAAAAGCACGTTGAATAGGGTTGCTAAAACCTCAATGATGAAAAGAAAACAGATGTTTGCAGAAAAGGCATTGCCGATTTTAGAAAGGATAACAGCATAAAGCCGAAACGGTCAGCAATGACCGTCACTGGACAGGATGGCAACCTACAGTCTGACGATGGCAAGCCAAAGAGTAATAAAGATAACAACATGAAAGTGAGGTAATGAGATAAATGATTATAGAGGTATTCTTTAAAGGCAGTAATTTCAAAAGGCTTTATGACACTTTTTGGAATATTAGAGATATTCATTATGATGGAACAACTTTTGTTCTAATCACTGATAACCGTAATGAAGAAGCTGTATTCTTGGATAGTAACGAATATGAATTACGAGTTAGTTAATTAAGCAAAGAAATGCAAAGGTTGAAATAAGATACATGAAGGTGAGGTAACGTGGTATGGCAAAAATTAGAACAATCACGATGAAAGAGGTTCAGGATTTGATCAACAAAGGTGTTTCGACATTCTCGAAAAAAGATAACTCTCCAAGAGGTTGTAAATGTGTAAGTGCAAGCACAATTAAACCGGGTGATAAAATCGTAATTGATAATTACTTTACAACTGTAATAGATTAAATCCCCTGACGAGTCTTTGAAAATTAAGACGAAACGCCCACAACAGAGCGTCGGGATAGATACATTCCAATAAGCAGTAAACAGCCGGGCAAGCCGAAAGCACCCATAAAGCAAGGGCAATATACTGGTGACGGTATCAGAAAAGGAGAGGGATAGCCCAGAAGATTCCCTTGCGGCTGTGGATTATATTATAAGGAGGACAAAGGGATGTGTATAAACGTAGAAGAGTTAAATAAAAATGTGGTGACGATCAAAAATTACAAGAGCATCAAGAAGAAGGCAGATGAAAAGCTGAAGCCGTTGGAGCAGACAGTGAAAGATTTCATGGATGAAACCGGGCAGACAAAGTATATTGGCTACGGCTACTCCATTTCCTATAAAGAGATGGAGAGGGAAACGGCAATAAAGGAAAAAGTATTGGAATTCCTCAATATTCCCCAGATAAGGGCTGTAGTGGATACGGAGGGCATTGATACATCCGTTTTATTTAAGACAACAGTTGTAAGGCCGTTAAGGATCAGTTAGCGCGCTGGCAACAGTAACACCACTAAATCATCTACAGAAAGGGGGTGATTGTGATGCTGAGGGTAAAAGCAAATTTTGCGGTCAAGACAAAGGACGGCGTAGTGACTAAGGTAGGCAGGAGCAGGATATACATGCCAAAGGCTAACTTTGCAGGCGGTTCTGTCAAGTGGGCAGAGGACAGGCCAAAGAAAGTACATAGGCAGGCATAGGGATTTTAACAGCAGGTGGCGGTTAAGCCGTGGGAGGTTCAGTCCTCCGCCTGTCTTTTGGCAGTAATGCCATGGGAAGGGATTTAATTTTACATTACATAAAGAAAGGATGGTTTTTAACATGGTGAAATGGAAAGCGAGAAAGGAGACGGTGGATATCGGGTGCATTGAGCTTGGCAGCCTTACATTTGATGAAGACTACATGAGTGTGTCCATTGATATCTGTGATATGTCTGAAGAACTGAAAGAGGAAGTGGATAAAGCGGTTGGGGTGGCAAAGTCACAGTATGCTGGAAAGTGGGAAAAATGGTATATGGAACATCCAGAGCTTAAAAGGCACAGAATCCAATGGAGTGGCAAATCTGTTGTAATGGACTACACTTACCTTTCTGTTGTGTTTGAGGCAGGGAAGCCAATCTCATACAGCATCGTGGCAGGTTTCCATGATGCGGAAGATGCAAGGATGGAGGCATGTGCGGATATTACAGTTGACCTGTCGGAATATACCAATGAGTTAAAAAGGGCAGTGATAAAGGTTCTGCTGGACAAGTTTTTTGGGTGATTAATTTTATATTACGGAGGTAAAAAAGATGTTGAAACAGGCAAAGCTGGAATGGAATGCAAGGCAGTTATGCAGAATGGTGCAGAGGGGGGAGATCAAGTTTGACAATGCGGTACAGCGTGGGCTTGTATGGGATGTGCAGAGGAAATCGCTCTTAATACATTCCATGCTTACGGGCTATCCCATACCGCCGTTTTATGCGGTGAAAGGCGGTGGATGTTATGACATGCTGGATGGGAAACAGCGCACGAATGCCATTGTTGATTTTATCAGTGGGAAGTTTGAGTTGGAAGGGATACCGGAGGTGGACGTGGAAAATGAAGATGGGACAATGGATATGGTAGACATTAATACGCTCCATTTTGACGAAATGGAAGAATCACTTCAGGATGAATTGAATGCCTATCCCCTGACGGTATATTACTTTGACGGGATAACGGATGATGAGATATCGGAAATGTTTTTCCGCCTGAACAATGGAAAGCCGCTGTCTGCCATAGAGCTGAGCCGGGTAAAGGCAAAGTCCGGGGATGCCATCAGGGAAATAGGGAAACATGCCTTATTTAAGTCAGCACTGACAGAAAAGGCATTTGAGCGCTATACCCATGAGGATATCGTAGTAAAATCCTATGCAGTCCTCCACGGGAAAGAGCCGTCACTGGAAACAAAGTATATCCGCCCGCTTATGGCAGAAATGGAGGTCACGGAAGAAGAGCAGGTGCAGCTGCTTGAAATCTATGACAGGATCCTTGCGGTGCATGGGATGATAGAGGATAAAAAGGTTGCGAAGCGGATCCTTACAAGGACGCACATGGTAAGTATTGTGCCTGTTGTATGGAGATCCATTGAGGACGGGGTGTCGGATAAACAGTTTGCGGAATGGTTTGCCACGTTCTTTGCAGGGAAGAAATCGGCATCCATCAGCAGTGTCTATAATGATGCGGCAGGGAGCGGCTCAGCAAGGAAAGAAGCGGTAAGGAAAAGGCTGGATGAAATAGCAAAGCATTATGGCGCATTTTTCCATGGGCAGAAGATGGCAGTGTAACCGTTGTGGAAATTTAAGGCATGGCAGTCAGAAATGTACTGGCTGCCATATCAGAAAGGGGAGGCAGTATGTTTAATTTCAGGATCATCCCATGTGCCGATGGGACAGAAGTTATCGACACGAACTTGAAAACGCCATATGAAAGCCTTACGCCGTCACAGATGGTAGATTATGTTGAGACGGATAAAACGCTTGCTTATATGGACAGGATGGAACGCAAAGTAAGGATAGAGGAAGAGAGGAAACGGAAAATTGCTAGGAATCCAATATATAAAATGGCTTGCAGGCTTGGGATGGTTTTGGGGAAGATGCAGGAATAAAGGGAAGGGGAAACAGTATGGCAGATAATGAAGGGATTTTCAGGGATGCGCAGCATAAGAAATTTTACAGCCATTATCTTAATAAATGCGGATGCAGTGATCCGCACCATAAAGCACTGGTATACTGCCTTGGGGTTGATGGGAATACAAGGGGGCACATCCATGATATCTATGATTTTGGCACGGGGTGCATCAACACGGGATGCCTGCATGGGGGCTGGCAGACAGACAGCAGTAGGAAAGTTACCAGGCTTGCTTTTGCCCTATACACAGACAGGGCAGTAAGCGTCTATGATTATGGCAGCCAGAGTGACAGGCTGGGGGAATGCAGGTGCTACAGTGTGTCAGAGATTATGTGCTGTGAATATGTGAGGTATTTTCTTGAGGCAGTGAAGATTAGGTACTCGGATTATCTGTAGCGGCGTGGGCTGGAAAAATACCTGTGGATTTGTATGGGGAAACATTACATAAAAACATTTGTTTTTGTGTAGGGGAAATTTAGGGCTGTTTCTCTTGGAATATGGTGCAAAAACCATACATGAAAATAGCCATGGATTTTGTGGAGGGATGCGGATGGAAAATAAAATATTTGCCTACATGAGGATATCAACAAACCACAAAAACCAGAAGTTGGACAGACAGAAGCAGGCAATTACAGAGTATTCCATAAATAATGGATTTGGGATTGATGAATTTATCTCAGATATTATTACAGGTGGGACAAAAGCGGAAAACAGGCCAAATTACCATAGCATGAAGAAACAACTCAGGAATGGCGATGTATTGGTTGTATCAGATATAGACCGTCTGGGAAGAAATGCGGATGATGTGATTGTGGAAATTAAGGATTTGCAGTCAAGAGGAATCCGTGTTGTTGCTTTGGATGTCCCGTTTCTGAACGATTGGGAAAAGATGAATGATGACAGCTTGTCAAAAATGATTATAGATATCTTCGTTACTTTAAAAGCCCATATAGCACAGCAGGAAAAAGAGAAGATACATGACAGGGTTATGCAGGGGCTTGATATGGCAAGGGCAAAGGGAAAGAAATTGGGCAGGCCTGCTACTGGCGTACCAAAGGAGTTTGCCAGGGAATATAGCAAGTTCCAGTCTGGGGAATATGGAAGTATTACCGTTGTACAGTTTGCAAAGTTACAAGGCATAGCGGTTAGTACATTTTATAAGTATGCTGGTATTTTAAAGGCAGGCAGATAGGCAGAACCATATCAAGCTGCTGTGATGGGAAACTATTATATTATTATATAAGGAAGAAACTCATACAGGAAAGGAGCAGTTATGGACGGGATAAAAACAAATGGAACCAGTACAATTGATAAGGTTTACCAGTGCATTGTGGGATATTTTATGGAAAATGGCTATGCGCCAAGCATAAGGGATATCTGTGCAGGGACGGGGCTGGCATCATCTGGCACGGTATTCTATTATCTCCAGAGGCTGGAAGCGGATGGGCAGATTGTGGTAAAGAGGAATTCGCCAAGGGCGATACGGCTAATTGGCTATGAGTTTAGGAAAGTTGGGGAGTAACGGGGGATAGGGGATAATTGGAAGTGGAGGAATCAGAATAATGGGAAAGCGTAGATTTATTGTATTAGATATACAAGGGGATTATCCGTTAAAAAGCATAAAGCCAAATATATACTACAGGGTAACATTAAATAAAGCAGAAAAAAGACACGTTGATTTCTTTGTCCTGAATGGGAATATTTATTATGAAACAGTAATTTATGTGGGTGCATGTGAAAGAACGGTCAATAATTATTGTTGTTCTATAGAGAAATTAAGGAGGTTTATCACAAAAACAAATATTTCACAGTTTTTTAAGTGTAGAAAGAAAATGGAAATTGAAACAGTCAATGATTTGTTATTAATGGCGGCAGAATGTGGATATAAAAGAGAAATTAACCGTAATGGTGAATTTTATGAAGCTGAATCAGAATTAAGATCGGATTTTAGCAGTAAGTATAAATTTGATGATTTTAAATTTGCAGTATCAATAGACTTGAATCCACCATCCCATCCGGGGGATGCACTGATAACAAAAAGCCATGATGGAGCAAAAATCATACTTGATATGATTTCAGATGAACGCAAGCAGCCAGTACCAGATTGCATAAAAGAAGAAATATCGCATTATGCAAATACAATGTTAGAAGAAAATCTAATAGATATAAAAGATGTTCGTTTTTTGCTTCATGCTGAAATAGAATTTTTAGTCATAGGAACATTATATAAGCATTACAAAGTGTATATTATAATGATTGATGGGAAAAGGGAAGAGTTGCATAAATGCAGATTTTGCCTTTGTGATTGTGAAAAAGAACAGGAAGAAGCTATGGAGGAATATTTCAGGAATGAATTATTTTCTGATAAAACAGTTGATGTTACGGAGGATCCATCTGATGGCAACGGATAGACAAACACCTTGTTTTATACTATGTATTGAATTACATAATGAGTTTGTGGCGTATTGCAGGTATCAGTTGGATAGATTGTTGTTTCATGGAGGATAGGATTGGATTTTTTATATGTGGTAAGACAGCGGAATCGGTGTTATAATATAGCCAATAAAGTTAAACACTAAAATGGACAGGAGGGAACAGGGATGTTAGCGGCAGTTAAAGGAGTGATAAAAGGTAATACAGTTGTTGTTGAAAATGAAGATTTACAGGATTATGAAGGTGTGGAAGTTGTTGTTACACTGCTTGATTATCCAAGAGAGAAGATAAAAAAGGAAGTTGACTGGGATAGTTTTGTAATACCAAGTGAAAGAGGGCAGGATGTTGATGGATATATGAAGGAGATGCGAGAAAATGACAGATTATAAAAAGGTGTTTATAGATACAGCTCCATTTATATATTATATCGAAGGCAGTGTGGGAAATCCTGATTATGCAGATAAGGCAAAGGATTTTTTCAAGAGTAGTTATAAGGGTGATATAAGGATGATTACTTCTGTGATTACAGTTGAAGAATATAAAGTATTTCCTTATCGGACTGGGCAACATGAGTATATTGTTTCTTTTGAACGATTAATGAATGTGCTAGATATTAATATTGTCAGCATTGATAAAACTATAGCAGACAAAGCAGCGCAGATTAGGGCAGAGTATAGGTATTTTAAGGCTATGGATGCTTTACAATTGGCTACAGCCTGTATAACGGGATGTGATTTATTCCTTACTAATGATAAGCAGTTAAGGCAGTTTAGGGAGGTGAAGTGTATTACGGTGGAAGAATTGGAGTGAAAACATTCAAAGAGCCACTTGAAAATCAAGCAGCCCTAGTGTATAATCTAATCAGAAAGGTTTATCGGATGCAATATCCGATTGCCCTCAGTAGAATGTTTTAGAATAGCATCCTAAACTTTGGACGGTTCGAGGATGCTATTTATCTTAGGCTAGGCACTTTAGGTTTCGTTTCGCTATGCTTAGTTGTGTTAGGATGCGTTGTGTTAAGTTATGTTACGCTGGGATAAGTTAAGTAAGTGTTTTTTTAAACAACGAAAGTTAATGAGTACAGTTGGAAAATCCTTCTGTACTCATTTGTTTGCTGGATTTTTGGTAATTAATACAGATGTTCTAATTGTGATGATTGATATTGAAATGTGAGTGGTTACAGCGAAATTATTATGATTAAGAATAATCTGTGTGAAAAGAGGTGCTTTTATGACAGTTTTAAGACAGAGTGCAATGAGGGAATTAGAAAGGTTGCCAGAAGACAAAGTAGGTTTTGTACTACAGATTATGCAGGGGGTAAATGGCTTATATAATGATAATCATTCAAAAAGAGAAAGTGCATTTGCAAGGTTGGAGCAGTTACGCAAGAAAGGAACTGTTGTAGATTATGATGCGGAACTGGCTTCTTATAGGGAGGAAAAGTATGGTAAATAGGATTCTGATTGATACCAATATATTACTTGATTATCTTCTTACAAGAGATCCATTTTATGAGGATGCATCTAATATAGTTTCTGTCTGTGTAGATGGTAAGGTTGAAGGATGTATTACAGCCCATTCTGTTTCAAATATGTTCTTTATATTAAGGAAGGATTATAATGCAAAGGAACGCAGGGAGATACTATCTAATCTTTGTTCAATTTTTGATGTTGAGGGAATTGATAAGAGTAAATTAATATCAGGACTTCAAAATGAAGATTTTTCGGATTTTGAGGATTGCTTACAGATGGAGTGTGCAAAGGCATATGGAGCAGAATATATTGTAACGAGAAATCTAAATGATTATAAAGTGTCAGAAATAAAGGCGATATTGCCAAGAGATTACTTAGAGTTATTGAAGTAGAGTGTGTTCGGTTTGGTATTCGGTGATTTTACTCAAAAAAATGAAAAATATCTGTTTTTTTGGGGAAAATCTGCAAAATATCCAAGAAAAATAACGGAAATTAGTGATTGTTTGCTTATAGTAAAAGTGCAATCGATGTGTTATTATGTTGGATGAGATAAAAAATAATTAGGGTTCGGTAGAATTGATGTTGCGGAGGTAGATGGCGCGGAAAAGCTTTAATATACTGTACTTATAAGTCACAATTATAAAATTTTTATAAACTTTATAAAATAATAATTTAAAATATATAAAATATTTAGGAAGTTCGAGGATATCCAGTAAAATCAAGGAAACTGGGTATTTTTTTGTGCTGTTTTTTAGGGGTGGGAAGATGGCAGCAGATAGGGGAGATGACTTGATTTGCTGTAAACGGTAGATAGCATGTACCTCGACTGATTTGGTCAAAAATAGGATAATAGACTATATATCTATTATGAGTAT
>RAYF01000048.1 GCA_003611745.1 bacterium D16-36 | reverse complement strand
GGCTCATTCATCTGAGATATGTAACTATAAATTCCTTGATTTTTTAAGGAAAATCACTTGACAATATAGGGAGGGAACATGAACCACTACAAATCTTGGGCAGGGCTAAACAAACAATTAACCCAGCTGCTGTGTGGTGAACTGCGGGGCAGGATATCATATTTTTTGACAAGATACCATCAGGTGCACAACGCATATGGCAGGGCAGCAATATGCTTGGACGGCAGGGAACTGGTCTGCTTTTCATGGACTGAAATGTACCGGCAGGAAGCCGACGTCCATCAGCAATGGGAGAAGACAGGCAGTTGGGACTATCACAGCAATGAATTAAAAGAAAAATGGGATTTAAACAAAACATACTACGAGATGGACTTTCTAAATGCAGCATTAGAATTTATCCAGATGCCTATAGAAGCTGCACTGGAAAGCGATAATTACATTATCAAAATTCTTGCAGTTATGGACAGGCGTGTCGGCAGGCGGCGTTTAAAAGAAATCCTCTCCCCTGACAGGTTCCAGTCTTACCCCGAATGGGTCAGGCAGTTTTATGAAATAGCCGGGCAGAGGTTAAGTGCACCGCCAAAGAGTTGCTGACGCACCCAGAAAAATGTAGGAGCTACATTTTTCAATAATTGTTTGTGCCGCCTGCGGCGGCATACCTGAAAGCACGTAAGCTTTAAAGCCCCCTTTTACCATTTCATTACTTTTTGCTGTTATAGTAAACGCATAAAATACATGCGTTTACTATAATGAATGCGCACGGATACACATAGGCAGTCTGCTGCTTTGCAGCGTGTACCCGGCGCTGCAAACGAAGCAAAACGCAAGCGTTTTTTTCGTTTACTATATAATATTATAGGGAGGAAAAAGAATGGCTAAAATATTAGTAGTAGAGGACGACAGGCACATAAATGAACTGATTCGGAGAAACCTAAAACTGGCAGGACATGAATGTGTCTGCTGTTTTGACGGGGAACAGGCTGCACAAAAAATTTCAGAGAGCCAGTACGATTTAATCCTGTTAGATGTAATGCTGTCAGGTATGTCGGGATTTACCCTGATAGAAAAGGTACAGGGCACCCCTGTCATATTTGTGACTGCCAAAGGGGAATTGAAGGATAAACTGCTGGGGCTGTCGCTGGGGGCGGAAGACTACATTGTAAAACCCTTTGAAATGCTTGAACTTCTGGCAAGGGTAAATGTAATCCTCAGGAGAAGCCAGAGAGATGAGGATGTCCGGCTAGGCAGTGTACATGTAGACCTAAACAAAAGAACAGTGGAGATGAACGGGCATGAGGTCGCACTGACCCCGCAGGAATACAATCTGTTAGAAGTTTTTATAAGAAATAAAAATATTGCACTGTCACGGGAAAAATTATTGGAGCTGGCATGGGGATATGACTATGAGGGGGAGACGAAGACTGTCGACGTCCACGTCCAGAAGCTTAGAAAAAAACTTGGGCTTGAACATATGATTAAGACAATCACAAAGTTGGGATACCGCTTGGAGGCTTAACATGAAACTTTGGCAGAAAATATACCTTACCACAATATTTCTTTTTGTAGTCCTTCTAAATTCCGGCATGTATCTTGTATTTGATATGACATACCGAAAGAATCTATCCTCAGAGCAGAAGAAAGCAGAATCTGAATATAATATGATTTTCGCAGGCATATTGCGAAACTTGAAAACACTTGCTGGACAGAAACGCCTGAATAAAATAACAGTGCCGAATATCCTTGAAATATATGAAAAATATTATGAAGACCAGAAAATACGCCTAATGCTCTGGGTGGATGGAACATGCGTCTATCCTGCCGATGAAAACAATCCATTGAACAACAGCATACCGGATGAGGAAACACAGATTAACATATTGAGCACAGACGGAAAAAGAACTATACAGATTCGGAGCATACTGTACCAGAATCAGGGAAAATACTGCCTCCAATATGAAAAGGCCTTATCCGAACTGGATAAGGCCTGGACACAACTGGAACGGAAATACCTGCTGGTCAGCCTAGGGTTCTCTACCGGGCTGGCGGTACCGCTGTATATTTTACTGGCAAGGATAATGAGGCCGATACAGGAACTGACACAGACAGTTGACGAGATGGGTGCCGGAAATTTAACTGCAAGGGTTAACGTGAAGGGTTCTGATGATATTGCTGTTCTGGGAAGCCATTTTAATAACATGGCAGAAAAAATTGAAAACAATATTTTTGTTATTCAAAGAGATGCGCAGGCAAAGCAGGATTTCGTGGATAATTTTGCACATGAACTAAAAAGCCCTATTACCAGCATTTATGGTTTTGCAGAATATATTCAGAAAGCTAACGTGCCGGCACAGGAAGTAGAAGAGTGTATGGAATTTATTATGGATGAAAGCTCTAGGCTTCTGCATCTGTCCTATACATTACTTGATATGGCAGAAATACGGAAAAAAAGAATTGCAATGGAGCATGTGCCAGTTCAAAGACTTTTTGCAGGCATCCGCAAATCTCTCGGACAGAAGGCGGAAAGCTGCTGCGTATCGCTGGATTTTTACAATGATACGGAAAACATTTATGGAAACGAAAGCCTGCTCCAGAGCCTCCTTTATAATCTAATCCACAACGGAATCTGCGCCTGCCAGAAAGGCGGAAAAGTCATTGTATCGGCAGAATATGCCGACGAAAAATTCCATCTAATTGTGAAAGACAATGGCTGTGGAATCCCCCAAAATGAGATAGATAAGATAACAGAGCCATTTTACAGGATAGACAAGGGGAGAAACCGCTCGGAGGGGCGGACGGGGCTTGGGCTTTCCCTATGCCGTCAGATAGCCGTCCTGCACAGTGCAGAAATGGTTTTTCATTCAGAGGAGGGGAAAGGGACTGAAGTAATTATCTATTTTCCATAAATTTTATCTGTTGATTACCTTTTTATTAAAGAAGCATTACCGTGGCCGCGTATGATGTAGAAGTCGCAGGAAAATATATAATGAACTGTAGAAAAAAATGATGCAAGATGCGTCAGTTATTTCCCTACAGTTTCTAAGCAGAAAGGAAGGATGACTATGAGAAAAAAACGTTATACGCTAATGACACTAGCTCTGGCAAGTGGAATGATTCTTGGGGGCACAGGAATCTTATCACAGAAAATCTCTGATGCCAAGACAGAAAAATTGGTTACAACAGAGAAAAAGAGTGGGGATTTTTCAGAACTGGTTGATGAAACAGCAAATCTGCAGGAAAAGAACGACGAGAAAGAGCCTCTTAAGACAAAGCAGGGGATCCGTCTCCCAGAGGGGGCAGAAATCAAAGAGGAGAAGGGGGATAGTTTTAAAATATTGTGGGACAACCGACAGATTACCTATTATATGTCAGAGACCGAAAAAGAATCGGACGCTGATCTGACGATTGAGGAAGTGGTAGGAATTGCCATCAAATCTATTCAGGCATACACAAACCAGAATAATATTGGAAAAAATATTGAAATTTCACTTCAAAAAAACACTCCCGCGGATGATGACACATACCTTTTATCAGAAGAGACCTCTGACGGGGGAACAAACGAAGAGGTAATCCCAGCAGGCAAGAATAATAATGGCATCCGATGCTATGCCGTGGATGTAGAGGGCACAGCGGAGCATAAATATTCCCTCCTCATTAACAGCGTTACCGGACAGGTATTCTCATATGCCGATTTCTATGATAAAAACGGCGAACATCACAATTATGAGGATGCCCAATTCAGCGAATTAGAAAAGAAAATGAAACCGGAATGCGCCGCAATCGCAGGTGATTTTGTAAAAAAATACCTGAACTTAGGGGATGTCGAAGATTCTTTTGCGTTTTCAACAGGGCTTATGGTAACAGAAAATTGCAGCAGGGACACCTTTGATATTTTCTGTAAAACAAAAGACGGAGACACTGTAATGGTTACAATAGACCAATTAGAAAAAAATGTATTGTGTTTTGTAGTAAATCCCTAAGTATATTAACATACTTTCAGACATACAGGCTCCGCCGGCACAAACAGTTTCATAATTGAAACCATGCGTAAGGCTGCACTGCGCTTCCATGCATTTTTATTGGTAACCACCACACGGCGAGAACTGTTCTATATATTCAAAAGCCCCCCTGCACTTAAAACCACCAAGTGCAGGGGGGCTTTCATTTTAACTATCAAAACATAAAACAAAGTATTTTGCACAGCCCTTGAGAAATTTTATCTTTACGCTAATATGTCTTACTGTAAGTACGTACTATCAGTTTATACGATGCATATCCATTGTTCGGGGCATTCACCGTATTAGAAACAATATCGTTCCCTTTCATTGATACATAATAATAATTGTAATAGATAACATTTCCCTGTTCATCATAATATAAAACATCAATCGTCCCACGGACCGCACCGCTATATGTATTCTGCACCTTTAAGGTAATCTTGCCGTCTGTTTCATCTGTCACAGTGGCTTTGGTGGTAGAAACCCTTGATTTATATTTTGCAGAAAGGCTCCTGTTTCCGCCTGCATAGGCAGCGGAAGAGTTTTCCGTGCTGACAGTAAAGGAATAATCATTATAAGAAATCTTTTCATATGCTGTCTTTTTCGGCATTAAATCGCTGACAGTGCGTGTACTCTGTGCAATTGTCTCCCCTTCCGGCGTCCTTAAAGTATAAGCAATCGTTGCAGAATCAACATAGACAGATGTATTATTCTTTACGGATAAAAGCACATATCCATCCGGAAGCACTTTTAAACCGCAGGTAAAATCAGCTTTCTTTATCGTCAGCTTTATTTTATTTGTGCCTCTTGTACTCTTAATCGTAATGGTAGCTGTTCCTGCCTTTTTTGCCGTCACGACTGCCTTTCCAGCACTCTTTTTTACTGTCGCAACAGATTTCTTACTGCTGGAGGCAGATTTCAGAGTTCCGAGAAGCGGAGTGTAATTTACCACCTCACCAACCAATAACGTCTCCTTCTGTGTCTTTACTGCAGCTTTTGCATTCGTCTGTGGGGCAAACGAAACGATAAGCGCTGCACATAAAAATAATGCAAATAGTTTTTTTACTGCTTTCATTTATTCCTCTTTTCTGCACCGTTTATCTCTTATTTTTAAAGGCCTGCACAAACAGTGCAAGTACAAACCTATTCTTTCTACAGGCATCCATCTTTAATGCGAAATGCTTTTCTAATAATAACTGCAATTGCCTGTCTTGTCAAATCGTGCCAGAGTAACAACACGGAAATCAATTTTTAGTATATATTTATTACTACCCCTATTTTCCAAATGTTACTTGCCTAATAATGAGTTTGGAATTATAATTAGTTAAAATTGTTTATTGATGTTTTCCAATCTGTGAAAACATTCACAAGTAAGAAAGACAGGGAATAAATATGATTCATATCAGGAAAAAAAGTGAAGAAATGGGGGGTAATATGTTAAATAAAGTTACCATCAAAGCACCCGCAAAGATTAATCTTACATTAGATGTCATCGGCGAAAAACCAGACGGCTACCATGAACTCCGCATGATTATGCAGACCATTGACCTTTGTGATGAATTGTCCATTGCACACACCGGTTCTCCAAAAATAGAACTGACTATGGACAAGGAATTACCTGAACCAATAAACGTCGAAGAAAACTTAATCTATAAAGCTGCTAAATTGCTGCAAAAACAATATCAGCTTCCTTTTGGCTTTCAGATTCATCTGAAAAAAAATATTCCTGCCGCTGCCGGGCTCGCAGGAGGCAGTGCGGACTGTGCAGCCACCCTTCTGGGCATAAATCATCTATGTGGGCTTTCCCTCACAAAAGATGAGCTGTGCGAACTGGGTGTCTCTCTTGGCGCAGATGTCCCTTTCTGCATCAGGCAGGGAACCATGTTATCTGAAGGTATCGGGGAAAAACTAACGCCTCTTCCTGACCTTCCGCCGCTTTGGGTTCTTTTGATCAAGCCTGATTTTTCAATTAGCACTGCATATGTCTATCAGAACCTGCATTGGAAGCGTCTGGCTTACCACCCTAATACCGTGGGTGCAGCAGACGCAATTAACCGCCGGGATGTCATAGGGCTTGCCAAAACTCTCTCAAATGTGCTTGAAACGGTTGCTTTTCCGGAACACCCAGAACTTCCGGAGATAAAAGATTTCTTTCTGCAGAATGGGGCTATCGGCTCATTGATGAGTGGAAGCGGCCCTACCATCTATGGATTGTATCAAGATGAGATACTTGCAAATATTGCCTGTAAGACGGCACAGGAAAAATATCCTGAATATGAAACCCTGCTTTGCCAGACAAAAATTCCTGAAAAATAAATAACTATTTTTTCCAAACAGGTTAAGTGCTTCTGCAAAGCGGTCGATATATTTAGTACAAAATAGAGAATGTGACAAGACGCAGGAAAGGTTCAAGGATGAACCAGAAGATAAGGAAAGAAAATATTTAATATGAAAAAGGAGGTTCTTTCATGATGGATAACATGACAGTCAACAACAATGTAAACACATATGCAACTGAAACTGCTACTTCAACTACATCAAAGGCTGAGACATCTGCTGCCGCTGATGAGAAGAGCAAAACAAAAACCGACGAGGCTGCTGTATTTGAGAAATCTAAAGACGATAAGAAAAGCAGCACAAACCAGATTTATAACAGGGATGCTGTAGTAAAAAGGTTAAAAGCTGACCAGCAGAACCGCATTTCATCTATGCAGGGTCTTGTTGAGAAATTATTAAATAAGCAGAAAGGTACTTTTGACCTTGCAAATGGAACCAATCTTGCCGAAACATTCCGCAAAGCTGCAGGTCTTGCAAGCCCGGAAGACATCGCAAAGGCAAAGGCTGATATTGCTGAAGACGGCTACTGGGGTGTTGGGCAGACATCTGACAGGCTTGTCAGCATGGCAATCGCACTCAGCGGAGGGGACACAGACAAAGCAGAGGAAATGAAAGAGGCTATCCAGAAAGGTTTTAAGAAAGCTACAAAAGCCTGGGGTGAAGACCTTCCTCAGATTTGCAAGGACACATTAGATACCACAATGAAGAAAATGGACGATTGGAAAAACGGCGTGACAACAGCCGAAGACTATTCGAAATATCTTTCCTAATCTTATCACACAAAATGAAGTCGGGGCACTTGCTGCATAGCAAGTGCCCCGGCTTCGTTCTGAATCCATAAGCCTGAAAAGTAACCCCTGCTGTAACTTAAGACGAATTGATATGAAGATTCAAAAAATAAGAGAGAGAAATTTTTCCCCACAATTTTCTATTTGAATCTCATATCAATAAGATTTTTCAGTTCTTGCGGAAAGTTGCAATATAATTCATCAAACAGCCCTTTTTTAATCTCTGCATATAAACTATTATACTTTTTTGCTTTCTCGCTTTTTGTAAAAACAAATAGAATCCTGTAATTTTTAGTGGTGAAAGTGTTAATGCTTTTCGGGATTAATGTAATAGGAAAACTTAATCCTTTTCCATTTTTCTGAAATCCTAGCGTTACATCTGCTCCATATGCATAGGAAAAATCCACATATTGTGATACTTTATCATTCATCCCTATTTTTAGATATTTCGCATTGTGTATCTGTAATATTTCGGAACATACACTGGCTTTTTCATTAATAGTTGTCCTGTTATGGTTTCTTGAAGGTGTGCAGTCTTTTATTGTTATTCCGGTTCCGTGGCCAGCAATATAGCTATCACAAATATCAAAAAATTCTTCTGCTGTATAATTTTTGCTTTTGATTCCCAGTAAATGCATAAATTGCTTCTTTTGGAATATACATTCAAACCACAAATATCCGGTATTTCTGTTTTTACCTGTAAACAAAAAAGGCTTTTCCATTATTTCTTTGTATTTTCTCGCAGCATCATATATGTATTCTAACAATTTCGCATCAGGTACTTTAGGTTGGATTATCATTTTACTGCCTCCAAACAAAAGAGGCCTTGTTTGTACAAGACCTCAAAATTGCGTATAAATTAGCTGATTTATTTAGGTGCTTGCCACCCTGTTTCTGACCTTCCATCAGACCGAGAAAGCAACTCTTTCTTACAGTATATGCAAAGTTTTTTCGTTGTCAGCCCAACGATGGTATGCTCCTTATACCATATATCTGCAGATGCAGAGAAGAAAATATCTTCTGGCATTTATATTATATGTTTTTTTAGAAAAAAAATCAAGTCAAAAATTGGAAAAAGACCTCCGGACTTTTTAAAGCCCGGAGGTCTTTTTATTTCCTGCCTGCAAGATCAATTCTTGTAAGTGCTTTCTTTAATGCAAGCTCTGCACGAAGCATGTCCACATCCTTCCGGCCACTCTTAATGCGGTTTTCTGCACGCTCTTTTGCTTCATTGGCGCGCTCCACATTAATCTCATCCGGCCACTCGCAGGATTCCGCAAGCACAGTCACCCTGTCTTTGCGAATCTCCACGAACCCGTCATGCAGGGCAGCCTCTTTCGTGCCATCTTCCTGCTTTATTTTCAAGACACCCGGTTCCAGAATGGCAGTCAGTGGGATATGACCGGCAAGCACACCAATCTCCCCCTCTGTTGTCTTCATTTCTACCATATCTACATCCCCATCAAAGAAGATGCGGGTAGGAGAGATAATCTGCAGGTTGAACGTTTTGTCAGCCATCGAACTCTCCTTTCTACTTGGATTTCATTCTAGCTACTACGTCATCAATATTTCCTGCATTCAAGAAATGGTTCTCTGGTATGTCATCATGCTTACCGTCCAGAATCTCCTGGAAGCCGCGGATTGTCTCAGTCAGCGGCACATACTGCCCCGGAAGGCCTGTAAACTGCTCCGCTACATGGAACGGCTGGGACAGGAATCTCTGTATCTTTCTGGCCCTGTTTACGACTATTTTGTCTTCTTCTGACAATTCATCCATACCAAGGATAGTAATGATATCCTGCAGCTCCTTATACCTCTGCAAAATCTCCTGCACACCGCGGGCTGTCTTGTAATGATCCTCCCCGACAATATGCGGGTCAAGGATACGGGAAGTAGACTCCAGCGGATCTACAGCGGGATAGATACCCAGCTCAGAAATCGAACGGGAAAGTACGGTCGTCGCATCCAGATGCGCAAATGTATTTGCCGGAGCAGGGTCGGTCAAGTCATCGGCAGGCACATATACGGCCTGTACGGATGTGATAGAACCCTTCTTTGTAGAAGTGATACGCTCCTGCAAAGCACCCATCTCTGTCTGCAGCGTCGGCTGGTAACCTACGGCACTCGGCATACGGCCAAGCAGCGCAGACACCTCAGAACCGGCCTGTGTAAAACGGAAAATATTGTCGATAAACAAAAGGACATCCTTTCCGGAACGGTCACGGAAATTCTCCGCCATCGTAAGCCCGGTAAGGCCGACCCTCATACGTGCCCCAGGCGGCTCATTCATCTGGCCAAACACCATCGTCGTCTTATCAATAACGCCTGACTCTATCATTTCATAATAAAGGTCATTACCCTCACGGGTACGCTCGCCTACACCAGTAAATACGGAATACCCGCCGTGCTCCTGTGCAATATTGGTAATCAGCTCCTGAATCAATACCGTTTTACCTACACCGGCACCGCCAAACAGGCCGATTTTACCACCCTTCTGATACGGGCAGAGAAGGTCAACGACCTTGATACCTGTTTCCAGAATCTCAGTCTCTGTAGACTGCTCTTCATAAGCTGGGGCCTTTCTGTGGATTGGATCATACTGCACTCCTGTCGGGGCCGGTTTCTCATCAATCGGCTCACCCAGCACATTAAACATACGGCCAAGTGTCGGTTCGCCGACAGGAACCGTAATCGGGCCGCCAGTTGCCTGAGCTTCCATTCCACGGACCAGTCCATCCGTAGGTCCCATGGCGATACAGCGGACAGTATCATCACCCAGATGCTGTGATACCTCTACTACGAGCTTTTTTCCGTCTTTCAATGGTACATTAATTGCATCATTAATCTCCGGAAGCTCGCCCTCTGAAAACTTAATATCCAGAACGGCACCAATAATCTGAGTGAGTTTACCTGTATTTAAATCTGCCATTTTTATACATTCACTCCTTTACATATATAATTACGATATCGCGGACGCACCCGCAATAATCTCAGTAAGTTCCTGCGTAATAGACGCCTGTCTGGCTCTATTGTATTTCAGGGACAAATCACTAATCATCTCTTCAGCATTGTTTGTCGCAGAATCCATCGCCTGCATACGCGCACCGTTCTCACTGGCATGGGATTCCACCAGCCCACCGTATATTAAGCTGTTGATATACTTTGGCACGATGGCGTCCAGTGCCTCCTCTGGCTCCGGCTCATAATTCATCAGCGTAATCCTGTCAACCGGGTCTTCGGACACATCTTCCGACTCAGAAGCAATATCTTCCGCATCAATCGGCAGAAGTTTCGTCATCGTAGGAATTTGAACGATAGTATTTTTAAATATCGTATATGCCAAATAAATCTCCCCGATTTCGCCTTGGGCAAACTTGCTGAGAACTTCCTTGCCAATACCGGTTGCATCACTGTAAACCGGTTCATTCATAGCCTCAGAATAATCTCCCGCAATTTCATATCCCAGACGGTCTACAGAATCCCTTCCTTTCGTCCCGACTGCATAAATTATGGTGTTTTCTTTGCTAAAACGCTCGTCTTTCGTGACTAATTTCACCACGTTTGCGTTGTAGCCACCTGCCAGACCTCTGTTTGAGGAAATAAGGATCACTGCCTTTTTCTCCGACTGGCTCTTTTGCAGATATGGATGTGACATCTGACCTGATTTTGCAATCATACCGGCTACGGTATTGTACATTGTATCAAAATACGGTTTCGATACCTCTGCACCCACCTTTGCCTTCTGCAGCTTTACAGAAGACACCAGCTTCATCGCTTTCGTAATCTGCCCTGTGCTCTGGACAGATTCTTTACGCCTTTTAATATCTCTCATTGAGGCCATAGCATCACACCTCTCTATCTATTTTTTGTAAAGTCTGCCTTGAACTCTTCAATTGCCTTTACCAGCTTCTTCTCCGTGTCTTCCAGAATCTCGCCCACCGTACGGATGCTCTCTGGGACATCCGGATACTTGGTATCAATATATTCAAAGAGTCCCTTCTCAAAGTCGAGAATGTCGCTGACTTCAATGTCAATCAGATACTTCTTTGTTGCCGCATAAATAATCATAACCTCATTCTCTACCGGCATAGGATTGTACTGATCCTGCTTTAAGATTTCACGGATACGCTCGCCCTGTGCAAGCTGTGCCTTTGTCTCAGGATCCAAATCAGAACTAAACTGAGAGAATGCAGCCAGCTCACGGAACTGCGCCAGCTCAATACGGATTGGGCCGGAAATCTTCTTCATCGCCTTAATCTGTGCAGCACCTCCTACACGGGATACCGACAAACCTGCATTTACGGCTGGGCGGAAACCGGAGTTAAACATCTCTGTCTCCAGATAAATCTGCCCATCTGTAATAGAGATGACATTTGTAGGAATGTATGCAGATACATCGCCTGCCTGCGTCTCAATAATCGGCAACGCTGTCAGGGAACCTCCGCCAAGCTCATCAGAAAGTCTTGCTGCACGCTCCAGCAACCTAGAATGAAGATAGAATACATCTCCCGGATAAGCCTCACGTCCAGGCGGACGTTTTAACAGCAGGGCAAGTGTACGGTAAGCAGCCGCATGCTTTGTCAAATCATCATAGATTACCAAAACATCCTGTCCGTTTTCCATCCACTCCTCGCCGATGGCACAGCCGGAATACGGAGCAATATACTGCAACGGAGCAAGCTCGCTCGCAGTAGATGCTACAATTGTCGTATAATCCATAGCGCCATATTCTTCCAGTTTCTTTACCAGAGAGGCAACCGTAGATGCCTTCTGGCCGATTGCCACATAAATACACTTCACATGCTGCCCCTTCTGGTTAATAATGGTATCTATTGCAATCGCCGTTTTACCAGTCTGGCGGTCGCCGATAATCAGCTCGCGCTGGCCCCTCCCAATCGGAATCATGGAATCAATCGCCTTAATACCCGTCTGCAGCGGTGTGTCAACTGATTTTCTGGAGATAACACCAGAAGCTACTCTCTCAATCGGACGGTACTTTTTCGTCTCAATCGGCCCTTTTCCATCAATCGGCTGCCCCAATGCATTTACAACACGCCCAAGCATTGCATCGCCGACCGGAACCTCCACCACTCGTCCTGTCGTTTTAACCAAATCGCCTTCATTGACATTTTTATGGTCACCTAAGAGTACAGCACCGACATTATCTTCCTCAAGGTTCTGGACCATACCGTAAACCTCATTCGGAAATTCCAGAAGCTCACCCTGCATGGCATTCTCCAAGCCATGGATACGGGCGATACCATCAGCAACCTGGATTACAGTACCAATATCAGAAACTTCGAATTTGGTACTATAGTTCTTAATCTGTTCTTTAATTACAGAACTGATTTCTTCAGGTTTCAAATTCATGATACTCTTGCACCTTCTTTCTATAATATTTTAAGCAAGCTGAATCTTTGACAAATCTTTTGCCATATTCGCTAACTTTGTACGAATGCTGCTGTCAACAACCCTGTCGCCAATACGTACAACCATGCCGCCAATCAGACTCTCATCTGTCTGGTAGTCGATATGGAATGACTTGTAAGATGTAGTTGCAAGCAGACGTTTTTCCACCTCTGCCTTCTCCCCATCTGTCAACGGGGCTGCTGAAGTCACATACGCAGTTCCTATCTTTTTGTATTCCCTGACTTTTTCTACGAAAAAGCCCAGAATCCCTTCTACCTCTGAAAACCTTCCTTTTTCTACAACTGTAGCCAAAAGGCCTGCCAGTTGATCAGATACCTTTCCTTTGAAGGCTGCCTCCAACAGAGAAACTTTTTCTTCCATTGGGATTTTAGGATGATTCAGAAGCTTAACATATTCTTCATTTGCCTGAAAAATAGCAAGCACGGACTGGACTTCCTCCATCATGGAGTCCATCGTGCCCTCCTCTACGGCGACCTCAAACAAAGCCTCGCCGTATGTCTGCGATACTAACTTAGCCATGTCTCATCACCCATCTCTTCCAATGTGTCTGCGATTAACTGTGACTGTTTCTTTTCATCTAAAGAAGCTGCAACGATTTTACCTGCCATAACAGTTGCGACAGATATAATCTCCTGTTTCACTTCATCCTTCACCTTATTCTTCTCAAGCTCTACCTCACGGCTCGCCCTGTCCAGAACTCTGGCTGCTTCTTCTTTGGCCTCGTTTACAATGTCACTTTCTTTCTTGAGGGCTTTTTTACGGGTCTCCGCCAAAATCTCTTCTGACTCCTTCGCCACATTCTTTAACTTGGCATCATACTCTTCCTTGAACTGGATTGCGTCTTTCTTCTCCTTTGCCGCTGTTTCCATCTGTTCCCTGATGCCATCCTGCCTCTTCTGCAGAAGGTTCCTTGCAGGGTTAAACAGCAGATAAGACAGCAGTAGGAATAATGCAAACATTGCAATTATCGTAATTAGCGACTCAATCAAGAGCTGCGGATCCAGACCAAAAATATAATCGCCCAAAGCGTCACCGGCCAAAGCTACTTTTATTACATTCACTTGATAGCCTCCTTTCCGCAATCAGCATACCGCTCTCCCAACAGCTTACAGTCTGCCAATCAGAGGGTTAGCAAATAACAGAATCAAAGCTACTACAAGGCCGTAAAGACCTGTAGTCTCGGCTACCGCTTGTCCTAAAAGCATAGTTGACATTACATCGCCCTTTGCGCCAGGATTGCGCCCAACGGCAGAAGCACCATAACCTGCTGCGATACCCTGACCAACACCAGGACCGATACCTGCGATAACTGCAAGACCTGCACCAATAGCAGAACCCATTAATACTAAACCTTCATTTGTTATATTCATTGTAAAATCCTCCTTTAAATATAATCAACAATTTCTTTACGCTACTTCATCCCCGATTGCATCGGAAACAAAACACATAGTCAACATACAGAACACATACGTCTGAATCGCCCCGGAGAACACATCCAGATATATATGCAGCGCTGCAGGCCACACCAGAGTAAGCACCCTCGGCAGAAGGCCGTACAACAGTCCCATCATTACCGTTCCTGACAAAATATTGCCAAACAAACGCAATGACATGGAAATCGGAGTAGAAAACTCACTAATCAAATTCATTGGGAAAAACAAAAAGATTGGTTCAAATAATGCTTTAATCTTTCCGAATCCCTGGTACTTAAATCCATTAAACTGGATAAGCACCCACGTCATAATCGCCAGCGGAAATGTCACACCATAGTCTGCTGTCGGCGGACGCAAGCCCAGCAGGCCGGACAGGTTACATGTAAGTATGAACAAAAACAGCGCACTGACATAATTCCTAAACATCAATGCCTTTTTCGGCCCCATAGAACTTACCACCATGCCATCCAGTGATTCCACAATAAGTTCGACCACATTCAGGAATGGACCCGGCACCTGGTTTGGTTCCGCTTTTTTGATTGCACGGTTCGCAATCACTGCAAAAACGAGAATGGTTGCGATGACAATAATCATAGAAATATGAGTTGTTGTAAGATAAATATCCCAACCAAATACCGTAAACTTTGTATCTGAATAGCCATGGATAAAAAAGTCTACCTTCTCGTCGGCATGAATTAGATTTCCCCCGGTCAAGCCCGTTGACATACCTAAGATGCCATTTCCCACATTCTCACCTTCCTTTTCTTAGATTTCCTGTGAAACACACAGATTATTTATTGCAACGGCATATCTGCTTTTTATGCCATAACAAACATTTTCTTAATTCTATCCTGCAGATTATCCCCATTGGCAGGATGCCAGCCCCGCCTGCAATCAGGCGGCACGTTTTTTCCGGAACCTCTGCATCTGCTTATGGATAACCGGATTGAGGAGCGCTGTCGCCTTTATCCCAAACAGCCCCAACACAACACCAACCGGATGGGCATATCCTGAAAATACCATGGAAACACCGATTACTGCTGCCATAATAAACATCCTCTGGAACGCCGCAACCTGTGTATGCGTCTGGGCATGTTTCGCATCCATATCCAGTGCAATGTCCAGATGGCGATACATATGCAGGACCAATCCCGCTGCGGCTGCTGTGCCCACAAGCACCCCCGCAAGCGCGGCAAGCTTATGTTCCGCAACAATCGCAAGCAAAAGCATGATAACTGCCATCCAGATTACCAGACCGGCGAGCATTTCCCTGCAGACCTGCTTTGCCTGCCTTATCCCTGTGCCCATTCTGCAATCCTCCTTTGCGGACAGCCATCTCCCCTATACTGCCCTCTGTATCAATTAGTATAATCCAATTTAATCACCTTGCCTTTTGGTGAATTAGGTTATACTAGTGTCTGGTCGGCCCATCATTCTCCGGGTACCTCTTCTTCTTTCCCTCCATCACATCTGTGAAATCGTCTTCCGGATGCTGCTGGCTGTACTCTTTTAAGCTTTTCAAATAATCGGCTGCCTCCTGCTCCTTTTTCAAATCTGCTGCATAGAAGGATTTCGTCAGGATAAAGAGGTTGCGGAACGCAGCCCCGACACCAATCACCAGCGCAAAAAGAAAGAGCAGTTCATTGTGGAACTGTCCATTCAGCCAATAGCCGATTACTCCGCATAAAAAAATAGGAACCATCATGCTGATACCAAGCTGCGAAATCATAACAAAGCTCCGCAGCACTTTTCTCTCCTTCATGACGCTTCCTCCCCACCAACTATAATATAAATATTTACCTAATTATTATAAATTATAACAGGTGAAAAGTCTATAATTGAGCACCCATTTTTTGTACTTTTTTCCAATTTTTCCAATTCGCCATTTTTTCCCGATTTTTACTTTACAAGGGGCTTTCCAGCGATTATAATTATCCTATTACCCTTAAGTCCATGCCAGCCATAACAACGGCGCAGGCAGCCTAATATTGCTTTGGAAGTTAACTCTTGCAGAATTTTGCGCACATTCTTTAAAATATCTGTATATAGTAATAATCAGGGTAATATGAATATATAAAAGCGAGGAGGTCTTATTTATGAAGCAGGTACGATTATTTCGAAAGCGCTTTTTACCGGATGAAACCACTGAGCTGAAGGATGATAAGGTCCTTTCTATTTCAAAGAATATGCTGATAACCCGCTGGGAGGTGCTAAAGCCCCGCGATGACATTGCAAATGGCATTTCTGCATATTTTTTTGATTTGGGCGTAAAAGTCAGTAAAGTATTCAATGCAGACGGGCAATTGGTTTACTGGTACTGCGACATTGTAGAGCCGCAGATTGATGATGAAAAAGATACATATGTCTTTTATGATTTGCTGATTGATGTCCTGATTTATCCTGATAATCAGGTTAAAGTAGTAGATTTGGATGAATTTGCGGACATGGTCGAGAAAAATGTGCTGAGCAATTCCTTGAGCATCAAAGCACTGCGGCGCACAGACCACCTTTTACAGCTAATTTATTCCGGCCGTTTCAACACTCTCACAGATTTTATAGATAATGCAGAAAAAATGGCAGTCCACGCCTAACCGAAGTGCGCGTATACTGCCATTTTGTTATATTAATTTAATAAGAAAGTTCCCAGCATTTGCTGGTGCACAAGCGCAGTCTGTGCCCTTTTTTATTTGGAAGGCACCAGAACCTCTTTGCCGCCCATATAAGGACGCAGCGCTTCCGGTACACGTACGCTGCCGTCCGCCTGCAGATTGTTCTCAAGAAAAGCAATCAGCATCCGCGGCGGTGCAACTACTGTATTGTTCAATGTATGGGCGAAATATTTGCTGCCGTCCTCCCTGCGGATACGGATCTGCAGGCGGCGCGCCTGTGCATCGCTCAGGTTAGAGCAGCTCCCCACCTCAAAATATTTCTGCTGGCGTGGGGACCATGCCTCCACGTCTATCGACTTTATTTTCAAATCTGCCAGATCACCGGAGCAGCATTCCAGTGTGCGCACCGGAATATCCAGCGTGCGGAACAAATCAACCGTATTCTTCCAGAGCTTCTCGAACCACTCTGCGCTCTCCTCCGGCCTGCAGACAACAATCATTTCCTGTTTCTCAAACTGGTGGATGCGGTATACACCACGCTCCTCTATGCCATGGGCTCCCTTCTCCTTGCGGAAGCATGGTGAATAAGATGTCAGCGTTTTTGGCAATTCCTTCTCGTCTGTGATTGTATCAATAAACTTGCCAATCATGGAATGCTCACTTGTCCCAATCAGATACAGGTCTTCCCCTTCTATCTTATACATCATGGCATCCATCTCTGCAAAACTCATAACGCCTGTCACAACATTGCTCCGAATCATATACGGCGGAATGCAGTAGGTAAAACCTCTGTCAATCATAAAATCCCTTGCGTAAGAAATCACCGCAGAATGCAGCCTTGCGATATCTCCCATCAGATAGTAAAAACCATTTCCTGCAACCCGTCCCGCAGCATCAATATCAAGGCCGTCAAGGCTCTCCATAATCTGGGCATGATAAGGGATCTCAAAATCCGGGACAACCGGCTCGCCAAATTTCTCAAGCTCCACATTCTCACTGTCATCTTTACCAATCGGTACGCTTGCATCAATGATATTCGGAATCACCATCATAATCTTTTTTACTTTTTCCTGCAATTCCTTTTCCTGTGCGGAAAGTTCTTCCAGCCGCTCTGCATTTTTTGCAACCTCGGCCTTTTTTGCCTCCGCCTCATCTTTTTTTCCCTGTCCCATCAGGGCGCCAATCTCTTTGGATATCTTTTTCCGGGACGCACGGAGGTCGTCCGCCTCCTGCTGTGCCTTCCTTGCCTTGGCATCTAAATCAATCACCTCGTCTACAAGCGGCAATTTGTCATCCTGAAATTTCTTCTTAATATTTTCCTTTACTACATCTGGATTTTCTCTAAGGAATTTAATGTCTAACATGTTTTACCTCATTTCTGCGCTGCTTTTACAGCATAAAAGGGCTAAAGCCCCATAGTGTTTGTGGCAGGCAGCGCGAAGACACAAACACATGGCGTGAGAATGATTCCCACATACACAGCGAACCTGACGCAATGCTCAAGGAACTAAGGCTTCCTCTGCACTCCAAAAATATGCCAGCCCCCATCACGCAGGCTGCGGTGTCCCAGAAGCCTCCGGACTGGCAGACGCGTCCGGAACAGCCGAAGAGTCTGGGCTGGAAGATGCATCCGGGCCAACGAACGGTTCTGGGCTTGCTGACGCATTCGGATCCATGGACGGTCCCGGGCTGACTGACGGCTCTGGGCTGTCCGATGGCTCTGGCGTCTGCGACGGCTCCGGTTTCTTATAAGGCTTAATCTTTAATACAGAAGAATATTTACCAAAAGTAATGTGATATCCCCTTGTGCGGAAAGCACGCACCTTTACATAATATGTTTTATTTGCCTTTAACTTTTTGATTGTATAGGTGGAAGTCTTCATTCCCATAATCAACTGATATTTTCCACTTTTGGACGACTTCATATACACCTGATAGCCGGAAACTTTTCCTTTTTTCTTTATTTTGATTGCTGCTGTGGTTTTCGTGCGCTTTGTCAGGCTCACCGACGGCTTCGCAGGTACCGCCGCATCTGCCTTTGCTGTACCGAGCATCCCGATAACAAGAGCCAGCAAGAGTACCAGCATGGTTCCGTAATGATATACTTTTTCCCTCATTAATAATCCTCCATCAAATTATATCAAAAAACTACTTACCAATCGAGTAGGGCGGATTTTCTTTCCTACTCGCTCACGCGGAGTGCATATCCCGCCGGCACAATTATTCTTTCTCAAGAAAACATTTCTCATAGATATCGCTGCGGACTGCACCATAATAAATTTCTCCCTCCAAAACATCGCATCCGATGGAGCGCGCAATATCCTCCTGCAGTTTCGTAGTTATGCCGCCGCACGCAACTCCCAGATCCATTTCCTTAACCATCTCAACAATCTTCTTAAAGACTATCTGCTCCTTGCTATTGGTAATATTCTGGTTAAAGAACTCCCCATGGAACTTAATCCCGCTGACCGGAAGCTGGCGTATTGAATGAACCGCTGTATGGTCAGAAGCAAAACGGCTGATAATTACCTTATACCCGCGGCGGCTCAAATCCTCAAGCGCCATCTGGAAGCTCACTGTCTCACCGCTAAAGTACGATTCCTGTATTTCAAAAACAATATCACGTGGTGAAAGCTGATTTGACTTTACAATCTCATCCAGTTTGTTGACTGCATTGTACAGGCAGAGCTGTCCGGCAGTGATATCTACTGATACCGGCAGGATTTTTTTGCCTTTTGCCTTCCATGCCCTGAGATTCGTACATACCTGCGACAACACATAAAATACAAGCTGCTGTACTGCCTCGCTCCGGTCAAGGTAACGGCGCAGGTCTTCCAATGTAAGATAGTCGCCATCCCTCACCTGCACCCTCGGAACAGACTTGCATCCAATGACATTTTCTTTATCACCACGGATACGCGGCAGATAAAATACTTCTATTGAATGGTTTGCCATGGCGTCGCCAATATTATGCAGCACCTCTTCCTCCCAGAAACGGCTCTTTTCAAGCTCCTCCGTGTAGATGGCATAATGGCTCCCCTTCATCCCCTTGATACTTCTTCTGGCAAGGTCCGCTTTTTCAAACATAGAGCTGGAATCCTGTTCGTCCGGCTGAATCAAGTAAATTCCGCAGGTAGTGCCATATGTAGAATAACTAAGGCTCTCCTCCCACTCCGTCTGTTTTCTAAGCATCTGAGATATCTTTTTCGCCAGCTCGCTGTGCTTAGCATAGCGGAAGAACACCATAAAGTAATCTCCATTTATGCGGGTACAGAGGTTATCCAGAGCAAGGTTCTCTTTTAAGATTTTTCCCATGTTCACCAGCATATTATTGCCGACAGAAATCCCATAGTGGTAATTCACCTTCTGGAAGCTGTTGATATCACAGCAGAGCAGGCCATAATTTGTGCCTTCCTCCCGTTCAAACAGCCTCTTCTCAACTTCCTCTATAAACTCGTCATAGGATATCAGCCCTGTAACAACATCACTATATTTCGCCCTCGCATCATTTGCCAGCTTAAACATCTTACTGGACAATGCCTTTTTCTCCGGCATCAGTTTTTCCTGAAGCATATAAGAATTATCATCTATAAGACGTGTCTGCCCATAGATAATATCTGGTTCATCATTGCCGGCAGAACTGATGGAAAGCAGGCCGATTTCCGCATTGCGGTAAGTACCTGTCTCATCCTTGATGCGGTAAAAACCTTTTCCCCGGCCTACCGCTTTGCTGCGCTCCTCAAATTTCCCCAGCAGGCGCTCAACATCGTCTGGATGGACAAGATTGTGCAGGCTTTCCGACTTAAAAAGCATCTCTACTTCTGGGCCGGAATAAGTATGCTCCCCGATATACCCGTTCTGTATAACCTGCTGCTCCTTGATGCGGTATGTCCATTCGTTCTCCTGCATATATTCTAACAGATGCTTGGAACGCAATGCGTTCCCTCTTGACTTTTCTTCTAATTTTTTGCGGGAAGTGATATCCATAATAACGCACAAATAGACCGCAGAACCGTCCTGATCATCTACGCGCGTGCCATTGACATACGACCACCTGACTTCCCCATTTTTTGCCACAATACGGTACTCAAACCCTACTGCCCCGCGGTTTTCCAATGCAGACTGGAACATGCGCTGTACCATTTCCTTGTCATCGGGAAAAACCACCTGTCCGTAACGGTTGCCAAAAAGTGAAAAATATTCTGTACGGCTGTAACCCGTCAAACGATAAAAACCGTCATTCGCATACAACAGTTTGTAATCCGACATCTTAATTTTAATTACGCCACCGGGAACACTATTTGTAATCAGCTCAACTTCCTTTTTAGCTTCGTATATCTCATCTAAATGGCGCTTCTGCTGCGTAATATCAATGCAGGAACAGCAGTACAGCGGTTCACCCTCTACAGTCGTTGCCTCTGCTATCAGAGAAAACCAGCGCACGGAGCCGTCCTTTTTCACTACACGGAATTCAAGGTGTAAAAGCCCCCCTGCGGCAGACTGCCTTGCAATCAACGACTTCACCCTCTGCTTCTCCTCCGGGAGCAGCACGTCTATAAAATAATTATTAAATTTCTCTTTAAATTCCTCTGGAGTGTACTGAAGCATAGAATAAAACTTTTTATTCGCATATACTACTTCAATACTTGGTTCTTGTTTTGCCTTAAAAATAGCACATTCTGCCAAATCCAACAAGTGTATCAGATTTTGGACTTCTTCCTTTGTAATTCCCGTAACACTGTCTTTCTTCCCCATTGCAGACTCCTTTCTTTACTCTTGTGAATAGCTAATCTTTTCTGCCGGAAGATACTTTAACAGCTGTTCCTTCAGGCGTTCCGAATTTACCGGTTTAAAAAGACAGTCATTCATCCCCGCTTCCTGATATTCCTTCTCCACTCCATCAATTGCATTCGCTGTGAGGGCAATAACAACAGCATTTTTTGCATATTTCGTATCTAAAGCCCTCAGCCTTTTTGTCGTTTCAACCCCATCCATTTCCGGCATCATATGATCCATAAATATCATGTCATATTCGCGCCCTTTTTGCAATGCCTTTAATATAGATGCACCGCTGGAAAATGCTTCCGGCACCACTTTAAAATCCCGGAGCAGCGTTGCAGTCACTTTAAGATTTACCTTATTGTCATCCACAACGGCAACCCGCACATCCTGAAAAGACACTTTCCTGTCTACCATCTGCGGAAGTTCCACTATCTCTGTATCAAAAAGCGCCCTGCGGATTTTAAATATGTCAAGCGGTTTCCTCAAAAAATATGTAATCGGGCATTCTTCCTTGGGAACTGTAAAATATTCCAGTATAGGAATACAGCGAAAAGGAAGGCCCGCATCCCTGACCTCCTGAAAGCCTTTCTCATAAGAATAAAACAATACGGTCTTTTCCCTGTTATGCCCTTTGTCCCTCAGCGCATTTAACTGGCCGGCATCCGCCACAATATTTGACGAAACCCCTGCCTGGGAAAGCAGCCTGAAAAGATATCCCCTGACATCATAATTACTGATATAAATGTACGCACAATACTGCCCGATATCCTCCCTGACATCCTCCCCAAATGTTTCCAGAAGCTCCTGCTCCACTTCTATCTTGAAACAGCTCCCCACCCCATATTCACTGCTTACTGTGACATCGCCATTCATCAGGTTAGCAAGCCTTCTTGACAGAGCCAATCCCAGACCCGTTCCCTCCACCTTGCGGTTACGCTTCGTATCCACCTGGCTAAAATGGCTGAAAAGCTTCCCGACATCCTCCTGCTTGATTCCAATTCCGGTATCTTTTACTGTAAACTCTATTTTTAGCAGATTATCTTCTTTTGGATAAAACGCAATATCTAATGTTATCTTTCCCTTTTCTGTAAATTTTACAGCATTCCCTAAAATATTTATCAGTATCTGATGAACTTTGCCGCGGTCGCCCCTGAGCCTTTTGGGAATATTTTCCGCCATAGCTATTTCAAAGCGGATATCCTTTCCATACAGACGGGCGGCAATAATATCCTCTACCCCCATTATCATCTGGTCAAACTCATACTCCTCCAGAACCAGCTCCAGCTTGCCCGCATCAATCTTTGAAAAATCCAGAACATCATCAATAATAGATAAAAGGCTCTGGCTTGCCTCCTGAATCGTATGGACATATTCCTGCTCAATAGGGTTTAAATTGCTTCTTGACAAAATTTCTGCCATCCCACAGATTGCATTCATTGGCGTACGGATTTCATGTGACATATTTGCCAAAAACGAACTTTTTGCCTGATTCGCTTCCTCTGCCGCCATCCTCGCCTCGATTTCCTTTTCGTTCGCCTCCTTTATCATCTGTGGATTCTGCAGCGTCAGCTGCATCACCAGACAGCTCAGCGCACAGGCAGCCCCTAAAAGCATATATACCCCAGATATCATCTGAATGGCCAGAAATGTGACAGACAGGCCAAGAAAGGTAATGGAAATCAGCTGGTAACGCCTGCCAAGCTTCTTTCCATGAAATATCAGCTCCAAAGATGAACAGATCAGATAAAACACTGCTGCTGCAATCAGGAACCACATAGCAGGCCCCCGCTGATATCCCTCCTCCCTTGTATAGGAAAAGCATAAGTCCGTCCACGGCGTAGTTAGTATCAAAATCTGCACTATGTACATCGGCAATCCAAATAAAACCAATTTACATGATATTTTTTCCAAATTCCTTGCCAGCACTGTCATATAAAATGTATAGGCTGCCGGTATCAAATGTAGTGATGAAAAAGAGATAACCTGTCCGGCATAGTTAAGCGGCACATTATCTGCAAAAAACACTGTTAACACTTCCCCTGAAAACATATCAGAAGCACAACAGATAAAAGAAAGCACCAGCAAAACCCCATATGAACGGCTTGCCAGATTGTTCACCTTAGGTACGCTGAAAAAATATATGATTAATATCGCCAGCACTGCCATAGATGCGATATAAAAATTATAATTAAATATCATAGGCTCCCTCTATTTCATTGTACGGCAAATCCTTAGAATGACAGGCGCCAAAAAGCATTTTCCAGACACAATTCAGGATAACACACTTTAAATACCTTCTGGACCAAACATCATTATATTATATAATATCATATAACTGCCTCCGAAACAACCATATAAATATATGGAACAAGGCAACAGCATCTAATTTTTCAATTCAAAGTCACTGCCCATCTTATTAACTGTGAATTGAAAAAATAAATACTGTTGCCCTGATAATAGTTTTTCCGGCTTTTATCGTTAATTTTCTGCAGTAATCCCTTCTACCGTCGAATCTAATAATGTCTGGAGATCCGTTCCCTCCGAGTTGCCGTCAAGCAGAATAGTGCCCAGTGTCTGCGCAGGGTCCCAGTATTTATCACCGATACGCTGGGCAGCCGCATACGGTGCCTGATCATTCAGCGCACATATCGCAGGATTAGTCTTAACCAAATCAGATTCTGCCGCTTTCACATTAGAAGGTCCAAGCCCCCGCTCTTTAAGCCGCTTCATCTGATTGTCATAGTTCGTCAAATATCTTCCAAGCATCAGCGCATAATCCTTATTCTTAGAGTATGCATTGATTCCAATTAATTTATATCCCGCAAAACTTGCCATCTGAACCTGCTTGCCCGCACAGGTAAATGTCGGAAGTTTTGCCGCTCCATAGTTCTCCCCCCCATGTTTCCTCAGCAGCCTGTGCCTGCCATGTACCATTGACACCTGCAATAACAGTACCCGTTTTTAAATTCTCAGCAAACTCTGTATCCGGAATCCTCACAAATCCTTTGTGGGATGTAATATCCAAAACCGCCTGCGCAACATCGACACCTGTAAATTTCCCCTCTGTCGAATTCCAATCACAAGTATTTGTGCCATCCTCGTTCTTCTTCAGTCCCAAACCTGCGCCCGCAAAGAAAGAATACAGATACCATGCATTATCAATTTCTATCGCAACCTGCTTCTCTGCCTTTGCAGCAATCTTAAGCATTGCATCCAGAGACTTGACATCTTTTTCTGAAAAATATTTCTTATTATAGAACATAAAATAACCGTTGTCTGCTGTCATCGGATAGCCATAAAGCTTGCCGTCCTTAGATGCTGCCTGAATCACGAGGCTGTCTTTGCCGCCATTCTCCTCAATCACCTTATCTGTATCTAATGTAATCTCCTGCAGCGCCTTCGCTCTCACCAAATCATCTACCTGATCATCCGCAAAAGCAAATACATCCGCTGCCATATCAAGGTCATTCAGGACATCATCCTTTGCATTCTTCTCAGACTCAACCTGCAAGGTAATTTTCCATTTTGCCTTATCCTTATTTTCCTTTTTAAAATTATCAATCATTCCCTGCAGCAATTCCTGATCTTCCTCAGCTCCCCAGACTGTCAAAGCAACAGCTTTTTTGCCGTCCTCGCCTTTATCACCGCCTTTTGAGCCACCGCATCCGGTAAAACCTGCTACTGCCATAATTCCTGCCAGTCCAAGTACTAATAATTTCTTCTTCATCTCACATCTCCTATTTACAAACGCATTGTTTACATGTTATAACATAATTATTACTACAACGGTCAAATATTAACGTTTTTACTTGCATAAATTTCGTCTATATTTAACTACCATAGTAATAAAATTTATCAGCAAGCAATTAATACTATTTCTTGATAGCCCCTTTGCAAAAGGTTTCCTACAATTTCTTAATATAGCAACCATCTTTGTCCTGTAATTGCATAATTATTCAAAAATTGGGAAAACCAGAGGAGAAATGAGGTATGAATATGAAACAGGATTTTTTATTATTTGGCGCGGCCTACTATGATGAATATATGCCTTACGACCGCATTGACAAAGACATGGAACTTTTAAAAGAGGCAGGCATGAATGTTATCCGCATAGCGGAATCTACCTGGAGCACATGGGAACCGGAAGATGGGGTATTTGATTTTACCCATCTGCACAGAATGCTGGATGCCGCAGTGGAATATGGCATAAAAGTAATTATCGGCACACCTACTTATGCCATTCCCGCATGGCTTGCCCAAAAATATCCGGCAATCCTGTCAGTTACTAAAAACGGCCAGTTCCTTTATGGCGCACGCCAGCTTATAGACATTACCAACCCGGACTTCCGCCGTTATGCTGAGCGCATAATCCGCCACCTGATGGAAGAAGTAAAAGACTGCCCAAATGTGATTGGATACCAGTTAGATAATGAGACCCGCTCAGCCGGCGCAGCAGCACCTGAGACACAGTCGCTCTTTGTACAGCAGTTAAAAGAAAAATATCCGAATATCAATGACTTAAACCGCGAATTCGGCTTAAACTACTGGAGCAACCGGATCGGAAAATGGGAAGATTTCCCAGATGTGCGCGGCACAATTAATGGAAGCCTTTCCGCCGCATATAAGCACTTTCTGCGGGGCTGCATCACAGAATTCCACCACTGGCAGGCCGCTATTGTAAGGGAATACGCAAAACCAGGGCAATTTATCACGCATAACTTTGACTTCTCGTGGACGGGCCACTCTTTCGGCATCCATCCGGAAGTCGACCAGTTTGCCAGCGCAAAATGCATGGACATTGCCGGCGTGGATATCTACCACCCATCTCAGGAACATCTGACCGGAGCAGAAATCGCCTTCGGCGGCTCTGTTGCCCGTGCACTAAAAAAAGACAACTACCTTGTATTGGAAACCCAGTCCCAAGGGCTGCTGCCATGGCTTCCTTATCCGGGGCAGCTCCGCCTTCAGGCATACAGCCATCTTGCATCCTGCGCGAACAGCATAATGTACTGGAATTGGCATTCCATCCACAATTCTTTTGAATCTTACTGGAAAGGCATTTTAAGCCACAACCTCGAACCGGGTGCGGCATATGAGGAATTAAAGGAATTTGGCGCAGAAGTACATTCCATTGAAAAGCATCTGATAAACCTGCAGAAAAAATGCAGCGCGGCAATTGTGATTGACAATGCCAGCCTGATGGGATTCGAAGAATTTCCGGTTAATACGGCAGCCCCTGATGAAGCTGACTATAACCACATTTTACGCAGGTTCTTTGATGCCTGCTATGAATTAAATATTGAATGTGACATGGTTTCAGTTGAGGACGATTTTTCAAAATATCCTTTCCTGATTGTCCCAGCGCTCTATTCTGCAAGCGAAGATACGCTCCACAAAATTGACAGCTATGTCCAAAATGGCGGCCATCTCCTCCTTAGTTTCCGCAGCGGGTTTTCTGACGAGGAACTTAAAATATACCATGACGGCCAGCCGCACCTTTTGACGGAATGCATTGGCGCCACCTACGACCAATTCACCCGGCCGGAAAATGTTTCAATCCGTTTTCATGAGAAAGATGGTTTTCAGCCTGTCCCTGAAACATATCCGGTCAGCAGCTGGATAGAACTGGTGCATACAACTACTGCCGAGACATGGGCATCTTATGAGCATCCTTTCTGGGGAAAATATGCGGCTGTTACACACCACAGTTACGGCAGCGGAAGCGCAACCTACCTTGCCTGCTTTGCCGCAATGCCCGCCATCAAAGAGATTATTAAAAGAGTCTGCCATCTGGCAGATATTCACATTCCTGCATACAGTTTCCCACTTATCCACAAGTGCGGGTACAATGATTATGGCAGATTGGTTCATTATTATTTTAATTATTCTTCTTCGCCAACCGCGTTTGTTTATGATGGAAAAGCAGGGTTGGAATTAATAGAAAACTGCCCGGTGAATGCAGGGGAAAAGCTTGAAATAAAGCCATGGGATTTAAAAATAGTAGAAGAAACGCCGAAAACTTCACGGTAAGGAGCTGCAGGAAAATAACCGATGCAACTTGTGCAGTATATTTTGCCGAGGATGTATGTCAAAAAACATAGATCTGCACCCCGCTGCGTTGCTGGACATCCGGGCGATGCCCGCTTAACACCGACCGAAGCAGCGTGTAGACACGGCGAGGCTTTTTGGCATGCATAATCAGAGGAATAGATACGTCAAGATGCGTCGGCTATTTTTCTACAGATTCTAAAGCTCACATGGGCCGGAACCAATTTCTACAGAATAGAAATCTGCAGCATAACCAATGCGTTCTTTGTAGGCCGCCCCGACTTTTTCCATAAATTTCTCCACCGCCTCATCTTTCACAAGGCTGACAGTACAGCCGCCAAATCCTGCACCTGTCATACGCGAACCAATTACGCCGTCAATCTTCCATGCCTCCTCCACTAATGTATCTAATTCCTCGCCTGTCACCTCATAATCATCCCGAAGCGAGATATGCGATTCATTCATCAACTTCCCAAAAAGTGCTATATCATTATCCTTCAGCGCCTGAACTGCCCTTATCGTACGTCGGTTCTCATACACAGCATGCCTTGCCCTTTTCCTGCGGTCTTCGTCCTTAATCGCCATCTTGATCTGCTCAAAAAGCTGTTCATCCAAATCCCCAAGCGTATTAATCCCCATTCCTGCCTGAATCTCCGTCAACGCTGTTTCGCATTCCTCACGCCGCTCATTATATTTTGAGTCTCCCAGCCCTCTTCTTTTATTGCTGCAGGAAATCACAAGCTTCATCCCCTGCAGGTTAACCTGCGCATATTCATAAGATAAATCTGCTGTATCCAGAAATATTGCGCAGTCCTTTCTTCCCATAGCAATGGCAAACTGATCCATAATCCCACAATTTACACCATTAAATTTATTCTCCGAATACTGCCCAATCAACGCCAATTCCTGATTAGATATCTCAAATCCAAACAACACCTTTAACAAATATCCCGTTACAATTTCGACAGAAGCAGAAGAAGAAAGACCAGAGCCATGCGGAATGTTGCCTTTGACAACAATATCAAGCCCACAATCGATCTTATATCCTTTCTCCCCAAATGCCCACATCATCCCCTTAGGATAATTTGTCCAGCCTGCATCCTTATCCGGTTTTAAATTATCCAATGAAGATTCTATTACACCAAGCTTTGAAAAATTCATAGAATAAAATCTAAGTTTCCTATCTTCCCTCTTTCTGACGGCAGCATATGTCCCTAGCGTCAGCGCGCATGGAAATACGTGCCCGCCATTATAATCTGTATGCTCGCCAATTAAATTGACTCGCCCCGGAGCAAAAAAGACACGCGCCCCCTCTGCATTGCCATATATTTTTGCAAATTTCTTTAAAATATTATTTTTTATGTCCATCTCTTAACCTCGCTTTTGTGTTTGTGCATGCAATGCTTCTAAAAAACTGCCCCCAGCATCTACAATTTCCCTTCTAATATTATTTGATGCAGCAGCGCCTCACATCCCTCCAGAATATCCTCATATGTCTGGTCAAAATTTCCAGTATACCAAGGATCCGCTATATCTCTGGAACTCCCTGCAAATTCTAGCAAAAGGCATACCTTCCCTTCCTTATCCTGACCAATGATGTGCAAGATGTTTTTGTAATTCCAACGGTCCATCCCTATAATGTAATCATATTTATCATAATCACTTCTTTTCATCTGAACCGCTACCCGGTTGTCCGTAGCAATCCCCATCTCCCGCATCTTAGTGCGTGTCCCATAATGGATGTGGTTTCCAATTTCTTCCGTGCTAGTGGCGGCGGATTGGATAAAAAACTCATCCTCATAACCGCTTTTTTTCACTAAATCCTTCATAACATATTCTGCCATAGGGGAACGGCAGATATTGCCGTGGCAGATGAAAAGTATTTTTACCATATCTTTGCAAATCCTTTCATAACCTTGTATATACCTATATTCACTAACTTCTGTGCCTCTAAAGTTCTACCTCGTTTCCCGCATATTCTCGCTCTTTTATGCATATCTTTGCAGGCAAATGAGGTAAAAAGTGAAGTAAATACATATCCTTTACCTCAATGGCTTATTATGCCTCTTTACAGACCCTGTGCATTTCCTCTGCTGCAATATCTTACGAAAACATTCTGCTACCGCATCGGTCATTGGCACTTCCCTGACGCCGCTTTTTGTTTTTGGTTCCAAAATGTGATACTCATTTTTGTACCGCTGCAGCTGATGATCCACTTTGATTTTCATATTCTTAAAATCAATATCTGTCCTTGTCAACCCCACAAATTCCGATATGCGGAGTCCTGTGTTAAACAGAATATAAATCCCTTCGTAATACCTTGAGAAATGTTTATCCTGTTGGACAAAATCCAAAAATTTTCTTTCATCCTCCCTGCTCAGGGCCTCTCTTGTAATGCTGTCATTGTAAACTACTGTCATTAGTTCAAAAGAAAATGGATTCTTCCGTATCAAATCATCGTCCATTGCAAGCTGAAACGCAGGCTTTAGTACACCTCTGATAGTACGGATTGTACTAAATCCCCGACCTTCTTTAGTTTGAAGGTCAGCCAGCCATTTCTTGGCATCAGATAACTTCACTTTATCAATCCGCTTCTGTCCAAAAGAGTCCTTTTTTAACAGATTTATCACTGTGCGATAATTGGCTTTTGTGGATTCACGTACTCCTATTTTCAATGATGTATACCGTTCCACAAGGTCAATCACTTTCAACCCGGCTCCTGCCGGAACAATCTGATTGAACAAATCCGCCTGAACCTGCCGCTCTTTCTCCCGGAGCGATGGTTCTTTCTTCCTGTCAGGCATGATTCTGTCATTCCGGTCTAACCTCCATGAGTAAACACTCCTACGCTGTCCAAAGTTATCTATATACTGATAACAATATCTCTCATCCTTGCGCTGGCTTTCACCCTGATGCAATAATCTCCCTTTATTGTCTTTTCTTTTTTCCGCCATAATTTTTTGCTCCTTTCCTACTACCAGAAAGGGCTTTGATATAGCCTGTTTATTATACCATATCAAAGCCTGATTTTCTACTGCCATATGGCAGTAATACAATAGAAGCAATCCCACAGCAATTATGAAGCAGCCCAAGTACCAATTCCATCCAGCCTTAAACCTTAATTTGCTGTGCTACAAATATCAAAATATGCCTTCTATACCCCTTTCAATAAGTACTTCAGACTGCCTCAACAATATCAATGTATTGCTCAAACAATTTCCGTTTAATCAACACATGTGTACCGTTCCACAAGAGATAATCCGCCACTGGGTTATCCTTTATTATCTGACGGAGACGTTTTTCTCCAATATGAAAATATTGTGCTGCCTCCTCAATAGAAAGTGTATACTTCCGCCATACCGGAATTTCCAAGTTTTTTCTTGCCATGTTATTATCCTCCTATTTTCAGATAGTAATGTATATTTTGCCAACATACATTATTCAAAAATGATTAAATCTAATGCCTGCGAAGCACTTCGCAATACCTGTCCAAAGCATCAACTGCAATAACATAATGCCTGCGGCTCATAAACTTCTTGGACCTTTTATCAATATCCTCAACCAAAACGCCAGCATCATGCAATTCATCAGAAACCTTACGCAATGAGACAGGATGTCCAATGTGGTTCATCAGACAGGTCTGCAAAGCATTCCCGGTAATATAAAAATAATTACCATCCAAAAATGCATGGTCACCTGTCTGGTCACTATATTGTGATCTTGCCAAAGAAATTTTGATATCCGTGGATTTTGTGCCTTCTTTAATAATTTCATCTAAAACTAACAGGATATTACACTCCTCATCTTTCTGGCGCAGTAAGTCCAAACATTTTAACTGGAGCTCCCCCTGCTGTTGCAAAGCTTTGGTCAGTTCATTGTTAGCCGAAATACAGGCATCCATACGGCACACATACTTGCGAAACAGGTATTCCACCAATAAAAGCACCCTGCATTGGTTCCCTATGCGTGTACTTCCTTTGCACCATATGGGTTGTTTGAATTTACACAAATAATCTTCAACATCTTTCTTCACCTCATCAAAACTATTGAGCAGTTTCTGCAAAAAATCTACAGCTATCATAGGCATTGCATAATCTGGTATTTCTGACAATCTACTCTTATACTCAGATAACTCTTTATCTGTCATACGCCTGATATGAATCTGTAACATCCGATCCGCAGTACTAAATATACTGCTGTCTTTGAATGATTCCGATGTTACAAATATATTAGCTGAATTTCTTGACCCAGATACTATACGGGTGGCCTGATCCAGACGGTCACGGTACTTATTTTGTGTATACACTTTTGGTGCCGTATGATAATCGTCTATTAAAAAGTTCTGCGCTGCACATTCTTCAATCTTACCCTGAAGCCTATCGTTCCTTATTGTATCGGAGAATGATATTTCCTGCGCTTCTCTTTGAACCAACCAAAGGGCATAAAGGCGCGTCAAAGTACTTTTTAAATGCCCTGATGGGGCAACCACAGCAATAATAAAATCCGTAATTACCCCAAAAAGTTTAGCAATGGCTTTATAGCGCCTAACAAAGCCGCATAGAATAAAAGGACTGTTACTCCGGGCATAAAGTTTATACAGCTTTTGGCCATCTGCAAACCGCTAATCCCCCCAGTTTTCATCTCTAATTTAGAAGCTGAAATCATTGTAATGTCACCGCTCATACTACTAAGTGAAATAATGCGGTTTCCCATGGCAACAACCGGCATCCTTTCAACCATATGGAACCCTGGGGAAATATAAAATTTTTTCCGGCGGTTTTTGCAGGCTAGAGCTTCCTGCTGCAACTTATATGCCAAAATTTTTTTATCCCTCTTTCCCATATAGATGTCACATATACCAAAATCCCTGAACCAATCTAACCGTGTAATATCGGACACCAGCCGCGGTTCCCCTTTTTTGCCTGACTTATCAGTTACAGTCACCTCATATAAAACAGATCTACTTCCATCGACAGCATAATTTTCTTCTACAGCTGTGATTTCAGGGCAAAAGTCTGCTATTAACTGGTCTCCTACCATATAACCCTGATTCAGTTCAAAACGGGCATGCCCGCCGATATCCATCTGGTTGTCTAACTGCAAATTCTTTTCACTTTGTAAATTTTCCATAATTATAAATCCACCTTTCTGCAAAAGGCACCAATGTGGTTATGAAATAATTTTTCAAACTTCATCGTCCTTCCGCTATTATTTTGTGTTATGCTCCCCTTGTAGGTAGCTGGCATTACCTATTGTACTTCCAAATCCCTGCAGCCCTCTTTAATATCAAACCTGACAGGGATACTGGAAGCACAAGTATAATGCCATAAGCAATTAAAAGGGAACCTTTTCATAAATGCTTGACACTGCTATCAGCTACCCCCCCACATCAATAATCCATTTTTCATAAAGCCAAGAAACACACTTTTATTTCCTTTTTTTGAACGGCAAGCTATGCTCATATTTTTTACGGCTTTTGCGTTTAAACCCCTTAGACACCTCTTTCAAAGATGCCCCCGGTGCCGCTACCCCTGCATAAAAACCAATATTTTTAAGAATAGCTTTTGTACGCTTATTCTTATCCTCCAAAAGTATAATTTTCTTATTAATACCCTTTATCTCTTGTTTTAAGAAACGGCTTTCACTAGAATATCCACTAATTTTACGCTCATAACGCTTCAGGACCTTTTTCTCCGCCTCTAGCAATTGTTCATAATGCTCCTGAATTTTTTCTAATTCTGCCTTGAAACGCTCAGATACCCATTCCTCTACCTTGGCATATGCTTCCTGACGATATTGGTCCTCTTGAACTGCTTCGTTATCCTCATTTTTGCGCACAGGCATTGACACTGTAGGCGATGAGAAACGTAACTGCATCCTCAAATCTTGGTTTTTGACCTCCTCCCGTAATTGCTTAATTTCTTTTTTTAAAGTTTTTTTCTTCATAATGAATCCCTCCTAAATGTTTTGTGTATTATTTCAGTGGGAACGTGGGAATTTTCTCCCCCTTTCCCACTAAAATAACATAAATAGTGTCAGTATCAGGTTCCTGATTAAAATAAGCTACGATATGGGCGCCCCTGCAACCAGTTAAAGAAACCGGTTACAAATAATTTCTGTAGCAAATTATGAGGATATTATGACAAAATTTTTAGTAAATTTCACAGGAACGAAAATATGCAAATTTTGTCCCTGCAAAGTAAAACACTCCACCGCAAACAACGGAGCATGACCAGACACGGAATATGTCTTTGTTCATTTTTAGCCGCCTATATCGGCTGCGTAGATTGTCTATGGATTTATGCTATTGCTTATTTTTAGCCGGATGCTTGGCAGAAATTTTCCATGATAAAAAAGAATATGGTCTGTGTATTTGCTTTTTTTCGAATCCAGAACGCTTCTATATTAAATTAGCACCTTTTTATATAATTTGTGGTTTTTCCAATGGTAAACTATTCAATCTGTTCTTCACATTAGAAATATTTGCGGTTCTATCGTTCTCCAGCTTCTCCTGTGTATATTCATTCGTTTCTCTTTGCTTTTAAAGTCGTTCCCTAATTGGACATTAAGTTCTTTACATTCTTTCATATAATAATACCACTTTCAAACATTATAATAGGTAAAAATGTGAATTGAGGGTTGTGGCATCATGGAATGAAATCTGCAGTAAGCTGAAAAACCATACTGATAAAAAGGCTGCTGCATTGACTGGGAAAATGCATAGGAAATAAAGTGTTAATGCAATAAGTTGAAAGATGAATGATTATAGGATTGCGTTTATCAATGTCGTTTATAACGCAAAAAGGACCGTAAGATAATCATTCAATTAGTGTGCCAGAGATTTCAAGTTATATAAGCCATGTTCTCTGGCACGCTAGAAGAATATGCAAACTATCGTGATAACATATCAAAAAACTTACAGAACTTTAATAATACGTAAAATGCGTTCTTTTGTTTCAATATCACAGTCTGCAACTGCCTTTGCTATCTCATTGTCTAGTGCTAAGGACTGATTATTGTATTGGTTCAGCAGAAGATAATCAATACTGGTATCAAGGATATTGGCAATAGATAGCAAGGTGTTAAGGCTGGCTTTGGTATAACTGTTTTCAATGTTGCTGATGTGAGAAGGATTACAACCTATTAATTCAGCTAGATTTTCTTGTGTCATCTTTTTGCTTTGACGTAATTTTTTGATGTTTAGCCCTAACTTGGCATAGTCGATCTCCTGTTGCAAGCAGAATACCTCCCTTCTTTTGCCTAAATGAGTATTTTTATATTGTATTAGTGTTGGTTTTATGATAGAATGCTCTATATAAGTGAAAAACACTCTTATAAGCAAGATGCCCACACAATGTTGGAAAGATTACAACTATTGTTTTTAATGCTTTATCTAAAGATAGAGTTTTATTGAAGGATAGGCAGTTCTTGTTGATAAAGGTTAGCGTCCCTGAAGTATATGGACAAAAATTAATGAAAGGGAGGTAAGCATGGGGAATGCAATAGTAAATGAAAACAATCGCGCAAGTATGCGAAAATGTGCGTTTTGCCAACATTGGTATGACCCTGCAAATTCTGCAATCAGATTACAACGTCCAAAGATATGGGAATATGATTAACAGGCAAAAAATATTTGCAGACAAAAAAATGTCAAGACTTTGGCTTTTAGTGCCTGTGCAAAATTTATCTCTAAAATATAAGGATAGGTTGTAGTTAATTTACTATTCGGAGGGAAAAGAATGAATACAAATATTAAGAAAGTTTTATTAGCAGCAGGAGGGATTGTGCTGACAGTAGCTGCATTTTGTTTTGTACCTAAAATAAATAAAAGGCTAGCAGATAAATTATATCAAAAAATGCGGTAATTGAGAAAAATCAGCAGTTTTATAGTTAGATGGAAGATATTAGGATATGGTTTCACATGGATTGTTCCATAAAATATACGAAAGGGATGATTATTTATGGATTTTAATAATCTTGTAGAGGGATGTATGAATGCGATTTCAGCTCAGGTAGGTAATTTGAATACTCTTAATGTGGTTATTGTAGGAAAAACTGGTGTAGGGAAAAGTACATTGGTGAATGCTATTTTTCGCGAGGATTTAGCTACCACTGGGACAGGACGGCCAGTTACACAACGTATGTGCAGATACACGAAAAAGGATGTTCCTCTTGCTATTTATGACACGAAGGGATTCGAATTGGGGAAGGATGCACAGCAGGAAGTCAAAGAAGAATTACTTGAAACGATTAAAGAAGGGTATGAAACTAGAGATATTGATAAAATGATACATTGTATCTGGTATTGTGTTAGTGTAACATCTAGCCGTTTTGAGCCAGAGGAAGTTCAATGGATCAAGGATTTCACAGCACAGAACCAACATCAAGTGCCTATCATTATCGTTCTGACTCAAGCATTTTCCAAAAAAAGAGCCAGAGAATTGAAAGACCAGATAGAGACTGAAAATTTAAATGTCATACAGGTTTTACCCGTATTAGCTCAAGATTATGATGAATTTGATGATGGCTATGTGGTAAAAGCATATGGGACAGATACATTGATAGAAATAATGGAGAAGGCATTGCCGGATGAATTACAGGATACGTTAATGTATGTCCAGCAGGCAAATCTGGAATCGAAAAAGAAGAAGGCTCAGGCGGCAGTGGCCGCAGCGGCAACTGCTGCAATAGCGGCGGCAGCAAGTCCGATTCCCTTTTCGGATGCGGCTATATTGATTCCGATTGAAGTTACAATGCTGGCATCCATAACGGTGGCTTTTGGGTTTGATCCCAATAAAGCAATGCTTACCACTCTTATTTCGGCTGTTATTGGAACAGGCAGTACAACATTAGTTGGAAAAACAATTGTCTCAAATTTATTGAAAATGATTCCGGGAGTGGGGACAGTTGCAGGAGGAGTGATTTCTGGTGGAACCGCAACTTTGTTGACAACAGCGCTAGGTGAAGCATACATAGGAATAATGACGGCGATGTATAATGGTGAAATAAAAGAGAATGACCTTGAAACAAGCGATGGAAAAAAGAAACTAAAAAAGATGTTCAAAGAGCGGTTGAAAAAGAAATAGACAGCTAAAAGAGTTATGGGAATTTGTATCCCTCCAGCTTGTGTATGATGCCATGCGCGTAATAGATATTGCAATTAAACAGGTAAGATATAATAAGCGGAAGGAGAACCGCGAAAATAAGTGTCATCATTAAAAAATGATAATAAATATTTTGAGAAAATTCAAATGAATTTTGTATTTATACTTATAGTGATTGTCGCGCTATTGGAATTGTTCAGTACATTGGAAATAGGTATCCGAAAAACTTTTGCTGTACTTGCAGTCATTGTGGGAATAATGTTGATAATCTGCGGGATTATATATGACATTTATACGGTTATAGAATTAAAAGTATTTTCTTTTTCTGTTTTTGATACTTTTAAGTACCTAGAGATGTATGGAAAAGAATGTCTCATATCATGTGCTTTATTTTATGTTGGAGTAGTTTTTGTAAAAATTGGCCAGCATATTGATTCGGAATAGCTACAAAAAAATGATATGCTGATAGTAGCGGGAAAAGTAGAACTGATGAATTAAATATTGAAAATATGCAAATAGGAGAACATATTATGAGAAAATCTTCCCATGGTGTAATTACACCTAGATACGAAAAATCAAATCTTTGCAGATGTTGTGGACATAAATTGACGATTAGGGAACGCTGCAAGAAAAGGCGTGAAGGAAAAGTATTTTGCAGTCTGTGCAATAGCTTGAATTATAGTCACAAATATATTACATATTAGCTAAAAGCAGTATTTGGAATCCAAAGAAAAATAAAAATACTGAAAAGATATGTTGCGATAATAACACGAACTGTCAATAGAAAACCTGCAGATATAAAGCAACCATAGAATGTGAAGATAGAAACTGCAGACATAAAAATTGTAATTATTTAGGGAAAGTGTGTGTTTATATGGCAGAGAACAGTCATCTAAATTTAGGGAGAAAATAGTAAATCAAGGGAGGAAATAATATGAAAAATCTAAAGTACGTATGCCTAGAAAACTCGAAAGGAAATGCCGGCTTTACTACAAATACTGATTGGAGTAAATATCTTTAAGGAGTAAAAGAAAGGATTTAGCCAAATACCCCGCAACAGAGCAAAGGGGTGAGGTATTTGACCCGCACGCAGTCGCCAAGTGAAAAGGAACCTTCAGTTCCTTGCAAGCATTGCGTTTGGCTCTTCACTTCGTTGCGGCCCGTTTTTGACAAGCGTCCACCGGACGCTTAAAACCGCTGCGTACGCAAGAATAAAGTTATTTATTAAAATGAAAGGAATGTGAGTTATTATGGCTGATAAGCAAACAAGAAGGACAAGAAGTGACTGTACGGTTGGGACTTTTGAACGGAAACATGGGTTACCACCCGGAACAATCCGGAATAATAATGGACGTGATACCAGATCGGATAAAAAAATTGGGACAATCCGTGAAGAACATAAAAAGAATTAGGTACAGAGATAAAAAACAGGAATGAAACAATCTGTCATTTATGGAGGATATATTATGTTTGGAAAGAAAACAAAAAATGAAAACGTGGTCGTAGTTACTACAAAGGAAGAGTTAAAAGCGGCAATAAAGAGCAAAAAACCTAATATAGAAGTTCATGGAGATTTAGCAAAAAAAATGAAATGGATGTCAAAATTAAATCGTGCAGCAATTATTGCCTTAATACCAGCATTGCTGCCCTTGGCAGCAGTTGGAGGGGTACCAGCAAGTTTTGCAGTGCCAGCAGCAGCAACAGCAGTTGGTATTTCCGGAGGAAATCTTGTCCTCTGCGCCCTTTCTGTAAGTATAATTATTGCTATTTTAAAAGGCTATAATATAGAAGCAAAAAGCACAAAAGGGGATGTTTTGCGTCTTACTAAAAACAGGTAGACATGGGATATCCATGAAAAATATTATAATGTTACACAACGGATATATTTTTCAGTAGTTGGTTTTACGGCAGAACTTTTTACTCTCAAGAAATTATTTTAGAAAGCAAAAAGATATTATTATACAATGGGAGGTATATAGGAATGAAGTGCAAGTTTTGTGGGGCAGAAATGCCGGATGAAGCGAATTTTTGTGGAAAATGTGCACGTCCATTAAAGGATAATATCTCTGAAAATGTAGCAGGCAGGGCACAAAATATGAACCCCTCCTCTCCCCAGACAGTTCGGCAGGGAAATGATGAACGGCACAAAAATAATCTGGGGCTGTTTTCCATGATTATCGGTCTTATATCTTTAATTTTTTCATGTATGGCGTTAGGTTTTTTGGGTATCATTGGTATAGTTTTAGGAAGCCTGTCTATCGCAAAACAAGAGGCCAAAAAAGGAATAGCAATTACAGGAATTGTCTGCTCGGCAATTGCCTTTCTTGTGTCCTTATATGTGATAACGGCAGAACCTAATGAAAATTCTTCAAATAAAACATATCAGGCTGAACAGGCAACAGAAACACCAGTGCCAACAGAACGGAAAGCTACGCCAACACCAGAACCAACAACAAAACCAACACCAGAACCAACAGCAAAACCAACACCAGAACCAACATCGACTCTGTCACCAGAGAAGAGAACAGAACTTGTATACAGCATAAGAGCAATACAAGATTCTGTAACAGAGTATTCATATGAAAAAAATCCATATTATCTAGAAGGACTTAAAGGATATATTCAAATGTTCAATGAGATCTATACAACCATGGGAGCTGACCAGAAAGTTGAACTACTGTTATTGGATGATGTTTTAAAAGATATAGGAATGTCTAAGTCAATGCGCAAAAAGATTTTAAATCTAGAGGGGAAAAATGTATTGGAAGATAAAGATTTTTGGCGAATGGATGAAAAAGAAGATAAACGCTTATTTTTTTCAAAAGGCAATTATTTTGAAGTATCTTCTAAAGCAAAGGATGATATAAACGCATGGACAGCATCTTCAACACTATTCTATTTTGGAGACTTAAAAGATAACAAACCAGACGGGGAAGGAGTTCTTTTATCTATTGGAGACACAGGAATGAGAATATTATGTGCTGGAGCCTTCAAGGAAGGTAGAATGAATGGAAAAGGCGTTTTATTTTCAAAGGATTCTTTAGGATGTGTAATTGCAGAACTAGGTAACTATAAAAATAACAAAAAAAATGGTGTCTGTACCAGCTATAATAATTCTGATATGTTACAAATTTATAAATTATATAGGGACAATTGGGAGGAATATAAGGAAAATTACTATGAATCTTATAGTAAGGAGGAGAGAAATAAAGTTGTTTCAAATTTGTTTAAAAAAGATGTCATTGCAGAATTAATGTATATGTCTATATGTTATGAAGTGGGAGATGCAAATTCGCTTTTTTCAGTCCGTACTAATTATCCTATTATAAAACCTGCTATTTCTTATAAAGGTGAGTATAAAGAAGATGATTATTCAGGAAAAGGGACACGTTATGGAAATTTTGGCACATTGTGGTATCAAGGGGAGTTTAAAGAAGGACTATATCATGGAGATGGAACGCTTTATTATGCTTTTACAAAAATTGCCCAGTATGACGGGGAATTTAGAAAAGGTAATATGGATGGGGAAGGTACTCTTTATAATACAGATGGCTCTCTCAGAAAGAAAGGGAATTTTGATAATGAAGTGGTAGATAAGGAAAATGAAATGGCAGAAATGACAGGACTGTACAGTAGTATATATGAAAAGTATGAAGAAGTTGGTTTACAAAATTTTTTTGAGAAAGGTAATTCAATTCAGAATAATGATGGTAAAAAGAAAATCAAAAAAAGAAAATAATGAATATATTACATCCTAACATCACTTTATATTTTTATAAATGAATTTCTTGTTATATAATCATATTTCTCAGGATATATATAATAATTTTTGTGATGTGATTTATGTCATTTTCTTAGAAAAAAGACTGGAATCCAAAATTGAAGAAACTATAAATTGCTTAATGGGAATAGATATATATAAGTTTTACTATATATACAATTAAAAATTTGGAGGATATTATGTTTTGCATAAATTGTGGAAATGAAATAAAAATAAAGGAATCTTCTTTTTGTCCTTATTGTGGCAGTAAGTTACCAGAAATTAATAGTGTTATAGAGCAAGAAACAATTAGTACTTTTCAAGTTGTTACGCAAAAGGAAAACATCATAACCTCTATTTTTAGTAAATATTTTTCTCCTAATGATGACTATGGTGATTATTTAATGATTTCAGATGAAGATGGGATTCAAGAAGAAGAAATGGAGGATTATATAGGTAAAGATAGAATGCTTATGTTTTTTGATTATTGTGGAAAAGGAGAAATGGGATTTTTATTGACCGAAAAAGAATTTATTGTTGGAGAAGGACAAAGAATTAAACGTTATGCATTAAAAAAAATAAAAAGTTTTATTATGGATAAGAGTATGCTTGCAGATGTTATGTATATAATGACTGATGACGGAAAAAGAAGCAGGGAAATATATTTAACAAGTATCCGTGATGTAAAACATTTTCAGATAACATTTTTAAAATTTTTTGATGAAGTTTACAGTTATTACCATCCTGAATATGTTAATAAAAAGCAGGAAATATCGTTATACAATATAGGGGCAATTTGTGAGCAGCATTTATGGAATTCACCATATGCAGAGATTGGAAATCCATTAAATGAAAAAAATTCTAAAAAGTATTATAAGGCTGTTGTAAATTTTGTTATTGATGTTGGAGAGGAAGTATATTTAATATATGATACAACTACTTTTGGCAGTTGTAAACAGGGGTTTTCTATATGTTCTACGGGTATTTATGGTTGTGACGATAACAACAGAAAATTCTATATATCATGGGAAACATTTAAAACAATTTCATATAGAAAGACTTTGCTGAATTTTAAAATTGAAAACAGAGGATTTATTATGGCTATCGGAGATACTAACAAAATAATAAAAATATTTGATGCAATTAAAGCCGTATTATAAATTTTTTTCTTATTAATAGAGGCAAATTTATTGCTGGCAAGCAAATGGGAATGATGTTTTATAATAGGATACATATTGGATAGATAAAATTAATTCAATAATTCATACCGTCTGACATTTGAAAACGGTAAAAATTTGGAGGTTGCCAGCGAGGTTTTGGGAATCCTCGGGGTAACCATTGATATGCGGCGGGATGCTCCAGCAACCAGAGTACAAAGAGACATTGCCGTCAATTTATTTGGAAATCTTGCAACAATATCAAATTATAGTTTTATCATTTTAAAAAGCAGATTGAGCTAGAATATGAATATTATTAAATATCGTTTTTCAGAGATTCTACTGATGAGCTATTTGACACTAGTATTATTTCTAACAATAGCAAAATAAAAGGATCATATAATTATCTGGATGTGTTGAATAATCAGTACTATGCATCTTTCAGGAAAGAACATATTTAAATAATAGTGAATAGCTTGAAGATGAACCGGAGATGGAAGGAATGATGGCTATGCCTGTCTGCAGGAGGAAATCCAAAGGGAACGAATCACGTATATCTATCAGTGTGGTACAAAACTTTATCCCTTAGATAAGTTATTGGACTTGATAGCATAATTGTGCAATTTTCAAATTTGCTCATTTATGGTTATTAAGTTTTCTATATAAAAATAAATGTAGGAGAAAATTTTAACTATGCATGAGTAATGGAAAGGAGAAAGCAGTATGCAAATGATAGTTCAAGCAGTAGTTGTAATTATTGCGTTTGTTGGTGGAGGTTATTTATATAATTTAATATATAAAAGAAACATATACTTTGGGGAGAATGCAGGAAGCAAAAAAATAGTTAATTATATAATGTGTGTGTTGGGGGTAGGTATAGTATTAGTTTTTATCGCTAATAAAGTTGGATTGTGGGAATTGCCGGCTTCCGAGAAAAAAACATCCCAGCAAGTACAAGAACAATTTCACAAGGAAGATGCAAGAGATTTATCAGAACCCTCTTTAAGTAGTGATTATGATCCTATGAGTTCCGCTGAGAATGGATATACTGATGATTTAAAAGAAGACAGTATAGAAAGTGATAGTGAATCTATGATCGGAGTGACAGAAGAGTACATATTTTTTGACAGTAATAGAAGATTTTTAACAGATTCGGAACTTGCAGCATGTGATATTGATACTTTACGTGTGGCAAGGAATGAAATCTACGCAAGACATGGTAGATGTTTCAACGATGAGGGATTGCAGGAATATTTTGAATCTACATCATGGTATGATGGAACAATTGCACCAGAAAATTTTGACGAAAGTATTCTTAATAAGTACGAAAAAAGAAATATATAAAAAATCAAACAATATGAAATCAAATAATATAATAAATTATTAATTCATCTTATAGTTTTTTTGGAAGGCTACCATTACTGATATCAATTTGTGATTCGCTGCACTTGGCGCTAAATATCTGTGGCTGGACTTTCATCAGTTAGATTAATGCCATGCTCGGCACATATAGTAAAGAAAAGGTTCTGAACAGGAGCCTTTTCTTTTTTTGCCCAAAACCGCATACAGAGCACTCCTGTTTATACATTATCCTCTGGATACTATTAACAATCAAACCAAAGGAGGGCTGTACAGATGAAAACAGCAAAATATTTATTCTGGAAGCTGGCTGTCAGAACCGTGAAGTTCTTGTTTTCCGGCATGGTGGCATTGATCAGCTTTATGGAGATCCTAACGAAAGCGAAAGGGGGGACGAAACAGTGAGTGCAGAAGTGGAGAGCATATTTTATGTCAGGGAGACACCATGGCACGGGCTGGGGACAAACGTTGAGGAAGCGTTGTCTTCAGAGGAAGCCATTGCCGCTGCAGGGCTTGGCTGGGACGTGGTGCAGAAAAAGATCTACACGGAGGACTGGGGCAGCGTGCCGGGATTTTACGCAAATGTCATGCGGCAGAGGGATGATTTACGGAACCGTTACAACCATGCGCCTGACCTGAAAGATGTCGGGAAGAACGGCTACCGCTTCATCAATGCGGTGTCGGATTTTGCCACCCATGCAAAGCCGCTCCGGGAAACGGCAGGGTATAAGGAGAACCTGTTCCTTAAGACTATGGAGGGGAACCCGCTGATTGACAAAGCATACCGGATGCTGGCGGCATAAATATTATTTCAGGGGCTGCCGCACAAAGTGAAAGCGTTGCAGGATATGGCAGGCTGCAGCTGTAAAGGAAACTATATCCTGTATCCGCTGTGCTTAGTGCGGCGGCTACTTTTCAGGATGGAGGGAAGAAGATTATGGAAAGTTATACGGAATTTATGGAAGAGCTCAGGGAAAAAGTGGCTGAAAAGCTGGGGGAGGGGTATGAAACGGAGATCCACCAGATAGCAAAGGCCAATGCCGGGGTAATGGATGCACTGACTGTGTTCCAGAGCGGCGGGAAGGCAAAAGCTGGCCCGAATTTCTACCTGCCGCCTCTGTTCCGGGAGCACAGGGCAGGCAGGGAAGTGGAAGAGGCTGCAGGGGACATTGTGGCCATGTACCATGCACAGGCCCCCGGCATGGAAGAGCTTGCAGACAGCCTTGGGGATATCACGCAATATGAAAATATAAAGGGCAGGCTTTATTTCCGCCTGCTGAATACGGGGAAAAACGGGGCGTTCCTGAAAGATGTGCTGCATTTCGGGGTGCTCGACCTGTCCATGGTGGTCTACATCCTAATCAGGGAGGATGGGGATGGGATCGGCTCGGTGCCGGTACAGAACCGCCTGCTGGAATCATGGGGAGTCCCGGCAGCGGAGGTGAAAGGGCAGGCGGAAAGGAATACGCCGTTATTGTTCCCGCCAAAAGTGCTGCACCTTGCATCCGTAATGGCAGATATCTTAAGGGATGCAGGGGCAGGCGGCATGGCGGAACTGCAGGCTGCCGCAGAAGACAGGCAGGAGGGGGCATGGCAGGAAGGCCCATACATCATGACCAACACAAAAGGGATAAACGGTTTTTCCGTGGTATTATACCCAGAGGCACTGAAGGATTTTGCAGCTTCTGCAGGGAAGGACCTGTATATCCTTCCCTCATCGCTGCATGAAGCGCTGCTGTTCCCGGCGGATAAATCCATAACGCCGCAGGAACTGCAGGGAATAGTCCGGGATAAAACCAGCCAGCATACAGAGGGGACGGATAACGAAGCCGTCAGGCAGGGGCATGACTTGGAGGGTTATGTAGCACACAGGTTTATGGAAGCCACAGGAAAAAAAGTGCGCCGCTCAAATTTCATGTACTGCCATGAAAAATACCCGTTCATGATAGCGGATGTGGACCGCCTTGTTACCGGGGAGGATGCAGGGCTGGAATGTAAGACCGCAAATGCCTATAACGCGGACAAATGGAAGGGCGGTAAAATCCCGCTGCATTATGTGGTACAGTGTTACCATTACATGGCGGTTACAGGAAAGAAAGCATGGTACATAGCGGCGGTCATCCTCGGGGTGGATTTTGTGTATTATAAGCTGGAATGGGACGACGAACTAATCCGGCAGCTTATTGAGACAGAGAAAAATTTCTGGCTGGGCCATGTTGCAGCGGGGAAGATGCCGGAACCAGACGGATCTGAATCCTGTAATGAAGCATTGCAGCAGTACTACCATACAGCACGGAAAGGGAGTGCCATGGAGCTGCATGGGCTTGAGGAAAAATTAAGCTGGAGGGAAGGGATTCTTTCGCAGATAGAAGAGCTTAAGAAAGAGCAGAGTCGGATTGAGCAGGAGGTGAAACTACAGATGAAGGAACACGAGCTTGCCGCCAGTGGAAAATACCGGATATCATGGAGCAATGTTGATACGGCGAGGTTTGACACTAAGCGTTTTAAGGAGGACGAGCCGGAGCTGTATAACAACTATGCGAAGATTTTTTCTTCAAGACGTTTTCAGATTAAGGCAGCATAAGGCAGGAAAGTGTACCAACTTATAAGGGTTCGGGAGCATACAGGTTCCGGCTGGAATGCTTCATTAAGAAGATTTTTGAAACATTATAAAAAGCAGAATAAAGGCATGGAGGACACCGACAGAAAAAACAGCGGCTTTTCCATGCCTTTTCCAGAAAGGAAGGCAGTTATGGGAAATAAAACAGGGAATAACATAATCCGCCTGCTAAGGGCTGATGAGATTGAGTGCAGGGCTTCGCTGGTCAGTGAAAAAGGACTGAGCCTGCTTCTGTATAAGGATGCAAGGGTTGACCAGAGGATTCTGGACGAAACTTTTGGTATCTTTGGCTGGAAAAGAAGCCATCAGTGTATCAATGACAAACTGTACTGCACAGTAGAAATTTACAATAAGGAAACAGGGGAATGGGTAGCCAAGCAGGATGTCGGCACGAACGGGGAACAGCAGAAGGAGAAGTCACAGGCTTCTGATTCCTTCAAGCGTGCATGCTTCAACTGGGGGATTGGAAGGGAACTGTATTCCGCACCGTTTATCTGGGTGCCTGCATCAAAAACGGAGATACAGAAGAAGGGGAAAAAGTACTGCTGCAATGAACGCTTTACGGTAAGTTCTATTGAATATAATGCAGAACGTGAAATCACGGAACTTGTGATAAAAGACGGGCAAAGCCAGACGGTATATGAGTTAAAGCCAAGAACTGCAGGCTGGAAACAGGCTGGAAAAACAAGGAAAGACGCCGGACAGCAGCATGTTTCATCCATGCAGATGGAAAACCTTGAAAAGGAACTGCAGAGAACTGGTGTCAGTATGGATGCAGTAAAGGAAAGGTACCGGATTGAAGACCCGGAGCAGATGTCCGGCGAGGTCTGCCGGAAAGTAATGAGCGCGCTTGCAAAGACAAAGCCTAAAGATGCTGCATAAGTACAGTATCCACAGGCAGAATTTTATACGGGAAGAGGTGTGAGAATGTTAATGAAACGCAGGGAACAGCCAGAAAAGGAAAAGAGAATGCTGGAAAAAGCCGGAGCAGAATATAGTGCATTCCGGTGCAGGATGCTTTCCAGGCCTGCAGGAGAAATATACGATGCCTGCAAGAAAATCTGCTTCTTTGAATGCATCCATGAATATTTTCAGTACAATAGGGAAATCAGCAGGGAATTCCTTGATGCTGCCGTACAGGGTGGCAGTATTCTGGAAGGGCTGTGGGATACATATCAGAAATATGAATATCTAGGGGCTGACACATGGGAACAGATTGATGAGATACTGGATAAATATGCTGACATACAGGTGAATGCAGGGAAGCCGGACTGAAGGCAGACCGGTTGTAAAAAAGATGCAATGTGTTATAATGGAATTACGTAAAGAAAGAGGTACGAAACGGAATGGAAGACACAAAAAAACAGTGGCATCCCGCATTTACAGCAGCCCTGATGCTGGAACTGAAGAAGAGCTGGGGAAACCTTGTCTTTGAAAAGGAACACAACCTGAACACAAAACCGCTGGAAATTGACCTGCTGGTTATCAAAAAAAATGCAGCCGTCATGGTGGAGAATGAAATCGGGAAGCTTTTCAAAGGACATAACATCATAGAGTACAAATCGCCAAAAGACCATCTGGATATAGACACCTTTTATAAAACGGAGGCATATGCAGGTCTTTATAAAGCTTATGGGAAAACGGTGGATGCCATAAAAGCGGATGACATTACCGTATCCCTTATCAGGGAAGCAAAACCGGAGAGGCTGTTCCGGTATTTTAAGGAACATGGGACTGCCGTTTCAAATCCCCATAACGGGATATACTACATTACAGAGGAGGTGCTTTTCCCCACACAGGTGATTGTCACAAGGGAGCTGGAAGGGGAACTGCATGCATGGCTTAAACCTTTATCGGACAATGCGGAAGAAGAGGATATGCGCAGGCTGTTCAGAAAAATCAGCAAGCTGGAGGAGAAGTTTGACAGGGAGCTTGCTGATTCCGTACTGGAAGTGAGTGTAAAAGCGAATAAGCAGTTAGTAGAAAATCTGAGAGGAGATGGTAATATGAGTCAGGCATTGCTTGAAATAATGGAGCCGGTTCTGCTGGAACGTGAAAAACAGATTGAAATTAGGGTAAAAAAAGAGTGTATTCAAGAGGGCATTAAAGAGGGCATTAAAGAGGGCATTAAAGAGGGCATTAGGGGGCTGGTGGATGTTCTCAGAGATTTAGGGCATGATGATAATGAAATCAAGTCAGCAATCATGAAACAGTATCACTTATCTGAAACAGAAACCACAGAATATCTTTAAAATGCCCCTCAAACATCTGGGAAATTTGCTTATTTGATTATTTTGTATCAAAAAATGCAGCATGGGAGACTGTTGTATATTTGTAAAAAATAAGGCGTATCACAAGCTGGTATACCTTATTTTTTTGTCTATGGATGTTACATATAATGAATTTTCTTAAAAGGATTTTGGGTTTGTCAAGTAAAATGTGTAAATTTTTAATTTTTCCTTATCGGCAGTTTTCAAAGCTGCCGATTTTGTATG
>RAYF01000047.1 GCA_003611745.1 bacterium D16-36 | reverse complement strand
GGTGTAAAAAACTGGCATCAGAAAACTAGGTGCCAGTTTTTTACAGCATCCATATACCCAAAGTTCAGAAAGAACCCAACTAAGGTATTGAGTGCCTTTAACTTTCAAACCATATTGAATTGAGATAAATTTGAGATAAAACCGCCATTCCGGCAGCAGTACGATAACAAACTTTCCTTTATTTCCGGGCTTTCCCGGCTCTAAAATCAGGAAAGACTTTTCATCGTCGGGATTTTAAGTCAGTTTAATTTAAAATGGCTTATTTCCCTTTATTTAGCCGCTTTTCGGTATCTCGACCACAGCAATTTAACGCTGTTTCATTGATTAAAACTCTTGAATTTGTCGTACTCTTGTCGTATGGCACACAAGTTGTCGTACCCTCTGTCAGTCCTAGCCGGACTCTTTCCTAAAATACATCCAATTTGTGTGCTAAATTTTCAATCGCTTCCTGTTTCTTTGCATCGGTGACTTCCGCATAAATGTCCATCGTGGTTTCAATATTAGCATGTCCCATTATGGACTGGATCACCTTTAAATTTGTTTCATTCTCGCAAAACCTCGAACAAAAGGTATGCCTCAAATGATGACATGAGAAATGTGGTATTAGCACAGGCTCCCGGTGTTGCTTGGAAGCATTAACCACTTCTTCTGCATTGTACGATTCGTATATACGCTTAATTGCCCGGTTGATAGACTGCGGATTGTGGACGTATCCAAAACGGTTCATAAAGATAAAACCTTTCATCCCATCAATCTCCGTTTCATTGAATCCATTTTCCTGCTGGTCTGCAAGCTCCGCCCGGAGTGCATCATAGACCGCATCCATCATCGGAATAAATCGTATACCCGCTTCTGTCTTTGGGAGTGATATAGAAAATGTACACATCGGGTGTTCCTTAAATTCCCTGCTGTAATAAACCAAACTGTGGTTGATGCTGATTATACGTTTTTCAAAATTTACATCTTCCCACCTTATCCCGATTGCTTCCCCAATCCTGCACCCCGTCCCTAACAAGAACTTAAACAAAGATGTCCAGCGGTAATATGTAGGATTGTTTTCTATATAGTTTATAAAAGCTCTCTGCTGTTCCAGAGTTAAAGCGTGTCTTACGCCATGATTTCTACCCGGCTGTTTTTTTATCTGCGCCATAACCCCGTCACTCGGATTGTTACGGATAATATCATCCCGTACCGCCAACTGGAATGTTGGGTGAAGCACCGTATGGATTGTTTCTAATGTGTTAATCTGCATTTCCTTATCTTTCAGCAAGTGCTGGTAGAATTGCAACACATCAGAAAACTTTATCGCTGCGATTTTCTTCTTCCCAAACCCATTACGGATAAAACGGTCATACATATATTTGTAGTTCCTCATGGTTGTTCCCCTGAGTTCTGACTTTGTAGATATATACCTGTCAAAAACAAAATTGACCGTTGCACTGCCAGCCACATAAGTATCCAATCCGTCTAACTGGTCTTTAATCAGCTTTTCTTCCCTCTCACGCAGTTCCATAATATCTTTAGAGTAAATGCTCCGGCGTTTTCCTTCCGGATCGGTATAAGTATAAACATACTTGCCATCGCAACTGCGCTGAGTTTCACCCTTCCTTAAAACCCTCCCTTTATTATCCTTTCTTGATTTTGCCATCTCTGCTCCTTTCTCAAGGAAAGAGATTTCGTACTAACTACTTATCGGTTCTTCCATTGCATACTGCAAATCAATCCCCTTTTGTAGCACCTGCGTTATGGTCATGTCATGTTTGGACGCATATTCCCTGAGTTTTGCGGCTTCTTCCTCTGTCAGCTTCAACCCGATAAGGCTTTTTTTCGGATTGTCAGACTTTGGTCTGCCTGTCCTCGCCACAATATACACCTCCATCCATTTCATAATCATTATACTTTCAGTTTAACCAAAAGTCAACACTTATTTTCGGTTATACGAAAAATCTTTCTGCTTTGCATATACGCATCTTGACTATTTCACACGAAATGATTCTAAATACTGGTCAAACGTATCTAAATCAACCAATACCATTCTGTCAATTTTCAATATTGCGCCTGCATCTTTCGCCAAAGACTGAAATTTATTCATTCCCATGCTGTACATTTCTGCGCCTTCTTTATATCTGACTAACCTCTTTTTGTTAATCGCCTTCGGTATTCTCTGCATCAAAAATATCCTCCTAATTCTTTGCACAGCTTTATCTGCTAATAAACAGGCAGAATACGCTTCTTCCCATTTATTAGCAGATAAAAACTGCAATACAGGTGGCGGCTCATTACGCCGCCCACATCGGTCTTGCACCGTCATTTCATTGACCGGACTGCGGCTTTCCCGCAGCCCGGAAGTATCATTATCACAGATATGCTTCATCGCCCCATGTAACTGCTACATATTTTGCCCGATCTCACTCGCTCCTTACCTTTGCTTCAATGTCCTGCTTCGACATTTCCTCACGTTTCACCCTGTTATAAATCAGGGCAGGTACGTCATGGCGCATCTGCTTAGTGGCTCTGCATATCCTCACGTCCTGTATGCAATACAGTATTCAATTTTCAAGGTACACCGCTGTAAATCTGTCAGCTATGGAAAAGGGCAGCTAACCGCCCCTTATACCGCTTCAAACGCCAGTATCTTTGTAATCAGCTTTGTTTCAAGCCTCCGGCGCAGTGTTTCATCAACACAATAATGAAGCCGCCCTCCCTCGTCATACATCTTCCGGGTGGACAGGGTAATTATGTATCCCTCATAGTGCTTCAGGACTTTGTTGATTGCCAATACATCGCCTTCTGATGCTGCCTTTATGATATGGAAAGGCAGCAAATTCTTTTCTTCTCTGCTCTTACATCTTTTTGTCATCTGCTTTTTCCTCCATAATCTTCCTTAAAATTTCCAGTGAGCGTGTCCGGTGTTCATGGACTGTGCTGCGGACAAGGTTCATTTCCCTTGCTATATCCGCATCGCTCATTTCCAGAAAATACGAAAGCAGTATCACATTCCGCTTCCGTTCCGAAAGTGCCTGCAATGCTTCCGCAATCAGGGTGTCCTTTACTTCAATGTCATATCCATGCACTGTAAAATGACTGTTCTCCACTCCGTACTCGTCCATAACAAACAACTGGTTCAGCTCCTTTTCAGACAGTTCAGAAAACATGGCTTCATGTTCCCTGCGGTAATCCATGTGCCTGTAATAATTGATTGCTTCGCCTTTCAGCGACATCTGGCACAGGCGGTCAAAACGATGCCTGATCGTCATTTCATCATGGTGAGAAGGTTTCTTCATGCGAGTTCACCTCCTCCCCCGCTGTGACGTGACAAAGGCATACGCCTTTTCCCTTTCCGTTGTATCTGCCAAATGGAGATAGGCTGATGTTCGGGTAAGGGCAAAAAATGTTGAAAAAAATATTTGTATATAAAAAACGCCCGGACAGGCAAAATGCCCGCTGGACGTTATTCATATCTGTTATTCTGTTTTCTCCACACGCTACGGGAGCGTATAGTTCACTTGTCAGGGTAGATTCTGCTTTACTGCCAGTAAAACACCTTATAAAAGAACCTTCCCACGCCAATAGCCGGACAGGTTCACAAAGTCAAAAAAATATCCCTCAGACCGTTCAGAACACATAAATTCCCCTAAACGTACCCAAAGGATAAAAATTCACGCAAAAAACCTCTGGATACTGCGTTTTTTTATATGCAATATCCAAAGTCTTTTTATTCTTCTATGTGCATTATGCCCCTCTGATAAAGTGATTTATTAGTGCATTTTCAAAGTAAAATGTGCAATATACACTATACATGGAGGTGCATATATGGCAAGGAAAAAGAAAATTGACAAGGAAATGGGATTCCGTCTGAAGAAGGCTAGAACCGACCAGAAACTGACCTATGAAGAACTGGCTGAAAAATCCGGTGTTTCCTCACGCTATATCAAGGAAATCGAAAATCATGGAAATGTGCCAAGCCTTGAAAAGCTGGGGCAGCTTATACGAGCCTTACATATTTCCGCCGATCCGTTTTTTTATCCAGCCGCCCCGTCAGACAACCTCGACTACCAGCGGCTGTTGGTTTATCTGTCACAATGTACAGAGGAACAGATTACAACAATCCTCGCTATTGTGGAAGCCTATCTTCGGACATACAAATCTCCCAAAGAATAGAATATTCCCAATATCTGAATTTTCTCATGAATATTTCTGGATAATTCTGAACCATGCAAAAAAGGTGGCTCGCCTTCTGTCCTGCCAGCCACCTCTTTGTCTATTTGCTGAATATTTTAAGAAGCTCCTTTATGCGCATACGCTTTTTTATGATGCCCAGTCCATCAAGAACCTGTATGCTGTCCACAAGCCCCTGATAATACGCCCGCTGTTCCTCCTTGTAATGGGCATGATCCACCGTATCCATATAGTCCTCCAAAAACTCCCTGTCCTCCTTTGACAGCTTGGAAAGATATGCTTCAAATGCCTTCTGCTTCTTTTTCAGTTCCCGGCTGGCTGCTTTTGATTCCTCTGTCTGGACGGAATACTCCCTGTCCTCTGATTCGCTGCGCAGTTCCTCAAAGACGCCTGCCAATGTTTCAAAAACTTCATTCATGTTTGTTTCCACCTTTCTCTGCTAAAAATAATATTGCATTTTACAGGCAGTATTATCAATCCCTAACTTTCTTTTCACAAGATAATCTCTCCACACTTCATCTTTAGAAGTATATTATCAACAATATTTCGTAAAATCAATAATAAAGGACTTCATCTTTAGAAAGTTGGTGGTAGGATATTAAAATCTATTGGAACAAAGAAAGCAACTCCAAAAACCTAATCGGTCAAAGGGTTATGGAACTGCGGACGGAAAGGAAGCTGTCGCAGAAAGCCCTTGCAGAGCAGCTCCAGCTTGCCGGATATGAGTTTAGTGACCTGACCGTTTTACGGATTGAAAAAGGGACAAGGTTCGTCCCAGATTATGAAGTGGTGGCTCTGGCAGAGTTCTTTCATGTATCCTGCGAATACCTCTTAGGCGTACAGGACAAAAAATAAGCAGCAATCTGTTTTCACATCACAGACTGCTGCTTAAATTTTTGTTGAACCGATAGCCAATGCCCCATACGGTCTGTATGTAAAGCGGCTTGCCCGGATTGTCCTCTATTTTTTCCCTGATATGGTGAATATGGCTCATGACAATACTGTAATCGCCGGAATAAGGCTCCTGCCAGACAATATCATAGATCTGCTCTTTACTGAAAATTGTTCCTGCATTTTGGGCAAGCAATAACAGAATTTCTAACTCTATATAAGTTAACTCAATTTCCGTATGATTCTTGATTACAATGCGTTTAATGCTGTTAATCTCCAAGTGTCCAAAATTTAAAATGTCTTTTTGCACCTCTGCAACCGTAAAAGATTTTCCCCCTCTATTAACATATGACATTACACGCTGGAACATATCTTCTTCACTATCATTAAATATTAAAACTAACATCTTCCCAAAATAATCATCTCCTATCACGTCACTCTGCCAAAATCCTATAGTCTCACGCTATGTATTTTTCAAAAACAATATTTACCACACCATTTTCTATCTGGAAGAAAAACGACATCCCCGGCTGCGAATCTTCATATGTCCTAATATACTTCTGAAACTCCGCCGCATCCGTTGTGGTGTATTCCTCTGGGTAATCGGAACCAGTAAAATCGCCATTCCAATCAATGAAGGTATATACCGTCTGTCCATCCAGTTTCCATGTGACAGTTTCCTCATCAGGATTGTGTATATAATAGCCGTCCGGCAAATCCTCTCCAGTAAGGTTCAGCTCCTTTATCCGCTCCGTTTCAGCATCCGTAATGAACTCAACAACATCTACCGTTATGGTGCTGTCTGTCATGTCTTTCAAGAACGCAGCAATATACTCCTCTCCGTTTTCATCCATATAGGACGGACTTGCTGCTTGGACTTGGACATTTTTAGAAGCTCTTTTATTAAGCACAGCCACCGATAGAACTGCCACCACTGCAATTAGAACAATCCCTGTCAACACATAGATACCCATTCTTCTTTTTTCATTTCTGCTCATAACTGTTCTACTCCGTTTTGAAAAACTATTACACACTTATCCGTTACACCACTGCATGAAACATCGTCGGTATATAAATCCTATATTCCCCGATTCAGCAGGGCAAAACCAATCCCTTCCCCGTTTCCTCCATAAAGCTGCTCTATCTTTACCTGCTCCAATCTAAGAAATGCCAGTGCAAGACCGAGCCGTGATTTCTGAATCTGCAATTTATTACTTTCTTCCTTGCACACTTCCATCAATTCACCATATGAAATATCTAACCCAAGAACCAAAATCCCCGTTTGATATGTCGATACCACCACCTGCTCATCTTCATTGTAATAATTTCCAATCAGTTCACATATTGCGGTGTATAGAGCATGGTATATGTACTCCTTCAGAACCACCTCCTTATCAAAGGCATTGTCCTTCGGTAACGGCTTGATCCGGCACTGCGCAATCCCTTGTTTTCTTTCCATATCTTCATACAAGTTCAGGCATAATATAGCCAAATTCACTGTTCCTTTTCTTGATTCATCTTCCATCCCAAAGTTCTCCTTTACTTCCCATAAGACCAGATTTTCTTAATCTGATCCTTTATTTCTTCAAAAGTCCACCCTTTCCTACTCCTTGCCACACAGTTCGGATCATTTACACGAAACCCATTATCACCATAACCATAAATGACAATGAAATGACCGGACACTGTAAAATCACCCTGCCCCATAGCACATATCAACACTTTTCCTTTATCCAGTTCCGCTTTTACGGCACGTTCTGTCATTCTGGGTTCTGTAGCCTTGATACCATATATTTCAGGAAAATCCTCCATCAGTCCCCATGCGGTGCCTGTTCCATTTACATAGTAACCATTCTCCATAGAATAGGCAGCTATCCTATCAGGCGTGAGCGTTTCATCCCTTGTCAGGCAATACAAAATCATTGACAGACAGGTGGGACCGCATCCGGCAAGCCCGATGCAACTGTCCCCGCCATAAGGCTCATATCCCCACCGTGGGTCCCATTGAAGCAGTAACGGACATTCCTGCTCCTTTTCCAATTCTGTCAGACCGCCTTCCACATATTCGTTATCGCCCAGATAGCCCGCCACAAAATCTGTCATCTCCGGGTTATTTGCCAAGGCTGTCAGTATAGCCTCCGGATATTGTGAACTGCTCCTGCTGATTGCCGCAATGTCCGGGTTATTTTTTCCCAATTCCTCCAATCTTTGGATAGTTTCTGTCTGGGTACGCTGTACTGGCTTTTCCACGTTCATTATGGCAATGCTGCTGACATAATCTGTTTCCTCCTGCGGGCAGATCTTCACAGACGTTTCAATCCTTCCATATTCCAACACTTCTATCCGCTTCAGCATAGTCCGCATTTCTTCCAGTTCCGCCTTTATATCCCTGATGTGGAACACAAGTACAGCAATTACAGCCACCATTGCAAGGAGAAACCACCTGTTTCTTTTCTGTTCTTTTTTTCTGTAACCCACCCGCCTTTCCTTCATCCTGATATTTCTATCATTACTCCTCATTCTGCTTCTCCCTTAAGTAACTAAATCATGTGCTTTTTTACTCCTACTGTTTTTCTTCGTAACCACCATACAGCAATCCCGACCATAAAAGCTGATAAAATCATTGCAACTGCCGGACACCATATCATGGCATCAAACGTCTTTCCCGCAAACCTGTATATTTCATTATGGGTATAAAAATCCTCCTAAAACAGTATACGACTTTTACTTGTACCAAAAACAGACATTCCCTCCCATACTGTCTGAGTTTTCCTATTCAGCTAACTCCATCCTTATGCAATCGGCTTCTCCAAAATGAGCTTTACCACCCCTTTCTCTATCTGAAAGAAAAACGGCATCCCCGGTGCAGTATTATCATATGTTTCAATATACTTCTTGAACTCATGTACATCCGTTGTAGTATATTCTTCGGGATATTCAGAACCAGTAAAATCCCCGTTCCAGTCAATAAACGTATATATCGTTTGCATATCTAATTCCCATACAACGTTTTTTTCATCTGGATTATATATATAGTAACCGTCCGGCATATCATCGTCTGTCAAATCCAATTCACTGATTCTGTCCGTATCGGTATCTGTAATAAACTCTATCACATCAACCGTTATATTGTTCTCTGTCATCTTTTTCAGGAAAGCGGCAACATATACCTTGCCATCCTCATCAGTAAATGTTGGATTGGAAACTTCGCCACTTTGCGAAAATTTTTTTCCTGTTGCAATTGAAATTGCAATGACGGTTACAAGCAAGATAATTCCTGCCAATATGCAGATACCCATTTTCTTATTTACTGTTTTACTCATAACGCTAATACAGTCCTTTCTTCCTTTTTACCTTTTCCCATCCTATCGCTGATAGTAATATAATTCCGGCAAGCAGACTTGATAGCAAAATACTCCAAGTCATACATGACAAGCTAAAACCAAATATCCTGTATATCTCATTACCAATGAAATAATGTGAAAAAGAAGTCATTCTTAACGGCATAAAATTTGCAAAGTAATGATTTACCTGCCATAGATACATTTGGTCAAAGAGGAGCAGCAGAACCCAAAAAATAACAAGTATCACTGCACTGACCATTATTTTCTCCATCACTGCTGTAATTAAGAGCAGCAGGCTGACAGAAAATAAGAGCGCAATAAATCCAATCGCTGCGTTAATAAAATACTGCTGCACATATGTGATATTATATAGTGAAAAAAATGTCGTTGCATTACTTTGGATATACTGAGTTCCCCCTTCCAGTCCAAAAGGCGCTATCGTTATTACAAAGAACAAAATCACACCTAAAACATATAGTATTGTTCCCACTATGAACGCCGCCAATATCCTTGCAGTATCCAAAGACACCTTCCCAAATTTGCATGACCGATATAACTCGTTCATACTTACTTTCGGATCGGTTCCAAAAAGCGGAAGCAGCAGAACGGATATCACTATCAACAGCACCGGAACAAACATCTCCATATCCTTATTTAGTGCTTTCCAGCCTTCCGCATACTCAAAGGGGATTTCGGAAATCTTTCCAGCCTCATCTAAAAAGTGTTCCTTTTCTTCCTGCGTATACTGTATATACTGATTTTCCTCCAACATAGCCCGAATTCTTGACAGACGTATTTGATAAAAGCCATCTATTTCTTCATCTGTCAGCTCCTGGACTTTTTTACCCTCATAGTTCATCCGGACAATCTCATCAAGACTGGTTTCATCCACATAGACAAGGTTCTCCCACTGTCTTACTGCGGCAATCAAATTTTTATCTAAATTTTTTCCCCGTAAATTCTTCTTCGCATTGGCAAGATTCTCCTGCCAGGTAACAACGGTTCCATCTGCGCTATACACTACGAATTGTTGTAGAGAAACATATGTACTGCAAACAGAAAGTAGGAACACAATTACCAGAAACAACAGAATCTTTTCTTTGCTTAAAATCCTTTTGCTTTCAATCTTGATAATTTCCAACATCTCATATCACCTCATTTCCTACGCCGGAGTTATCCGATTCCCCTAATTCAAACGGTACTTTTTGTATGAAGTTCTCAGACCAAGCCATAAAACTGTTATATATGCCGCACTCAGGAAAAGGGCTATTGCAAAGTAAGGGATTATCGTTTTTCCGACAAACAAAAAATCTGTTACCAACGCACTCTCCTTAAACTGTAAAGGATTAAACATTTTAATCTGGCTATATGTGGATGCCTGCCGAAACATCAATACCACTGCCATGCCGCCCAGAGCCGCAGTAATCTTTGCATTTTTTACCTTTATGGATACGAGCATTACCAGATTCGCCATAACCAACGCTCCTGCCAGCCCACAGAAAAACACGACCAGCAACGCAGTTCCAACACTGAAATTATGGAGACACTCAAACCAAAATGTCTGTGCGGAAGCGCCCAGACCATGAAGGCTGGCAATCCCTCCATGCACCATAATAAGCACTCCGACATAAATCAGATATGCTGAAGCTGTAAACAAATTTCCTGCAATCCACCTTGCCTGCATATCTTTTTTTCTTCCATATGCGCAAGCTAATGTCAGCTCATCTACACCGCTCTCACTGTCTTTTGTGTAGCAGCCTGATAGACAAAACGTAAGAATAAGGAAAAAGACCGGGTATTCCATTCCAAAATACCCAAACACATTTGCCCATCCCATATGATAAGCAATCCGAAAGGGAGTTTCTATGTTCTGAATTTCCTGTTCCAATATAGAAATCTGCTCTGCTGAATATGGAAACAGCCCGTTTTCTTCATTCACATACAAAAGCTGTTCCAACACTGCCTCTTTATATTTCTGATAAAAGTTTTCTTCTGAATCTAAAAAGCTATAATCCAGCCCCACCTTTTCATTTCCATTAGACATATAAGGACCATAGTAAGCGTAATTGATCACATAATTGGACACAATATATTTTGTCATTCCTCCGGTTCCTAAAAAGCCCCTGTTTCCAGCCAGATATTCCTTTTCATAACTGGAATCGTATTTCTCAATCAGTTCTTTGATATACTCCCCATCCAAAACCCCTTCCAAGTCCTCCGAAGCCTGTTTCAGCGCCCTAAATGACGATAATCCTTTTACCATATTTCCATCGGAATCTATCGTTCTGTACTGTAGATTCAGTGTTACAATAGCAAAAAGTACGCTGAGAACACTTAACGCCACAAGGGAAATAAGAGACACCTTATTCCACATTTTTTTGTATTCCAGTCTGATTATATCCTTCAACTTCGATTCCTCCACTATTCTATATAAGAACTGCCATGATGTATAACACTCCAGTCACTGTCTTTTCCTTCCCTTACAAGAATCAGATATTGCCATGTCCCGCTATCACAGTATTCACAAACAAAAATATTTTCTGCCTTGTAACCGCTTGCCACGCCTTTATCCTCTACCTCATATATTTCCGTAATCCTCGGATCGATACAGGAATATACAACCGCATTTGTTTCCACCGAAATTGAAAGAACCTCCTCTACATATTTTTTCGCCGCTTCAAAGGCTTTGTTCAATTCTCTGGAATCAAAATTCTGCGTATATGCTGCGGTATCTGTCTGAAAACCGTAATTTTCAGCATTGGGGGCGCCGTATCCTGATACCCCATTTCCCATCGCAACATTTGTCATCGTTTCTCTTTCCGCACGATATTCGGCAAGTTTCTTCTCCAACTCCTCGTCAGTGCTATTCTGTCTCGGTGTTTCCGGCTGTTGCGCTTCCGGCTGCTGTGTTTCCGACTGTTGCGCTTCCGTTCCATGAACTTCACTTGCATTTATTTCGTTCTTGTCCTGCTCAGTCTCCTGTATATCCTCCTGCCTATCGTTTGTCTCTTCTTCATAAATTTGTTCTGGCTGCAAAGTCTGGATACCGGCTGAATCGTCCTCTCCACCTGCACAGGCGGTCAATCCCATCGCCACTACACATACCATACATGCAAAAAACTTTTTTGTTTTCATATTCTCATCCTTTCTTCCGCTTATCTCTGATTAAGTTATTGACTGCTGCTCCAGCAATTTTAAACATTAACACCACCTGCAAAGATATAGTAATCTTCCAGAGTTGGTTCTGCCTCCCGGTTCTCTGCACCGGGATATTGCTCTCCCACAAAACGCACCTGTACCTCTTTCCCCATCTGTTTCAAATGGATTACAGCCCGTTCCACCCGCAATTTCTGATACACCTCATGGCTTACAACCGTTTCCCAAACCCGCCCTTTTACAATTTGGATTATCTCATCCACATTTCCCGTTTTCAGGACAGTTCCTTTTTTTACCACTACAAGATTATTTGCAATCGCCTCAATGTCAGATACGATATGGGTTGACAGCAAAACGATTTTATCCTTTCCCATATCGCTGATGATGTTGGAAAAACGGATACGTTCTGTCGGATCAAGACCGGCTGTAGGTTCATCCAATATCAGTATTTCCGGTTCATTGATAATTGCCTGTGCAATTCCAATCCTGCGCTTCATGCCCCCCGAAAAGGTTTTTACCTTTTTACCTGCTACGTCTGAGAGATTTACAAATTCCAGGACTTCAGCTATTCTGGATTTCAGCTTTTCTTTTGGGATTCCCTTCAAAACTCCCATATATTCCAGAAAGTCCTTTGCCGTAAACCCCGGATAAACACTGTAATTCTGGGGCATATATCCTATCTTCCCCCTGTATTTTTCATCCAGAGTGAAGATGTTTTCTCCATCATATCGTATCATTCCTTTGGTCGGAAAATCCACCGTAGACATAATCCGCATGAGGGTGCTTTTCCCTGCCCCATTTTCTCCCAACAGTCCATAGATGCCCTTTTTCAATGTGAAACTGACATCTTGTAATGCCTCTTTCTTCCCATAAGATTTGTACAGTTGTTCTACCTGTAACTCCATTTTCATGCCTCCTTACATCCATTTCCCGCTCCGTTGATTCCAAATAGGCTAAAAAATCAGGCAGGATACTTGTATATCCTACCTGATCGTTGTGACTTACTTTCGGTAAAGTTGTGTTATAGTTGTAAAATATATTTAAGGAAGCTCATTCTTCTGTTGCTGTCAATTTATAAGTAATGACAACATATTCATTATAATACAAATCCTCATCGGCATAATTATGACCGTAATAAGTCAGATCAAAATAGCCTTTTTGCCTGTGCTGAAATTCCGTCTCGGCACATAACCCACTTTCAGAAACCTCCAAAAACGCTCGTGTCCCATCAGAATCATACAGGATTCCTGCATCATTTTTCTGCAAGCCGGCAAGTTTTACAAATGTCTCAAGTTTCTCTATAGAAACCTCATCCGGTAAATTCCTGTATAGGTCAACCTCCGCCCCCCATACCTTTCCTGTGACAGCGTTGATATACAATACCGCATTCATTCCTTCGCCAGAAAACTGTACTGTCCAAAAACTGCAATAAGGTTCCATCTGCTCAGTCAATCCATTTTGTCCTGACGACTCCTGCTGTTTTGGAATCCCAAGCACAGCATTTACAAAGTGTGTATCCGTTTCCTCTCCTTTTTCTTTCAGCTCCATACTTTCCAGCCAGTTTTCGCCTGATTGGATTGCTTCCTCCATAGAAATCTGCCCCTCTACTGGACTATGCACAGTTTCACTCGTCCGGTTGTTCCATCCGGTAATTGCTTCTTCAATCTGTTCCGCTGTAAGCATATATCTTTCCATGTCTGTATTATCGACAGCTTCCGCCTTCTCATTGTCATACTGTCCCTGCCATGTCAGGACAGGCGATTCAACCACCGTTCGTCCGCTGTCTGACAATATTTCTTTTTCCTTCACTGCCCAAAAAAGTTCCATGCCCTCCATACTTCCAAAAACAAAAGCAAGCGCAAGAAACGCTGTAAGAAATGTATACTTAAATGACCGTTTCACATCTTTTCCTCCCGTTGGAACAATATGCTAACCGTCGTTCCGGTTTTTCCATCGCTTACGATTTTCATTTTTCCCCCATGAATCTCTACAATCTTTGACACCAGCGCCATCCCAAGCCCTGCCCCATGCTGTTTCCGCGACCTGGACTTATCCACCATATAAAAAGCCTCCGTAATCCTACCCAATTCTTCCGGCGGTATCCCTTTTCCATTATCTTTCACGATAAACTGATAAGCGTCTTTCGAGTATTTCCCGATTATCCATAAATCCTTACTTTCTGCTTTTACTGCATTATCCGCCAGATTCAGCACCATTGTCTTAAATAAGTCAAAATCTGCCTTAATCCTGCCTTCTTCCAACTCCAAGTGTAGTACCGTTTCCTTTTTCCTGCATACAGGCTCTATCCCCTTCTCCAGATTTTCAAACATTTCCCGCACAGATACGCTCTCCAAAAAGAAATCCTGCTTATCCAGCACAAACAAATCCATCAATTTCTGGGATAATGCTTCCAGCCGCATTCCCTCATTCAGTATGTACTCCGCAGCATCTCTGACTTCTTCTCTCGGCAGGTCACGCTGATACAGCATATCCGCATAACCAATCACAGACGTTAATGGCGTTTTCAGTTCATGTGCAAAGTTGGCAGTAAAATCTTCTTTCTGTCTTGCCGCATCTGATAATTCCGCAATTTTTTTCTCTACCTGCTCCGCCATCAAATTAAAATCCGATGCCAGCTCACTAATCTCATCTGATCCTTTCGTCCAGATTCTTTCAGAATACTCACCTCCGGCAATCCGCTTTGCCGCCTTTCCGACCTTTTTAACCGAAGCCGTAATCATCTTTGTCAAAAGATAGATAATCGGAAAGCTGACACATAAAAAAACAACATAGAGTCTCCGAAAATAGGCAATCATAGCTTTCTGGTTTTCTATAACTGTGCTGATGTCTGTCTGCGTAATCAGGCACATGCCATCTTCATTCTGAATAACAAAATCATATACAAAAATATAGCTCGCCCCATTATATTCACAAATCTGAAAAGCAATCGTATCATCCTCATTTTTGCAGACGTTAGGCTCCCATGACTGCAATACGATATTGGAAAAAAGGACGCTCCCATCTGCTCCATACACTGCAGCCGGAACAGAGAAATTTTCTGAAATGCTCATAAGCTCCTTATTTTCCTCCGAAAAGAAATCCGGTTCCGAATATAGGATAGACATTAAAATATATTTATTGTACTGAAATTCCTGAAAAGCAAGTTTCTTTTCCTGTTCTATCGCATTTCCATAAGCAAAACTAATCAGCGAACATCCCGCAATCAGAAAAGCGGCGCTGAATATCACGACAAAACACAGGAATATTTTATGGAACAATTTCATGCGCCGCCCTCCAAACGATATCCTACACGAAACACAGTCTTAATCTCTTTTTCCCAATTCAGTTTTCTCCTGAGCCGCTGAATATGCGAATCCAATGTTCGGGTATCTCCCATATAGGCTTCTCCCCATACCTTTTCATATAATCTTTCCCGGTATAAAGCCACATTTTTGTTTTGTACAAGCTCCACAAGCAAATCAAATTCCTTTACCGTTAAATCTATTATATTTCCAGCTTTTCTTACCGTCCTAGATACCATATCTATTTCCACATCCGCAAAGGTCAGCTTTTTGTTGATTTTTCCATACCTCCTGAGCAGAGCTTCTACTCGCGCAATCAATTCCCCTATTTGAAAAGGCTTTACAATATAATCATCCGCTCCAAGTTTTAATCCCTTGATACGGTCAGATACATTTCCCTTTGCCGTAAGAAATATCACCGGCGTCCCAATCGGCTTCACATATTCCAATAATTCATATCCATTGATTTCCGGCAACATAATATCCAATAGAATCAGGTCAAAAGTTTCTTTTTCAATATAATCTGCACCTGTCTCTCCATCATAGGCGCAGGTACAACGATACCCCTCTGCTACCAGATTTATCTTAATCAAATTGGCAATCGCCTTTTCATCTTCAACAATCAATATTTTCTGCATAGGTATAAACCTCCCATTTAATAGTAAGTATATCACGAACTTGTGACTTAGTTGTGTCATAGGATTTAAAAAATCCTTATAATCGACACACCCTCCGGGAGTGTCGTGGGTAGAATAGCAAGCACTGCTCATGTCCGGACACATGAGCAAAATTCCCCATACTTCCCTGCCGTCCGTATGATGAAATTTCCATAGGGAAGTATCCCTAACCCTCTTTGCTTTTCTTTCCTCTTTTTCTCTGCAAGTCCTTGACCTTCTTCCGCAGATTTGCTACAATAACACATGGATAATTCTATCCAAAACAACTGAACAGACACGAAACCAGACTGTTGTAAACCGAACAAGTTACAGCAGTTTTTTTATGCCCAAATTTAGAAAGGACGAGGTAAAAATGGCAAACAGGACACGCACCAACCGGAATGAATTTCACTTAGATGACAAAGAGCAGTACATCCTTGATGAGAAGTTTAAGCTGTCCGGCATGAAAAGCAAATCGGCTTTTATACGGAAGCTGATTTTATACGGATATGTCTATGACGTGGATTACAGTTTTTTGCGGGAATACAATACGGAACTGGGGCGGATCAGCTCCAGCCTGAACCAGATTGCGAAAAGAATTAACAGCACAAATCACGTCTATCAGGAAGATATGGACGAAGTAAAGGAGTTGATGAAACAGGTATGGCAGTCACAAAAATCCATGCTATCACAGCAACCGTTGATAAAGCGGTAGACTACATATGCAATCCGGACAAAACGGACGAAAGCATCTACATTTCTTCCTATGCCTGTGCGCCGGAAACCGCAGCGATTGACTTTAAATATACCTTAGACCACTGCCGGGAAAACAACCCCAATAAAGCATATCATCTGATACAGGCTTTCGCTCCCGGTGAGGTCAGCTTTGAGGAAGCGCACCAGATCGGGAAGGAGCTTGCGGACAAAGTTTTAGAGGGAAAATATTCTTATGTTGTCACCACACATATTGATAAAGGTCACGTCCATAACCACATCATTTTCTGTGCCGCCGACAACATGGAACACAACAAATACCATGACTGTAAACAAAGCTATTACCGCATACGAAAATTAAGTGACGAGCTGTGCAGCGAGCATAACCTTTCCGTCATTATCCCCGGTGGAGAGCGTGGAAAAAAATACAACGAATGGCAGGCGGATAAGAACAGCGCCGCATGGAAAACACAGATTAGAAAGGACATCAACGCCGCCATAAAAGCATCCTCTACTTATGAAGAATTTCTGCTCCTGATGCGGGCGAAAGGCTATGAGATAAAAGGCGAAACTTTTGGGGAAGATGCCCTCAAATTTATCTCCTTCCGTCCACTCGGCAAAGACCGTTTTGTGCGTGGCAGCATCAAGTCACTTGGAAAGGAATACACGAAGGAGCGCATCAAAGAACGGATTGAATTAAAACGGGAACGGAAAGCAGTTATCCCGAAAAGAGATTACGCAGACAGGCGGTTGATTGATACCTCTGATGAGAAATTCCAGAACAGTCCGGGACTGCAAAGGTGGGCGGCGGTGGAAAATTTAAAGATTGCTGCACAGGCATACAATGAAGTGGGTTCCATCGCGGAACTGGAACAAAAAATCTCTGTCGCTTCCGCCACCGGAAAAGAAGCAAAACAGACCATCCGCAAGTTGGAAAACCGCATCAAAGACCTTGCGGAAATCATTAAATATGCGGAACAGTACAAAACCAACAAATCCTACCATATTGCCTATAAGAAATCGAAAAACCCTGATGCATATTTCCGCAGGCATGAGAGCCAGATTATCCTATATGGCGGCGCAAGGCGTATGCTGGAACAGGCGGGCATTTCCTTAAAAGGCTTAAACATCGACAAGCTGAAATCTGAATATCAGGCGCTGACCGCACAGAAAAAAGAACTGACTGCCACCTACAAAAACAGCGAGAAAGAATTGAAATCGCTGAACCGGAAACTGGAGAACCTGAACCAGTATTTAGGGCGCACAGAGCCGCCTAAAAAGGCACAGGAACAGCCAGACCGTAACAGCAACCCCTCCCGGTGATTCCCTGCTAAAAATAGCTTTAAAAGCAAAAAATAGCATCATGGAAATGTGCATAACTCCCCATTCCGCTATGGACAACACCATTCACAGCATATGGAAAAGCAAAAGCAGCTTTCCCACATCCTGCAAACAGTGTTGCCCACAGCTCCATAAGACGGGAAGTTATACACATTGCCCACAATGCCGAAGGCGGCGGAATCCCTCCATTCCTTTCTGCCTTGTTTTAAAAAACATAAAAAAATCCTTGCAGATAAGACCATATTCCTGTAATATAGTCTACAAATCTGCAAAAAAATAGGAGTGCCGAAGCACCCCCATTCCCTAAACCCTCTTGCAAAATTCGCAGTGTTGGTTTATAATCATCTTAGAAGCCGAAGGATTCTAGCACGTCCGACGGTTGTTCAATCGGAAACGAGTAATCAATTTTAGAAAAACAAACGGATCACTGGCTATTCTCTATTCGCAGTAGAGGATAGCCTTTTCCGTTACTTGCGGTTGTGTTTATTGTCTATGTATGTCAAGGCTGTAAAAATCACCAGCACTAACGTAAGCACTTCTAACGTATTCATACTGACCTCCTTTCCGTTTCCAGAAAGGACAACCGCAGACTATCCCTACTCGTTCTAATCTGACTAAAAGAATTATAACACGTTATGTCGAATAATGCTATAAAAGATTTGTGTTAATCATTCCGCCGCTTCCAATGCCACCTTTGCAAATTCCGCATCGCTCATATTTTCCAGTTTCCCCAAGACCTGTCCGGCAAGTTCCACCATGTCGCTGTCCTGTATGTGGGGGATTACGTTCTTTATGTCGGCAATCATGCCCGTCCTGTCCTGTCCCTCAAACACACACATCAAATTGATTTCTTCCACTGTAAATTTATCCATAGCTTATATCTCCCTCTCCGATTTTTTCTCCGTTCCCTTTTCCGGGACTTCTCTTTCTGCCTTATCCTTCTGCTCGATGACCGCCTTTTTCTCCGCCAGCTTTTCCTTTATGGAAATTCTGCCTGCTTGCTTTTCTTCTTTTGGCTTCTCATTGTTCAGGACGTTATCAATCATGTTATAGTTACATTCTTCCAGTTCCTCAATCTTTGCAAGCGGTTTGTATTCTGCCAGCTTATCTAACAGCTCCTTCGCCTTCCTTGCGGTCTGGACGCTCTCACTGTCATCAAGTTCTGTCCCTTTCCCGAAAATATCCGCCATTCCTTCCCGGATACTGTCTGAAATGAGCGCATTGAGAAAATCATTCAGATACCCGGTATTCCCGTTCCTAATGTCCTCTGTAATATTCGCTATCTGCGCTTCCCTGTCCTCCACTGTCTGATTGTACTGAACAGTGTCGTAGTTGTAGGAAAGATGGTCTATCTCCGCAGCAAGGAAAGCCGCCTGCCACTTTTCCAGAGAACCCCGCACCTCAATGTCCGGCAGCTTGTCGATCAGCTCCTCAATAACCTCTATCGCCTTCGGATTGTCTGTAATATCCGGCACATAATCTAAAAACTCCAAGTCTGCAACTCCGCCCGAAACAATATCCATCTGCGTGTCCTCATAGCTTTCTGTCCCTTCTGTATGGATATTGATGCCGATGCTTGGGATACCATTCATCCTCTCTGGTGGTATCCGGTTGAAAATGGCGATTGCTTCCTCCACGCCTGCGATATTCTCATGGTATTCTCCGAGATTGTGGAACTCCCCGCACTCCGCCACTGTAAGGGTAATAACCGTCTGTTTTCCCTCCTGTGCCTGCTCTGCGGCTTTCTCCTGCATGGCGGCACGTTTTTCCGCAAGATAGGCTTCCACACCCGGAAGATATTCCCCAAGCGTTCCGGTCTTGCCCTCCGTAATAGGATTGATGTCTACCTTAACGCCGCCGATTGTAAAACCGTCCTCATGAAAGGCGTTGAACAAATCATCCTCGCTTTCCTTGCCCCGGTACTCCACCACCACGTCAAGGTCAGAAGCAGCTTCCTCTAAACCTCTGCACCGGCTTCCGGATACCGCTACATCAACAAGCTCTATATTTATCTCATACTCATCAATTTTGGACTGCAAATAAGCATAGACGCTCAGCTCTATATCCTCCTGTGTCTGCCCGTTGATGCCATGAAATAATTCCTCTGTCCTGGCTTTAAAATCTGCCACCGTCTTACGTTCTTCCGCTTCTTTCCGGATACGGTTTTCAATTCCATGTTTTGCTTCCTGCTCCGCTTTCTCTGTCAGTTCGTCATAATCAATCGGTATCAGTTCATCATAGGTGTGAATATTTCCCTCCAGCTCACTCCTGTGCATAGGCTCTTTCAAATCCGTCACAATCTCGTCCAAAGCCTGCCGGATTGTTATGTCTGGATTGTCATACACGCCACCGTCCAGTTCCCGGTAATTCATATCATAAATGGTGTAATCATACCCCTCAGTGGCTTCCTGAATACTGATATAACGGTCTGTCAGACGGAAGGCAAGCTCTGTTTCCGCCCTGTCTACTGCCTGATTTTGGGTATCTATGTACGGGTTTTCCCACTCCGTAAACGGTACATCCTCCACGATATGCTTCTGGTTGGCTGTGGGCATCAAATGCTCCATTTTCCCCTGTTCGTAGAGGGCATCAAACCTGTCCATATAGAGGGAAATATCGTCAAGACCGCTGCTCTTTAGCTGATATTCAAACCGCTGTTTTACAAAGTTCTTTATTTCCTCCGGTGACATCTCCCGGTGAACCCTCACCTTGTCAAAGCCGACTTCGTGATTTAAAGCCTGCAAATCGTCCATGAAGCGGCTGCTTTCCACCGCCGCCTTGCTGTGCGTAAAATCCAGTGACAGACAGTTTTCATGGTTTCTGACATGGATCAGGTCAAACTCGCTGCCATTGACATGAAATCCGAGCGTTGCCCTTGCCATATCCGGCTTGTCCTCTGCTTCTTTTCCCCGGTACTCTGTAAATTTCGCCATTGCTTCCGGAAGGCTGTCAAAACGCTCCAGCCTGCTTTTTTCCGGGCTGTTCTCCGCCCAAGTGGATAAATCTTCAATGACATAATAGGAAACCTTGTCATCGTCCGGCTCTGCCGCTGTATTTTCTTCCGCCACTCCTTCCGGGATTTCCACTGTTTCCCCTATAACCGCATCTTTTTCTGTGCTGATTTCCGAGGATACCGAAAATTCCTTTGTAAACTCCGGTATCTCTTTGTAGCCAACGGAATCCACATAATGGCTTGTGTTCTCCCCGTCCTGATGCAGCACCACCACATCACTGACAGAAAGGGAATGCCCGGTAAAGTCTGCCGGGTGGTCTGTGTTGAATTTCATATAAATATCTTCAAGGCTCATCCCCTCCTTTAACTCCCCGGTATAGACAAGGGTATAATTCTCTCTGGAAACCGGGATACCTTCTCTTTCAAGGTAATCCATATCCATAAAGCGAATATCCCTTGTTTCCCCTGAATCTTTAAGCTGGTAAATGCCATACCTGCCCTCGCTGCCATATAAAAGCTGTGCTTCCCGGTTAGGTTCACTGTCCTCCATCTCCTGCTTCATGGACTGGTATTCCTTATAAGCGTTCCAATCGTTTTTTTCCACGCCGAACAGTCCATCATGCCCCTCTAATGCCGCCCTGTCCTCCACAAGCGTTTCTGAACCGTCTGCGTGGAGCTGGTACACCGCCACATCCTCCCTGAACAACTCCGTTGCCCTGTCCTTTGTCAGAGGGAGCATTTCATCCCAAGAATACCCGTATTCGTGCATCTGCGACAATCCCACCATACCGTCCGGGAGCGCATCAATTTCTTCCTCCGCTGTCCTGATTGTTTCCCAAAGCAGAGGTAAATCATCTTTCTGCTCCGCAATGGAATGTGCAAGGGAAGTGGTCTTATACATATCGTCCAGCTTATAAGCGTGGTTCATAATCAGGTTGCGCTCATCGGTGTCGTACACCGACCTGTGAAATTCCATGCGGTTGATGAGCTGCTCCGCCTGCACCGTTGCCGGAAGCTCCGAAGCGGTATGCACTTCCCATTCGCTCATATCCACATCGAAATCATAGAACTGCGGATAACCGTCATTCAAACCGCCGCTTCTCATAATCGGCACAAACTCAAAACCTTTCTCCTGCAGATAATCCAGAACATTTCCATTCCACTCATTTTCTTGCAAAAACGGAATAGAATATACAACATTTGCCACTTCTGACTGCATATTTGTGATTTTAATGGTTTCATATTCCCCGCTGTCCGGTGTGGAAATTCTCACAATCACATCGCCATACTCAATCGGAATATTGGCTTTCTCCCGTTCCTCCTGCAATGCTTTATAATCGGTTATCTCATGGGTATCCGTATCATAGGCATAGTCTAAATGGTATTCCCCCACTTCCTCGCTTCGTTCATTGGCAAGCGGCGTTACCCACGCCCCGGCTCTTTCAAGGTAGGCTTCCACGCTCTGCCTGTCATCATCTTTCATGGAAAGAAGCGCATTAAGTAAATCTGCCCTCTCCATGCCCTTAACGCTCAAAAGGTCATATTCGGAACGGTCTGTATTCGCAACTAAAAGCAAAATGTCCTCCTGTGCCTGTTCTGCAGCACGCTCCTTTTCAATCTCTAAAAGCTGTGTTTCAATCCCCATTATCAGCTCCGAGGAAGTCCGGCGAATCGTGTCAAGGGAAGATTTTAACTCCGGCATTTCTTTTCCGCTGCTCCACCCGGCGATATACCCGAAAGAATAATCGGAGGTATCAATCCCAAAATGCTGGCAGACGGTGTAGGCGATGCTCTCCGCTTCTATCTCTTTTGTTTCCCGGTCTTTGGAAATCCCTGTTTCCTTTTCAATCTCCTTTGCATGGAGTTTAGCGTGTGCCACCTCATGGACTCCTGTTTTTGCGGTCTGCGTTTCACTCATGCCCTCTTTAATGGAGATAGGGTGGTTTAAGTCAATAAAATAGCCTTTCCTGTCACCTTCCATGCCTTCATAGCGGATTGGGACAGGGGAAACCCTCTCTAACGCTTCCATAAAATCCCGGTAACGCTCCACATCCCCATGCAGCTCGCTCACGCCAAGTCCGGGAAGTTCTTTCCCGCCTGTCTGTGAATAATCAAACACTGTGACAACACGAAAGGCGGGTATCTTTATCTCCACTTCCTCCATGACGGGCATCCCGTCCCGGTCAAGCATAGGCTCATTCGTCACCGGATCGATTTTTTCCCGTTCTTCTTTGAATTTATAAGGCGCTGGCGCAAGGATACGGATACCGTTTTCGTGTTCATTCACATGGCGTCCAAAATCTTTCTGCCATTTCCTGTACCCGGCAACATATGTTGCGCCCGGACACTGCATCTCTATGAGCCTAATGTTATTTGCGCTGTAATTGTGGAATTTTGACATGGTGTTCAGGTAGCTTTTATATTTCTCCCCCTCAAACAGCTCTTTCAAGCCTTCCTCCAGCCTGTCCGTTATCTCCTTTACTTTCTGTTTTTCAGTTCTTGCATCTGCCATATGGTTATCTCTCCTTTTCCTCCATAAAAACAGGAGGCAGATAAGTTTCCCTGTCTGCCCCCGCTTTGGATATTTTTATGTGCTGATAATTTTATAAACATTCCTCTTTGTTTTTTGCCTTATCCGGCTCCTGTGTTTTTTTCTGCTGTCCTGCTTTTTCCTTCATCTGCGACAGCTTATCCTTTACGGACACCCGCCCTCCTTTTTCCGCTTCCTTCCCGGCATCCAGACGGGCAGAAAGCCGATCCAGCTTTTTAAACGCTTTGTCCGCCCCGTCAATCTTTTTCCGGAGGTTCTCCACTGCCTTTTTTACAGGCGTGTTGACTGCCCTTGTCAGACCGACACCCGGCTTTTCGTCCGATACCTCTTTCGTGCCTTTCCCGGCTAACAGCCTGCCCACGTTGGAAACGCTGTTCCCAATCTGCTTCAATTCGTCCCCGATGCTGTCAATCTGGTTGGCTGTCTTTTCACAGTCCGTCATCACGTCAACCAGACGTTCCCGGTAGCCGGAAAGCATGGACTTCATGCCGGAGATTCCTTTCTGGAGAACTTTGCACATCTCCGCCTTTCCTTTTTCCTTAAAGGCGCTGACTGCCTGCGTTGCTGTTTCCACCAGACGGTTTCTTGCTTCTGTCAGGCGTTCCGAAAGGCTCGTGATTTTCTCCTGAAGGTGCGACACTTTCTCCATCAGGTTCTCCGTAACAGGCTTCGGCTGTTTCTCCTGCATCTGTGAAAGCTGTTCCCGGACACCCTGTAATTCATCCACCATTGCGGAAAGCTGTACCTGCATCCCCGCCACATACCAGAAAATCCCCATAAAATCCTGTGACTGCTCTTTCATGTTCTGTTGGTTAAGCAGCTCCATGAACTGCTTTAATACGTCATTTTCCTCCATGAACTGTTTTGTGTTCTGTCCTGCTGTTTCCATTTTTTGATACCTCCGTTTAATTTTGAGCATGATAAAAGCAGCCATTTCTGGCTGCTCTCTACATACTGTACTTATTTACATTGAATATTGATTCACATCCTACAAGACTGCATTATCTTGGCAATCTATGCAAAAAGTTCTTCAAAACATCATTCCATTCATTCCATTTAGTAACACAATTCACTAATTTTTCTTTATAGACTTCTTCATCAATACCCAATACCTCAAACATTATCCTACGATATAATAAGCTCATTTTAGCTGCATATAGGACAGATTCCTTTCCATCAAAATATACACCTCTTTGCTCACGTTTAATATGCATTATCTTAACTCTGCTGTGAACCATTGATGATAAAACCTGCTCATAATTATTTAACAACTCCTCCCTAAAAATCTCTACACCATACTTTGTAATCAATGCATCTAAACAATTTTTCAGAGTTGTACCATGAGAACCTGGTATCAATGATGTAAAAAAATTAGTATTATTTTTTACAATTTCAATAAGTGGCTCTGCTAATTCAACTAAAAATGCACATTTAACATCTACTGTTATCCCACTATTGCTTAATGAATAAAGATACATCTGATGTACTACATCTAGCTCGTCTAATAATTGCTGCCATTTATTAAATAGCTCTGCAGTAAGAATAGAATCAAATTCAATTAATTTATCTAAACTATAATTGCAGAAATTAGCTGATAAAAAATATGATAATCTTCCTTTCATAAAGTTTTCATTACATAAACCCAATGTATCTTTCTCAACTGTATCTGATTCTGATAATTCTATGCTTGATAATGGAATAAAAACGCCATCAAATATCATTAGCAACCTTTCAACACGAGAAAATACTGCATGCAAATCATACACAGAAACATTCTCATCTGAGGTTAAAATAATTTTTCTGATTCCACATTGTTCAATTTTGATATGGAATGAATTATTTTCTCCTGTATCAAATTCAACAACATGTGGTCCATCTAACATTAAGTTATCACTTTTAAAGGTAGCTGTTAGGGATTTACATTTTGCAAGCTGCTCCATTACTGCCTCCTATCTATGTACTCATTTTTAAACGTGAATATTTTATCACAAACTGCCTTAAATATCACTCTATTTTAAATATTTAATAATAAGTTTTTATTTCAAGAGTTATACTCACAAACATAATTTCTCAAAAAAGCAACCACTCCATTTCGTCATTATAAACTTTCCTCTTTTCCTTTTCCCTTTAAGATGTCCGGTTTTTCCGGCGCTTTCTGCCCGTATGCCTTCTGGCGCATCTCGGCAAGTTTTTCTTTAATGGAAATACGCCCTCCCGGACTGTCCGCCAGCATACGCTCTTTCCCATGCTCTGCCACTTTTTCCGATACTGCCCGGTTTATCTGGGGCTTAAAAGGCGCATCCGCCACCGCTTCCGCATCAAGTTCCATTTCCCCGGTGTCCAGTTCCTCCTGTTCCCCGTCATTCTCCGGCTCATCGTCCATATCAATTCCATCTCCGCCCGTTTCATCCATGTTTAACAGGGCATTTAATTCCGTAAGGCGTTCCAGTTTCTCCGCAAGCTCCGCTTCCTGTGCAAATGGCTTTGTGACCTCCACCTTTGCGGTTTCAAGCTGATGCTCCACGTTCTCCAGCTTCTGTGCCACCGTTTCCATTCTCCCAGTCATGCCCTCTAAGGCGTTGCTTAACCTCTGCAAATTCCCCAACGGATCAGTGCCGATTTCCACCTCATGGCTGATGCTGCCCTTTAAATTCACCGTAAACTTGGAAAAGAACGAATCGAAGGAAACGCTCATCTTAAACCCCTGATACTCCCCGATTGTGACCGCCATATTCGGCTGTTTTGCGCTCCGGCACATATCAATCAGCGCTGCCCCGGCTTCCTTTTTGTCCGTATATACCCGGTTCCCGATTTTTATGGAGAAAGTGTCTTTATCCGGGAATTTATTCTGTGCGTAGGTCTGAATATCGGCACGATACCCCGCAAGACGTTCTTTCATGGAAGCAATCTGCACCGGGTAATGCTTCACGATATTGTCCTCCAGACGGTACTTCTGGCTGGTGTGGTTCGCCTTTAACAGCTTTAGCTTGGATACCTGAATATCTAAATCCATCTTTTCTTTAATATAGGGATTGCCCGTTGCCAGAGCCTTCACCTCGGCATAAGTGAGAGCCGCTTCGTCTATGTCCTCACAGCTTCTGACCGGGGATTTGCTCGTCATAATCTGCCCGATGAATTTTTGCTTGTTCTCGATAAGCTGCCAACTGTACGAATCGAACGTACCTTCTGTTACATACCGGAATATTTTCACCTTGTCATTCATGTTGCCCTGTCTTAAAATCCGACCTTCCTGCTGTTCAATGTCAGACGGACGCCAGGGCACATCGAGGTGGTGTAATGCGATGAGCCTGTCCTGCACGTTGGTTCCGGCTCCCATTTTTGCGGTTGAGCCTAACAAAAAACGAACCTGCCCGCTTCTAACTTTTGCGAACAGCTCCGCTTTCCTTGTTTCCGTATTGGCGTTATGGATAAAAGCTATCTCATTCTCCGGCACTCCCTTCGCCATGAGTTTATCCCTGATGTCCTCATATACGTTAAATGTCCCATCTCCCTTCGGTGTGGATAAATCGCAGAAGATAAGCTGCGCCGATTTCTGCTCTTTTGTATGCTCCCAAATCTCAAACGCTTTCTCCACACAGGTTGTGGCTTTGGAGTTTTCTTCATCCGGGAGCATATCATTGATGAGCCGCTGGTCTAACGCTAACTTTCTTCCATCGTTGGTTATCTTTAGCATATTGTCGATGTTCGGCTGCACTTTCCTGTCCCTGACTGCCTCCGCCCTGTCCGCAAGTGACTGAACCATGTCCTGCTGGTACTCGCTCGGCTTTAACACAATATTTTCATAATCCGCTTCCGGCACAGGCAGCTTTAACATATCCGGCGTCTGAATGTCGGCACTCTCCTTAAATAACGCAATCAGCTCTGGAAGATTGAAAAACTTCGCAAATCTCGTCTTTGCCCGGTATCCAGTACCCTCCGGCGCAAGTTCTATGGCTGTCTGAGTTTCCCCGAATGATGCCGCCCAACTGTCAAAATGCCCTAACCCCAATCGCTGTAAGGTGTTGTACTGGAGATAACGCATATTGGTGTATAATTCCGTCATGCTATTTGAGATTGGCGTACCCGTCGCAAATGTGATGCCCTTCCCTCCGGTCAGTTCGTCCATGTACTGGCACTTGGCAAACATATCCGAGGATTTCTGCGCTTCCGTCTGTGCGATGCCCGCCACGTTTCGCATTTTTGTGTAGAGGAACAGGTTTTTGTAATTATGGCTTTCGTCTACAAACAGCCGATCCACGCCCAACTGTTCAAAGGTCACAACATTGTCCTTCCGGCTGGAATCATTTAACCGGCTCAACCTTGCGGACAGTGATTTCTTTGTTTTTTCCATCTGTTTAATGGAGTATCGCTCTCCATTTTCCGCTTTGAGCGCTTCGATTGCCATCTCAACTTCCGTTATCTGCCTTTCAATCATCGCCATCTGTCTTTCGGTGGAAAGCGGGATTTTCTCGAATTGGGAATGTCCGATAATCACAGCATCGTAATCCCCGGTTGCGATTCTGGAGCAGAACTTTTTCCGGTTGGCGGGTTCAAAATCTTTCTTGGTTGCCGCTAAGATATTCGCACCCGGATACAGGCGCAGAAAGTCACTCGCCCACTGCTCCGTCAGGTGGTTCGGCACAACAAATAAACTCTTTTGGCACAATCCTAATCTTTTATTTTCCATTGCCGCCGCAATCATTTCAAAGGTCTTTCCCGCACCCACGCAATGGGCAAGGAGCGTGTTGTCCCCGTATAACTGATGCGCCACAGCGTTAAGCTGGTGCGGTCTGAGTACAATGTCCGGTGTCATGCCGGGGAATTTTAAGTGCGAACCGTCATATTCCCTCGGTCTGGTGGAGTTGAAAAGCTCGTTATACTTTGCACATAAATCCTGCCTGCGCTCCGGATCACGAAACACCCAGTCCTTAAAGGCTTCCCGGATTGCTTCCTGCTTCTGGCTTGCAAGCATGGTTTCCTTTTTGTTGAGGACTCTTTTTTCTTTCCCGTCCTCTGTCACAATGTCAAAAATACGGGTGTCACGCAAGTTTAAGGAATCCTCTAAAATCCTGTATGCGTTTGCCCGCCCTGTTCCGTAGGTCATATTGACAAGTGCGTTTCCCCTGTCCGCATTTTTCCCCTTCACGTTCCACTGCCCGGTCACGCCTGAATACTGTATGCCCATTGTCTTACGTTCAAGCAGGTATCCCGGCGTTTCAAAGGTTTCACGCATGAAGTCCTCAATATATTTTGTGGAAATCCATGTTGCGCCGATACGCACCTCAATCTCCGATGCGTCAAGCTCCTTCGGCTGTACGCTTTCCAGTGAGGACACGTTAATGGCATATTCCGGGTGGTTTTCCGCAAAGGTTCTCGCCACTGACAGCTTCTCCCGCACGTTCCCGCTTAAATACTCGTCTGCGGTTTCCCATTCCTCTGTGACCGGGTTCTGGAAGATTACCCCGGCAAGCTCCTTCGTGATTTCCTCCACGCCCTTGTCCGCAAGCTGTGACATATAGGCTAAGTCCACGCCCGCCTTCTCGCTTAAAGATACCGCCAGTGCTTCACTGGCTGTGTCCACGCTCGTCACAACTTCCTGCTTTTTAATGGTACGTTTGGAGAACATATCCGCCTTGCCGATGAAATTCCCCTCATCATCCAGATTTTCAAGGGAGCATAACAGGCAGTAGCTGGAATCCTGATTGAACGCCCTCCGGTTGGTCTGTGAGTTAATCAGACCGAATTTCTTGGAGAAATCATCGTATAACTGGTTTAATTCCGCCTGCTTGTTTGAAATCATTTCCTCCGGGTACTCGTCCAACTGGAAGTTTATCAGTTCCTGCGTACAGTCCCGGATCGCCACCATGCCCTTCATGCGCTGCTCCGCTTTCTCCGACACGTCCACAGGCTTCATTATGGAATTTTCCCGGTAATACACTTTATCGTCCACAACCGTATAACTGTAATTCTTCACGTCCGGATCGGCGGGTATGTTCTCCCTTGCCAGTTCATCTTCAATCTCGTTAAAATCCGCCTGCTCGATGCTGCCCTCCACATAGGAAAGCGCATGGTTAAGCTGTGCCGACAGGGGAAGGGAATCATCCGGCAGACAGGCGCTCTCCATGCCATGCGCCCCGGTAACCATCTCCATTTTTCCAAGCACCATTTCCGGGTGATCTGCGAAATACTGGTTCATCACGATACCGTCTTTTTCCGTCAGATGCACCCAGTCCGGTTCAATGTCTAATACCCGGTCACGCTTCTTTAAAAATAAAATGTCCGAAGTGACCTCCGTACCCGCATTTTCCTTAAACGCTGTGTTCGGGAGCCGGACTGCCCCCAACAGCTCCGCCCGCTGTGCAAGGTATTTCCGCACTTCCGGGTTTTTCTTATCCATAGTCCCTTTTGAAGTGACAAAGGCAACGATGCCGCCCGGACGTACTTTATCCAAAGTCTTTGCGAAAAAATAATCATGTATGAGGAAATTATGCTTGTCATACTGCCTGTCAGACACTTTATACTGTCCGAAAGGCACATTCCCCACCGCCACGTCAAAAAAGTCATTGGGATAACTGGTATTCTCAAATCCTGTGATTTGAATGTCCGCATGGGGATAGAGCTGTTTTGCGATGCGCCCGGTAATCCCGTCAAGCTCCGCCCCGTAGAGCCTGCTCCCTGCCATTTCCTCCGGCAGACAGCCATAGAAATTCCCAATGCCTGCGGCGGGATCTAACACGTTCCCTCTGGTAAATCCCATTTTCCCCACAGCGTCATAGATTGCCTGAATGATGACCGGGCTTGTATAGTGGGCATTTAACGTGCTTTCCCTTGCGGAAGCGTATTCCTCCGGGGATAACAGGTTCTTTAATTCCTGATACTCATTCGCCCAGTTCGCTTTGGAAGAATCAAAGGCATCGGCAAGACCGCCCCAACCCACATATTTTGCTAAGACTTCCTGTTCTTCCGGTGTGGCAGTTCGGCGTTCACCTTCAATCTTTTCAAGGGTTCGTATGGCTTCCACGTTCTGCCGGAATTTCTCTTTCGGCGCAAATCCTTTCCCGGTATTCTCTGCTTCATTGAAAGAGATACGGTAATTGACTGCGCCCGTTTTATCAATCTCCGGCTCTTTTTGTGGTACTTTTTCCGGCTCTGGCGGATTGCCCCCGGTCAGCGTTTCCACATCGCCCATGACCTGCCGGATAAACGGATCGTTTTCTAAAGCATTTTCGTCTACTAACTGCCCGTCCACAATCCCGGCTTTTTCCAGACCTTCCCGGACAGCCTGCGTGTCAATGTCGGGGAAATCATCTATTTCAGCAGAATCTTTTGCGCCTGAAACATCTTCCGTTCCCGGCTGTTCCGTTTCCTCTGTAACATTTTCCGACTCTGATGCAATATCTTTTGTTTCTTTCTGCCCTGTTTCCTGTAAATTCTCTGTCTGTAAACTTTCATTGAGCTTATGGCAGAAAATATCCGCTTGCCCCGGTGTGGCAAATGTCTGCACTGTGCCATCGCCTGTTACATAATAATCCTGCGTTTCGCTGTCCCATACCGCATAAGGCTCTGTAAAGGCATCCGAAGTTTCCGTAACCGTAAAGCGTATTGTTTCTTCCTGTTCTGGTTCTTCTGTCCATTTTTCCTGCTCTGCATCCGGGTGATTTTCCTCCCGGCGTTCTCCTGCCAGCTCTGCTTCAGATACTTCCGCAGCGTGTCCTTCCCTCTGCTGTCCCGGCTCGTTCTCATAACGTGCCGCATACTTCTGTGCTTCCTTCAGCAAAGCATCCATCTCCACCGCTTTTTCCGCATTGCCGCTTAATGACTGCATCAGTACATAATCGGCGGCTTCCAGAAACAGGGTGTCATAAACCGTCTTGCCCTCTAACCTCCTGTCAGCGTCCTCTATGACAACCGCCCCGGTATCCTCGTTCCAGCCGACCACATCTTTCATGGACAGCGCACCGCAGATTTTTACCACTGCGGACATTTCCGCAAGCCTTTCAGCCAGCGCTTTCTCACTGTCACTGGCTTTACTTTCCGGTTCGGGACTTTGGGATTTTTCCCCGGAAGTTTCCGCTTCCTGTTCCGGTACAGCAATTTTTTCCGGCTCCCTGTCACGCTCTATGTACCGCCTTGTCTGGTTTGTAAAACCGTCCAGCACAGCCGGGTGGGACGTGACGAGGTAATCCCTGGTCTGCCAGTCAGCGGAAGGGACAAGGCTTTTTGCCCATTCCTTATTGTCGGGGGAAAACCGCCCGTCATGGGATAAGTGCATGATTGTATTGGCAAGGACGATTTCCACACGTTCCTTCCCATACTGCCGGATAATGCCCTCTGCGGCATCCCCCGGAAGGGTGTAACCGTCAAATTTCTCCGCAATCGCTTTTTCTATGGCATCTTTACATTCTACCCGGACACCATGCTCCAGCTTTTCCTGCTCCCGGCGCATGGCTTCCTCCGCCTGCTCTTTTTTGTACTGTGCAAAGGCTTCCTTTCCCTTCGGCGTAAGGTATTTATCCGCATTGACAAGCTCCCTGATGCGCTTCTCCACCACGTTCCATTTTAAAAGCACTTTTGCGTATGGATCGCCTATCCTGCCTTTCCCCAGTTTGATTCCTTTGGAATCGTGCCATTCATCGCTTCGGTCTGAACCGATTAAGGCGGGAGAGCCGCCGCCCGTCCCGTACTCATTTTTAAGGAAGGCAATGTTTTCTTTCTTATCATGCCCCTCCATAAAATATTCATAGATACGGAAATTCCCATGATGATAGTTGCTGCCGCCCGTCAGACGTTCATCTATCTCATCCTGTGTGATAAAATCCTCATGCAGCACTTCCACGCTATCCTGCACCGGGTATTCCGTTTTCTCTGTGCTTAAATCCGCAATCTCTGAAAGCAGATGCTCCGGCTTTTTTACATACCGCCACCTGATCTGCTTTTCCCCGGCTTCAATCTGCTCTTTTGCGTGGGAAAGCTCCCCGGCAACGACATCACGCCCCTCCTGCGTGGATAAAAGCTCACAGAGGTTTGTCATGCTTTCCGGGTGGTTGTAACTCTTAATTGGTATGTTATCCGGTATTTCCCCGATGCCGTCCCGGAAGAAATTAAACAGGTCATTTGATACCCTCTGGCGTTCTATGGCATCCACAAGGAACACTTCATTTGCGCCCATGTAAGAGCCATTCTCCACCATAGAACGGACAACGCCCTCTATTTCCTGCCATCCCATCACCGCAACCGGGTTTTCCTTTGCGGACATCCCGTAGCCGACGCTCATGCCGGATTCATTGAACCAGACGGAAATGGGATTGCTGCCGAAGTCAAAGCCTTTCCCGGTAGTTCCATATTCATTTTTCAGAAACTCCGCCATTTCCTCCGGCGTTTTGCCCTGCTGGTACTTGGCGTAAATGCGGCTCCTGCTGTTATCCCGTCCGCCCCCTGTGCGTAAAATGGCTTCAAGCTGCTCCTTTGGCAGAGAAAAAGCGGCGGGCATGGTATATTTCTCTCCTGCCTGCGCCGCTTCTATCGTGCCGATCTGTTCCTCTATCGTGGGGAATAAACTAAGCTGCTGGTAACTTTGCGTTTCCTTCGGTTCTTCCCATTGCGGAATCTGCCCCTCTTTCAGATATTCGCCTTTTTCCATGTAAAAGGCGATGCTGTCCCTCACAGCTTCCCATGATACAGCTGCCTCCGCTGTCCGGTTTAAATAGCTCCCCTTCCAGACCGTCAGACCGTTTTCGTCCGCCCTGTACCCGGCTCTTTCCTCCCCTACATAAAACTCGGTAAATTCCTTATGCCTGTAACTGTTTTTGATATATTCCGTCTGTTTATCCTTATCCGGCTCGAAAAGCATTACCCCGGCAATATCCGGGCATTTATGCACCATAAATTCATCAAACTGCAAGATGCCCTTTTCTATCCCGGACAAAGAAAAACCGGATAATGCGCTTTCTCCATTACCCGGCTCTGCCAATTCCTTATTTTCAGTTTTTTCGCTTATTTCTTCCTTATTTACAGGCTGTATACCAGCTCTTTCAGGACGATTTCCTCCGCTGAGTGCCTGATGTTGTTCATCATCCCCACCCACTTCATCTGATCGGCTGCTTTCAGTTCCTCCGTCACGCCCTCCGCTTCCGCCATCTGCGCTGTCAGCAGTTCCATTCTCTGCTCTGCCTGTTCCTGAATGGTCAGAAGATGCTCTTTCAGCTTCCCTTTCAGCAGAAGCCCGGTGTAAATCCCCTTCTTGTGTTCCTGTAAGTAATTCTTCCTCATCAGCCCGTATTTCGTCAGTGTCCCCTCCGGCTGTTCGTCCATCTTTAACATCGGTATCAGATAATCCCCGTTCTTCTCGTAAGTCAGATTCATTATTCTTTCCCCTTTCCCCGGCGTTCCCGGTCTGTGTGGTAAGTTGTATGTCCTCCGTTTTGCTTTCACGCTTTAAAGCATTATAGCGTGTGCCAGAGGTATTTGCAAGTCCTTTTTCGACAAAATTTCTTGATGCTTCCTTTCCGGCGATTTCCCTGTCATACGCCCCGATTGCTTTGCCAATCTCCATAAGCACAGGCTTGGATAAATCGGATATGCTGTCACCGATGTGCGACAGTGTTTCGATTGTATTAAACTCATGGATATAGGGGAACTGGATTTCCTCTGCCAGCTCCGCATCTTCCATGCCGCACCGCTTTAAGACGGTGTAGGCGATGCTGTCCGCCAGCGTTTCCCGGACACGAACAGCAATATTCAGTTCGTCCAGTTCCTCCAGAAAACTTCCCTCTTTCAGATATTCCATATCCGAAGCAAGCTCCCCATAACAGTCCTGTGCAATCCGGGAAGCAATCTCCCTGATCCTGTCTGTAAATCCTGCTTCCTTGTTAGTATCTCCATAAATCCCTTCCAGACGGTTCAGAACCGCTTCCTGATGTTCCTCCCGCATCTCCCAAAGCTGAGGGAAACGCCCGATGCGCCTTGCCTTATGCACGTCCGATATGTCAAAAACGTACCTCAGTCCGGTGTAGGGACTCCCTTCTTCGTCAAGAAGTGCAATCCCCTTTGCGCCCTTATTCACCCAGCAGTGCATTTTTTCATTCCATATCTCTATGGAAGCGCAGGCTGTGGCGTCCGGTCTTTGGGCATAAATAAGGAGCTGGTCTTTGAACGAGTATTTGTAGAGCCTTGATGCTGTGTTCAGATATTTCTTCCAGCTTTCTTCATTTCTCGCCACCCTCTTTGATGTTTCTTCGGAGAGTGCGGAAATTACGTCATATTTTCTCATGGCAATCCTCCATTTCCTGTTTATTGTTTTTGGGCAATATAAAAGGTGGCTATGGTTCGTTCATAAGCCATTGCCACCAGTGACGGTAAACTTTATTCAATTTTTGTATGCTCCTTTCCTCGGATTTTTAATATAAGAAAAGCACCTAAGATTATTCGGTTCTTTCTGAACTTTGGGTATTCGCATATTCTCAGATTTTGCTACAAGCCACCAAATTGGCTTAGTAAATCAAAATGAGAATAACGGAGTTACCCAAACTTCAGAAAGAACCGATTATTCCTAAGTGCTTACATAAATTGTGACAGGTATCCTACCTAGATACCTGTCACACTGTTACTCTAATGATATTGTTCTTTGTGTTTATTCATGTACTTAGCGGCTTCTGTTTTCTGCTTTTTAGTAGATGTTTTTTTTGCCAAAGTTCTTGCCGCCTTACTAATCTTTCTTCCATGATGCACTGCCATTTTCTCACCTCCCGGCTGAAAATGAATCGCTCCCACATTTTCCAAAAATATAGGTTAATAGTTAATTTTTTACCCTAATACGAAAGACTTTACTGTTTTTAGGGTAAATGCGTTTTCCATTTTTCGTAATATACCTAACGAAAATATACTGGTATCCATCTTTATCAGTATAGACTTTTCCCATATACACCACTCCTTTCAAAGTTTTTCTTGAAAAAAGTGAAATCTATGGTATACTAAACTTGTCTAAGGTTTTAGTGAGCGATTTAGATTTCACTATTCCAAGTAAAAGCTTATGATTATCATAGGCTTTTATTTTATATTAGCGCATTTGCGTTAATATCTCTATTTAGAACTTGATTTTTCTGCTTCCTTCAAGTCAAATATCATGGCTTCTTCTTCCGCAATATAATCGCCATCTACTCTATAAACATTCCCAGAAAGTTCCCAATTCATCATTTTTGCTATCGTTTTCAGTAATTCTTTGTTATTCCATCTTACCGAAACAATTTTTTGATTATTATAAAAGCTAATAGCTCCTTCGTCATCTTCCCAAGCCTTTTGTATCGCAATTCTTTTCCCTTCTTCATCAATTAGGAGTTTTACATATGGCACTTTATCCATTTTAATAATTGTCGTTTTACTAAAGGCAATTCCATTTTCAGTGATAGACACAGAGGCAGTTCCTATCGTCATATTATATTGTTTAAAACCTTCTAACATATAGTCTTTCCTCCTTTCCTTTTTCTACAATATCACATCACTCATCGTATGTCAATATGAATTTCTTGTTTTTATATTGTTTTTAAATCGTCTCCAAATTGTTTTTTGTGCCCACAAAAAATCAAAACCCTATTATAGCTTTTGCTAATATGCAATACATCAAACGCTCCTAATTCTCAAGGTTTAACATTTCAAAACAAATTCTGTGCAATATCTATGCAATATTTTTTAACAGTATATCAATTTTTTCAACAGAACCCACTTCTCTCATACTCTCCATCCTCATTTCTTTTATATGACTGCAAGATACATCATCATATCTTGCAGCCTGTTTCCTGTTACTTCCCGGCATTACTCATAGAAACCATGTTCCTCAATGCCCTTTTCTAAAATGGTATGTACCAGTTCCTCCAACTCCACACCGTTTATCTCGCTGACTACAATCAGCTTTGCAAGGGTATCTTTCTGTACGGATATGGCATACTGTTCCTCATCGGCACGAAGCTCATGGACGCAGATGCCAAGTCCGTCCGCAATCCTGCACAACACGCCAAGCTCCGGCTCTCTGATGCCCGCCAGAATATCCATGATTGTCCTCTCCGGCACTCCTGACATTCTGGAAAGCTCCATAATGCTAATTTCTTCCTCTTTCATCACGTTTAATAACTTATCCCCGGTTGTAAACATACTTTTTCCTCCCTTATTTTTTCTTCCCGCCAGAAGATTTCTTTTTCGGAAACTCCATGACAAACTTAAACTGTACCCCGCTTTTTTCTGCCCCGTCTTTGGTGTAACGGTATTCTTCCGTCCCACTCGGAATGATATAGGCATCATAAGGCTTCCCCGCCTTGCTTCTTAACCCTTTTAACAGGATTTTCTTCCCGGCAAGCATATCCTTCACCTGTGCATCGGTAAGGGCAGCACCCATTACCCGGCTCACGTTCATACCGCATTTTTTCACGCAGTAAGCGCCGAATTTTCCTTTTACCACCTGACCGCCGCAGTTCGGGCATACCCCAAGAGCCGCCTGCTCCTGTGCGAACATCTTTTTCTGCTCGTCACTGACCTCATGGTAGGCGTGTATCAGCTCCGACACCATGTTCTCAATATCTGCCATGAAGTCCTCCATCGGAAGCTCCCCTTTCGCTACCAGTGTCAGGGCATTTTCCCAATCGGCGGTAAGTTTCGGGGACTTCACCACATCCGGCAGCACCGTAATCAGCTTCATTCCGTCCTCTGTTGGTATGATCTGCTTCTTCTCACGCTTCACAAACCCGTCCCTGACTAACTTCTCAATGATGTCCGCCCTTGTCGCAGGCGTACCCAATCCTTTCCGTTCTGCGTCTGCCCCAATATCTTCCGCCCCGGCACGTTCCATTGCCGATAATAATAAATCTTCTGTAAATCTCTTGGGCGGATTTGTGAAATGCTCGCTGACTTTCGCCTGCACACCGTCAAATGACTGTCCCTCCGACAGTTCCGGCAGTTTCTTTTCCTCTTTTTCTTCCTCATGATTCCCGGAGATTTTAAAGGAACGCTTAAAGACTTCTTCAAAAGATTTCCACCCATTATGCGTGACAGACTTGCCGGAAACCGAAAAAGTATATCCATTGCATGAAAACTCCGCTTTGACTGTTTCATACAAATGCTTCTCCCCGGTGGCGCATAACAGGCGGTTCGCAATCAGGGATAAAATTTTGCGCTCCGTTTCCGGCAGTGCCGCAAGGTCAGCTTTCCCTATCTCCATTGTGGGGATAATGGCGTGGTGGTCTGTCACTTTTTTGCTGTTCAGAATCCTTTTTATATCCGGGCTGGACGCTTTGTTTTCCTCAAACATGAGGGAGCTGAACACCGCTTCAATCACTCCTTTTGCGGTCTGCCCCATATCATCGGATAAGAACTGGCTGTCCGTCCTCGGATATGTGGCTAACTTTTTCTCATAAAGGCTCTGCGTGTACTCTAAGGTCTGCTTTGCGGTGAAACCAAATAAACGGTTCGCATCCCTCTGGAGGGTGGTAAGGTCATAGAGCTTCGGCGGCATGGCTGCTTTTTCCTCTTTCACAACGGACGTGGTAAGAGCCTGCCCGTTCCGGCAAGCCCCCACAATCCCATCTGCTTTCTTTTTATCATCTATGCGCCCGGTGGCGGCATCTATCCCGTCCATCAGGATATGCGCCATGTAATATGTTTCCTTCTGGAAATTCATAATCTTTGCTTCCCTGTCTACCAGCATCGCAAGGGTGGGTGTCTGCACCCGCCCCACCTTTAAAACTTTTCCGCCATACAGGACGGTGAACAGCCTTGTACCGTTGATGCCCACAAGCCAGTCCGCTTCCTGCCTGCACAGTGCGGAATGGTACAGGTTATCGTAATCGCTTCCCGGCTGCAAATTCTCAAATCCCTCACGAATGGCGGTTTCTTCCATTGAGGAAATCCACAGGCGTTTAATCGGCTTTTCACAGCCTGCCATTTCATACACCAGACGGAAGATAAGTTCTCCCTCCCGTCCGGCGTCTGTTCCACAAATCACAGCCGACACGTCTTTCCTGTGCATCAACTGGTACAGTATGTCATACTGCGCTTTTGTGTCCGGCTTCACCTCATACTGCCATTTTTCCGGCTTGACAGGAAGGCTCTCATACGTCCACTTCTTCCATTGTTCCCCGTAACTTTCTGGCTGTGCCAGCTCCACCAGATGCCCCACGCACCAGCTCACAATATATCTGTTCCCCTCCATATATCCGTCACTGATTTCCGATGCGCCGATCACTTCCGCAATGCTCCTTGCAACACTCGGTTTTTCCGCTATCACTAACTGCATTTAGTCGTCCTCCCCTTCTTTATCTTCAAAGAAATCATCCTCACTGCCCTCGTTTTCCTCATCATCGTCATATTCTTCTTCCTCGTCCTCCTCATCATCGTCCTCGTCAAGAAATTCCTCTTTCTTTTTCCGGACTACTTTGAAATAATAGCCGCCACCAATGGCTGCAACCGCCACAATCCCAAGAATGATATAGGTTGCCATCGGGTTTTCTTCTGGTTTCTCCGGCTCAGGTTCCGGTTCTTCGGTGTTTATCTCATCCCCGTCCTCTGCGGGTTCTTCCGTAAGTTCTTCTTCCTTCCCCTGTTCCCCGTTGTTATTGGGAAGTGCGCCCTCCGTCACAGGGATTGCGGACTCCAGTGCAGCGGAATTTTTCGGCAAGGTTTCGCTGTTGTCCGCTGTCACGTTCAGCAGGTCATTTTCCGTAACTTCGGTCAGGAAATAAACCACTTCTTCCTCCCCGTCTCGGTCAATGATAAGATAGAACACTTTTTCTGATGCAGTCTGGATTGTGTAAAATTCCTTTCCCGTTTCGCTTTTCTCCTTTTCCCCGGATTCCTCCTTTTTCTCCGATGCCGCCGCTTCCGCCATTGCCTGCTTTTTCTGCTCTGCAAGGCTGTTTTCGGAAACGGTGTTCCCGTCACTGTCCGTCTTGGTATGCTCCGTCACCTGTGCGGTGGCGGAGGAAGGCTTGGTAGCCTGTGCGTTCACCGGGAGCTGCTCTGCCGGGTTCTTCTCATTTCCGTCCTCTTTTTCCGAATCGGTGTAATACGGGTTGGCTGTTTTGTAGACCTCCGACATATTCCCGGCGTTATCCATTGCGGAAATGGTAAAATACTGGTAGCCTGCGTCAAACTGTTGCAGACGGATATTCAGGACACCGTTTGTAAGCTCCGTAAATTCATACCCGTTCACATACACTGCCTTGATGCCGGAATCCGTATCATGCGCCTGAACGGAGAGCAGACCGTCACTGACCGCAGCGTTTAGGGTAGGCTTCGTGAAGTCAAAGCACTTGATATAGCGGTTTTTCTCATAGGTCTTGCCCCTCTGGTCTGTCACAAGCACATAGACGGTGGCATTCTCTGAAATCTCCACATACATATCCTCTGTAATGTCCGTCCAGCTCCCATTCTGCGCCACTTTTGCCTGCACCGTCTTTATGGAGAAATTGCCGGAATGTGCCACGTCCTCAACGGAAATATGTACCTTTGTGGTGTCATTGTGCCAGCCGGACGGAGTGGAGATTGTGATTTTTACATTCGGGTTCACATATTCGCATAAGCTGTAATCCCCCTTGCAGACCTCACAATTTTTGTCAGCGGAATACTGTGTGCATTTCTCTTTACAGGTACATTCCGGTTCAGGTACTTCGTTCCCGGATACCGTACCGCTTTCCGTTTCTCCTTCATTACTGCCGGACTCGGTTTTTGTTTCCCCGGTTTCATCCTCCCCATTCTCTGAATTTTCCCCGGTTTCAGTGCTTTCCTCTGCTCCGGCGGTTTCCTCTGTTTCCCCTTCGGTATTGTTTTCCTCCGTAAGCGCACCCTCCGCATAGGCATCTACCGTATTCCCACTGTTCGCCATAAACGCCCCTATGGGCATACAGAACAGTAATGCCGATAACACTAGCGACACCGCCGCCCTAACTGATAACTTTTTCTTCATTTCCTGCCATCTCCTTTGCGTTTTCTTTTTCTTCCAATAACTTCAAAATCTCGTCCTCGCTGAATTTGATAAGTAATTGCAGCTTCTCGGACGAGATTTTATGCTTTTCGATAATATCCATTTTTTCGGCTCTTTCCGCCATGCGCTTCTGTTCTTCCAAATCCTTCTTTTTCGCCTGCAAGGATTCAAGCTGCGCTTCCACTTTGGAAAGCTCCTTTTCAATGCGCTCCTTTGTCATAAATGCCTCCTTAATTTAACCTGCCGAAACTGTAAAAATGACTCTGCCAGTAGGACGAGTTAATGCTTGCGTAACTGATCGGATCGCCGCAATGTATCATAGTCCCGCCGCCGCAGTAAATCCCCACATGGCTCACCACCCCGGCAGAATTGTAAGTCCCCGTAAAAAATATGATGTCACCCGCCTTTGCGTCCGATGCCGAAACCGGAGTACACTGGTCATAAATGCCCTGTGCTGTGGTTCGTGGAAGGTTATGCACCCCACTGTTGGTAAATACCCAGCAGACAAAGCCAGAACAGTCAAAACTTGTGGAAGGGTTTGAGCCGCCCCACACATAAGGGTAGCCGAGATATTTTGCGGCTTCCTCCATAAGAGCCTGCACCGATGCGTCATCGTAGGCATCCGGTGGTATGGCGTTCCCCGGCAGACCTCCCGGCGTTTCCCCGTAAAGCGTACCCTCTCCCACATCGAAATAAAATAACGGGTTATAATACTCCCCGTCATACAAACATTCGATATGCAAATGGCTTCCTGTGCTGCTTCCGGTATTGCCCGTAGTACCGATAACCGTACCTTTTTCCACTGTCTGCCCCGCACTTACACTGATGCTGTCCATGTGGGCATACTTGGTTGTGTAACCGTCAATCTCAATAGCAACATAATTCCCGTAATGGCTGTCATATGCCGCCGCTGTCACCGTACCGTCATGCGCCGCATATACGGTTGTGCCTGTGGGTACTGCTATATCCACGCCCCGGTGAAATTCCTCGTTCCCTGTGGCTGGATTTTTCCGGTATCCGTAATAGCTTGACACATAGTAATACCAGTAAAGGTTAAGCGGCGAAGCGAACTCCTGAAGCAGACCGTTTGTTTCCCGGTACATGGCGAAAATCTCCGCCTGCTCCGTATCCATTTTCCCGGAAACAAGGCTTTCAAGCGGTATGACCGTCAGTGTCACCCGGAGGATACTGACCTCGTATTCTTCTTCCTCCTCATACTCATATTCTTCCTCTGTTTCCTCCCCTGTGACCGGATCAGTGACCGTCCTTGTGCCTGTCTTTGTGACCGTCCTTGTCCTCGTTTCCGTATCCGGCGTAAGTGTGAGCGTATACATCTCATCGAAAAGAGCCTGTATTTCGCTTTCCACCTCACTTGCGGTAAATTCCGTATGGACTGCCGATAAATAGCCGATAAGGGTAAACGGGTTATGCCCGATTGCCCCAAGATTATAGGAATATTCATCATACCCCGGATAATCCGTTTCCACCCGGTCAATCTCATTCTGTAAGTCAAGCTCCAGACGGGTAAGCTGTAAATCAGCGGCATCAATCTCTTTCGGCTTGCTTAAATAACTCGCCGCTAAAATCGTGGACTGCGTATCCGCAAACATCGCCCCACAGGACGATACGGAAACCATAATCATCATAAGGAGCAGCGCCATGATGCCCACTGTCACAAGCAGTCCGGCGTTTTTCCTCGCAAACTCCTGTAACTTCCTCGCCACAGTGACCGCACCGTTTTTTGTCTTTTGGAACGCCTGCTCCGCTGTCTTTCCCGCCGCCGCTTTTTTCCTCGCCTTGACATACTCCCGTTTGATGCGCTGTTTCTGTAACCGCTTCTGCAATGCCTTTTTCTGCATCTGCGGGTTTTCCTCCAGAAACTTCTGGTACTGGAAATTGACTTCCTTTTTAAACTGCTTCTTTTCCAGCTTTGCCACCTTTGCCCGCTGTTTCTGGTCTTTCCCCTTTATGTGCCTTTTGACGAAAGAATAAAGCGCTTCCACTTTCTGCTCCGACTTGTGTGCGCCCTCCACCGCTGAATTTTCTTTCTCCGTTTCAGCGATTTTCCCATGCACGAAATTTTTGCTCTCATTCTGCATCCGGCGCATGGTGGTTTTTGGTATGCCCTCCTGCTTAAAAGGCTTTTCCTTATCCAGAGGGACAACCACATATTTTGCTTTCCCGGTTTTCTCGTCAAACACTCTCTGCAAGGTGTATTCCCTTGTCTTAGGCAGCTTCGCCCTTGCCTTCTGTACCTTCCTTGCGGCTTTCTGCGACTGCCGCTGTTTCTTTTGCAGCTTTTTACTTCCGGTAAATTCAGAACCTCCTTCCCCCTGAAACAGATTCCCGGTATTCTCCGTAAAAGATTCCTCCGTAAAGGTTTTATTTTCCGCTTTTTCCTTCGTGCCGCCTTTATTCCGGTGTTCCTTCTGCACCCGCTTTTTATGGTACTTCCCTTTTTTCTGCGACTGCCTGTAAGTGTCCCTCCGGTGGTAATCTTCCGCATCCGGCTGTTTCTTCCCTGTTTCCTCCGGCTGATTGAAATTGTCCTGCCCGGTAAACGTGTTGTTTTCCTTTACAAAATCCGGTTTTTCCTCCTGCCCCGGCTTTGCATCGGACTTTTGGACTTTTTGTCCAGAAGTGTTCTGGTACATCTGCTTTTTCGCATGAGATTTTGAAGCATGGTTCGGTTTACGCTGTCCGGCATCACTGTTCCGGGAATCCATGCTTTTATTGTCTGTAAAATTGTTTTCCTTTCCTGGCTGGCTCTCTTTGGACTTCTGGACTTTTTGTCCAAAAGTTTCCTGTTGCGCCTGTATACTCTTTTCCGTCTGTCTTTTCCCGCCCGAACCATGCCCCGGCTTCCCGATGCCGGAATCCCTCGGCTGATAGGCAGCATTGCCGCCACCTGTAAAGGCATTATGCGCTCCTTTATGGAACTCTGTATTTGCTTCTTTACGGTAGACGGTATCCTGTTTTTTCTTCCCTTTCTTTTCTGCCATTAACTGTCCTCATCCTCCTTTGCTGTGGATTCCTCCGGCTTCGTATTCATAATCGCAAAGGTTTTTGTATCTGCCGGGTACTTATCCACGAATGGGATTACCACGTTGTCAAACAGAATCAGACCGCTTCCCGGCTCGGAATTGGTGACGTGCATAAGCTGTTTCTCCGACAATCCCAACTTATCCGCCAAGATATGCTGGTCTTTGGCATTCTGGTTCAGCAGATATACAAAATCGCTGTTCCCCAAGATGCCCTCAATTTCCTCCGATTTCAGAAAATCGCCCACATTCTGTGTCAGTCCTGTTGGGATTCCGCCCCATTTCCTGAACCTTTTCCAAATCTCCACCGAGTAAATTGCGGTCTGCTTTTCTTTTAAAAGCAAATGAAACTCATCACAGTAATATCTTGTGGCAACTTTCCGTTCCCGGTTCTGCGAAACCCTGTTCCATACCGCATCCTGCACGATCAACATTCCAATCTCTTTTAGCTGATTGCCTAAGTCACGAATGTCAAAGCACATGATCCGGTTATGGGAATCCACGTTAGTACGGTGGTTGAAATAGTTCTGCGAGCCATGCACATACAAGACAAGGCTGTTGGCAATCCGAACCGCTTTCTGCTTCGCTTCCCTCTGCATCTCCGGCGCAACATCCCTCGGCTCATACTTTAACAGCGCATTGTACAAATCTTCCAGTATTGGCATATTCTCCGGCTTCGGGTGTTTGAAATACCCGTCATAGATATGCTTGATACAGGTGTCAATGATGCCCTTCTCGTCATTTTCCAGACCGTCCTTCCCTCCGGCTATCAGGTCACACAGGGTAATCAGGAAATCGCTCTTTAATTTGAGTGCCTCCTTATCCCCCTTATGGGAGAGCTGAATGTCCATCGGGTTCAGGTAATCCTTTGAGTTAGTGGCAAGCCTTACCACCTGCCCATGAAGCGCCTGCACTAACGGGAAATACTCGCCCTCTGGATCGCAGACGATAATATCGTCTTTTGTGATAAGGAAACAGGATAAAATCTCACGCTTTGCACTGAATGATTTACCACTGCCGGGTGTGCCTAAAATTACCCCGTTTGGTGTACGCAGCCTTTTTCTATCTGCCATAATCATGTTATTGCTGAGTGCGTTCAGACCGTAATAAATGGCGGGCGCAGGCATGAAAAGCTCCTGTGTGCAGAAAGGCACAAGGACAGCAGCGCTCTTTGTGGTGAGGTTTCTTTCAATCCCCACATCGTTGCACCCAATCGGCGCACTCGCCATTAACCCCTGTTCCTGTAAATACTGCAAACACCGCAGGTTGCAGTTTGCCTGCTGGATAATGCCGGACACCCTCTGCGTCAGGTTCTCCAGTTCCCGCTTCGTCCTCCCGTAACAGGCAATGAGGAAGGTCATCTTGATAAGTTTCTGGTTGCTTGTGTTCAAATCGTCCAGAAGCTCTAACGTGTCCTTCTCATAAGTCACGATGTCCGTAGGCAGAATATCCATATCGTAACCACTCCGGACTGCCTTCTTCTGTTCCTCTATTTTCATTTTCTGAATGTCAGTGAGCGCACGTTTTATCATCTTGATTGCTTCCACCGGATCAATGGTCTGCATATGCATGGTAAGTGTGAGGTTATCGTCAATATCCAGCAGCTTTTTAACCATCTCGTCCGTAAACTTCGGCGCAATCATATCAAGGTAAGACACGCTCCCGTAGATGCTGCCGGACTTAAAGCGGCTCGGATAGCGGAAGTCAAACCCCGGCGGGGCGATATAGTCTTTGACCGACTTCCCGGATTCTGACAGCTCCTTAAACGAAAAACGGAAAGGCTCCATTGTACCCTGATTGAAATACTCATGCAGGATACGCAGCCTTTCCTTCCCGTCAAGACCTCTGGCGTTTGTGCCGATACTGTTTAAATTGCGTACCACGTCTTTTTCAATATTGCTTAACTTGCTCTTTGCTTCCCTGTACCCGGCGCTTTCCACGCCGAAAATCAGGTACTTGGACTTGATGATTCCGTTGTTGCCTTTTGCCGACTGGTGCTTTAGCATATGCGTGTACTCGTCACGAATATCGTCAAAATCATCCTCCTGCAGAGGAATGTCAAACTGCTCCGCAAGAGCCTGTTCGCTGACCTGCCTGTTGAATAAAAACAACTGGAACTTTATGGACGGATCGAAGTAGTTAATCAGCTTGCTGTATTCTTCCAGAATATCCGCCTGATCCTCCACCTCCAGCAAGTCATAGTTGATGTCAAAAAACTCCACCATTTTCGTGTAATAACTGTCCGCCACCTGACAGATGCCGTCCCGGTACATTTTTTTGAATGTAATGGTTTTCTGTGCGGTGTCCGGCTTCGCCTGCTCTTTACTGTTCCCGGCAAGCACACGCCGAAGCTCCGCAAGGCGTTTCTTTTCTGATAAAGTCAGTCCCGCTTTTTCCGGTGTCCGCTTATTTTCCTGCGGTTTTGGCTTTGCCGCCCCCGCCTTTTGCTGAGGATTTTTTAAAAGCCTTTTGTTCAAGGAAACATACCTCCTTCCTGATTTTTTCCCGTTCCTCCAACTGCTTGTAGAGGTTTTCCGATTTATACGGTCTGATTCCCGGCGTGAGTACCTTCTGCCGGAGCATGAAGTATAGAATCTTCTCTGCCGGGAAACCGTCTTTTTCATACATTGCCAAAAAGAAGAATGGCAGCATTGCGCCCACCATGATAAGCGCCGCCCCCTGTGTGCCCAATACCCCTTTGGTAAAAAAATATAAGGGTATGCCCACAAGCGCTGCGCCGGAAAAGCAGATAATCTGCCTTCTGGTAAGGTTCAACGCTACTTTTGTCTTGATTCCACTCAGGTCTTTTGGCACTGGTACAGATATTGCCATAGTCTGCTCCTTTCGTGGGAAATGCCCGTCAAGTACAGTATTTTTGTACTCAATGGGCATTGAAAATTGATTTTGATAATGAGCCTGTCTTGAATAAGCTGAAACAGAGGATTACGGTATATGCCGCAACCGACCACAATGCGCTGTGTAAATTTCCTGCCACTGCCACGCTTGCCACAAGCACAGCATAGATCGCCACGCACACCATGATGAAGAATCCCTGAAACGCAAGTGCGACAAGCCCTTTTAAATAATTTGTCCCGATTGTACCCCATTCCCGGTTGGTAACTGTCGCTGCCGGGATTGGCGCAACTGACACATAAAGGTATATTTCAATCATGCGCCCATATAAAATGACGGTGATGAGGACGGACATGATTTTCATACATAAGCTGATGACCATCGTTTCCAGACCAAGACCAATAAGCTCCCCTATCCCCATTGTGTCAATCTGGCTGTTGAACATGGTGGTAAGGGTAGCCTGCACGTCAAGGCTTGTGGAGCCTGATATGGAAGATGCCGCCTGCGTCACCACATGGCTTCCCACATCAAACACCGCCATGACTATATCAAAGGTCTTGGAAAGCAGCATGACAGCGATACAAGCCTTAAATAAAAAACGGAAAAACAGGCTTGTATCAAAGTCATGCATATTGTTTTTGTCGATTACCATTGTTATCAGCTCATAGATCAGCACAAAACTAATAATCATGCCTGCTATGGGGACTACCACGTTTTCCGATAACGTCCGTATCATGCTGAATATGCCGGAGTTCCAAGTGCTTGGTGTCTTGCTGACCTCCCCCGCAATCGTGCCGACCTTATCATTGACATCGGAAAACATGGTATCAAGGTTGTTAAGCACCCACCCTTGCAGCATCTCCTTTATGAAATCAGTGATTTTGTCTATGATGCCGCCCATTTATCTTATGAAAACAGGCTGGAAAGCTGTGGAATCACCGTCTGCGCCACAATGATAATGCCCCCTCCACTCATAAGCTGCTTGATTCCCTGGCTCTTTGCACCCGGATTATCATTCCCATATCCTTCGAGCAAATTGATGACGCCCCATACGCCCACGCCTGCGCCGATTGCTGTTACGACTGTCTTTAATCCTGTTACCGCTGTTGTAAAAAATGCCATGTTTCTACCTCTTTCTTTCTCAAAAATTATTTTGTCTGGTTTCTGAAAGAGTTTTTCGTGTTAAAATGCCCTGCCTTATGGTAAGATAAAGACAGGGCAATCCTTTAGGAAGAACCCTGCGGGCATCCGGCATATTCAGTTTGGCGATTGGCTATGCCGGACGCTTTGTTTTGTCCTTTCCCAAGTACATTCAAAACTCCGTTTCCGTAACTTTTGGACTTTTTGTCCAGAAGTTCTGTGACTGGTTGACGGGTTCCATATTCAGTTTTTTCCATATTCAGTTGTCATGCTTCAATCACGCCCGCATCCTCCACCTCATCAACGGTGTCATTGTCCCTGACTCTTGCTTTACACAGGTTCTTTACATATTTTTCGATGTCTAAGGCGTTTTTGTCGTCAAAATCGGACAGAAGCCGGTACTGCTTGTGCTTGGTGATGTCAAACTTATTGGAGAAGAATGGTCTAACCCCTCTAAGCTGCATGATACATTTTCCACCATCCATAACCGAAATCTCATCCATCGACATCAATTCTTTTCCGGTCTTTTGATAATTTAAACCGTAGGACTGCGACGTGCCCCTTGTGTCAGAGGTATTGTAAAGGTCATGAGGTAAGCGCCTCGTGGACGCTCCCTCCCGAACCGTGCGGGCACCTCTCGATGCACACGGCTCTCCATATGTCGTCAACTAACAAAATCAGTCTTTTCCGTGTATCTCATGGTGGCACGCCGGGCATACTGCCAGCGTTTTCCTGCGATTCTTTAGCATAACTTTTTCCCACTCATATTCACCGCTAAGGCTTTTCAGCCGTTTTACCTGATGGATCTCCACGTCATTTGTGTACTGTCCGCAGAGTTCACAAGTTTTCGAGCGCAGTTTTGCCGCTATGCGGTTTGGTCTGTCATACCGCTTGTAAGCAGGCAGGATATCTGCCTGTGGCACATTGGGCTTATCCTTGCGGATAAAAGGCCCTCTGTAGAACACGCTCTCCTTCATACCGCTTTTTGTCTTATAAATGACTGTAAACCGTCCATCCCTAAAATATTTCTTCTTAATCTTTCTGGTCTTTGTGCGGTATTTATTTGCGAATGTTTTCAGCATACTGTAATGCATCAGACTCGCAAACTTACTCGTTGCACATACATTACATGCCAATGAGTAATAATTGTACAAACCTCTGATTTCAGAGTTGTACTTTGACAGAATTTCAATATCTTTGCGGTTAATGAGCTGTGGCCTGTGAATGGCTTTCCAATGCTCTTTGTGTGTAACTTTGTCTTTCTTGATACGGATTGCACCATACTCCAATAGTTTCGATTCCCATTTCTCATGCGGCATATATAGCTTTACTGCGCCGCTGTATCCCTTCACTTTCCTGCCCTGACGTTTTGTGACTTCCTGGCTTTTTGAAATTGAAATATCGTAGCCAAGAAACCTCGCCTGGTCAGTTGCGTGGGTGATTTTGGTTTTCTCCACTGACAGTGTAAGGTTCAGTTTTTCTTTGAGGAACACGGCTAAATCTGCTTTTAAGGCTTCTGCATCCTTTTTGCTCCCGATAATGCTTATGATAAAATCATCCGCATAACGGACGTATTGCAGGTTTTTGTAAGTTTCATCCCGAAACTGCTTAGACGGGATTTCCCTCTGCTTCTCCCGCAGTCTGCGTAATTCCCCGGCACGTTCTTTCTTTTCGGCTTCACTAAGGCTGTCCCATACTTCCCTGTTCTGGCGCATAAACCTCTGCACCTCACGGTTCCGTCTGGCGTATTCCGGATTCACTTTGCGGTTTATCCGGTTTCCTTTTATAAAGCCTGCCTTGTATTCCTCCACGTACGTATCCAGTTCATGCAGATAAATATTTGCCAGAACAGGACTGATGCCAGAACCTTGCGGAGTGCCGCAGTATGTCCTGTTGTACTGCCATTGTTCCATATATCCGGCTTTTAAAAACTTCCACATCAGTGTGATAAATGCTTCGTCATCAATGCGTCTGCGCAGGATATCAATCAGCACGTGGTGGTCAAAGCTGTCAAAACATGCCTGAATATCCCCTTCCACAAACCAGTTTGCCCCGGCGAATGTCCGCTGTATCTGTTCAAGGGCTGTATGGCAGCTCCTCTTTGGACGGAATCCGTGGGAATAGTCGGAGAAAGCGGGTTCATAAATGCTTTCCAATATCATTCGGACTACTTCCTGCACCAGCTTGTCATCCCCGGAAGGAATCCCAAGCGGACGCTTTTTATTGCTGTTTTTCTTCGCAATATATGTACGTCGTGCAGGTTTCGGGCGGTAGGAGCGGTCTTTTAATGCGCTGATGATACGCTCTATCCTCGGACTGCTCATCCCGTCCAGTGTTTCTCCATCCACCCCCGGCGTCATGCTCCCCTCATTGGCGTAGATATTCCTATATGCCAACAGGTAGAACTCCGGGTTGTATAAGTTCCG
>RAYF01000046.1 GCA_003611745.1 bacterium D16-36 | reverse complement strand
TTTTACTCTGAGGTATTTTTTTATCAACCTTCTTTCTTGGAATTTCCTATATTTGAATTATACAGGAAGCTCCTATTATATAAATGCTGTTTCTGCCATATTTTTGCATAAATTTTCTATTATTATAACTAATCAGAAACGAAATAGGAAATAGAAAAAGCAAAAAAAGGAGAAAAAACAGATATGAAACACAAGAGAGCGTATGTTTTTTTATTATTTTCACTGCTTCTGTCTGCCATTTGCATTACCGGGCAAAAAACTAACGCATCAGCGGCAGATGATTCCAGCGCACCGATGGATATTGTTACCCTGACGGATGGAGATGGTTCTGAGAAAGAATATGAAGTGACACCGGTACAGCTTCGTTACAACGGCAATTCCCAAAGCTATTCTGTGACGCCGATACAGGCAGATGGAATCTGGCTGATTCCTGTTAAAAGCGTTCTGTCCGATTTACTCGGGTGCTCTTACTCTTATTCTGAAGAGGAGAAGAGCATACAAATTAAAACTCCCGGACGGGACAAAAGCATCACTTTTATAGTAAACAGTGATACTGCCCTTGTCAATAATGTTCCTAAATCCATGCCCGCAAAAATGCTGCAGGCTGTGCAGAAATCAACCGGGAATACTGACTATATGGTTCCTCTGAAATTTGCCATGGACAACCTCAGTTATTTTTCTTATTCCGTTCAGGATGCCATATCGGCTGATAATATTATCAGCTATATTATTGAGATAAACTGCTATTATCTCTTTCACAAGGAAGATGACGAGGTTTCCTATGATGAAGAAAAATATAATAATACGCTGGTTGGTATTGCAGTTACGGAAAATGACAAACGAAGCAAAAACTATGTTCTGGTCTCCGCAGCAAAGGAACTTTCCAAAAATGATGTTGTAATTACCCAGAATACAAAAGAAAGCAGTATCACAGTAACCTATCTGAAAACATTTAATCCTTTCGGAAATGCATCAGAAGAAATCAAAAGCAATATTGTACGAAAAATAGAAACTACACAGAACGAACAGGGGGAGGCATGCGTTGTCATTTACTTTAATGCCGGATATGTCTTTGCAAGCAAAGTTTCTGGATATACGGATACCCTGACATTTTCAAAAGGCAGCTTTTCTTTAAAGGTTATCATGCCGGAGGATGTTGAGTTTTCTGATATCACAACTACTGACCAATACTGGAACAAAAAGTTCCTGATTATCATTCCGGGAAACCATGTCAGTTTCTATAAAGAACATGGCCCTTTTATAAACAGTACAGTTATTAAAAAAGTAGCAGTAGGAAAAAATGCGGATGGCGATACAAAGATTACAGTATCGACAGACGGGTTAAAAGGCTACAAATTAACGGAAGAGGAGGGTTATTTTACAGTAAAAGTAGGATCCCCGAAAAGTATTTACCAGAATATTGTTCTGTTGGACGCAGGGCATGGCGGAAAAGACAATGGCGCCTCCAAAAGCGGGCTGAAAGAAAAGAAGCTTTGTCTGGCAATCCTGTATACACAGGCAAAGCAGTACTTTGAGAGTAACGATTCGACTGTGAAGGCATATTGGACAAGGCATGATGATACCTTTATCAATCTCTATACCCGTCCGGCGCTGACAAAAACATATCAGGCAGACCTGTTTGTCAGCCTCCATATGAACAGTGCCAGCAACACATCGGCAAACGGGACAGAGGTATACTATTCAAAGGCAAATAATAAAAAGAATTCTGCCGGGCTGACCAGCAAAAAATTTGCAACGAGAATGAAGGACACTCTGGTTGATACGCTGGGCAACAAAGACAGGGGGGTAAAACAGGCGGGGTTTGTTGTAAATAAATACAATACCGTACCGTCAATTTTGATAGAACTGGGCTTCCTGACAGGAAAAACAGACGCCAAAAGGCTAAAAAAGGAATCTTATCAGGAGAGGGCTGCAGAAGCAATATATCAGGAAATCGCTGATACATTTGAGGCATTCCCAACTGGAAGATGATAAGTGGGAATACAAAATTTTTTTCAAATTAGCCATTGACGAATCCGTACTTCACTAGTAGAATAGAAAGTGGTACATATGCTATGTGGCATCAGCCGTAACTTTCTTGAATGGGAATATCCCATTATAGTCATCAGATAAATCAGGGAACACTAAGTTCTACAGTTGTGGATTGTGATATCTACAATTGTAGAATTCAGTGTTTTCTCTGTTATTATGGAGGTATGGATATGAAAGAACTGCGTTTACATGAGGGTGAATTAAATGTTATGGAATTATTGTGGTCCAACAAAGAATTGGCTGCAAAAGATATTTCAAAAATTATTAAAGAGTATATCGGATGGGAAAAAAACACAACTTATACTGTTATTAAACGCCTGATTGATAAAGGCGCAATTACCAGGGAGGATCCTGGGTTTATCTGCAAAGCAAATGTTACCAAAAGAAAGATTCAGGATATCGAAACCAGAGCTCTGCTGGATAAATTGTACAGCGGTTCCGTTTCTAACCTGATTACTGATTATTTGGCAAACCAAAAATTAACCGGATCTGATTTGACACATCTAGAACGCATAATTGCAAACCACAGGGGGGGCAGGCATGGATAATTTTTCCTGCTGCGGTGAGTATATCTGGCCTGTGCCGTTTCCGGCAGCATGGCGGGGGAAGGGTAGTAGCCTGTATTTTTAACTCTGGGATAAACTCCAGTTTTTCAAATAGTTATTGATATTTGGAGAGTAGTCTGCTATAATATACCTGCAAATACATATTCTGCCAGCCGTATCTAAGGGCACAGACTTCACAGGAGGTAATATTTATTATGGGAACTTCAAACCATCAGACATACCATCAGGAAAAAAATGCTGCAAATATACATAAACTCCGGGAATTATTAAAAGAATTCCCGCCTTTTGCCAAAGATTTCTTCCGCGGCATTGAGCCTGTGTCGTCAATCAATACGCGCATCGGCTATGCTTATGACATCAGGACTTTTTTCCGTTTTCTCCTGACAGCAAACCCTTCCTTCCAAAGCACAGAAATCTCATCCATCACCCTTAGCGACCTAAATGCACTGGAGCCTGTAGATATCGAAGAATATTTAGAATATTTGAAGCTTTATACATACGGAGGGAAAAGCTATTCCAACGATGAACGGGGAATTCACAGAAAATTATCGTCCCTGCGCAAATTCTACCTGTATTACCAGAAAAGAGACCGTCTGACAAACAACCCAACTACGGTCGTCGACATGCCGAAGCTGCACGATAAAGAGATTGTCCGTCTGGATTCCGGCGAAGTTGCCGAGCTTCTGGAGCTGGTAGAGCACGCAGGCGACAGCCTGACTGGGCGCAAAAAAAGCTTTTATGAGAAGAATAAACTGCGCAATATCGCCATATTTACGCTGTTCCTTGGAACTGGAATCCGCGTGTCCGAATGTGTGGGCCTTGATATTGAGGATATTGATTTCCGCGAAAACCGCATCCGGATTATCCGCAAAGGCGGCAAGGAAGAATATGTTTATTTCGGCGAGGAAGTCAGAAATGCGCTTAAAAATTACATTGATATATCAAGGGAACAGATCCAGCCCGCCGCAGGCCATGAGCATGCGCTGTTTTATTCCATACAGCGCCGCAGAATCAGCGTACAGGCCATAGAGAACCTTGTTTCAGAATATGCCGGCCAGATTACGAATTTTAAGCATATTACGCCACATAAGCTGCGCAGCACCTATGGCACATCCTTATACCGCGAAACAGGTGACATTTACCTTGTTGCCGAGGTTCTTGGGCATAATGATGTCAATACGACCAGAAAGCACTATGCTGCGATGGAGGACGACAAAAAACGGATTGCTGCAACAGCAGTCTCTTTAAGAAAACCGGCAGCCCAATAATTGGCTGCCGGCCCTATACTTCGTTGCGTACGCGAGAATAAAAATCTAATTTAATTTAAATTGTGTTACTGCATCCAACAGGTCGCCAGAATTATGGTTCAGTGTCTCTGCATTTCCATTTAGGTTCTTCACAGCCTCTAGCTGGTTCAAAATGGTAGAGGATACTTCTGAGGTAGATGCCGCAGACCTGTCAGAAACATCTGATATACTCTGGATAGCTGAAAGCGTATGCTCTTTCGCAACAGACATCTGCTCTATTCCCTTTGTGATATCATCAAGGTTCGACGCCAGGTCTTCCACATATTTATTAATATTATTAAACAGATTAATGGTAGTCTCCAGCGCCTCCTGCTGCGCCCCTACGATCTGTTCTGCCCGCATTGCAGTCTCTACTGTCTGTTCCGTCTGTGTATTGATTCCATTAATAATATCAGAAATCCCGCCGACTGCCTGCATAGATTCATCAGCAAGTTTCCGGATTTCATCTGCAACAACGGCAAACCCCTTACCGGATTCCCCGGCACGGGCCGCTTCAATAGATGCATTTAAGCTAAGGAGGCTTGTCTGGTCGGAAATAGAACTGATGACTTCAACAATGCCTTCAATCGTCTTGGATTCATCATTTAATTTATTAATGCCTTCAATAACAGCTTCCGTAACATCCTGTGTATCCTTAGAACGGCTGCTGAGCTTAGCGATAATATCAATCCCCTGATTGACATAATCCTTTGTATTATGTGAAATCGCCTCTATCTCACTTGTATTTCTGGTCAAAACATTAATTTTCTCAGAAAGCCCATCCATCTGCTCCAGACACCTCTCCGCTTCCCTCGCCTGTGATGAAGTCCCGGATTCTATTTCAGACATAGCATTATAAATTTCATCTGATGAAGCAACAAGCAGTTCCGAGGTCTTTTGTCACATCATCCGATGAAGACTGCACCAGGCTGCTGATCTGGTCTACCTTATTAAGCAGCATCTTCATGTTAGAAATCATGCCATTGATGCTATTGCCGAGGACACCAAATTCATCTTTCCTTTTCAGGGTGACATTCCCTGTCAAATCGCCATTTGAGGCTTTTTCCAATACGCCGACAACATTGCTGATTGCCCGGTGCATATTAAAGGCAAGAAATAACGCAACCAGAATTGCCACGATAATCGCTATGATTGTAATGCCGACAGTCATATTCCGGATCTCATAGGCCTGTTTTAACATTACTTTTTCCGGCACCAGGCAGCATACATTGGAGCCGGTATCCGCAATCGGGGAACAGATAAACAGATAATTCTTTTTGTTATATTTTACCATGGTAGATACAGGCTTGCCGGAAGCTGCATTTTTATAAAAATCCTGGCTGGCAAACACGCTTCCCTCTTTATCCGTATTTAATATCTCCTCCCCGTCCTCCGCATTCTCCCCATGGGCTTTGTGGAAGGTATCATAAAATCCCGGTTTCAGGGTCCCTGCAGAGGAAATCCCGTCACCGTAATCGCCAAAGATAGAGATTGCCATAATAAAGTCACTGGCGCTGGCTGCTGACTGTGCCGAGTTGTAAAGGGAACTTCATAACATATACTCCTGCGGTTTATTGCCCTTATATGCCCCTCTGTAATAATTGTAATAATCACTGTCTTCTGTTATCTTCTGTGCTTCTGCATGAATCTGGGACATTCCAAGGTTGAGGTAGGTGGCGGTTGCGTTCACCGTACCTGCCATATTCTGTTTATAGGATTTCAACATCGCGGAGGAAGAACTGTTATAAGAAACTGCGCCAAGCACTATGATTAAGACAACAACCACCATAAAGCCTGAAATCAGTTTAAACGCAATGCTGTTTAATTTGTTTAATTGTGTCATAACATTCCGCCCTCCTTTAATATTTTCTGCTGTCTATGTAATCTTTAGCAGTGTCGGCAGGGAAAAGTTCCTCCTGTACATAATTCTTTTTGGAAATCGGGTCGCCATTGATCACTGTTTTGATAGCAGAGGCCAATAATTTTCCGGTCAGGGGATTACACTCCATAACACAGTTAATCTTTCCCTCTGTCATTGCCTGAAACGCGTCATGAATGCCGTCAAAAGATATGATAACGATATCTTTGCCCGGTTTTATCCCCTTTTTTTCCATTACTTCTATTGCGCCCAATGCATGTCATCATTTTCGCTGATCAAGATATCAATATCAAGCTTCTGCTTCAGCACATTTTCCATATTCCTGATGCCGCCGTCTTTGTTAAAGCCGCCTGTATCTTTGTAGACGAATTTGTAATTGCCCTCAGCGGCGAGCATCTCCTCAACCCCCTGCGTACGGCCTGTCTCTGCACTGGCCCCTATCGTCCCCTGAAACAGTGCAACCTTATATGACTTCTTTCTTGTCTTGAGGGAATCCATATAATCAATCAGCCAGTCAGCTGCCTTGTATCCCTCAAGCAGGAAATTAGACCCTATCCAGCAGTGGTACAAGGTGTCATCCTTTACATCCACCATACGGTCCATCACGATTACAGGGATTCCTGCGTCCTTCGCCTCCTGCAGTACCTCGTCCCATCCTTCGGACACAATCGGGGTAAAACTGATCAGGTCTACTTTTTGTTCAATAAATGAGCGGACGATATTAAGCTGGTTCTCAAAACTATCCTCTGCATTTTCGTATAGCAATTTAATTCCGTTTTCTTCTGTACAGCTTTGCTGGATTGATTCCACATTTGCATGGCTCCATGCAGCTCCGGTGCCTGACTGGACATAACCTACAGTAATCAGAGCCTTGCTGTCTGGTTCCTCTTTGCCATCACTTTTCTGTTCATTTTCATTTCCGCATGCCGTAACTGCTATGGCACATACCAGAAAAAGAAAGCAGGTAAAAAACTTTTTCAGCTTACTAAATTTTTTCATCCTTCTAACCATTCCTTTCTTTTTTGTAGCGCTTATATAAAAATTATAATGTATTTGGTAAAATATATCAAGTTTTAAGCTGAAAAAAGAAAAAATTTGTCTATTTTTGACAAAAACAAAGCTGCCTATTTTTTTAAATGATTCAGAAGTTTCTCAAAATATTCTGGAAGCGGTGCATCAAATTCCACGTATTTTCTGGTTGAGGGATGGATAAACCCAAGTGTTTTTGCATGGAGCGTCTGTCCGGTCAGATGAAACGGGCACTTTGCCGGCCCGTAAACCCCGTCCCCCAGAATAGGGTTCCCAATGCTCGCCATATGGACGCGTATCTGGTGCGTGCGCCCGGTTTCCAGATTGCAGCAGATATAGGTAAATCTTCCATTTAAGGGATTCAATACCCGGTAGTGCGTCACTGCCCTCTTTCCATTCTTCACATCCATCGCCATCCTCTTCCTGTCTGCAGGATGGCGCCCCAGTGTACTTTCAATGGTCCCCTCCTCCAAGAGTACATGGTTATGCACAATGGCGTGGTATGTTCTGGTAATCGAGTGCTCTTTTAACTGCTCCGCAATAAAACGGTGCGCAAAATCATTCTTACAGGCTACGACTGCCCCCGTGGTATCCTGGTCAATCCGGTGGACGATTCCCGGCCTCAAAACACCGTTAATCCCGGATAGGGAATCCTTACAGTGGTACAGCAGCGCATTGACCATCGTTCCGGAATAGTGCCCCGGCGCCGGATGCACCACCATCTGCTTTGGTTTATTGATAACAATAATGTCTCCGTCTTCATAGAGTATGTCCAAGGGGATGTCCTCCGGCTCCACCGACAATTCCTCCGGCGGCTCCATTATTACCTGTACCTTGTTTCCAGTATTTAGTTTCCAGCCTGCTTTTACGGCTTTGCCGTCCACGGATACTTTGCCGCCCTTTATTTTTTTCTGCAAAAAAGAACGGGAGACGTCCGGCAGTTTCCCAGCTAAAAACTGATCCAGACGAATCCCATTCTTTTCCTCTTCCACAATAAACTGCAACTCCTGTGCCACATCATCCATAGCCCTTCTCCATTCCTTTGCAATGTTCTGCACGCAGATTACTGCCCCTGTTATTTCTTCAAAAAAGCAAAATCTTCATCCTTATAATAAAACCCGATCAGGAAAAATGCCACAAAAGCGGCAATTACCACATAACAATCCGCCACATTGAATATCGGAAAATCAATGAGCCGGAAGTACAAAAAATCCACCACATATCCCTGAAACAGACGGTCAACCATATTCCCGACTGCCCCTGCCCCGATAAGGAGCCCCGTAAGGCGGAGCGGCAGGTAACGCTTTGAAAAAGGCAGTTTCCAGTAAAAAAACACCAAAATCCCAAGAATAAGAAGTGTAAAACCGAGGAGCAGCCACCGCTGGTTCTGCAGCAGTCCAAAGGCCGCCCCGTGATTCTCCAGATACTGTAGCTCAAATACGCCTTTTATCAGCGGCACTGCCTCCTGCCCCTTTAGATGTGTTACAGCAAGGCTCTTTGTCAGCCGGTCAGCCCCCAATAAAAGAAGCAGGCTGGCCAAACCAATTAAATATTGTTTCAGTTTCATATTGATATCCTATCCGAACTCATTGGCCATATGCCATTTCTGCGTGCATCCATCATTGATAATCGTCAAAAAGAAAAACTTCTATTCCGTATCAATAAACACAAACGGGGATTCCTGTTTCTGCATCGGGCTGACTGTTTTTGATATCTCAATCTGGTCATATCCCACCACTTTCGGCGTCGTATTTTCCCACAATGGGACATCTCCCTCCTCGGAAGCCTGTCCGGAAGCAGGAGCCTGCACATTTGTATCTGGCTTTTTATCCGGCGGAACCACACCCGGCACAATCGTATCGGCCGTAATCTCCATATCAGGAATCTTTATTTTTGCCATCAGCCTTGCGCGTTCCAACGCCGCTGCATCCTCCTCGCCGGACGCAGCCTCCATGACGGCGGCATTCTCAGGTTCCAGTGCCGCACCGTTCCCTGTTGAAACCTTACCGTCGTCAAAAACAGCGGCTTTTGGCGGTGCATCAGCCGCAGGAGCGATATTTCTTGAAGATTCCTCTGGTTTCTTCGCAATTTCTTCCGCGGCAACGCCGGCCCCCAGTACATCTTCAGCCATAGAGAATGTTTTTTCTAAAAGCTTCTGCGTTGCTGCAGGGTCTACTTCAGGTATACTTTTGTTTTCTTCCGTCACGGCTGCATGGATCTCAGGCACACGTTCTTTCTTTTCTGCCGTATGCTTCGGTGCGCTGTCCTCCTCATAGTAATTATCCGGTGCATTGATCGGGACATTCCTTTCCGCCTCCATCACGGCATCAGCGTCCGGTGCATCGCCGAGCATCTCTTCTAATTCCGGTGCAAAAATAGAATAATGCTCACTCTCTAACATCTCTATCTGTGACTCTGCCAGCTTCTTAAACTGCAGACGATAATTTTCATAACTCTGTACCAGCTTGCGGACATGGTTTCTGGTATCTTCCAATTCACGGTTCGCCTTGGACTTTGTAATTTCAGAGTATGCCTGAATCTCTTTCCTAAGCCCTTCCGCCTCTGCCTCCGCCTCTTTTGACACAGCCTCTGCTTTCGCCTGTGCCTCCTTCAAAATGGCGTCCGCCCTTGCCTGCGCCTCATTCATCATGGCATCCGCTTTGCTCTTCGCAGCGTCCTGTGTCTCAGCCGATGTCTTTTCTGCCAGCACCAGGGCTTTCTGCAGCGTTGTTTCCATCTGCTTATAATATTGAATTCCTTCACTCAGGGAGGTAACTTTATCCTTCAGATCACGATTTTCCTTGTAAAGTTCTTCATATCCCTTTAGAATCTCATCCAAAAAATCGTCAGTCTCCTTTTTGCTGTACCCCCTCACAGCAGTTTTTAATGAATGATTCTGAATATCAATTGGTGTAAGCATAAAAAACCTCCATTCTTGCCTAAATGTATTGTTTTACGGTAACATGGTACCGCCCTTTCCTCGACTGCGTACTGATCTGTGCAAAAACAAACCTGCCGTACCCTCTGACCGAAAAGATGTCGCCTTCCTTTAAAGTTTTTGCATTTTCCGTACAGCATCTTCCATTTAAGAAAACACTTCCTGCCTGAACCAAAGCCAGCCCCTGTGAACGGGATACCCTGATTGCGAGGGCCAGCACTGTGTCAAGGCGGAAAGAAGAGACGCTTCCCGATATCTCCTTAAACTCCGGCTGCCAGCCGGAAAGCATAAAATTAATAACCTCTGAAACCACAGTGGTATGTTTGATTTTTGTCAAGCCCTCTAGAAGCCCGGCCTTGTCCTGTTTACAAAAAACATAAGCTGTGCTGATATGGCAGCCGCCGCCCTCCTCCTGTCTGACCAGAATGTCCCCTATCTGGCCGCGCTCCAGTCCTAAGTTCATAATTACACCGAGATAATCACGGTGGTTCAGGCTGTCACAAAAACGTTTATTGGCCGGTGCAATTCTGACACAGCAGATTGGAAAATCCTCCTCTGCCGTAACCTTGCCGTGTTCCGGAAGGAAACAGAGTATCTTTCGCTCTGCGTCGGAATAGCCGCCAAAGGAAACCATCTGCTCCCCCTCGCGCCATTGTTTTCCATAAAAACTGTCCAATGCCTGACTGGCAAGTTCCGCTTCGTGAAGGCTAGTAAACTGGCTGAATACCGGAATCCCCCTATGGTACGACATATGTATCATATCATTAAAATGTTTTGATAAAATCTGTTCCTCTTTTGACAGATGCATTGCAACCCCATTTCTATTACTCCGACGGAAGTTAAATATCGCTGGATTTTACGAAGTAATATCTTGCTTAACTCATACACCGCTGCTTAGCTGCAGCAGATAGCGGCATAACCTTTCCAGATACGAAAGCACCACAATCAATAAATAAGGACTTAAATCAACGGAAAAGGTATTCATAACCGAATGCTTAACCATTCTCTGCATCGGCTGAAGAATCGGCGCAACCAGAATCAAGGTAATCCTGCGCACCTGAAGGCCGAAATCGAACATTTTCTGTATCAGATACAGGAGTACGATAACCTCCAATACAATGAAAAATATTTCCAGACTATATACAATATACTGATACATAACCCTCCCCCGGAGTAATAGATTAAAATTCTTTATTAAATGCAGCGATATTGTAGCTCTCCTCGTTTTCCAGACTCTTAATATAGTCACCTGAAATCTCTACGCCCTTCGGCGAAAAGATAAAAATATAACGGGATACCTGGCACATATTTCCGGAAATCGCAAAAATGCAGCCGGAAATGAAGTCCATAATCCTCTGTGCCTCCATAATGTCAATTCCCTCTAAGTTCACCACCACCGGATTCATATTCATCAGCAGGTCGCACACCTGCTGTGCCTCCCCGATATTGGCAGGCTTCACGATGCATACTTCCATATCGCTGTTTGAAGAAGGCATCTGGACAACCTTGCTGCCGGCAGAGGAACGGTAGCTTGCCGTGCGCTTTGGCGCTGCGGGTGCCGGCTCTTCCCTGTCATAATACCTGTCACTGCTGCGGTAGGAGGATGCAGCAGAAGTAGTCCGCTTCTCTTCCTTTTTGCGCTCCTTCATCAGGCGCTTTTCTTCTTTTTCTAATTCCTTGCGGTCATAGTCATAATCTTCATCATCATAGAAATCGTCATCGAATTCATCATCTTCATCCGTCAATTTCAAAAAATTCATAAACTTATTTAATCCGCTAGCCATTTGTCAACCTCTTTTCTGCGCGCTCTCACGCTTATCATAATTTTCCATAATCCCGCTCCCCGAATATAGCGGTTCCTACCCTCACATAGGTAGCGCCTTCCTCAATGGCAACCTCATAGTCATTTGTCATGCCCATCGACAGAACATTCATAGAGACATTATCAATGTTTTTCCCTTTAATGTCAACTGACAATTTCCGTAAGTCGCGAAAAACAGGCCGGTTCATCTGCGCATTTTCGACAAAAGGCGCAATCGTCATCAGCCCTTCAATGCGGATATGGGGCAGAAGTGCGATTTTTTCAACCAGTGCAAGCGTTTCATCTACCTTTATGCCAAACTTTGACTCCTCGTTTGCAACATTTACTTCTATTAAAATATGAGAAACTACGTCCTTTTTGGCACTCTCAGCCTCAATCGCCTCCGCAAGATGGTAGGAATCCACAGAATGGATTAAAAATGCCCTGCCGACAACATATTTTACCTTATTGGTCTGCAGATGGCCGATAAAATGCCATTTGATATCATCTGGCAGCGCATCACATTTTTCTTTCATCTCCTGCGCCTTATTCTCGCCAAACTCCCTTTTTCCGCAGGCGAGGGCCTCCTCAATCATCTCCATCGGCTTTGTTTTGCTGACAGCGATTAGGGTTACCTCCCCCGGGTCCCTCCCCGCGCGCCCGCAGGCCGCTTTGATATTTTCCTCTACTTTTAAAAGATTTTCGCGAATCAATCCTTCATCCTCCTAATATATGATGTCATCCTCCCCGATTATTTCCGGGTTTAATACGATATGGTCAAAATTGGAGAGGCTGTAGCGGTTTCCGTTTTCCACAATAGCATATTCTTTATTTTCATAAAGCTTATTGATGTACTGGAACCGGCAGTACCCCTGATTGCAGTTGTAGACGCCCTCCAACTCTTTCACTTCCGTCACCTGCATCCTGCTGCTGCCGCTGTCTTTTGCATTCATAATGGTAGAGCCACGTTCAAATAGTGCAGCATCTATGTAAATGTTGTTTTTTTCATCCTTCCAGTATATTTCAGCCGGGACAAAGTTAAGCTGCTCCTCCCCGGATTTTGAATAAGTGATGACAGCCACTCCCTTTTTCCCGGAAGTTGTCTTGCCGTCCCCCTCTGTAATATAATTTTCAGGGATAACGTAGCACGTTTTCTTTATAATAGAAGATACTGGGATTTTCAGCCCTTCCGCGCTGTCAAACTGTATCTCGATATCCAGATAACGGTTGTTCAGGTAATGTATCATGTATTTGTCAAACAGCAGGTTTGCATAATAATGCCCCTTGGAAGTAAATGTGCGCACAGTCGCTTTTAAAATGCTTTCGTCCTTTTTAATCTTTACCGGCACTGTCTCTATTTCAGACAGTTTTGCAAACTGTTCCTGAGATAGTGAAACAACTATCGACCACCTCTCGTTTCCCACCAACCGGTAGACTGCATCACCGGAATCAATGGAGCTGCCTGTCCTAAGCTGTTTCCATTCATCCTTCATCTCCTTAAAATGCTCCGGTGTAATCTGGTCAATCGCCAAATCCTCCAACCCGTCTGAGCAGAATGAAATGATTCCGGTTTTCCCCGCTTTCACCAACTCAAAAGATGCGGACGAGCCGGACGCTTTCTTAATCTTGCTCAGGTTCTTTGCCAGATTGATATCGGAAAGCTCTAACAGCGTATTTTCTATATTATAACGGAAATTCAGTATGCTGCTGTAATTAGACAGATTGAAATTATTTCGGAAGCCTGATATGGCGCTTCTGACGTTTCTGGTGTCCTCCTCAGACAGTGTCACATTGGTAGTATCTACCGCGGATGCCTTCTCCACAGCAGTCCCGTCTGCATCAATCGAGTAAACCGTTGTAGTCGCCGAAAGCCTTGCGCCCTCCCCGACATAATAATTTGCATAGCCTGACTTCTTAGAGGTGATAATTTCCTCGTCGCGCAGGATAATCCCCCGCAGATGTTCATTGTCCGCTATCTGTTTCCTGTTCACTTCATATATAGAGACATGCTCTCTGGTCAGCGACTGGACAAACAGCACCAGAAGGTAAACTGCAAAAAGGCCAAGCAGGATTCCCATAAAATATGAGTTACGCCGTTTCATCTTTACGACTTTTTTGTTCTTACGACGAGCCATGCCTGTCCTCCTTTCCCTGCTGCAAAAAACTCCACTATCTTTTTATTATAATATATTATCTGCCCGTTTGTCTAGAGCCGAATTTCAGCAAGACTAGCGGCAGCCGGAAAGCCGTAGTTTTTGTCCGATTATAACAGCCTTGGCATCTATACCATGGCCGATTTCAGGTGTATATGCAACCGGGATATCTTTTCCGGCATACATTTTTACCAGATCCGCAATCTGCGGCACGCATCCCTCCCTTGCCATCTCTGTAAATGTCCCCAGTAGAATGCCGGAAATCTTTTCAAAAACGCCAATCTGCTTTAACTGGCTGAGATAGGTAACCATCTTCCCCACACCGCCGCTAAGCGCTTCCAACAGCAGGATTTTTCCGTCCATGTCCGGCCAGTACTGCGTCCCTGCCAGCTTTAAAAGGCACCTGATATTGCCGCCGACTACCACGCCCTCCATTTCCTGTTTTTGCAGAAATACATATGAAAAATCAAAAAGTTCCTTCCCCTGGCCCCAAATAGTATTTTGAAAACGGCGGCTCTGGCTGCCTGAAGCCTCAAGGACGATATTTTTAATCTGATATAAAACGGACGGCTGCCCTGTTTTCGTATAAATGGCATTTAAAATCGTTGTCAGATCACTGTATCCCCAGAACATTTTGCCGCTGGCTGCAATCACGTCAAAATCGAGATATGGGAGAATTTCATTTGCGATATCGCCGCCGGAAATATCAAAAACCGCTGCAATCTCTTCATTTTTATAAAACTCCATCAAGCTCTCTGCCCTGTTATATGCAGAACCACTAAATACCGACTCTCTTTCATAGATATAATCCCCAAAAACCGGCACCAGGCCAATTTTTATAAGTTCATCATGAAGCTCCATAAGCAGCCCTTGTGTTGCTGCAGGCTGGCCGTTGGAACAGCAGACCAGTGCAACTTTGTCCCCACTTTTCATTCTGACGCCCCCTTTTTCGTATCAGTGGATAAATTATCCGGTAATTTGCGGAACATGCACACCAGCACCAGCACGGCAGCGGCGGAAAGCACAACTTCTGCCACAAACTGGGAATATGCAAGTCCGTACAGCGGAAAGAAATAATTCAGAAGAAAAAGCGCCGGAATTTCCAGTACAATTTTCCTTAATACGGCAAACAGAAGTGATTTTCCACCCATCCCGCATGCCTGAAATACGCCCACTGCCAAAAAATCCATGCACAAAAACGGCAGCCCGAAACAGAGCCCCTGCAGAAAACGACTTCCATAAGCGATTATATTTTTGTCGCTGATAAATAACGTTACTACCCACCCGGCAAAAAAATAATAAAAAGCAGCGGCGGCAGCCAGCAGCCCAAGGGAAAGTTTGGCGGAAAATAGCAAAGCCTTCTTCATGCGCTTGTAATTGCCGCTGGAATAATTGTAGCCAATTAGCGGCATGATCCCCTGTGAGATGCCCATAGCAATATACATCGGCACCATATTGACCTTCTGTGCGATACCCATGGCGGCAACGGCATCAGAGCCAAAATCCGAAGTAAAATTATTTAGTACCGTCATTCCGGTTACATTCAGAAGGTTCTGCACAGCAGCAGGAATCCCCACCCCGCATATTCCTGCGATAATCGGCCTGCGGAGCCGGAACATGGACGGACGGATGCAGACATATGTCTGTCTGCGCTTTACAAACAAAAAACCAAAGAAATACAGGCAGGCCGCACAGTTTGAGATAAAGGTGGCAAAGCCCGCGCCTGCCGCCCCCATATTAAGCCCCCACGGCAGTATAAAGAACGGATCCAGAATAATATTGAGAAGGCATCCGCTCATCGTCCCGATGCTTGCATGGAGGGCTGTGCCCTCCGCGCGCACCAGATACGCCATGACTACATTAAGGATTGCCGGTGCCGCACCGAAAGATACTGTCCACTTTAGATACTGCCCGGTTGCATAGGAAGTTTCCTGCGTTGCCCCAAGCATAGAGAGTAAGGGGCTGCTGAAAATAGAATAAAACAGGGAAAAAAGCACCCCGCAAAAGAGGGAAAAGTAAAAACCTGCCGCAGAACTGCGGTAGACCGTATCATAATCCTTTTTGCCAAGCGCCCTGCTCATCATGCTGGAGCTGCCCACGCCGAACAGGTTATTGACGGCATTAAACGCCAGAAGCACCGGGGCCGCAAGCGTTACGGCGGCATTCTGTACCGGGCTGTTTAACATCCCCACAAAATAAGTATCTGCAAGGTTGTAGATTACCATGACCAGCGAACTGATCACTGTCGGTACGGCGAGTGACATGACTGCCCTCGGAATAGGTGCTGACTCAAATAATTTCGCTTTTTGCTCATTTTCCATTTTCACACTATCTCCTCTATCTATTCAAAAATAACCGGCACATCTATAGGCTATTTTAACATAGATGTGCCGGTTTGGGAAACCTGTTTTCTTTGTCTTTTGCAGGGAAAGACGGTTGGCAGTGCCAGCAGGCAGAGTACCCCGCATAAAATATAACGCCCCCCTTTCGTTTTATATTTCATCCCTGCCGCCTCTATTGTACTTTTCCCGGCATTCTGTACATACTTTGCCGCCTCCCTGTATTCCTTAAAATTCTCCTTCCAGCCGCCGAAATCAGACCATTTATCAGGAACCATTTCCTTCAGCCATGCGATACCGTAGAGATAATCAAAGCGCAGCGGCCGCGCCAGAACCCCGTAACGGCTGGCAAACTTCTGCCATGTCAGCCGCCTGTCATACGCCCCATTTAAGGAAATGCTTATTTTGTGGAACGTAATCTCCTCCATTCCAGATGCCTGAAGCATCAATAAATCGCCGGGCTCCTCCACCACGCCGCGGACTGTCCATTTCCTGTCCCGCCAAACAACCTCCCGCCCTTCCGCCATATGGCTGCCAAATAGCTTTTCTGCCATCTCCCTCCCGATTATGCACCCTTCCGTATCCTGTGGGGAAAGGGACTTCCCGAACGGCAGCAGGCAGTATGACGGGCCGCAGATAGCTGTTACATCCGCACTGCATGCCCTTTCGCTGAATCCGTCCGATACCGGCTCATTTCCAAACTCCGTCCAGACTGCAAATGTAAAACTATCCTCCTGCGGTTCTTCCCCGTCTGATGGGCTTTCCTCCCCACCGCCCCTTGCCGCGGCTTCCGCTATGCCGCTGTCAAACCCTTCTTCCGACACAATAGTCAGGCTTCCCAAAAAGTCTCCGCCCCTTCTGGCGTTGATAACCCCCTCTGCCAGAAGGAGGACAGAGAGGAAGAAAAGGGCGGGAAAAATGATTCGTTTAATCCTCTTCAACATTCTCACTCCCCCTAAGGCGCACCCTGTCGCCTGCCGCTACGTAGCGGTCTGTATCTGTGATAATACGGCTACTTTCATTTAGCGCACTTGGCTCCAGCGCAGCAAACTGCCTGTTTTTCTCAAGCACTTCCACCTCTATTTTTACAGCTTCCGTCTGCTGCCCGAGGACGGTATCCCTCGTCTCCATCAAAAGTACATAGTATTTGCTGTTTTCCTGATGGACTGCAGTCACTGGAACAGTACAGGAATAATTTTCAGACTCCTGTTCTACAATCATAGAAACCGTCTCGCCCAGAGAAAATGCCCCCGGGGGAAGGAGCGCTGTCACATTCATGCAATTGCTGTCCTTATCTATGTCTATCGTCTGGATTTTGACATCCGCCACTGTCTTCTTCCCACCCTTAAGTGTGATGCTGTCACCGGCAGATACATATTTTGCGTCGTCCAAAGCCACCTGCCCAGTAAACTTAAGCCCCGCGCTGCCATCTGTCATAGTAAATACCGCAGTATCTAACGTCCTCTGCCCCACATTTACCAGAACGGATGTAATCACGCCGTCTTCCGGTGCAGTGATGCGGCATCTCTGCCTCAGAATTTTCTGCAACTTTTTGATATTGGCATCAATTTCCTTTATCGAAATAAGATTCACAGCGATACGGCTGTCAGAAGGAGGCATCATCTGGGCATCCTCCAATGCCCTCCTTGCCGCAGTTTCCTCCGACCGTTTCGTCTCCAGCGCTTCCTGCAATGATTTCTGGCACTCTTTCACCTCTGCCTTATACCGTGCAGCTTCTTTTTTATCGAAATCTTTTTTATCCCTTAATGCCTTTTTAAACCTTTCCTCTGCCTGTGCCAGCTTCTTCCTCGCTGCAGCGGCCGCAGCCTCATTTTTCTTTTCTGTCCTTGCATAGTCCTCCTTTGCCCTTGCAATCTCCCTCTCCTGCTTCCTGCGCGCCTGCTCCTGGCTTTTCTGGTATTCCTCATTGCCGAGGGCAAGCGACTGTCTTTTGTTTCTATAGCTCTCTATCTGTTCCCTTACATTTCCGGCGTCCAGTTTTGCCAGTACTTTCCCTTTCTCCACCTTCTCCCCCTCGCTTACCATTATGCTTTTCACCAGAAGGTCCGGCTGGCACAGAACGGAAATCTCACGGTTTTTCCCAATCCGCCCCTCCGCCTCCACTGTATATAAAAGTTTTCTGGATGATGGGCTGTCCACTTTCACCTGTGCAACCGTAAACGAAGCTGCCGCTTTTGAGACAATTGTAAAGACAAACATAACTGACAGAAGCCACAGCATGGCCTTCATCCAGAACGCTGTTGTAAATTTTCCCTTCTTCATTCCCAAAACTTCCCCTTTCTATCCACAAAAAATTCTTTGCCAGCCAAGCCTGCGCAGGCAGTGCAATTCGGCTAAGAATTACATTTCTTTACTTGATTCCGGAAGCTGCAATCCCCTGCTCCAGATAATCCTGCCCGATCAGAAATACAAATACAGCAGGGAGCAGCGCTGCAAAAGAAGCACACATGGAAAAGCCAGCGTTGCTGCTGCTTACTTCAGGCAGAAACAGTGACAGCGGCCAGAGGCTTTTCGTCTTTAAAAATGTCATCGGCTGCTCTATCATGCTGTAGCATTCCAGAAATGAGAGCACAAGCGCGGAGATTATTCCGGAAGAGCCAAGTGGGATGCCTACCGCCACAAATATCTGCAGTTCGCCTGCGCCGTCTATTCTGGCGGCATCCATAATACTCTCCGGGATGCCGCGGAAAAAACGGTACATAATAAATACAGAAAATGTCGAAAAAATTCCCGGAAGGATAACCGCAGCGCTGGTGTCCATAAGATGCAGCCTATCCAGCACGAGATATTCTGACAGCATTGTTACCTGAAACGGCATCATCATCATGACAATATAGAACGTATAAATCATTTTTTTGCCTCTAAAATCATACCTTGCCATTCCCCACGCTGCCGGCATCCCAAAGATAAGCTGCCCTGCCAGAATAAATACTGTAATCTTCGCAGAATTCCAGAACATCTTGAAAAATTCCGGTGAATCCAGTAAAAGCTCCACCACATTCCCAAGTGTCGGATACTGTGGAACAAGCCGCCAGCCGGCATAACCGCCGCCGTCCATAAAAACAGGTGAGATACATTCTATAATTTCCTGGTTTCCCATAAATGTCCCAGCCAGCAGAAAAATCACCGGGCTGACTGCAAAAAGGGCAAAGGCGGGCAGGAAAAACCCCCTGACTATTTTTTTCATCTTCATTCCCCCCGTTTCAACTAATCGTTACAATCCTCATCGCCCCTGTCCCAACTGCGCTGCAAAAGCAGCACAAACGCCGCAACGACTGAGCAGAGCAGTACGGAGCCTGCCGCCATTTTATCCATGGAAAGTTCTGAAAACCAGTTATTAAAAACATGCTGCAGAAGGTAAATGCTTTCCTGAGGATAATTTCCGGCTACCAGATATGCCTCCCGGAATACCTTAAAAGAGTTTAAAAAAGATAAGATTACAATAGTAAATGCAACCGGCCTGATATTGGGAAGCGTAATGTAAAAAAATGTTTTTACCGCCCCCGCTCCGTCAACCTTTGCCGCCTCATAAATGCTTTCCTGAATGCCGAGAAGCCCGGAAAGCCACAAAACCACATCATAGCCTAGGTTTTTCCAGATATAGCTGAACACCAGTACGCCAAATGCAGTGCCCTCGTTCATCCAGTCCCTCCCCGTTTTGTGGAAAAAGTGCATCAGGCCGTTTAACAGCCCCTGATTGTCAAACAGTACCTGCCAGAGCAGCACCACGCTTGCCGCCGGGATTGCTAAGGGTGCAAGGTATGCACTCTTAAATATCTCCCTGTATTTCTTCTGGCCCTGCAGCAGCAGTGCGATTCCAAGGGACATCCCCAGAAGAAGCGGCAGGCAGATAAGCACAAACCGCAGTGTGTTCCCGGCAGCAAGGCGGAATGCCTTGTTTGTAAGCACCTGATAATAATTCCCAAATCCCGCAAATCCGCCTCCCACAGCCTGCAGGAAAGAACGCCGGCACACATCCACAAAAGGGATAAGGTAAAAAACCATTACTCCTGTCAAGCTGGGAAGCACAAAAAGCCATCCCGCCCTGTTTCGCTTTGTCCTGCCTGTCATCCCTCCGCCTCACTTTCCCCAGAGTATATTTTATGCTATCTTCATACGCCTCTGGTATATTTTCACTGCATCAGCTGTTTTCAGCCAGATACAAATTCACCTTCTTCAAAATTGCATCCACTGTATCTCCAAGGTTCTGTTCCCCCAAAAGATATTTATCCCCCTGCTCCAGCACAATATTAAGAATGGAACGGTTATCCATGGCAGGCTTCTTCAGGCTCTCTGCAAATGCAGTAAACTGCCCCACCTGCCCTTTTGTCAGGTTAACTGTATTAAATGAAAAGTCTTTTCCATCCTCATTCGAAAACATAATACTGCTGTCATCTTTTACAAGCCTGCTGTCTACGGCTTCTTCGCACTGCAGCCTAAATGCTGTTTTGTTTACCGGGAATCCGTTTGTTATGCTGTCTCCTGTCTTTTTCCCCAGAAGCAGCTTTACAAACTCTTTTGCTGTTTCTTTATTCCCACTCTCTGTTACGCCTGCGGACAGATACGGGATATAGGAGTGCACTTCCCTGTTTAGCAGGCCGTAATCCGCATTTGTCAGCTGCCATGAGCTTATCATATTCTGCAGGCTCCAAAAATCCGGCAGTGTCCCGAATGCCATTTTGCTGCTTCCTTCAATAAGATCCGTCTCATTCAGCGTACCGGCTTTTATCCCATCCACTGTCCCATCGCCGGTCTTATTCAGGTAGTCCTGCTCCTTGCTGTTTGCATCCACGTCATAAATCTGTTTTGCGCAGGACAGATAATCCGTTAAAGCCTTTTCGTCTATGCTGTTTCCCTCCGTCATCCATGACGCGGAATCTGCATAATATAAATCCCTAAGCAGTGTCATTGTCCCCTTATCCTGAGGGATAACTCCCCCATTGCTGCCCTTCTTTAACTGCGTGATCCGTTTTGCCATCCCCTCAAGGCTTTCCCCTGATTTTACAGTATCCTTATCACCCTCTATCACGGAAAGCAGGAAACGCGCCGGAAAGGCATAAATCTTCCCGTCCTTTCTGCTGCCTTCCTTAATGCCGGGGAGCACGCCCTCCTTCTGGTCTACCTCGTCAATAACATCACTGATATCCGCCAATATGCCTTTTTCAATATAGCTTTCAGCAGGCATCCCGTCCAGAATAAGAACATCCGGCCCCTTCCCGGCAAGAATATTGGTGCTCAGCACAGAGAGGGCGTCCTCCAGCGTCACACTGTCGTCACCTGTCAGGCCAAACTCCAGTTTTACATAGATATCAGGATGCTCTTTCTGGAATAAAGTGACCGCTTTGCGCAGCAGGGAAGATTCATCCAACGCGTAAACCGTAATTTCCTTATCTGGTGCGGATGCCGCTTTACTGTCATAAGAATACTGGAATAATTTAAATTCCCCACTGTCATTTACAACAATAAAAATATTATCTTTATCTAATACCGCTAAATTCTGAAAAACAATATTTCCGCCGCCCAGAGACAGCAATGACGCATCTGCCAATTGTTCAATTACGCTTCCGCCCCTGTTATAGTGGAAGATGCCATTCTTGTTTACGAGCACAATGCCTCCGCTGTCCGTCCCCTCTGCAAAAAGCATTGGTGCCCCGAAATCCATATCGTTAGATGCCAGCCCCTTATCCTCTTTTATTAAATCATCCAGCAGCGCCTCGGAATCTAGCGTATTTCCTTTTTCCGTATCAAAGAGCCGTATCCCCTTATCATGCACGGCAAGCATCACATCCCCGGCAATGCCGAAATAGTTAATCTGCAGGCCCTCCGTGTCAAAAACCTCCTTAAAGGCCCCCTCCTTCCAATCAGCCTTTAAAACCGCCCCTTCCATATCCATGGCAAACAGGTTTCCCTTCTTGTCATAGGCGGCCTGCCGCACCTGATTTTCTTCTACTTTGTCCGGAAGCCGGAGCGTAACTGTTTCCGCCTTGCCCTTTGCTCCTACAATGCTTATGTCCGCCCTGCATCCCTTCGCATAGTGGATTAGTGCAGCATCCCCATCTGGCGAAACAGCGGCATACGAAATGCGCTGCCCTTTTATTCCCTGTACAGGAACTTCCTTCCAGCCCTTTCCCTGATCGCTGCTCTTTAAAACATAGTAACTTTTGTCCCCCTTATCCTCGGCAACTGCCGCAAGGGTTCCATCCAGAAGCTTTCCAAAGGCAAGGATCCTTCCTGCCCTGTCAGGCAGCGCGATTTCATTTTCAAGAAACCTCCCTTTCCCTTTTCCGCCAGCCCCTTCCGACTTTAATCCATCTGCCTGTGCCCCCGGGGAGGCTGTATCCTTGCCTTTGCTCCCCTTGCTGCACCCTGCTGCTGCCGCCGTAATCAGCGCCATCACCAACAACAGGCAAAACCATTTTGTTATCTTCATCCTCAATCCCTCCTCTTAGGTACTGTCAAGAAATAACTTTTACACAGTTCCTGAGGAACTGTGTAAAAGTTATTTCTTGACAGTACCTTATTGTTTTTGATATTTAACCGCCGAAGTAATACTTAGCATGTGCATAGATTACCACAACATATCTTTAACCTTTCTTAAAATAAGCCTTTAATTTTCTGTTATTTTTTTAAGGTCTGGCTCGATTTATGCCAAAAGTACGCACGGAAATCAATTTTCAGTATATATATTCTTTACTGCCCCAAATCAATATGTCACCATTTACAGACGACGTTTATTCTCGCGTACGCAACGAGCCAAACGCAAGCTTGCTTGCACTTGGCGACTGCGCGCGGATCAAATACCCCGGGGTATTTGACTTAACGATAACTCCCTGTTATCCGTCATTTTTTGTTTGTGCCTGCGTCCGATTATGTTTCTGTTTTTGCTTCACAGACAAACAAAACGCCTAAAAAGAAGGACAGGATATGCCTTGCAACATTTCGCCTTTCCGAGGAACTATCCGTCTTGCGGCTTTGATGCTTGATTTATGCGCCTTTCCGCAAACTTACACCATGCAGCGGATTTCATGGCTTTCCGCAGAGGCACTCTCGAATCGCCGGTACTTGCAGGGCGTATTTTGGCCTGCTAGGTACCGTTGCGTTATGAGAGGTAGCGGGAGCGTGCCTCCTAGGAAAGCCTGAAACCGCGCATGTTGCTCAGACAGCGCTGCAAGGCGCATATCCATCAAAGCCCTGCAAGACAGAGTTCCTCTGGAAAGCCGTTGTTGTCTGGCGGCATATCTTGTCCTTCTTTTTAGGCGTATCATACACTGTGAGAACAAAAACAGAAACACAGCCGGACGCAGGCACATTGGAAAATGATGGATAACAGGGAGTTATCGTTTAGAAAACAATCGTCTGTAAATGGCATCAAATTAATAGGGGCAGTAATGAATATATACTGAAAATTGATTTCCGTGAAAAGTACGAGGTTTTCATTGCCATAGCCGGAATGAATGGCTATACTATCAGTAGAACGTTTTGACGGATAAATTAATTTCCGTGCGGCTGCTACAAAATAAAGGCGGGGTGTAGTTATGGAAAATAAATTTTTTGAAAATGCATTATCAAGCTTTGTTTTTGACATGGCAGGCGGAAATGCAATCCGCCATCTTGCAGACAAGGGATATTCCGTAAAACGCATCAAAGACATGCTGGAATATCCGCTTTCCTTTGAGAAAGTCCAGAAAACAGTATGGGGGCACCTTCTGGATAAAAAAACTATTTTGCTGGAAGAGCCGGGAACGAAAACTGATAAAGAAAAAATTGTGTATGTAGAAAGAACAGACCGGTATGGAAGAAAAAGTTTCTGCGGCGTAACCGAAACAGACAGGGATCACAGGGAAATTCTGTGGAAATCCACTGAGTACAGCCCAAAGGAAAAACAGGATTTTTTACATTATATTTCAGAAAAATGCTGCCAGAATGAAAAAGGGAACGCCTATATCTCCTGTGATTTCGGCATTATGGCAAAAAATGGCGGCACAACATACGATACAATGCTTTCCACATTAAACAGCAGGCAGAAAGAATATATAGAAGGGCTGCCCTGGCCATACAGGCGCGTTTACCACCAGCTGGACCTGCAGATGCAGGAAATAGCCGGAACACTGTATCAGGAAGGGGTCTATCAGGGAGTTTGTTATTTTGTGGATTTGGAAGAAAAGGTGGTATTTTAGAGCAGATGTGTCTGCCCAGAGTGCATTCCTGATCAAAACTGGATTCCGGCAAAATCAATTTCAAAGCTATCATATATCCCGGCTTTGACTTTATCTGAAAATGAATACTCTTCAAACGCATCCTGTTCAAAATTGTAAACCGTGATACGCAGATTCCCCGGATCGACAATCCAATATTCCCTGACACCTGCTGTGCGGTATTTAAAAAGCTTCTTATTATAATCCAGCTGGCGGCTGGAAGGTGAAACAACCTCAATAATCCAGTCCGGCGCGCCCATGCATCCTTCCTCTGTCAGTTTGTCCTTATTACAGATAACAGAGATATCGGGTTCCAGATAAATTTCATTATTGGCATTTAGAAACACTGCAAAGGGAGAAGGAAAGACCTCGCACATACCTTGTCTGCCCTGAATATAATTGTATATTCTATTTGATAAGGCCATAACAAGCCTTTGATGGGTTGCAGATGGTGCTGCCAGCATATATAACTCACCATCAATCAATTCAGCCCTTTGCCCGTCTGGTAAATTGTAAATGTCATGTATTGTAGAATAATCTATTTGTTTCACAGCATCCATTTCATCACGCCCCTCTACGGAAGAACCGCCAGTAAATAGCCTGCACGGGTTTCCTATGTTATTTTGTAACAATACCCTAAGCGGTTCTTTTTTATTATATCCAGTCAAATACCCCACAGCAAGCTACGGGGCATTTGACTTATTACTATTCGATTTTATTCTTTAATTCTATCAATATCTGTTAAGTTTACACCGCTAATATTTAAAATAGCCTTTAAAGACAAATATTTCTTTTTTAACCGTTCATATGTTTCTGTTGCATTTTCTTTTTTAGCTAAGAACATATATTCTTGTATTTCTTCAAAATCGTCTATAGCTGTTTTGATGATTTCTAAACCATTTGGCATATAACCACCTACTTTCTAAATGTATGTTATAAATTTGTTTCTATAGTCATTATAACAATTGATACCTTTAGCTTAAAGCCTTTATAATTGAATAAGACTTTACACCTTGGTTATGTGTAATATATTTGTACTAGTACAGCGTAAATTAATTCCTTGATAGTTATAACTTGTCTATTTTTCCGATTGCACATGTCAAAAATCCTCAGCGTAGCCCGCTACGCCTACGTTTTTTGACATGCACACTCGAAAAAATATCCTTCGTATAACTATCAGAAATTTAATATCCGCTGTACTAGTTGTCTGTTAATGGCGGTTTCTGATATAGTTTTCGGTTGATTTCATTTTTTAAGATTTCAATTTCTTTTTTCACTTCTTCAAGATCACCTTTTTCAGCCCGTCTTTCTATTCTTTCAATTATTGTCAATTGGTCAAAAAGCATAGCATTCAATTCTTTTTCACCTGGCATATAATCACCTACTTTCTAAATATATGCTATAAATTTGTTTCTATAGCCATTATAACAATTGATACCTTTAGTGTAAAGCCTATATTCAATTATCAATATAAGAAGTAAATTGTACCCCTTGTCAAGGACATTTTGAATTTGTGTAGTACCCGATTTTCGGACATCTACACGCAATCCATCCCCATGCTATGGACAAGACATTTCGTGTGATTACCACTTTGCCTTGGCGCATTGAAAAAATCTAATCCACTCTTGGGACGCCCTTTGAAAAGGGTGTCCCGCCGCTCAGGCATCCCTGGCCTAAACTTTTACTCCGGGCTCTGCCCGAACCCTCCCTCGCTGGGGCAGGAAAAAGGGTAATCTTGACGCTTTCCGCCGTAAAGCTGGCAAGCTCACTGATGCGGATTCCCGTCGCACAGATGGTCTGGAGCATCATGGCAAGGCGTTTTTTCCCCTTCCTCAACGCCAGTCTTACCAGCCGCTTATACTCTGCCTTTGAAAGATTCCTGTTCTCCGGCACAAATATCTCCTTCTGGATACGGTATGTCTTGATGCGCAGCCCATACCAGCCTGCATATTCAAAAAAACGGTTTGCCGCCACCAGAAATGAATTAATGCTTGTAACCTTATATTTCTTTCTCAACTCCTCCTTGTACCTGACCATCAGTTCCTTTGTGATTTCCCTCCCGGAAGCATAATCTTTCAGCTTTTTTAAGTCACATATGTATTTCTTAATCGTCGCTGTCGCCCTCTCCTCTTCATATAAATGTTTCTGGTATTGTAATAACAGCTCCTCTGTCAGCAAAAACTTTCCCATCACTATCTCCTTTCCGCCTGTATAAACGGCATACCAATAGTTACTGTTTCGTTAATGAGAAGTATAAACTTTTCCAAATATTTGTGCAAAATTCCTTCCTTTAAGGTTTTTTAAAGATTTTTGTGTTATACTAAATAATTGTTAGTCAAATAACTTGTAACAAAAGCGCAGTATAAAGGGAATTGTCGTTTGGGATAGGGATGGTTTTAAAAATGAAAATCTTATTGATAGAAGATGACAAAGAATTATGTGAGCTTTTACGGTTCCAGCTTGAAAAGGAGGGCCATCATGTTACAATCAGCCATGACGGGCGGGATGGCCTTGATTTATTTGTGCAGGACGCACACGACATCGTATTGTTAGACCGGATGCTGCCCACCATGAACGGCCTTCTTGTGCTAAAAAGGGCAAGAAGTTCAGGGCTTAATACCCCTGTTATCCTGATTACTGCGCTCGGCGAGCTGTACGACAGGATTGAGGGGCTTGACTGCGGTGCAGACGACTATATTGTAAAGCCGTTTGCATTTGAAGAACTGCTGGCACGCATCCGCTCCCTTGGCAGGCGCAGCCAGAAATATGAGGATGACAGCCTCCTGCAGTTTGGCGATATTACCTATGACAATTCCCTGCGGATTCTGCGCGGGCCAAAATGCGAACTGCAGCTGTCTGCCAGGGAGGGGCTTCTGCTGGAGGTATTTATGCGGGATGCCGGAAAAGTGATACGGCGCATGGTGATTTTTTCCCGCGTCTGGGGCGTAGATGCCCCTGTGGAGGAGGGCAATCTGGATACCTATATCCATTTTCTCAGAAAACGCCTGAAATACGTGGGCAGCAGCCTAAATGTAACGACAGTGCGCGGCATGGGCTACCTGTTAGAAAAATAGCAATATTAGGCTCTGTAGAAAAGAGGATAAATTGAAAAATCATTCTAAGGCTGCAAAAAACGTGCACAGAAATGGGGAGTTTTATGTTTCGGAAATTACATTTGCAGATGACTTTGTTTTGTACTGCCATTACAAGCTGTATTCTACTAATCCTGATGTTTCTCTGCCTGCTCTCTGCCCAAAACAGCCTGAAAAAGAATGATTACAATTCCTTTCTGACACAGCTAAACTCTGTCCTGATCCACCTTCAGGACCAGGATTATATTTCGCACCAGTGGCTGAACCAGCTTCAGGGAAACGGGCAGATCCTCCTCTTTCTCTATGACAATGAGAGGCCACTCTCCTATCAGGATTACCATTTTTCTAAAAAAGAAAAGCAGTTAGCAGATGAGGCCATCCATGCCGCAAAGGAAAAATACAATGTCGACATTTTTTCCGCATACAGACAAAAAATTATCACCCAGACCCAATTTGATTTTACATCATCCTCCGGCCATAGCTATTATGCTTCTGCCGGCATCATACCAAAACAAAAAGGGGAACTCGGTTTCCTCATGCTCTTTTCCCTTGAAAAGCAGCAGAATGCAGCAGCAAACCTGCGCAGGCTCATCTGCCTTGCCGCCTGTGCCGCAGTCATCCTGTTATTTATATTTTCATGGTATTTTACTAAGCGCATCATTGTCCCTATGGAAAACAGCCAGAGGCAGCAGACACTCTTTATTGCCTCAGCTTCCCATGAGCTCCGCGCGCCGCTTGCCGTGCTTCGCTCCGGTCTGGAAATCTTAAAAACTGCGCCAAAACCAGATGAGCAGGCACATTTTATTGATTTGATGGAAGAAGAAAGCAGCCGCATGCAGAACCTGATCAACCAGATGCTGCTTTTAGCAAACTCAGATTCGGGGCACCTGCCAATCCATATGGAAGCCTGCCAGCCGGACGGAATCCTGTTAAATATATACGAAAAATACGAACCCCTTGCCAGAAAGAAAAAGATTTCCCTCTCCATCAGCCTGCCGGACGATATTCTTCCGGACTGCTGCCTTGATGCAGAGCGGATTACACAGGTATTTATCATTTTAATGGACAACGCACTGTCCTATACGCCTTCTGGCGGAAAAATCAGCCTTTCCCTGACATTCCATAAACCCTCAGCGCTTCTTTTTTGCGTCTCTGACACAGGGTGCGGCGTGCCGGACGAAGAAAAAAAGAAAATATTTGGCCGCTTTTACCGTTCAGAAAGAGCACATACCGATAAAGAACATTTCGGGCTAGGGCTATGCATTGCAAAGGAAATTGTCAACGCACACAGAGGCAGCATCTGGGTAGAGGATGCCAAAGGCAAAGGAAGCAGCTTCTGCGTCAGGCTCCCCGCAAAGGCATAAAGCCGCTCCCTCCACTTTTATTTGTGGTACGGCTCCCCATGGATGATCCGGTACGCCCGGTATATCTGCTCTAAAAGCACCACCCGCATAAGCTGGTGCGGAAAAGTCATTTTTGAAAAACTAAGAAGTTCATCTGAATCTTTTAAAATCTCTGGCGCAAGCCCGATCGAGCCGCCGATAATAAATATAATATGGCTTTTGCCGTGAAGGCCGAGCATGTGGAGTTTCTGCGCAAAATCCTCCGAGGAATGCTGCTGCCCCTCAATTGCAAGGGAAATAACATAGGCACCCTCTTTTATGTATTTTTTCAGGCGCTCCCCCTCCCTCTGCCGGACAAGATCCTCCTCGCGCCCGCTGGCATTTTCCGCAGTCCTCTCGTCCATGACTTCAATCACTTCCAGCCTGCAGTAGCGGCCCAGCCGCTTGCTGTATTCTTTTACCGCGCCTGCAAAATATGCTTCCTTTAATTTTCCTACCGCAAGAATTGTAATCTTCATTTTATCCACCGTCTCCCTTAGGAACTGTAAATAAATTATTTTAATTGCAGTTCCTTAATCACGATATTTGATGCGCCGGAAGCCAATATTCCATCCCAAACCAATGGCTCGCGCATCAAAGATGCGTTGTGCCTTGCTGCAGGGTATTTAACCTCCGCAGCCGCAGGGCATAGGCAGGATTGATCAGACATGCTCCGCAATGCTTCTCGGGCATTCCAGCGCAAGGCTGACACAGAGCGCATGGTTGATTTTATCTAAAATCTCGTCATCCAGATGGCATACCTTCTCACGGAGCCTTGATTTATCAATTGTACGGATCTGCTCCAAAAGAATCACAGAATCCTTAATGATATCATACTTATTGACTTCCAGGGCAATATGTGTTGGAAGTTTTGCCTTATTCATTTTTGATGTAATTGCTGCACAAATCACTGTAGGGCTATGTCTGTTTCCCATATCGTTCTGTATAATAAGTACCGGGCGGATTCCCCCCTGTTCGGACCCGACCACCGGCCTCAAATCCGCAAAATAAATATCTCCACGTCTGATAACCAAAACGTTCACGCTCCAATCTTAAATTATATTTCTCACATCTTCTATGTAAGTTTCCTCTTCCTATCTTTTCCATTTTTGAAAGAAGTATTCGCAAACGTTTTTAAAAAATTAATATTCAGGGTAAAAATCCTTTGTGCCGATTACCTTTCCGTCCCGATAGAACACCCTTGGCACCCGTTTCCCCACATCACAGACGAATTCATAATTAAAAGAATGGGACATGCCGGAAATTTCCTCTACGCTGATTTCCGCCCCGCCATCCCTGCCGAATAATGTTACTTCGTCCCCCTCTGAGACGTTTTCAATTCCTGTCACATCCACCATAAACTGATCCATGCAGACACGGCCGATAATGGGCGCACTCTGCCCGTGGATCAGGACACGCCCCGTATTGGAAAGGCAGCGCGGATAGCCGTCGGCATAACCTACCGGGATCGTCGCAACCCTTGTCTTGCGGGATGTTGTATACGTGCCGCCGTATCCGACTTCCACTCCGGCATCGAGCTCCTTTACGTAGGAAACCCATGCCTTTAACTCCATTGCAGGGATCAGCGGCAGCCTCCCCTTCTGCACCTCCTCTGACGGATACAGCCCATAGAGGCAGATGCCATCCCTCACCATATCCAGATGTGTCTCCGGGGCCTCCATAATGCCTGCGCTGTTTGCAATATGCTTTACTGGGATGCTGATTCCAGCCCTCTCCATGCGGGCCGTAAACTCACAGTAACGTGAAAACTGTTCCATCGCTTTTGCTTTATCTGCCTCATCCATTCTGGCAAAATGGGAAAAGCACCCCTCAATCCGGATTCCCGGAAGCCCCGCGATTTTTATAATATCAGAAAGCGCGGCATCATCCAGTGCAAAGCCAATCCTGCTCATCCCGGTATCCAGCTTCAGGTGGATTCCGGCAGTTTTCCCTCTGGAGACTGCCGCCTGCGATATCTTTTCCGCCATGTCAGCCTGAAATACTGCCGTCATGATATCATAATCAATCATTGCCCCATATTGCGGCTGTGGGGTAAAGCCCAGTATTAAAATAGGTTTCGTAATCCCAGCCTTGCGAAGCTCTATCCCCTCTTCCAGAATAGCCACGCCATACGCATCCGCCAGACTGTCAATCGTCTCCGCAATCTCAACCGCGCCATGCCCATAGCCGTCCGCTTTGATAACAGCCATCAGCTTTGTCTCAGGCTTTAGGAGCTTTTTAGCCTGCTCCACATTGTGGTAAATTGCATCAAGGTTAATATTTGCCTGTACCCGGTAGTATTTTCTCATTATCATTTCCCGCTCTTCCTTATTTCACGCCATCTCTATCCGCCCTGCGTTTTTTTGTATACATCCCCAAAGAAATATACTTCGCAAGCTGCATCAGTTATGTTCCTACAGCTCCTTATACTTATGGAAGAATTTTTGGCAGTTCCTCCAATATGTCAGAGGCAAGCATTGTGGAACGGCTTCTGTCCCTGACATATTCATCTGCTGTCAGCCCATGCAGGTAAACGCCGAGTGATGCCGCCTGAAACGGCTCCATCCCCCCTGACAGAAGCCCGCCGATCATGCCGCTTAACACATCACCCGAACCGCCCTTTGCCAAGGCGTTATTGCCTGACTGGTTGAGGTAGATGCGGGTCCCGTCCGACACCACTGTCCTTGCATCTTTCAGCACCACAGCAGCGCCTTTCGTATAACGGCATGCCGTGTCAATGAGGTTATTTTTGATTTCCTCCACATCATTCCCGAGAAGCCTGCTCATCTCTTTTAGATGCGGTGTCAGGACAAAATTGTCCGTAAGCTGGATTCGCCCATCCTGATTAAAATACTCTGGAAACCTCGGCAGCAGGTTCAGGGCATCCGCATCCATCAAAACAGGGATATCCGTAATTTTTAATACCCTATAGAGCAGAAGCTCCGCCATGCGCGATGTGCCAAGGCCTGGACCGATTACCACTGCAGTGGCCCAGCTAAGCTCATTTTTCAGGCGCCTGACAAACTCGACGCTCTCCTCCTTCTCAGAATCTTCCTCCAAAAACGGAAGCGCGTCCCTGCCGCTCTCAAATATATCATCCATATAATCCGCAGGAAGCCTTTCATTGCCCTGATATGTGCACAAAAGAGCCTCCGGCAGCTTTGTCTGCAGCATAATGCGGTTATTTTCATGCGTAAATACCTTTACCAGGCCGCTTCCTATCCGGCAGGCCGCCGCTGCTGCAAGATAAGCGGCGCCGCTGATCTGCTTGGAGCCGGCAATCACGAGCGTCCTCCCATAATTTCCCTTATGGCTCCTTGGCTGCCTTTTTGGGAAAAGCCTCTCAATATCACTGCGGTCATAAGAGATGACAGCAGGTGTTACATCATGCACTGCTTTCTCCGGAAAACCGATATCCTCCACAAAAACCTCCCCGGCATACTGTGTGCCCGGATAAAGGAGCAGCCCCCTTTTGTTGACGCCAAATGTAACCGTATAATCTGCCCGGACTGCAGTCCCAAGCACTTTTCCCGTGGAGGCGTCAATCCCTGAAGGGATATCCACTGCCAGGGTAATTGCATCTGCATGGTTAATTTCTGCAATCCATCCCGCATAGCTGCCGGTAACCTCCCTAGACAGGCCGATTCCAAAGATGGCATCAATTATTACAGTATATTCTGCGATAACAGGTTCGGTGATAACCGGAACAGAAAGTTTACGGGCTATCGTAAGCTGCTGCTTCATATCCTCACTTGCCTTCTCCTCCTTCCCCAGCAGTGCAATCACAACCTCATATCCCCATTCTTTCAAAATCCGGCCTGCCGCCACTCCATCTCCGCCATTGTTGCCACAGCCGCAGGCAACAAGAATCCTCCCTTCATCCTTCCCCATAATCCGGCTGACGTGTTCCGCAACCTTTAAAGCCGCCCGTTCCATTAAAACGAAAGATGGAATCCCTATTTTCTGAATAGAAACCCCATCAATCTCCTTCGCCTCCCTCGCATCTGCAATATACTGCATAAAAATCCCTCCAATCTCATTATGTCCTAATTATCATCCGCCTTATGTTCCTTGCTGATATCGCCTTTCCATACCTTGTGGTCCCTGTCAAAAATCTCTACAATCTTTGCCCCAAGCAGGTCGTGCATAAATTTATATGTCTCCGTATTGCGGATCTCTTTCCCCTGTTTTACCAGAATGTGCTCCTTTAACTCCTCCCTTGTTTTTCGGATCCATTCCTCTTCCCATTCAATATCCCTTGTATTGGCGATCAAAGTCTCATAGCAGATACGCATACTTTCAATCAGAAGCTCCTGGTTTGCAAAATCAATGTCCCTCGGAATACGCCTCTGCAGGGCTTTCGCTTCCTCAATTTTATCGTTCAGTTCATCCAGAAGCTGCTGGTTCTTCTCCTGCTTCTTCCTGCGAAGCAGGCTGTCACTCTCCTGCCCGTCAGTCATATTATTTAAGATATTATTCATCAGCACTTTTCTGGCTTTTTCATACTCCTTGATATCATTGGCTGCCTGCCCCTGCTGCTTAATCAGCTTATTTAACTCCTTCTCAAGTTTTGATAACTGCCTTGTCTTCAAATGCTCCGGAAAAAGCTGGTGCCATCTGGCATCCAGTGTCAGCATAGGTACCTTGACCTTCCGCAATGCCTTTAAATACCTCTCCTCCGCCTCTATCTCCTGCGCTTTCTTTTCATTGCGAAACATAGCGTTCACTCCCCTCTTCTAAAAGATTGCTCTATTATCACAAACATACATCCACAAAACGAGAACTTTTCTGTCTATTAAAATACAGTTCCGTAACTGCTTCTAATATAGTATTTCGACATATACTAAGAAGCCCTAAATATAGTATACTCTATTCTGTACAGGCAGGCAAGCTTGCGTTTATGGAAATCAATTTTTAGTTGCCGAACGCACCATTATCCTTTATAATATACACGAAATTCCATATTTGGGACAAAAAGGCCACAGATTTTGCTTGTGCCCTAGCAGGAATTACGAAGTAATTCTTGCTGCAGGAACGCTCCGCGTTCCTTGTCCGCTACACATCGGGAACTTTCCTACAATTAAAAAGAAAGGGGTTTACCATGAATTTAGAAGAGGCCAGACAGAAATTAGAAAAATATAACCAAGGACACCTGTTAAAATATTACAGTACTCTGCCGGAGGCGGAGCAGGCTGCCCTGCTGCAGCAGATATCAAAGACAGATCTTTCCGTAGTAACACGCATTGGAAAAAAGGAGGCTGCAAAGAAAGAAAGCTCCATCTCACCGATTGCCGCCATGACACTGGATGAAATCAATACAGGCAGGGAAGCTTTTACAGAAACAGGCACAGAGGCCATCCGCTCCGGCAAAGTCGGCGCAGTCCTATTGGCAGGGGGCATGGGCACAAGGCTTGGTTCTGACAACCCGAAAGGCATGTATGATATCGGTATCACAAAACCTGTTTATATTTTTCAGCGGATTGTGGATAACCTATTTGATATCGTAGATAAAACCAGGACATGGATTCATCTTTTTATTATGACTAGTGACAAGAACCATGAAATCACGCAAAAATTTTTTGAGGAACAGCAGTATTTCGGTTATGACAAAGAACATATCCACTTTTTCAGGCAGGACATGGCGCCTGCATCTGATTATGAGGGGAAAATTTTGTTAGAGAGCAAGGGAAAACTTGCCACCTCGCCAAACGGCAACGGCGGCTGGTTTTCTTCCCTCACCAATGCAGGCCTTCTTGGCTTTATGAAACAGGAAGGGATTGAATGGTTAAATGTATTTGCCGTAGATAATGTACTGCAGCGGATTGCCGACCCCTGCTTTATCGGCGCTGTAATCGAGAGAAACTGCGAAGCGGGCGCCAAGGTGGTGCGCAAGAACCATCCGGATGAAAAAGTCGGTGTGATGTGCCTTGAGGATGGGCATCCTTCGATTATAGAATACTATGAATTGACAGATTCTTTGAGGGACACCATGACAGAAGACGGTGAGCCTGCCTATAACTTCGGCGTTATACTAAATTATCTTTTTCGTATTGACAGTCTGGAAAAGGTCGTAAACAAGGAGCTTCCGCTCCATATTGTTGAAAAAAAGATACCATGCCTGAATGAACAGGGGGAATTTATCCAGCCGGAAGAACCAAACGGCTATAAATTCGAGACATTGATTTTGGATCTGATTAAGCTGTTAGATTCCTGCCTCCCGTTTGAGGTGGAACGCTCGGAAGAATTTGCCCCGATTAAAAATAAAACAGGCATTGATTCCGTAGAGAGCGCACAGCTGTTGTTAAAACAAAATGGCATTGAACTTTAAAAAGGTGTCCGCGCTGGCGGACACTTTTTTATACATAGTTTTTCTCATAATATTCATCTGCTATCATTTCCAGAAATGCCTCTGGTTCCGACGGGTACTCATGCACAAGCATCTGGCGGATATGCGCTGCGATTAACAGGTCATTTTCCCCCTCCGACACACTGTTGTCTGACCAGCCTTCCACCATCTCTTCTGTGAGGTTCTCTCCCAGCCATGCCCATACATCTTTTATCTTCCTTTCTTCCTCCGGGATCATGCCTTTCAACTTCTGGGATTTAACAATTGACACAATGCCGGAAACAAAAAATCCTGCAAAGAGAAGTGCAATCACCCAGAATACAAAGACATTATACTGAATCGGAATCACTTCAAACCTGCAAAGCATCAGATAAATGCCGCCAAGAATGCCGAAAAAAATAAATGTGATGCCCGAATATTTTATATCCCGGTACTTGTCTGCTATTTTAACATATTCATTTTTGGTGGACGTATGCAGTATCTCCGTTGTATCTTCTGTCTCTTCAGAAAAAAGCGCCTCTTCGCCGTCCTCTTTTTCCTCCAAGGCAGGCCTGTCTTCCTCCAAAGTTTCGGAAACATCCTCCGCAGATGCCCGTTCCGGCCTTTCTTCCTTCTCCTCCTCCTTAGCAATCAGATATCCATGGACTAACTTCTCTGCCTTCCGCTCTAATTTTGCCGGAACTGAGATTTTAAATCCGCCATCATCTGCTGTTTTTTCTTTTTCAACATCCTCGATGCCGGAATACCTCAGGAATTCCACGATTTCATCAGCAGCTGCCTCGTCTTTGATCTCACAGATATCCACCCCATACCCGCTTTCACGCTCTACCAGTTCTGTACCACAGTCTGCACAGACAGTAACTCCTTTCCGGTACTCTATCTTACATTTTGGACACCACATATTGGTCCTCCTTCCATTTTTGCATTCTATTAGAAACTCGCACTTATATTACAGTTCCTTAGATAGAACATAATTTCATAAACATTTTATATCTGCGCAGAAGATATGGGTTTTTCATAGCCATAAGCTGGTTCTTCTTTATGTCCTGTTTCAGCCTCTTTAATGGCATCGCCGACTCGGGACTTTTCTTCATCCCCTTTAAATGCATATAGCAATACAGCATCGCTTTATAATACTTAAATTCTGCACACTCTGTCAATTCCGGCCTGTTTTTGCGCACAAATGCCAGATTGTCCATGCTGTTATAATATATATCCATCTTCCTGAGTGAAAAAGACGAAGTGGTAATACTGTTTTTACGGATCCGGTAAAAATACGTATCCTTATCGAGAAATACAATCTTTTCGCACTCCGCATATGCATGGAGCGCCACAACCTCATCATCGTTAATCCTGTCAGACGGAAAACGGATCGTATCAAATACTTCCCGTTTAAACAGGCGGTTCCAGACCGCAGATCCATTGAGCAGGACACGCCTCATCGCCTGGGAAGAGCTTTCACATACGGCAGAAGGCTTATGCCCCGCCTTTCTTTGCCTGTGCACAGCGCATCTCCCATTCCGCTCCACCACATTGACACAGCCGCCGACTGCACAGTCGGCACCATATTTTTTCAGCCCCTGATACAGAATTTCATATGCATCGCCTGCAATCCAGTCATCGCTGTCAATAAAACTGATAAAATCCCCTGTTGCATATTTGATGCCGTCATTGCGCGCATTCGCCACCCCGGCATTCTCCTTATGGATGACACGGATGCGTGAATCCCTTTTAGCATATTCATCACAGATCCTGCCGCACCGATCTTTTGACCCGTCATCAATAAGAATAATTTCCAAGTTCTTATATGTCTGCCGGATAACACTGTTCAGGCATTTTGGCAGATATGCCTCCACCTGATATACCGGGATAATAATACTAATCTTCTCATTCATCCGCCCACCATCCTTATATTGTGATATATTTAAAAAAATTATCCACCTGTGTAGTTGGATGCCACAAAACAAATTTATATTTTTATGACAGTTCCTAACAGCCTTTAGCATACCATTTTTTTGCTGCAAATTCAAGCATCTGGATCATTCCTGCACAGAAGTCAAGCAGACAATAACACAATCTGCGCTGCTCTGGCCGGCTGTGCGGGCGTACACTCATTCACGCCTGCATAAAGGGAAGAATACAGCACATCCCTCCAGCTCACCGAAGCATCATCCGTCAGATAATATACATCCGTCTGGGAGCCCCCTTCTTTCATCCCACTTTTTAACAGGTACTTTCCCTGCTCTACCTCTGTATCAAAATCATGCATGCCATCTGCGTCCACGAAATCATACAAAACATAATATCCCTGCCCATCATAACAGACATAACTGTAATATACGGAACCTGCCTGCTCCGGCAGGGCATTCTCCAGGCTATTGTAATTTCCTATTATAACAGACGCTTCTTTTCCATTCTTCACTCTCTGATAAAATTCATCCCACACGCCGCGGTTGTAATCTTCCCTCGAAAATGCACCATCCGCGCTGACATAGATTCCTTCACATTTCGCCGCCTTCTCATAGGAATCCGGCAGGGCAAAAAGCTCCTCCTGAATCTTCTGCCTGTCAATGTCAGGGGCAGTTTCCCGTTCTGATGAAAGTTTCCCTTTTTCATAATAGGCAAAATGTTCTAATAAAAACTGCAGGTCGGCCGCGCTGGCGCCAAAATTTTCTGCGGCAGCCCTTTTTGTTATCTTACAGATATCACCATCAATAAAATCATCCTTCTGCATCATTTTCCAGTTATATTTCAATGTTTTCGTTTCAAATCTGCCCCCGGCCTGTATTTCCGGATATGTCCATTCAACCTGCCTGATGTCTGGCACTAATGCCAGAATAATTGCAGAATAATCCCCAGTCAGCTTTAAAAAGCTGTCAGGGCGGTTAATATTAACCTGATACTGTACCTTTAACACATCTTTCTCGGCGGAGAGAAGAAATGGCTCCATATCCCCGTCAAGCCCCCCGTACAAAAACACCTCATCTATGACTTGATGCATCAGTGCCTTTATTCCCTGCATATCGGAAGCATCCAGCACTTTTAGGGCGTGCAGTTGTTCTGCCTGCTCTGTATGCCTGCCATCCCTGCGCATTAAAATGCGTTCTCCGCCCTCCTGCAGGCCCTCCCCCAAGCAGAGGGTTCCTGCGAAAAGTACCAGAAAGGCTGCTGTCAAAAGAATACCCGCCCCTAATTTCTGATATAACATCTTCATTTTACCGTTCCCCCATCTGGATTAAAGAGGATAAATACCCCTTCGCTTCCTCATGCCCCTGTGCTGCCGCCTTTTTAAACCAGTAAACTGCCTCCCTTTTATTTTCCTGCAGCCCATCGCCCCACAGGTATTTTGCCCCAAGGATACACTGCGCCGTCGGGAAGCCTTCCTCCGCCAGCTTATGGTACCAGTAAAGCCCCTGCGCCTTGCTGCCGGCATCTTCTATCTTTCCGCTGTCAAAGATACGCCCTAACTCCATCTGCGACTTATAATTGCCCTGTCCGGCAGATAACTGGTACCAATACACCGCCTCTTTGTAATCCAGATGGTTTGTCCCCTCCTCGCAGTAGAACCCCCCAAGCTTCTGCTGGGAATCTGCATTGCCCTTTTTCGCCCGTTTAACCTCCCTGCGCATAGACATATTCATCTGTTCCATAAACTTTACTGCCCTGTCAGCAGCAGATTCTGCGCCATCCCCTGACAGCGCTGCATGTTCCGGCAGCCCGGTGCCGTCCCCGGCAGAAGCCACTCCTCCTGCCCCAGACAGGCTGTCCTCCCTGCCTTCTGGCACGTTTCTCCCTCCGCTTCCGGAAGCATACTCCGATACGTCCCCCGCCTGCCCGGAAGGGAAAGGTTCCTTTAACCCGCTCTGCCCTATGCCCTCCTGCGGCGCACTGCCGTCCGGTCCATCCTGCCCTGCCTTTCCAATCTGCTCCTTTGCCCTTCGCTCCAGATCGATATGGCCAGATGCCTTCCGGTACTCTGCCTCATGAAAATGTGCCCTGTCCTCCTCAGCCGCCTCCCACTTTCTCTCTACAGAAACCTGAATATCCCATCCCAGCAGGCACAGAAAACTTTCTACGACCATAACTGCCTCGTATTCTTTCATTTTCTGCACTAAAACAAAAAGAGACTGTGTAATACAGACTCTTTTTGACCATGCCGCCTGCCGGTCCGCTTTCTGGAAACGTTCCGGTATTTTCAGGGCATATGCTTCATTCAGCAGATAGGATTCCTGAGCAAATTCCGGAAACCTGCCTTCAAACAACTGCACAAAGGAAGCGTCCCATAAAATGGCACGCCCCCTCTCTTTAACCAGTGTATTCATATGCTGCATCAGGGTATGCGGGTAATTACCCGCAATCAGTAATACCTCTTTCTTTTCCATAATCCCTCCAACTCCGGTTCAGGGCATGGTAAATAATTTTCCTGCCGTGCCTAATCCCCTTCTATATGAACCAAATACGGTATATGCCCCAAAGCCAATGCACAGCCTATTCACGAAAAAGCGCCATAACACCGTCCTTTGAACTGTTTGCCTGGCTGAGCATGGACTGTGCCGCCTGTAAAATAATATTGTTTGCAGAATGTTTCACCAGCTCATCTGCCATATCCAGATCGCGGACGAGGGATTCTGATGACTGCATATTTTCCCCGGCATTTTTCACATTGTCGTACGCATGGGAGAGGCGGACAACCATAGAACCCATACGGGATCGTTCCTGATTCAGAATGTCAATGGCGCCATCGCACACAGAAATGGCATTTTCCGCTGACTCCCTCTTCGTTAGGTTTACCATAGATATCCCCAACATTGATGCGTTCAGGTAAGGTACGTCTATCGTAACAAACTGATCCGAATTGCTTCCCACCTGTATATTCAGCCTTTTACCAGTTTCAATCTGCAATCCACCTTCTGTCCGCACCGCTGGCTCAAACATACTGGTTCTGCTGCCTGCTTCATCATCATACATATATAATTTTGAAGGATCGCTATTGTGGTACGCAAACTGGATATAATGATTCGTAAAAGCTGACTCAGAATTTGCAGCGCTCATAATGCGCCCGACGATGTCTGCCCCCGATGTACATCCGGCAATATTTACCTTCAACGTGTTAAAAATGTTACTTGCTGTCTTGTTTGTTGTAAAAGTATAATTAACTCCCGATGAATTCGTTGTATTGCACGGCTGCAGTGTAAATTCGACATTGTACCGCTTCTGCCCACTGCAGTGGGTGCATCCCGTATTAAAGCCAAGCCCCTCCAGATCACTCAGGCGGTAAGTAGTCCCAAGGCCATCAAAATCCACCCAGGAACCATAAAACTGTGTGCCGCCTAACCCTGTTGAACCCATTGCCGAGCAGGATCCTGTTAGCTTTCTTGTCTCTGTCAGGTTCGCTGCCGGATTTGGAAGTACACTGTCATACGTATTTACCGTTATCGTATTTAACAGTCTTGTCCCATCCGGCTTAATCTGGTTATACTGCAGGGAGATTTCAGATTTTCCATCTGCAGAATACATTGTCATGGTATTTACATTGCCGGCAGATGTATTTTGAATTGTAACGCCATACTCCTGCTGCATATAAGAAACAACATTATATATGTTCTGATTCGCTCCGCCATTGACAGATACACCATATCTGACAATCGTAGCAGGCGTACCTGTATTATTCCATCCGCCATTTGTGAAAGACACAGGAGAATCCATGTACTGTCCCTGATAGACATTGTTCTTTCCAAGTACCTTGCTCAATCCATAATCTTTGCCATTAATGTCCAGCGCATTGTCAGAAAATACTTTTAAAGTATTGTACTCTGTATAATTTGTTATATGGTCTACTTCTGTAACCAACTGCTCAATCTCATACTGGATCATCTGCCTGTCCTGCGGTGTATTGACATCATCCGCAGCCTGTACGGCCAATTCCCTCATACGGTGCACGATATTTTCTATCTCCTGCATCGCGCCATCTGCTATCTGGCAGAAAGACGTCCCCTCGTCCGTATTCAAAGCACTCCGGTTAAGTCCCCGCACCTGCCCTCTCATCCCTTCCGAAATAGCAAGGCCTGACGCATCGTCTGCCGCACGGTTTATCCTGTAACCCGATGCAAGTTTTTCCGTATTTCTGCTCAATGCCTTATTTTTAATGCCAATCTGCCTTTTCGTAAAATTCGCTTCTATATTTTGTGTCACAACCATTACAAATCCCTCCTTGGAAATATCAACACTCACTACTAAGTATATCGTCCAATTTCTTATAATCCTTAACAAATATCAACTATCAGCAGGACAAATACGGGGTATATCTTTGCTTCATTTTCAAAAATTTACCTCATAGCCTGAGTACTTGAACCTTTTCCCATTAAGACAGATGTTACCAGACATTCTCTTTCCGGTTCACAATATAAAAGCCCTTTTCATTCAGGGTATTTTCCCTGTTGTACAAAAGCCTGCTGTGGTCCATCTGCCTTACCACCGCACCCGCCTGCTCCGCAATACAGTGCATGGCAGCCGTGTCCCACTCACATGTCAGCCCAAAACGGTAATAAACATCCGCCCGCTGTTCTGCGACCAGGCATCCCTTTAAAGAGCTTCCTGCAGCAATCACTTCATCAATCTGCCCTTTATGGCTCTGGATAAGATTCTCCTCCTTCTCAGAAGAATGTGATTTGCTGCCGACCCAGATCAAATGTTCCTGTTTATCCGAAACCTGAAGCTTACGGCTCCTGCCTGTGGCGCCATCCTGCTTAAAGGCCCCCTCCCCTGCCGACGCAAAGTATAAATCTCCTGTGACAGGTACATAGATTACGCCGACAACCGGATTCTGCTTATAAACTAAAGCAATATTGACTGTAAACTGCCCATTGCGTTTCACAAATTCTTTCGTCCCATCCAGAGGGTCTACGATAAAACAGTAATCCTTCTGCCTTCTTGCCTTGTCATCCTTCATCTCCTCGGAAAGAACGGCATAATCCGGAAACTGCTCCATTAATCCCTTAACAATGCAGTCATTTGCCCGCCTGTCCGCCATCGTCAGCGGCGATTCATCCTCCTTATAATCCACCTCAAAATCTGTCCCGTAAACCTCCATTATGATTTTTCCGGCATCAACCGCCAGTTTTTTCAAACACTCCAGCACTTCTTTCTGGTTCATTTATAATTCTCCCCATTCTATTTTTCATATTAATTTTCCATAATTTTGCTTGGCGCTTTCATCCGCATCATGGAAAGCATCTTTTCATCCGGAGTAAAACGGATCTGCTCATTTCCCTTCTCACCGGTCGCCACTGCAATATAATGCCTGTCCGTATCATAACCGGAAGAATAATCCACAACAGGAAGGCGGCTGAACGGATCCAGCTTATGGGAACCTTCCGGTGCGACAATCTCAATTTTCTCTAAATCAGTCCTCTTAAGCGTCTTGCGCTTGGCTCCATTTAGAATACGGTCAAAATCAATCTGCCCATCCACAAAAATGTATTCATAGGCTACATTTGTTGACGGCAGCACAAAATAGATAATGCCTGCCACTACAATCATGGCAATAAGAGCCAGCGCAGTGCCCATAGACATCATAATAATAACCCCGATCAATACTGCAAACACCGCAACAACAATTAAGGCAGCGCGCAAAAGAATGCGCGTAAGCGGCGCCTTCGCTTTTAAGTAAGTTTCTGAATAAATTTCCTGCATAATACTCCTCCATTTCTGCAGACACAATATTTACAAAGCGAACATAGTTCACTTTGTCCTCATTTCTATAAAAAAATTTAGCCTGCCGGCTTTTTCCATATACTTCGTCATTATATCAAAAAAAAACTGATTTGAAAATAAGGAAACTCACAAATCCTGCCAATAACAGGATTTGTGAGTTTCCTGGTCAAATTCCACAATCAGGACATGCTGTACTTTACATCATTCCCATACCCGGTGCGCCACCTGCCGGCATTGCCGGAGCATCTTCCTTGATATTTGATACAACAGATTCTGTTGTAAGAAGAGTAGACGCAACACTCGTTGCATTCTGCAATGCACTCCTTGTCACCTTTGCAGGGTCAAGGATGCCAGCCTTTACCATATCTGTATACTCTTCCTTTAAGACATTAAATCCAATGCCTTCCTCAGACTCACGTACTTTATTGACAATCACTGCACCTTCCAGCCCGGCATTGTAAGCAATTGTCATCAAAGGTGACTCCAGCGCTTTTAAGATAATATTGGCACCTGTCTTTTCATCCCCTTCAAGGGAAGCAGCCATTTTCGCAACTTCCTTGGAAGCATGGATATATGCAGAACCGCCGCCGGAAACAATACCTTCCTCCACAGCAGCCCTTGTAGCAGCCAGGGCATCCTCCATACGGAGCTTTGCTTCCTGCATCTCTGTCTCAGTGGCAGCGCCTACGCGTACTACAGCTACGCCGCCTGCCAGTTTTGCAAGCCTTTCCTGAAGTTTTTCCCTGTCAAAGTCAGACGTTGTCTCCTCAATCTGAGCCCTGATCTGTGAAATACGGGAATCAATTGCCGCCTTGTCGCCGGAACCGTCAACAATAACAGTATTCTCCTTCTCGACCTTAACAGATTTTGCACGCCCAAGCATATCAATCGTTGTCTCCTTCAACTCAAGGCCGACTTCCTCAGAAATCACCTGGCCGCCTGTCAGGATTGCGATATCCTCAAGCATCGCCTTCCTTCTGTCGCCATAACCCGGAGCCTTGACAGCGACTACCTTAAATGTGCCCCTTAAACGGTTGATTACCAGAGTAGTAAGCGCCTCGCCCTCAATATCCTCAGCAATAATCAACAGCTCAGAACCGCTCTGCACAATCTCCTCCAAAATCGGAAGGATATCCTGAATATTAGAAATCTTCTTATCTGTAATCAGGATATATGGATTTTCCAGATTTGCAACCATTTTATCCATATCTGTTGCCATATATGCGGAAACATATCCGCGGTCAAACTGCATACCCTCTACAAGGTCAAGCTCTGTCATCATAGTCTTTGACTCTTCAATCGTGATAACGCCGTCATTTGATACCTTTTCCATTGCATCTGCAATCATCTCGCCTACTGCATCATCACCTGCAGAAATAGCAGCAACCCTCGCCATCTGCTCTTTTCCGGTAACCTTAGAGCTCATCTTTGCAATAGACTCTACTGCGCAGTCACAAGCCTGCTTCATGCCCTTGCGGAGAATAATAGGATTTGCGCCGGCTGCTAAGTTCTTCATGCCCTCATTTACCATAGCCTGTGCCAGAACAGTAGCGGTTGTTGTACCATCACCTGCCACATCATTTGTCTTGGTGGCAACTTCCTTCACAAGCTGTGCCCCCATATTCTCAAATCCGTCCTCCAGTTCAATGTCCTTAGCAATCGTAACACCGTCATTTGTAATAAGCGGAGCACCGAAAGATTTGTCAAGTACGACATTCCTTCCCTTCGGCCCCAGAGTAACCTTTACAGTGTTTGCTAACTTATCTACGCCTGCTTCCAAAGATGCCCTTGCATCAGCACCAAACTTAATATCCTTTGCCATTTTAATCTCCATTTCTGCGCACCCTTCCTGCCGCATGCATAGGACGGCATCCCACCAGGCCTGCGCCGTGTGCGCACTGGCACAAGCCCCGCGTGTAAAGATAACTTTTACACGGCATGCTTATTTCCAACATGATCCTAATTAAATATTCTGTTTCTTTTCTCTCAATAATGTACTAAAATTAATCCTCAACCTTAGCAACGATGTCATTCTGGCGGACAACGATAAACTCTTCATCCTCCAATTTGACCTCTGTCCCGGCATATTTAGAATAAATTACCTTGTCGCCGACTGCAACCTGCATCTCAACTTCCTTGCCATCTACCACACCGCCAGGCCCAACAGCAATAACTTCAGCCTGCTGCGGCTTCTCCTGTGCATTGCCCGGCAATACAATACCAGACTTTGTAGTTTCCTCTGCCTCTAACTGCTTTAATACAACTCTGTCCCCTAAAGGTGATAATTTCATAATAATCTCCATTTCTGCGCACATTTCTTGCGCATTACGGGCTTATGCCAAGTGCGCGCAGGCATAAATCCCGCGTGTGAAAACATTCACACCAGCCTCCGTCAATACCAGATTTCCCTATTTTATTAGCACTCATTCTTTTTGAGTGCTAACCATGTTCATAATATATTTCATTTAGAAATATTTAGCAATATACTTCCAAGCGCAATTTCTGAGTATTTTAATAGTAATCTTTATTTTTCTTTTGTTTTCTCTTATTTTCTGACTTTTTCTATTTTTTATTTTGTCGGGAAAGTAAAAAGGGAAAAATGCCTGAAAACCAGACATCTTTCCCTTAAGTATTCTGTGCTGCCCTATCCCCGAAAAACCGTTTAGGGAGATGATAGCGCCACTAAAAGCGGCATGCCAGTTGGAGGGCGTTACGCCTTCTGCGCGTTTAACAATTCCTTGATATCGCGTGCTTTATTTTTGATACGCTCATTTGCATCCCTTGAAGTAAGCACACGTGAAATCCAGCGGCTGGATTCTTCATATTTTCCAGTACGGCGCGCCAAATCTGCAATCAGGTAAGTCACTGTGATTTCATCCATGCCGCACATCGGGAAGGACTCTTTTGAGAATGCCTCCATAAATCCGTTATAGGCATTGGCAAGAAGCTCTGTCTCCTCCTTATGAAGCGCCTTTATCTGCTCATCATAATCCGGAGTATCCTTCGGAAGGCTTTCTGCCTTACCGCGGCAAAGCCATGCCATCTTCATGCAGGTATATGCCTTCTCACTAGCCTTTGCCTTCTTTACTACCGTATTGGCGAGTGCAAGCTGGTGGCGCATAATAGCATCATCATATGTATACGTGTCGCCAGTCTCTTTCAGACCACTAAAATTCTTTGAAATGTTTTCACGGATCAACTCTGCCTGTGCAGGCATCATGTACTTAAAGAACCTGCTCAATGCCCCGTAACCGCATTTCGGGCAGACTATCGCATCATATTTTAAAGAATCTACCAGTTGATACTTTGGGCGCAGGTCTGTATCAGCAGACAATAGCTTAACCTTTCCGGTGCGCACCATCTTTGAATGAAACTCTGTATCACACACCGGGCAGGTGTAAGATTTGTCAAACAGCAGATCCGCCTCTGTTACCTTTGGTTCTGCAGGCTTTCCGTCTGCAGTTTCTTTCTTGTCTTCTCCTTCGAATACGTCCATCTTCTCCAGCTTCCCTAAACCAAGCTTGTCTAATCCAGAAAATAAACTCATTACATTAATCCTCCATTCTGCGCTGATTTCTAATGCCCCAGCTTTGCATAGCCAGCCTTGCCGCATTAGCTATGTGCATAAAGCATTTTGTGCCAGACAACGCACAGGCACCATACCACTAAACTCCCACTCTATGTAAGAGCTTATAATTTAATTTATATTACTTCGGTGGTTAAATACCGCAAGGTTCCGCGAAGTATAAATTGTGATATTTAACCGCCGAAGTAATATATGAAGCAGGGCTATTTGCCCGGCTTGTATGAACTCTTCATCGAGACAATCCTGTTAAATACCATATGCTCTTTTGTAGAATCCTTAGAATCTACGATAAAATATCCCTGCCTTACAAACTGGAAGCTCTCCATCGGGTCTGCCTCCGCCAGTGCAGATTCCACATAGGCGTTCTCCAAAACTGTCAGGGAATTCGGGTTCACGTTAATGGTACCATCTTCATTATATACCCCTTTTTCCTCATCGACAATATTTTCATACAAACGGATTTCAGCTTTTTGGGCGGCCTCCGCACAAACCCAGTGGATTGTCCCTTTTACCTTCCTGCCATTAAACCCGGATCCGCTCTTTGTCTCCGGGTCATATGTGCAGTGTACCTCAACCACCCTGCCTTCTTCATCCGCCACATAATCCGTGCAGGTAACAAAATATGCATTCATCAGACGGACTTCATTGCCCGGATAGAGCCGGAAATATTTTTTTGGCGGCTCTGCCATAAAATCATCCCTCTCAATGTAGAGCACTTTTCCAAACGGAACCTTTCTGGTCCCCATCTCCTCATTCTCAAGGTTGTTTGAGACATCTAGATATTCTATCTCATTCTCCGGATAATTTGTAATCACCAGCCGAATCGGGTCTAAAACTGCCATCATACGCGGACGCTTGAGCTTTAAATCCTCACGGATGCAGTACTCCAACATGGCATAATCAGAGGAACTCTGCGCTTTCGAAACACCGGAAAGCTCCATGAACATACGGATAGACTCTGGCGTAAACCCTCTCCTGCGCAGCGCGGCGACAGAAACAAGGCGCGGATCATCCCAGCCGTCCACAATGCCATCTTCTACTAATTTCTTAATATATCTTTTACCTGTAACCACATTTGTAAGATAAAGTTTTGCAAACTCTATCTGCTTTGGAGGTCTCTCGAACTCCAGCTCACGGACTACCCAGTCATACAGAGGGCGGTGGTCCTCAAATTCCAGCGTACAGATAGAATGGGTAACCCCCTCTATGGCATCCTCTATCGGATGTGCAAAATCATACATAGGGTATATGCACCATGTATCCCCTGTATTGTGGTGCTCCATACGTGCTACACGGTAAATAACAGGATCCCTCATATTCATATTCGGGGAACCCATATCAATTTTGGCACGCAGCACTTTGGATCCATCTTCAAATTCCCCCGCACGCATCCTCTCAAACAAATCAAGGTTTTCTTCAACCGGGCGGTCCCTGTACGGGCTGTTTCTGCCTGCCTCTGTAAGTGTGCCCCTGTACTCCCTTATCTGCTCTGCAGACAAGTCACAGACAAACGCCTTGCCCTTTTTAATCAGTTTTACGGCACACTCATACATCTGGTCAAAATAATCTGATGCATAATAAATCTGTTCGGAATCCAGATCTCCGCAAATCCATCTGACATCCTCCATAATGGATTCTACGAATTCTGACTTTTCCTTCATTGGGTTGGTATCGTCAAAACGAAGATGAAATACTCCGCCATACTCATCTGCCAGACCGGAATTCAAAAGAATGGATTTTGCATGTCCTATATGCAGGTAACCATTTGGCTCCGGTGGAAATCTTGTAACGATTTTGTCATATTTCCCTTCCGCTATGTCTTTATCAATGATGTTCTGGATAAAATTGCGGGAAACTTTCTCCCCTCCCTGTACATCCTTCTCATCTATATTATTCGGGCTATTCAACGATATCTCCTCCTTTAGTGAACATACTAATCTTTATTATAGCACAAACCTCTAAAATGTAAAAGGGGGCAAACACAACGTTTTGTCCCCTTTATATGCACAGGGGCGCATAAGGAAATCTGCTGTTTACGCAGTATGCGCCCCGCGCGAGCGAGTAGGGAAGAAAATCCCCCCTACTCGATTGTATATGCTGCCATTCATAGCTGCTTTTCATAGATATGCCGCTGCACAGATAAAACTTTTCTGGAACATATCTGAAAAATCTACTTTCAGATAGCAGCAGCTTTTAGAGCGTGTTTGAAAATGAATTTTCAAACACGCTCTAGTATGCCGGCGTCCATCTCATAAACCTCATCGCATAATTTCTCAATATCCTCCCTATTATGGCTTGCCATCAGGATTGTCTTGCCCTGTTCCTTTAATTCCAAAAACAGCTTCCGCATATCCCTGACCCCCTGATTGTCAAGCCCGTTCATGGGTTCATCTAACACCAGGATATCCTGCCCTTCCATAAATGCCTGCGCAAGCCCAAGCCTCTGGCGCATCCCCAGGGAATACTTGCCCACATGCTTCCTGCTTTTCGGATCCAGGCCAACCTGCTCCATCACCTGATAAATCTCCTCTTTTCCAATCAGCCCGCGGATATCCGCCAGATACTTAAGGTTCCGGTAGCCGGAAAAATTGCCCAGAAAGCCCGGTGTCTCAATAATGCTCCCAATCCCTTCCGGAATATCCACATCCTTCCCCACCTGCTTGCCTTTGACAATGATCTTTCCCGATGTCAGATCATGAAATCCGCACACGGCCTTAAAAAGCACCGTCTTTCCGCTGCCGTTTCTCCCCACGATGCCGCAGATGCTCCCTTTCTTTACATCTAATGAAACATCTTGAAGCACTGTAGCTTTCCCAAACTTTTTCACTGCATGGCTTATCTGAATAATCTCTTCCATTTTCATGCCCCCTCTTTCTTCGCCTCCTGCTTTGTACAGCCAAATCCCTGCTCCCCCGAAATTGTCCCTTGGAAACTTATCATGCCCCTGTTTTGGTACCTGCCTGCCCTATCTCAGCTGATAGTCTGAATCTTCCTCATTTTCATAAGCCTCTTATTTATCACCCAAAATACGATTATGGCGATAAACAGTACTCTGCTAACACTGAATATGGCGGAAAAATCCTTATCAGACAAATCATTCCAGCGCTGCGGCGAAAAGCGATTCAATGTGCGGACCCAGTCCTCCGACATTTCTGAAAGAAACATCCACATCAGGCTCCATGCCGACAAAACAGCAGTCCCTGCCTTCCCACCGCTAAGGCCGTTTAACAGAAATTCCATCATACCATAGCAGATGCCGCTCAGGCAGAACAAAAGGGAAGATGCCAGAATTGCCTGCCATGGCAGGTAATTTGAAATCACCTCATAAGATACATGGATCACATTCTCATATCCCATCTCAGAAAGATTCCCCGCAGCGGCAGTCCCCCAGACTTTCCCCCAGTCCCCAAATTCAATGCATGGCAGAAGGACCAGAACAGACAGCAGGAGCTGTTCAGCCACATATACCAAGCTTACCATAACAATGGAGAGCATCTGCCCGCCCGCATAGCACCCAATGCCGCTCCTTTGCAGGATCTGCTTCTGCCCGCTGTCTTTCAATGGCATATCGCTGAATAAAAATACCAGCAAAAGAAAGGCGATATTGCAGTACACGCTGTCTGAAAAATAGAATGGCAGTTCTGCCGGAACCAGCTTCAAACCATAATCCATTGCCAGCTGCCGCACCGGCATCGCAAATAAATCCATAAACATCCACGACATTGCCGCAAGGACTAAAAATTTCACAGACAAAATGATAACTTTCGTTTCATAAAGCGCCACACGCCATATTTTTATTATGTTTTTATGTAGATTCATTCCATCTTCCCCCCAAATGTCCTATTCCTGCGCAGTGCATACCGCAGAAGCAGAAAAACAAGCGCCCCGGTAACCAGCGTATACGCAGCCGCAAGAAAGAAAGCACTCCATTCACTGATCCCAAAAAGGAAAGATGCAGCGTTCTCTTCTGTAAAGAGCGTCCTTGGCTGCAGCCAGCCCGGTATCCATTCAAACCTGCAGAGCATAAACTGGTTAAAATACCACAAAAGCACAGGGAGCGCGGCAGCAGCCTTCCTGTTTGGCACAAAAACAGAAAATGCCATGGCAAGCAGTGCATAGAAGGCGGCCCGGAAACCGCATATCCCGAACAAAATAAAACAGTAGGATACATATTTCCCCTGCGCAAAAAGCCCCTCCCCTGTGTCCGAGAAAGAGGGATCCAGCGCTAAAAACGGCTGCCCAAAGCCCACCATCAGGATCACTGCGCCCAAAAGCTCTGCAAGGGCAGCGCACAGCCATGCAGACAACATGACATGGATAACCCTTCCAAGCGCATAGTGGGTGCACCCAAGCCGCTGGATCCGCATATAAACGGCATTTTCCTCAAAATCCTCCGCATAAAGCCCTGAGCCGAGATAAGCACACAGGCACAGCCCCGTATATTTAAAAAGTACAGTGCCCGCAGTAGATACAATATAATGGACCGCACCATTTAACTCCCCTTCCCTTAAAAGTATTCCCTCCGGCACGCTGGCAAGTATATCAAAAACAATAAATACACCCGCAAAAAACACCGCCGCAAGGAATACCGGGTTAACCAGCCATCTTGTAATTTCCGGCAGGATTATATGCCTCCCGCGATTCTTTTTCACTTTCACACTATCTGCCCCCCATCTTACTCCATTACAGAGACCCCTTCAGCTATGGCCTCGCCCGTAAAAGCATCGTAAACAAAATACTTGCTCCCATCGACATCATTATTATACACCCTGACTCTCCAAAACGGTGCCACTGTCGGCTGAATCTCGCCCTCACTGCCATCCGTAAAATATCCTGTATAGACAATGCTCATTTCTGTAACCGTGATAGGTTTTCTAAGTATTTGTTTTCCATAGTAGCCTTTCACTTTTTGGAGGGCGGTATCCGGGCTGATTACCTTTTCTGCCTTTTTGTAGACATCCCCTTCCATCCGTATTT
>RAYF01000045.1 GCA_003611745.1 bacterium D16-36 | reverse complement strand
TTTCAAGGGTTGACGGCATTTTTTATGATAGTTTATAACAATTATTAAATATCCTCAAATGAAAGGATTAACAATTTTAATTTTTCTAATCATGATTTCCATGCCATTATAAGCGAATAAAATATTATCAAGTTCTTTTTCAAGTTCCTTTCATACCACCTTATTGCATGGATCGCAAGGAATCATAATGCGTTTTTATTCATATTAAATATTTAAACAATATCGCTATTACTGCCGCTTTTTACCAATATTCTTCTTATTTCTTTTATTATTCTAGAAGGTGTTTCTTTGTCCATAGGCATAAGTTTACTGTACATCCTTACCCCCTGATACGAAAACACAACTAAATCAAATACCGCAGAAATATCCACTTCATTAAATTCATGTCTGTCCATTCCATATTGTAGTAGCTTCTTCCATGTATTTGCTGAAATTAAATATTGTTCATATAGTGTATTGCTCTGATTTGCAATATCACGAATGCTAAAATACTCATATATTGCTATACTTAATGAAGATTGGCTGTCAAGCATTTCATTCTCATATTTGTTTAAAATTTCATCCAAAATAGTCACTGCCGAACAATTTTGTTCTATCCTTAAATCAATTTCATTATCCTGCTCACTTGTCATATCATCAATAATCTCTTGAAAGATTTGACGTGTGCTTTCGTAATGGCAGTACAACCCGCCTCTGCTTAATTTCGCCGCCTCGCAGATATCCTTCATTGTCACTTGCTTAAAACCTTTTTCCGCAAACAAAGAACATGCACATTTCTTTATATGTTTCCTTGTTTCCTGTCCCCTTTTATTCATAAAAAAACCACTTTCCGACACGTGTGTCTGAAATTATTATACGACATATATGTTGGAAAGTCAATAAAAAGAGGCAAAGATTTCTCCCTACCGCCATCAACGTCTTAATATAAATAATCCTTTTTTGTTTTCATTGTATAAGCAGACAGCACTATCATTAAATGTACGGGATTATGTAACATCAGAAAAAAAGCACTTTGAACGAGTAACCGTTGCCTTTTCAATTAGCACGATTTTTGCTCCAATTAGTAAGCTAGGCATTTTGATTAGCAAGGGGATTGAATTTAGGGAAATGTTGCGCTGTAAAGTCTTTCCCGATTAATACCTGCATTTCACAACTAATCCCAGAATAGTTTAAGCTGTTTGCATTTTTCTAAGGTCACAAATTGTGACCTCAAAGAACTTCTTATGGCGGCTTATATCTGCCCGTCGAGTTAGGGCGTCAAATGGGCGGCAAAACAGATTTTTATACCGCTGCCACAGGAACGGGCAAAGCCGCAAAAACATAGTGTTTATGCGGCTTTGCGGTGTTTCTGGTATTCATTTTTTGCGGTGTGGTGAGTAGATTATTCTACTATTTTTTTTAACAACACATTAACTACTAATATACCAACAATAACATATAAAGCATTTTATTTTTTCAATTCTTCTTCCATCTTCCTCTGTATACCTTCAATATCTGGAAAAATCAATCGAATCCCCCGCCGATACATTGCCAATCCCTCCCGCAAATTAACAGACAGTTCCCTTTCCAATTTGCTATGTATCGTAACAGGTTTATTTTCAACCGTATGCACATGATCAAGATAGCTGCTTATAATAGGAAATGCGTTCTGAATCAGAAAAGCATTTTCTTTCCCGGCAAATTTCCCTATAATAATTGTATTACATTTGCCATATCGTTTCATTTTCTTTTCGATAATTTTCCTATACTTCTCTACTTGAGAACTAATCGGAATCATCCAGTACAATTCCTCATTTTTATTATCTTGAATTGCCAGAAAATGAGGATGATAATTTCCATCTTCCTTATTACTCATAAGGTACTTATCCTGAACCAAATCAAAAAACTCATTCTTAATATGGTAAGAGTATCCTTGCCTTACTTCCATTTTTTCTCCTTATAAAAAATCCCCACCAAAACTGATGGGGATTTACTTACAAACTATACTACTTATATCCCACTTGTATAGCAAGTGGCAATCATTTACATACCGAATTATTTATACCCCACACCATCGGCAAGTGGCAGAAATACCAGTCATGCTTCTTATACCCCGTCGCACGACAAACGGCAAACATTTACTTCTAATCATAGTATAGCAGAATTCGGAGAAGATGCAACAAATTTTTCAATTTCATAAATCTGTTACACTTATAAAAATATCTTCTCATTTACTATACTATGTATATTCCTATTATACTCAAAATCTCTTGAATTACTATTCAATTTTCCAAAAAATAACCGTACCATGCCCTTGTCCGGCTACGGCACTTTTATATTGATTTTTTTGTTCTTTCGGCTGATAAATGCCTTTTCCTATCCTAATAACTATATCCCCTATTTTACAGCGAAAGACACTAATTTTTGCTGTCAAATCCCCTCATATTTCATAACATAGGGAAGTATACTGTATAAAAATTAGGATTGAGTGGAGATTATGTCGGTTTTTGATTAGTAATATGGCAAGTTTCGACAAACAACAGATGTCAGGCTCTGTCAGTCATCTTAATGCTAAAAAACAGACTGATATCAAAATCAGACTGTTTTATGTGGATTTTACAGATTAAAGTTCAAAACAATACCCCACCACACGAACACAACGGATTGTGAATGGTTCTTTCGTGGAAACTCCGTACAGCTTTTCTCTGTTCCAGAGAAATGGTAAGTCCGGGGAGGGAGATAACCGTTTCTTCCTCCATGCTGAACATCTCAAAACTGGAATGGCATTTCAGTACTGTCATGACTTCATCAAATACCATAGAATCTTTTTCGTGAAATTTCATTAACAATAACCGTCCGATTTTTCTCACCACCTTTAATTAATTGGGATTTTCAGCCTTTATAGTACCTACATAAAAAACAAGAGAACAGGGAATTTCGCATCCCCTATTCTCCTGCTTTATTGTTTTCCTATCCCATTCTCCGATAAATTTCTTACACAAATCCACTAATGTTTGCATTCCGGTTGTTGCTGTATTGACACAGAAATCATAATCTGAAGCTTTCCCCCAATCCCTGCCGGTATGATAAGCGTAATACGCACTGCGTTTCTTATCAGATTTTCTGATAAGGGCTGCCGCTGCCTTTTCTTCCAGATTATCCTTTTTCATTGTTGTTGCTATCCGATGCTCCATTGGTGCTGTAACAAAGATACTTTTTACGGCATATTCCTGATATTCTTTCAAAATTGCATCTGCACATCTTCCTACAATAATACAGTCACTTTTCTCTGCGTATTCCAGAATAACCTGCCTCTGTGCCATATACAGTATTTCATTAGCGCTCTTTCCATAGTAATCTGTGGAGTTTCCCTCATAATAGATGGAATGCAGCAATGCATTTGGCAGTTGTTCCTCGGCTTTTTTCATAACCTCTTCTCTCATCCCGCTCTTTAGTACTGCATCTTCCAGAATTTTCTTATCATAATATGGTATGGCAAGGCGTTCTGCTAAAGCATGTGCCATATTATGCCCTCCGCTTCCAAACTGCCTTCCAATACAAATAATTTTTCTCATGGCTGTTCTCCTTTCTTTTTCCGGATAATAACACGGTCTAACAGTAATAATACCGCTGGAAGAATAAACATTACCATCAACACGGAACATATTGCCCCGTATGCAATCATCAGGCAGGTCTGTGCAATAATCTCCTGTGTCATGATGACACTAACGGTCAAACAGGTACTGATAAGAATCAACGAAGATGTCAGCACCGTTTTAATTGACCGGTTCATCGCTTCTCCTAATGCCTTTTCTTTGTCCAGCTTTATCCGCATTTCCCTGTAATTATCAAATAAAAGAATTCCATAGTCAATCGTTGCACCCATCAAAATACACTGCACCAAAATCAGGGCAACATAATTGGTGCTGTAACCTTGCAGGGTTACAATAGCCGTTGTAATAAATACTGCCGCCTGAATAATCGCCACTAATGCAGCAGAACTGACAAAAGAGCGAAATGTAACCAACACAACAAGCAGAATTGCAATTATCGTCAGAAGCGTCACAAAATTCAGCTCATCCGTAAATCCCTCATCCATCTCATACCCCATAGCAGAATCTCCAACAAAATATGCCCTCTTGTCAAATCCTTTCGCCTTTTTCTGAAGTTCTCCCATGCAGGCAAAAGTGGAATTCCCCTCAGATGGATACTTTGTGGATATAATCATGCGGTTATATTTTTTGCCGAGCATTAGTTCACGGTTTTCCCGAATCTGCGTTTCCCCATCTTCAATTTCCGAACGCATATCCTCATCAATAGCGGCAGAATATGTTTTATTCGGCAAAATTTCATCTGTAATAAATGTAAGGAACTCTTCCAGAGTCATCGTATCCTGTTCCACATCCAGCATAGACATCCTGCGTATTTTCAGCATATCCCTGACATCGTCCACATTTTCATCCATCTCATCTGCCAGTTCCTCTGCTGTCATCGGGGTTTTATAAATTTTCAAGCTGTCATTGAGTTCTTTTTTTCCATCGTTATACTTTTTCCGGCCATCTTTCAGTTCCTCTTTACCATCTTTTATTTCTTCTTCTGCATCTTCTAACTGTTTTTTTGCCTTTCCCAGCTCTTTCTTGCCATTCTCCAGTTGTTTCCTGCCTTTCGCCAGCTTTTTCTTTCCTGCCTCTAACTGTTTTCTGCCTTTTGCCAGCTTTTTCTTCCCTCCCTCCAACTGTTTTCTGGCTTTTACCAGTTTTGCCTTTTCCTTCTGCAGCTGCTTCTTCCCTGCCTCCAACTGCTGCCTTGCGGTTTGGAGTTCTGCTTTCTGGCTGCCAAGCTGCGCTGCAATCATCTCCTCCGTCATTCCGGCAAGCTGCATCTGTTCTTCTGCTTCTCTTAACTTTTTCTCTCCCTCCGCCAATTTTTTCTCATTGGCTGCCATTTCCTTTTCTGCCTTTGCAATCTGCTTTTCCCCTGCTGCAAGTTTTTTCTCGCTTTTTTTCAATTTTTTTTCATTTTTTCTAATAAGCTTTTCACTATCTGCCAGTTTTTTCTCATTTTTTGTTATTGTCCTCTCGCTGTCCTTGAGTTTTTTCTCATTTTTCGCAATCTCTTTTTTCCCATCTGCAATCTTTTTTTCCCCATCAGACAGTTCTTCTTCTCCATCTTCCAGTTCTTTTCCGGCATCTTTTAACTCTTTCCTGCCATCTTTCATTTTATCTTTGCCATCTTCCAGTTCTTTTCTGGCATCATGGATCTGTTCGATCTGATCTTTATCCATAAATTCCGCATAAGCCGGATTTCCTGCAACATTCCTATCCATATAGCAGATCAGATGATACATGGTAATCTTCTTATAATCTGATGAATTTTGGTTATCCTTGTACATCTGATACAACATTTTTGCCTGTTCCAAGGATATATCCATGTCTTCTGTCAATTCCTGATATGTATAGGATTTCCCAATCGTATTAGAATAATCCTGTACCGAATTGACATCTTCCCTCTCCTCCAGCCAATCAATATACTCCGCAATATGTTCCGGATTTTCTTTCCTGTCATACAATAATACCGTCTGGTTATCCATCCCAAAGGCTTCCTCAATTTTCGTCTGATCCGGATTGTCAAAGGTTTTAACATAAATAATTTCCATGCCGTTTTTTAAAAATACCGCTGCTATTGTTACGAGTATAATCAATGGCACCGACACAAAACGGATTTTCCCCGCAAAACGCATCAGCGGTTTCATATTAAATTCCAATGATTTTTTATGCGTCTTTGCCATTGCCTTATCAAAGACTACTACCAGTCCCGGCAGGACAGTAAAGATACAGAGAAGGCTGATAAATACCCCCTTTGCCAGCACAATCCCCATATCCTGTCCAATCTTAAAACTCATAAACAGCAAAACTAAAAGCCCTACGATCGTTGTCACAGAGCTGCTGGTAATAGCGCTAAACGCATTAGTCAAAGCCTTTTTCATAGATAGCACAGAGTCTGCCTGCTTCTTTTTTTCCTGATTATAGCGGTTCATCAGCATAATGGAATAATCCATAGATAATCCCATTTGCAGCAATGCCCCTACCGCAAAAGTCATAAAAGACACGGAAGGAAGAAACACGTTACTTCCCATATTCAGTATGATTGCAATACCAATACAACACATATATAAAAACGGTTCCACCCACGAATTACAAAGCAAGAACAAGATTGCAAAAATAATGACAACAGCAATTACTGCAATAACCGGTATTTCTTCCAACAATGTGTTTACCATCATATCATTGTCAACAACAGCACCACACAAATATGCCGAGTCACCATAGGTATCCTTGATACTCTGCAGTACTTTTCTTGCTTCTTCCGAATATGTATTCGCAGACACATTAATCATATATTTAGAATGATTCTTTTTCTGGTATGTCTCATCATCCTGCAAATAGATTACATTTTTCACATGTTCCAAACTTTCCAGTTCCGTTTTCCGCTCTGTCTGCTCCTTTTCCGACAAATCGTCAAACATGACTGTTATCGCTGACATATCGCCATATTCTTCTGCCATCAGTTCCATTCCCTTTTTAACGGAAGAATCGGATGGCAGGTACTTTGACATATCATAGTTGATATTGGTCTTAAAAATCCCAAGTACAGCAACAACAGTAAGTATTGCCACAAAGAGAAAAATAAGTCCTTTTTTATCCACAATCCAGTCTGCAAGTTTTTTCATAATCCGTCTCCTTACCTTTTGACAAATATTTCAAGATAAAATATAATGTCATTATAGCGACAGTATGTTGTTTTTACAATCAACAGTTTTTAATATAACGATTTGAAATCAACAATTTTATCCTGTTTTGTTGCAGAAAATAAAGAAGACTACAATTTTGTATATGACATGGCAAGGAGGAAGTAAGATGAATAAAAAAGAAAACCAACGAACACGCCTGACAAAAATGCTGTTTAAAGATGGGCTGATTGCCCTGCTCCAGAAAAAAACGATTTACCAGATTTCCGTTACGGAACTTTGCGAGGCTGCTGAATTAAACCGTTCCACATTTTACAAATATTATAATAATGTAAGAGATGTCCTGACTGAATTGGAACAGGAAACATTACAAAGAAGTAAACAATGCATGCAGGAAATTGCAATTGGTGAAGAGGCTTTCCAAATTGCACCACTATACCGCCTGCTCTGCCATATGCAGAACAATTGTGAAATCTATAAACTGCTCTTAAATAACAGTGTGGATGATAGTTTCCCATCCGATATGATACAGGAAACCATAGAATTTCTGCGCAACACGGCAAAATCATTGAACATCAAGGAAGATGACACGTCGGATTATCGTTTTCAATATCTGATTTCCGGATGCATCAGTGTTGTCCAAAACTGGATAAATAGTGAAATGAAAGAATCCCCGATGGAAATTTCAAAATTGATTTACTATACTTCCGTTGCTGTTTTAAAAAGTACAATTGACAAATAATTTTTATTCTCGCTCTTTTTGCCAGTCATATTCGTTACCCATCATCTTGAAACCAAAGCTATGGGCAAAGGCATCCTCCGCATATCCCTCATCCTTACTGTCTTTTTGATAACTGGCATCAGCCTGTAACAGTTTCAATACAGATTCATCTTTTAATTTTTCTATTGCTATCTTCACCAGTTCTTTAAATTCCTTATCGTACATCACTTCCCCCTACAAACTCTACTTTTAATTTTTTATAGGTGCATGGATAACCTTAAAAATAAGTTCGCGGGCGCAGTCTGTATATCTGCCTTGCTGTATGAGCTGATTTTTCAGTTCCACAAGGCTATGTAGCAAAATGCTCCGTTCCCCACTGTCCGCATACAAATGATTTTTCTTTTCTCTCATATATATATCTCCGTCCTTTTTGTTTTCATTATATAAGCAGACGTCACTATCATCAAATGTACGGGACTATGTAACACCAGAAAAAAGCTCTTTGAACGAGTAACTTTTGCATTTTCAATTAGCAGGATTTTTGCTCCGACTAGCAGGAAAGGCATTTTGATTAGTAAAAACAGCTCCTGCTAATCGGACATTGCTGCGATTTCAAATTTATTTGGAAAATGAGAAACAGCGAAAACCTTGAAAAATCAATGTTTTCGGCGATGTTTTCAGTGTCGCTAAGAGGATTTGAATCTCCGGCCTGCCGCTTAGGAGTAGAACCATTTGCTAGTAGGCAGTTCCCTCTTAGTGTTATCTAATCCCTTTATTTCCTTGCTTGTCACGGATTCAAAATGTTATCTCGTACCTCCGTGTGACTGCTGATTTTAAGACGTTTTAGATGCTCCTTTTAGCAAGTGATTAGCAAGGGGCTTGAATTTAGGGAAATGTTACACTGTAAAACCTTTCTCGATTAATACCTGCATTTCACAATTAACCCCAGAATACATTAAGCTGTTTGTAGTTTTGTTTGAGGTCGCAAATTGTGACCTCAAAGAACTTCTTATTTCTCCGTTTCCAGTTCCAACCTTTGCAGGATGTCTTTGATGATGCCTGCATCTTGAATTAAATTGATTCCAAAACACTTTTTTCCTGCATCTTTCAAAGACGCCCCTACATGATAGGCTGTCGTTCGGTCAAGAATCAAAAACCTGTCATGGAATACTTTGGTATATTTTATTTTCAATGTCGGATACTGTGCATTGAAATTCTTAACATCAGCTTTCGTCAGCTTCGTCTGTTTCTGCGTATAAATTGTAACTGCAACATCAGACTTTTTCTTTGAAAGCAGATTCAATGTCCCAACATCCACATATCCGTCTATCAGAGTGATTTCTTTCTCTGCTTTTTGAATCAGACTTACTATCAGACTGAACGCATCATAAATCTGTCCATCAAAAATACCTTTTGGCTAGATTCCTCATGTTCGGATATGTACTCAAAAACTCTCTCAAAACGCTCATCTGTTTCCGCTTGATAATTTATCTGGCGAACCTCCATTGCATTTAACCGCTCATACAGCAAAGAGGTATTTGCCATATACTTCCGCATCTCCACAAAAGTGTCCATAATCCCAATGCTTACTCGGATAGCAACATCACTACGCAAAACAGCAGAAAGCATTGCAATTCCTTGTTCTGTAAAAACAAATGGCAGTTTCCTACGCCCGCCATATCCATTATCATCCTCCGAACTTGAAGTCGCAATTTGCGACTTCAAGATTTCATATTCCTCTTTCGTCAGTTGGAATCGGAATCTTTCTGGAAATCTTGAGATATTACGTTTTGCCGCTTCATTTAATCGCTTTGTTTCTACTTGATACAACATCGCTAAATCGCTGTCTATCATAACCTGCTGGTTGCGGATAACATATATCATGCTTTTTATATCAGACTCTGCTGATTCAATACTTATTTCTTGGGTATCATTATTTGCCTTTGTCAGAGCTGTTTGTTCTGTATCAGCCATCTTTATCGCCCTTTCTATTTTGAAATGCCAGATTGAAACCTCAAAACTATGAGTAACTTGAAATCACAATTTGCGACTTCAAGTTCTGCTGCTTCGTATATCCCTAAACTTGAAATTCCAAATCGGAATACCAAGTTTTATGTACGCTTGTTGTTTGTTTTTACAGTATATCATACATTTTTCTCTGGGAATAGCTATAATCTCATCTCTCCTGTATTTTTAAGCAGTCAAAATACTAATGAATATCGCTGCAATCGAAATGATAATGGTAAGTATCATAAGTCTCTGATTATTTTTCGTATAGTTTATTTCAGACAATACTTTTAGGTAAGAAAAATTATTTTCATAAATTTTCTTATATTTGGCTATATCGTTCTCATGATACTCTTTCAAGTCCTGCTTTTTCCAAAAACTATAAAAGTCCCATGCTTTATTAAACGCTGTATAGATGTCTTTTTCTTTTCTGCTTTCAACCTCCGAAACACTTTGTAACTTATTAAGTAGCTTTTTAAATTCCTTGTTATCTGCTACCATCTTGACCTGTGCATTTCCAGAATCGCCATGCACGGATTTCATGTCGCCGCCATTGAGCTTCAGCTTATAAGTGATGCTTGAATGGTGGAAGCTGTGAAAGACGACTGGCAAGCATCGTCCTCGCCGTATGGCTCTGCAAGAGGTCGTCCACGTTCTGCGTGATGCCCGTGCAGTACGCCCCGTACTTAAGCACACGCTTCCAGAGGGTAAAGAGGAAGTTTGCCGAGTATTCATGCTGAAAGAGCAGATAAATCTCGTCAATGAAAATAAACGTGTTCCTGCCTTTCGCCCTGTTCTGGGTAATGCGGTTTAAAATGCTGTCAAGCACCACAAGCATAATAATCCGAAGCACCGGCCGCCATAAGAGCCTGTCCTGTTTCGGACACAAGAGTCTGAAGATTAAGTGTTTCCATAATGTAGTTACCTCCGTATATGATTTATTTTACCTATAAATCATTCGGAATTATGGAAAGTAAATCAAGAGGGAACTTCCGTATTTAAGGGGACTGTGGATATAAACTTTACATAATATTTAACTTGCCATAACCAACGCCGCCTTTCTGGTTGGTTAAAGCGATTACTTTGCAATTTGACATAGGGTGCGTCCTCCTTTCGCATAGATTTAGCCACTTTGTCAAGGTGGCTATGTAAAGGATTCATGGCAATAAAAAAAGCCGACTGGCTGTTTCGTAAAACTATACCAATCGGCTATGTAAAAATCTATTCTGTTTTATTCTCCGCCTTATCTGCTCTTACATGATATGGCTTCTCTTATTCTCTCTGTATTCCATTTTTCTGGGAACAATACCGCCATAATATGAAACGCATCCATCAGCCCTGCAATATACGCATGAGTACCGTATTCAAAATCCTGCTTTTCCCTGCAATCTATAAGATGTTGACAAACTTCCCTTTGTTCCTCCGTCAAATCAAGCTGGTTAAAGGCATCCTCCGCATATCCCTCATCCTTACTGTCTTTTTGATAACTGGCATCAGCCTGTAACAGTTTCAATACAGATTCATCTTTTAATTTCTCTACTGCTATCTTCACCAGTTCTTTAAATTCCTTATCGTACATCACTTCCCCCTACAAGCCCTACTCTTAATTTTTTTATAGGTGCATGGATAACCTTAAAAATAAGTTCGCGGGCGCAGTCTGTATATCTGCCTTGCTGTATGAGCTGATTTTTCAGTTCCACAAGGCTATGTAATAAAATGCTCCGTTCCCCACTGTCTACATACAAATGATTTTTCTTTTCTCTCATATATATCACCGTCCTTTTTTGTTTTCATTATATAAGCAGATGTCACTATCATCAAATGTACGGGACTATGTAACACCAGAAAAAAGCTCTTTGAACGAGTAACTTTTGCATTTTCAATTAACAGGATTTTTGCTCCGATTTCAAATTTATTCGGAAAATGAGAAACGCCGAAAACCTTGAAAAATCAATGTTTTCGGCGTTGTTTTCAGCGTCGCTAAGAGGATTTGAACCTCCGGCCTACCGCTTAGGAGGCGGTCGCTCTATCCAGCTGAGCTATAGCGACAACTAGGCAGGTCAAATTTCCTGCTACCAATACGCATTTTAGCATAACTGACATGGAGCGTCAAGATAAAAAAGAAAAAACTGAAAAAATTATAAAAATTTTATCTAACCCTTTTCTAATAGATTATTTTCTGTTAGAGTAGGTAGTGTAAAACCTAAAGCGTGGCATGGGAGCAGAATAATAGGTGTACTTCGCTTTAAATCAATCTTGCGGCAAGTTGTATGCTGGCCTGCTGTGTGTGCAGAACTGAATATTAAAGCGAGAGTAGTGCAGAAATGGGGGAAAGATGTCAGATAATACTAAAAACAGAAATAATGATTCAGAATATGAGGATGTCTGCTATATATGCAGGCGGCCGGAAAGCACAGCCGGCAAAATGATTCATATTCCAAATAATATATGTATCTGCAAAGACTGTATGCAGAAGACATTTGATTCTATGGATAAGATGGGTGGGCCTTTCGGCGGGATGCCGTATATGGATATGTTTAATATGGGTCAGCCGCAGCAGGAGGTGCCGAAACGGCAGAAGCTTAAGAAAAAAACAGAAAAAAGCCATAGCGGGAAAGAACAGCCGCAGCAGGGAATTTTTGATATTCAGCATCTTCCTGCCCCTCACGTGATAAAAGGGACTCTTGACGAGTATGTTGTGGGGCAGGATTTTGCCAAAAAAGTAATGTCAGTAGCAGTTTACAACCACTACAAACGAGTTTTGACGGATTCAGAAAGTGAAGATGGTATTGAGATTGAGAAATCTAATATGCTGATGGTCGGGCCGACAGGCTCAGGAAAGACATATCTGGTAAAAACACTTGCAAAGATTCTTCAGGTTCCGCTGGCAATTACAGATGCAACTTCGCTTACGGAAGCGGGATATATTGGGGATGACGTGGAAAGTGTCCTTTCCAAGCTTTTGGCTGCGGCAGATAATGATGTAGAAAAGGCAGAGCATGGCATTATTTTTATTGATGAGATAGATAAGATAGCTAAAAAAAGAAATACGAACAGCAGGGATGTCAGTGGAGAGTCGGTGCAGCAGGGAATGTTAAAGCTTTTGGAGGGCAGTGATGTGGAAGTGCCGGTAGGGGCCAGCAGCAAGAATGCCATGGTGCCGATGACTACGGTAAACACCAGAAATATTTTATTTATCTGCGGCGGGGCATTTCCGGAGCTTGAGAAAATTATAAAAAAACGTCTTACCAAACAGTCCTCCATAGGTTTTATGGCGCAGTTAGGGGATGAATTTGACAAGGACGAAAATATTTTGCAGAAAGTAGTGACGGAAGATTTGCGGGAATTTGGCATGATTCCTGAGTTTCTTGGCCGTCTTCCGGTGGTGTTTGCCCTGCAGGCAATGACAGAAGAGATGCTTGCCAAAGTTATGGTGCAGCCTAAAAATGCTATTCTCAAGCAGTACCAAAAGCTTTTGGCATTAGATGAGGTGGATCTTCGTTTTGACGAGGAAGCGATTTCTGTTATCGCAAAGAAAGCCGTGGAAAAGAAGACGGGGGCAAGGGCTTTGCGTGCTATTATAGAAGAATTTATGCTGGATATTATGTATGAGATTCCTAAGGATGATTTAATTGGCAGGGTAACGATTACGAAGGATTATGTGGAGAAAAATGGAGCACCATTAATTGAGATGCGGGGAAGCGGAGAGGCAAAGCTGCTGACCCAGAGGGGGAATTAAATATTTTTGCCAGAGCACAAGCGGAGCTTGTGCTTTTTTGATTTATATAGCTGTAAAGATAAACTCACAATTGTACCATCTATGCCTTTGCGAGGAACGGCTGCAGACAGAAGATTAAGATAAAGGTTAAGAAATAGAATAGCATCTTTTTGTGGGCTGAATAGAATAATAAGGAAAGATTTTGTATTCTGGAGTAATTATGGCAGTAGAATGTAGAGAGCAGATTTATTCCGAAGAATATTTGGATTATCTGGTAGAAGTGTTACCAGATGAAATTGCAAATAGTACTGGGGATTCCCAATACTGTTATGAGCTGGCATCTGACCGCTTTGCCGTGCTTTATGAGCGGGGCAGGGAGTACATGATCGGCCCGGAATCCGGCATAAAAATAATTCCCCATTGTTATGGGCTGCTTTCATCAGATCAGGTATTAGAAAGTACGGGTGTCTATCAGGCAAGGAGACAGTCAGGGTTAAACCTTTTCGGGCAGGGTGTCTTAGTGGGATTTATAGATACAGGGGAACGTGTTATTATATTGTCAAGTCAGTAAGAACCCGGTAAATATAAGGGGTTCCGGCTGATTTAGTCCTACAGGAAATGCAAAATAAATAGTCATCTTGACGTAGGATGGATCCGCTTTACAAATTGAAAACTGTGTGTTGCATTTATTTAACACAAAGGCAAAGTGTGGAACCGAGACATAATTTCGCAAACTGAAATATACCGTCCGTTCGGCAAATTTCATATCAAAAGTGCAATCTATCCCCTAAAAAGAGCTTTTTATCCCAAATGGGTTGTTGACCTGCTAGCATTTTGATAAAATTTTTCTAATTTTTAATTGTTTTGACAGTTTAGCAGTTTAGAGAGGATAAAAAAATGAACGCGATATTTTCACATGAAGAGACAAATACAAAAAGACAGAGGGAGTTTGATTACCTGAAAGGGATTTTTATGCTGTTTATTTATCTGGTTCATGCCTTTCAGGCAACCATGTCCACGGAAGATTCCGTTACCCAGTGGATTTTTATGTTTGCAACGATGTCTGGCGCTGCTATTTTTATTTTCGTTATGGGAATTGGAACTGTTTACAGCAGGAATGCAACGCCAGCGGGAATGGCAAAAAGCGGTGTTCGCATGGTGGTGTACCAGTATCTAAATAATCTTGTCTATGTAATCGCTATGTTAATTCCCTACCCCTTCGTTTCTGGAAACCTGACGGGAGTCGGGAGGGATAATTTGAAATATTTGACAGAGGTATACATACAATACATCAATATCTTTTTTATAACTGGAATTATTTATTTTGTATTGGCATTGTTAAAGAAACTGAATATGAACATTGCAGGGTACGTGATACTTGGTGTGGCCGTGAGTATCATTGCGCCTTTCCTTTATGGAAAACCTGTAGATGTGCCGGTGCTTGGGTATATTATGAAATTATTGATTGGGGAGGCAGAGTTTGTTTCCTTTACACCGCTCTATTTTCTGTCCTATGCGTTGTTTGGAGTTGCCTTTGGCAAAATCCTGCGGCATGTGAAGGATAAAATCAAATTTTACGGCATGCTGGCTGTTCCCAGCATCGTGATTTTTATTATATGGTGGGTACTGATTTTCAGAAAATATGGTTCGGATATATCCCAAATGTATATTGCGTTATCTGATGCGTATTCACAGCCGAACCTCTGGCATGTGGTGGCGAGTATGGCGCACATATTTATTTTTGCTATAGCCTTTTTCTTTATTGAAAGAATCTGCAGAAAGGATGGCAAACTGCGTGAGCCAAAGAATCCTGTTGCAAGGCAGATTCTATATTATAGCGAACATATATCAAAATATTATGCACTGCATATAATTGTATATTTTATTGCTCTCGGAATTAATGGTTATGAGTGCTTTCAAAGTTATCAATGCTGGCTTCTTGCATTGCTTTCAATCTTGGTGACAGAGCTTATGGTAAGGGGATACAATATGCTGCAAGCGAAGGCCGCAGCATGACAAATATATTTGTGCAAGCAAAAGCATAGTAGGAGGATATTGGGATGGAGCAGATGCATCAGAGGAATGAAAGGCTTATAGAGAATAAAATTTGGAAGTATCTTTTGCCGGGAATTATGATGTCGCTAGCTTTGCAGTTGGGGAACATCGTTGATACAATATTTGTGGGAAACTTTTTGGGGACAGAGGCAATGTCAGCCATAACTCTTGTTCTTCCTATGGAAACTTTAATACAGGTAACGGGCTATTGTCTTGGTATGGGAGGCTCTATTGCAGCGGGCATTTTGCTTGGCAAGCGAAATAAAGAGGGAGCATCACAAATATTTTCGCTCACACTATTGATAACTGTTATTGTGGGACTGGCCATTGCTGCAGCGGCGCCTTTTTTGGCAATGCCCATTGCAGATGCTCTGGCAAAGGGTGGAAATCTGAATATTCCTGCAGGCCATTATCTTTTTGTAGGGATGCTTGGTGCTCCGGTTATTGGTGTCGGGCTTCTTATGTCCAGTTTTTTGGGTGTGGAAAACCATCCCGGGCTTGCATCTGCTTACCTGATTATTTCTAATGTTATTAATCTGATTCTTGATTACATATTATTAAAATTCACTAATATTGGTATTGCGGGCGCTGCCCTGTCTACGGTGGCTGGATTTTTACTTGGAATGGTTGTTTTTATCTTATATATCCGTTCCCCGAAGCGCATGATAAGCTTTGTCAGGATCCGATCATTTGCCCCTCTGAAAGAGGCGGTCATATCAGGGGCGCCGGTTTTTGTATTTATGATTATGACTATAATAAAATCTTTTGGGCTGAATGAAATTATTATCCGTTTTATTGGAGATGGCGGGATGGCAGTTTACACGGTATGCGACAATGTCCTTATGATTGTGGAAATGATTACGGCCGGAATCATAGGCGTAATACCAAATATAGCGGGAATTCTTTATGGGGAAAAGGATTACTTCGGTATCCGTGCGCTGTGCAAAAGGGTTCTTGTATTAAGCACGGTTGCAACACTATGCATTTTTGTGCTTGTTATGGCGTTTGCAAAGTCTATTGCCGTTATGTTTGGTGTGGATAATTCAGATCTTTCTTCCATGATGGTGACAGCACTCAGGATTTTTATTTTGTGCCTGCCGGCATATGTATGGAATAAATTTCTTGTGGGCTATTATGAATCGATTGAAGAGTCAAAACAGGCAAGCATTATTACATTCTTTCAAAATGGCATTTATGTGCTGCCCGCTGCAGCTTTAGGTATCATTCTGGAAGTAAAAATGGGCGGCAGTGGCATAAATGGCCTGGCACTTAGTTTTGTTTGTTCGGAAATCCTGACAGTTCTTACGGCATACATTTATCGCAAAATTAAGTATAAAGGTACGGATTTTTATCTGCTTCCTAAGGAAACGGGAATATGTTTTGATTTTACGGTAAAGGCAGATATGAATGAGACTGCGCTAATACCCAGAGAGGTAAAAAAGTTCTGTCTTGATCATGGCATAAGTGCTAATAAGGCAAATATCGTCGCGGTGGCTGCGGAGGAAATGATTGTAAATTGTATCAAATATGGTGGCGGGCTGTCTCATTGGATTGATGTCAGCCTGATGATAGAAAAGCCAAAGATGCTTCTGCGAATCAGAGACAATGGAGTGCCTTTTAATCCCACTGAGTATGAATTTGACAGTGGGGAATTTGATATACATGGGATTGAGCTTGTGAAAACAATCTCGTCCGACATCAGTTATATGCGCACAATTGATTTGAATAATACTGTGTTAGAATTTGACATGGAACAGGAGGTAAAAAAGTGAAAAAAAATAAGGACACGATTTATGAAATTGATTTTGTATCGGTGGTACGTATGTTTGAGAAACAGGTAGAAATACATCCGGACAAAACGGCAGTCATTTCAGGCAGCGAGAGGAAAACATATGGTGAACTGAATGCTGATGCAAATAGGGTGGCAGATGTTCTGATTAAAAATGGGGTAGAGGCAGAAACAATTGTAGCTGTTCTTTTAGAACGTGGCATAAAAGTTTATACTGCGACACAGGGAATCTTAAAGGCAGGCGGGGCATTTACCTGTATTTCTGCCGAATATCCGGAGGAGCGTGTGCGTTATATAATAGAGGATAGCGGCGCAAAGTGGATTATTACAGATGAAAAGACAAAGAACCGATTCAGGGATTTGTGGGAGGCATTAGAGTGTACTCCTCTTATCATTGACGAGATTTTGAAAGGTAACAATACGCAAAATCCCAATCGGGAAATACAGGAAAAAGACTTATGCTATGTTATTTATACGTCGGGTTCTACAGGAAAGCCTAAGGGTGTTATGATTGAACAGGGGAATCTGTCAAATTTCGTAAATGCAAACCCAAAGAACCATGAAACGCTTGGATTTACAGAAAAATCGTCGGTTGTCCTTGCACTTGCGGCAATAACATTTGACGTTTCTATTATGGAAGAGTTTATTCCCCTCACAAATGGCATGACAGTTGTCATTGCAACAGAGGAGGAAATACATAATCTGGATTTGCTTGCGGATACCATTCTGCGGCATGGGGTTGACAATATAACAACAACACCATCTTTTTTTTCTGTTATGCTGGAAATTCCGAAAATGCGGGAGGCATTAAAGCAGGTTTGCTCCTACGATTTAGGCGCTGAAGCATTTCAGGGAGGATTGTATGACAAAATATGTGAAATCAATCCGGATGCATATATCATGAACGGATATGGGCCTACAGAAACAACGATTAGCTGTACTATGAAGGTGATTACGAGTGCTGAGAATATCACCATTGGCATGCCGAATGCCAACGTGCTTGTATATATTATTGATGAGAATAATAAAGAAGTACCGGATGGGCAGGTTGGTGAGCTTCTTATCTGTGGAAAGGGTGTGGGGCGTGGATATCGGAATCTTCCAGAAAAGACGGCCGAGGTATTTATTGAGTATAATGGTATGCGTGGCTACAAGTCGGGAGACCTTGCCCTGATTAACTCTGAGGGGGAGATTGAATTTCATGGGAGAAAGGATAATCAGGTAAAACTCAGAGGCCTTCGGATTGAGCTGGGTGAGGTTGAGGAAGTGATTTTAAGCCATGCAGATGTTTTGAATGTAGTAGCGGTAGTTATGAATGAGCAGCTTTGTGTATACTATACTGCCACAAAAGAAATCGAGCCACAGGAGCTTTCTGATTTTGCGGCAGAGAGCCTTGCCTACTATATGGTGCCAGATATCCTGTTTCAGCTTGAAGAAATGCCACTGACGGCAAATCAGAAAATAGACAAAAAAGCTCTGCCAAAACTGGTGTTAAAACAGGGCGATAATGAGGTACCTAAAAATAAGATGCAACAAAAGATTTTTGATATTGTAGCATCCGTTACCAATAACAGCAACTTTGGCATAAACACGCCATTTTACCGTGTAGGGCTTAATTCTCTGGGGGCAATGAAATTAAATGTCTTGCTGGCAGAGGGATTTGGCATAGCGATAAAGACCGGCGATATCACCCGGTATAATACGGTGGTACTTATGGAGGAATTTATCAAGAATGCAGAAGCGCCTGATGCAATGGAAGTCCGTTGTGTTTATCCTTTAACAGGTTCCCAAAAAGGGATTTTTGCAGAGTGTGCGAAGAATCCGGAGACAACGATTTATAATATACCGTTTTTGTTTACGCTTGACAACAGTATTGAGGAAGAGAAACTTGCCAATGCAGTTACCAGAACCATTCAGGCACATTCCTATATGACGGCACGTTTTGGGATTAATGAAGACGGAGAAATGGTTCAAAAACCCTTTTCAGAAGATTTTGTGCCTGAGATTATCAAAACAACAGACAGTGAGTTTAAGAAGAACGCTCTTGTAAAGCCATTTCAATTAGAAGGGGGCAGGCTGTTCCGAATTGCAATCTACCAGACTGAGACGAAGAAGTATCTGTTTGTAGATTTTCATCACATCATGGCGGATGGAAATTCCTATGATATTTTTTTCAGGGACTTGAACCGTGCCTATATGGGCGAAGAATTGGCAGAGGAAGGCTATACAGGTTTTGATGCGGCTGTTTCAGAGGAATATGCAGTGGAGAGAGGCGGTTATAAAAAGGCTGCTCTTTATTATGACAATATTTTTCAGGGGCTTGAAATCGAGTCGCTTCCGATTTTTGATAAAAAAGGGGATACGCCAAAAAAGGGACTGGCAGAATATAAGATGTCAGTTTCTGCAGATGCGGCCCTGCAATTTTGTGAAAGAATGGGAATTACACCAAATACACTCTTTACCGGAGTTTTTGGAATCCTGATGTCCCGCTGGTCAAATGCAAAAGAATCGCTATTTGCGACCATATATAATGGCAGGAACGATTCGAGGCTTGAGAATACGATATGTATGCTTGTAAAAACGCTTCCTGTATATTGTAAATTTGATGATAAGACTACGGTGGTATCCTATATGGTTTCTTTACAGGAACAGTTAATGAATTCCATGGCAAATGATATTTTCCCGTTTTCCGATATTGCTGCAAAATATGGGATTACTTCTGATTTGATTTTTGCATATCAGGCAGAACTTACAGACGATTATCCGATAGGAAATACCGTTGCTGTTGGTGAGGATTTGTCCCTTGGCCTGCCAAAAGAGCCATTGTTACTTCAGGTTCGTCTCTATGGCGGGGAGTATTATCTGACAGCTGAGTACCGCAGTGACTTGTATCAGGAGGAAACGGTCCAGAATATTATGGATTCTTACAATGCCGCTTTCAAATCCATATTTGGCTGCCGCAATGTATCCGATGTGACGATTCTTTCAGAGCAGCAGGAAAAAATGCTTGACAGTTTTAATGAGACAGAAGTGCCATATGATGACAGTAAAACGGTTGTGGATATGTTTGAGGAGGCAGTTGCTAAATATCCTGGCCAGACAGCTGTTGTATACGAAGATGCCAGATATACATACAGTGAGATTGAAAAAATAACGCATAATCTTGCAGGCGACCTTATCCGGAAGGGATTAACAGCAGGTGACGTAGCCGCTGTGCTGATTCCGCGCTGTGAATATATGGCAATCTGTTCGATGGGTATTGCCCGCAGTGGCTGTGCCTGCCAGCCGCTTGACCATACGTATCCTCAGGACAGATTGCATTTTATGCTGGAGGACAGTGGTGCGAAACTGTTGATTACTACACAGGAGATGCGTGAATTGGTGTCTGACTATACAGGACAGGTATTGTATCTTGATGAGATACCGGGCTTGCCGGAATATATGGAAAAGCTGCCGTCTCCAAAGCCGGAGGATTTGTTTACGCTGCTTTACACATCAGGCTCGACAGGGGTGCCGAAGGGCTGCATGATTGAGTATGGAAATATCACTGCATTCTGCAGATGGTATCACAGACAATATCAGTTTGATGGTTCTGCCCGCCTCGCCGCCTATGCCTCCTATGGTTTTGACGCATCTATGATGGATATTTTTACGTCTCTCACTGCAGGTGCGCAATTAAATATCATTGCCGAGGAAATACGCCTTGACCTTTTTGCACTCAGTGATTATTTTGAAGAGAACCAGGTTACCCATTCCTTTATGACGACACAGGTGGGACGCCAATTCGCAATGGAAATAAAGAGTAAGACATTAAAACATCTCAGTACGGGTGGAGAAAAGCTGGTTCCTTTAAATCCGCCGGAGGGTATCAGGTTTTACAATGTCTATGGGCCTACGGAATGCACGGTTTATACAACAATCTTTGAGATGGACCGGTATTATGATGATATTCCAATCGGGAAGCCGCTGGATAATCTGAAACTCTATATTGTTGATGACAAAGGACATCGCCTGCCGGCAGGGGCATCCGGTGAGCTGCTCGTTTCGGGAAGGCAGGTATCGCGGGGATACCTGAACCGTCCGGAGAAAACAAGAGAGGTGTATGCTAAAAATCCTTATATTGACCAGGAGGGATACAAGCGGATGTACCACACAGGCGATGTGGTGCGCTACTTAAATGATGGAAATATTTCTTTTGTGGGCAGACGGGATGCCCAAGTAAAAATAAGAGGATTCCGGATTGAGCTTACGGAAGTGGAGGAAGTCATCCGGCGTTTTCCGGGGATTAAAGATGCCACGGTTGCTGCATTTGATGAGGAAGGCGGCGGTAAATATATCGCAGCGTATGTTGTGTCAGATGAGCAGATTGATACAGAGAAGCTGAATGCTTTTATTATGGAAACAAAGCCGCCGTATATGGTACCGGCTGTAACGATGCAGATTGACCGGATTCCATTAAACCAGAACCAGAAGGTCAACAGGCGCGCTCTGCCAAAGCCGCAAAAGGCAGTGGAGGAAATGATTCCGCCAAAAAATGAAATACAGCAGCGTATTTGTGACTGCATTGCTGAAGCAATCGGGCATAGGGAGTTTGGTATCACTACTGATATTCAGTTTGCGGGACTGACTTCTATCAGTGCGATAAAACTTAATGTACTTCTGGCAAAGAAATTTGACGTGGCTATCAAGACAAATGATATCAGGGAAAATCCAACGGTCGTCCAGTTAGAAAGATTTCTTCTGGGGGCGGAAAAATCCGAGATACATGAAGTACGGGAGGTGTATCCTCTTACCAATGCGCAGGCAGGCATCTTTGTAGACTGTACGGCGAATATGGGAACAACGGTTTATAATATTCCATATTTGTTCCGGCTAAGTCCTGAGATAGATTTAATCCGGCTCAAAGAAGCAGTAGAACAGACAGTGGAAGTGCACCCATATCTGAAAGTACAGCTTTTTATGGATGAGGACGGTGAAATACGCCAGCGCAGGAATGATGATTTGGAATACACCACTGAAATTATTGATGGCATGGACAGGGAAAAACTGGTAAGGCCATTTCCGCTGTTTCAAGAGCCGCTGTTCCGTTTTGAGATACATAGGACACATGAGGGGAGTTATCTGTTCCTTGACGTGCATCATCTGATTGCAGACGGAACCTCTCTTTCTGTTATTTTGTCGGATATCGATAGAGCATATCAGGGCGAAAAGCTTACGGCAGAAGCATATACTGCCTATGATGCAGCGCTTGACAACGAAAGGGCAATGCAGGGAGAAAAGTATAAAAAAGCGGAGGAATTTTACGCCTCTGTATTGAAAGACTGCAGCTCGGACACCAGTCTTTATCCTGACAAAAATGAAGAGGCACCAAGCGTTGGGAATTTGTGCAGAAAGAGTGATGTCATCAGCAAAAAAGCTGTGCAGGCAATCTGTGAGAAATATGGCATAACAGAGAATGTATTTTTCACAGGTATATTTGGCGCAGCACTGGCAAGATACCATTTTGCCTCCAAAAGTGTATTTACAACCATCTATCATGGCAGAAATGACTCACGTCTTTCTGATACAATCGGTATGTTTGTCAAAACATTGCCTGTGGTGTGTGATACAACGAAAAATACGGAAGATTATTTTGTAACAATTAAAAACCAGCTTATGGGAATGATGGACCACGATATTTATCCGTTTCAGGAAATCAGCCGCAATTTCCATATTAAGCCTGATACGATGTTTGTGTATCAGGGCGGGAATTTTGAATTTACTAAAATCTGTGGAGAGGATGCGGAAGAAATCCCTCTTGGCTTAAATGCGGCAAAGGAGCCGATATCGCTTATGATGAGTATTGAAAACGGCGAATACATCTATGAGCTGGAATACAGAAGTGATTTGTTTGAAAAGGAGACGGCAGAGTATCTGATAGAAAACCTTGAAATCACCACAAGGGCTTTCCTTGCTGGAAAGGAACCATCAGAGATACGCCTTCTGTTCGATGAACAGGATAAGATGGTAAATACGCCGCAATATATGGGGAAGACTTTTATCGGCCTGTTCAGGGAAGCTGTGTCAAAATATCCGGACAGTACTGCCGTAAAAGATGAGAACGGTACAATAACATATGCAGAGCTTGATGCAGTGTCGGAGTATATAGCTGATAAACTGAAGAATAATGGTTTTGGGCGGGAAAAGGTTGCCGGAATTTTATGCGGCAGGACAAGGGAATTTGTGGAAGCGTTTGTAGGAATTATGAAAGCGGGAGGCGCATATGTTCCCCTTGATCCGGAATATCCGCAGGAGAGAATTGAATATATGCTCTCTGACAGTGGCAGTGAAAATCTTCTTCTTATGAGGAAATATCAACCGCTGGCAGAGGGGTATGACAAGAATGTAATTTATCTTGACGAGATAGAAAAAGACGGACTTGGCTTTACAGGAAAGGCGGATTTGACGCCGCCGCTTCCGGAGAATCTGGCATATATGATTTACACCTCCGGCTCGACAGGGAAACCAAAGGGTGTTATGCTGGAACACCGCAACCTTATGACATTAATTGAGCATACAGTTACCTTTCATACGACGGTTCCGGAGGATATGTATGGCGAATTTTCTTCTTTCTGCTTTGACGCTTCGGTACATGACCTGTTTACACCTTTGACGGTGGGAGCCTCTCTTTATATTTTCCCGGAAAGTGTCAGGAAGGATGCTGTCGCTGTCTGCCGTACCTTTGAAAACGAGCCGATTACGGTAGCGACCATGCCGACGCAGATGGGTGAGCTTGTGGCGGAAACCCTGACAGGGGATTGCGCTTTAAGGATTCTCACTCTGGGAGGTGAAAAGTTTAAGCGCTATTATGATAGGAAGTACATGATGGTAAATGGCTATGGCCCTACGGAAAATACCGTTTCGTCTACAGAGTTTGTGGTTGACAAGGAATATAAAACGATTCCGATTGGCAAATCACAGCTCAATGTAAGGAGTTACATCGTAGATGAGAATTTAAAGCGCGTACCTGTGGGAGCACCAGGGGAGCTTTGTGTGGCAGGGCGGCAGGTGGCAAGAGGCTACCATAATCTGCCGGAAAAAACAGCGTCCGTATTTGTGCCAAATCCTTTTGCCACATGTAAGGATGAGGAAAGGCTGTATCATACAGGCGATATGGTTCGTCTGAAAGGTGACGGAAATATTGAATACATCGGGCGAATTGACTCACAGATTAAGATTAATGGATTCCGCGTGGAACTTGGCGAAATTGAGGGGGCAGTCCTAAAACGTGACGGTGTTTGTGAGGTGGCGGCAATCCCTGTAGATCAGAGCGGTGTAACATATATTGCGGTTTATTATACCGGAGCAGAGTACAAAGAGGAGGATTGGAAAGCATTTTTAAGTCCATTGCTTCCGGAATACATGGTTCCTGCATTCTATACACATCTGGACAAAATGCCTGTTACGCCTGGCGGAAAGATTGATAAGCGTGCTTTGCCAGAGCCTGCCATTATGGAAGGGCGCACCGATTATGCCGCACCTCAGACGGGAGCGCAGATAAAACTGTGCAAGCTGTTTGAAAAGGCATTAGGGCGGGAAAAGGTAGGAATTGATGATGATTTCTTTGCAATTGGAGGTACCTCCCTTGCTGCTTCCAAGGTTGCAGTAATGTGCCTGAATGAGAAGATTCCTCTGGTATATGCAGATATTTTCAAATATCCTACGGTGCGCGCACTTGCCAAGGCATTATATGGAGATGAGGTGCAGAAGGAAAATACAGATGAATTCGCAAATTATTCCTACAACGCAGTTGATACGCTGATTGCTGCAAATAACAGGCAGAACGCTGACTATGTGGAGAAAAAGGAGTTAGGTGATATTCTGATTACGGGTGCAACAGGTTTTCTGGGGATTCACGTGTTAAAAGAATTTCTCGACAATTACGATGGCAAGGCATATTGTATGGTGCGCAAAGGCAGATATGAGTCAAGTGAGAGGCGTTTGATGAATATGCTGATGTATTATTTTGACTTGCCATATACCGAACTGTTTGGTGACAGGATTATCTGCATTGATAGTGACATAACGGACAGGAAAGAGGTAGACAGGTTAAAAGATGTACCTTTTACCACATTGATTAACTGTGCTGCCTGCGTCAAACATTTTGCAGCGGGTGAGATGTTAGAAAAAATCAATGTAACAGGTGTCCAATATCTGATAGACCTCTGCTCATCAGCAAATAGAAGGCTTGTACAGATTTCAACTATATCAGTAGGTGGCGAGGGTATGGACGGTAGGCCGTCAATAGATCAAAAACTTGCTGAAAATGATTTGTATTTTGGGCAGAAAATTGCCAATGAGTATATACGCACGAAGTTCCTTGCAGAACGTGCCGTGCTGGAAGCGGCCACAAAAGGTCTTGATGCGAAAGTGATTCGTGTCGGTAATCTTATGAGCCGCCACAGAGATGGGGAGTTCCAGATTAACTTTATCACGAATGGTTTTCTAAGGAGTTTGCGTGGGTACGCTGCAGTTGGCGCATTTCCAATGGATAGCATGAATGAAAGCGCTGAATTTTCCCCAATTGATGAAACAGCGGCAGCAGTGCTCTGTCTTGCAGGAACAGACAGTAGATTTACGGTATTCCATGCCTGCAACAACCACAGGATTTTTATGAGTGATGTGATATATGAGATGCGTGAGAGGGGCTTTGACATTAAAATCATGCCTGGAGATCAATTCATTGAGACGGTCAATGCATATGCGGCAGAACATGAAACAAGTGATGCGGTATCGGGACTTATAGCTTATACTTCCCATGATGATGAGGAACTCTACACGATTGATTATGATAATGTCTTTACAACCGAAGTGCTTTACCGTTTAGGATTCAAATGGAATATAACGGATAACAGATACCTTGCAAATGCAATCGAAGCATTGGAGGGGCTGAACTTTTTTGAGGATGATTCTTCAGATGCGCTCTAATACTATGAAAATTTAATGCTAATTTTTTTATGGAGGAGACAAAAGTGACGATTACTAAAACAATGGAAAATAACAAAGCCATTCTCTCGGTCGAGGGATGGCTGGACACAAATTCAGCACCGGAATTGGGCAGGGAAATTGAGGCGCTTTCGGATATAGAGAGCCTGATACTTGATTTTGATAAACTGGAATATATCGCATCGGCGGGGCTTCGTATAGTTATGTCAGCATATAAGCAACTTAAAGATATGAATGGAGAGTTTTCCATAATCCATGCAAGCAGCGAAGTGATGGATGTATTTAAGCTTACTGGATTTGACCAGATATTTGATATACAGGCAAAGTAATTTCATATCAAAACTCAATTTAGTCATAGCACAAAGAGTTTCCAAAGAAGTTATATTTTTCGATTGCTTCTGCCAAAACAAATTGCTACAGTAAGGCAGATATAGGCTGAAGTAACAGTGATTATATCAGTATCAGAAATTACAGCAGAGTAATATATAGTTTTCTATTTTTAAGTGTCTGAAGATTAACATCTTTAGGCACTTTTTGAATAATAGGATTAGGGTTTCAAAAGTTCTGAATTTCCTCGGCTGGTTATTTTGCCTGATCTTTGGCCTATCACAACCGTGGCAGAGATTGATCATGCGGTGGGGGACAGTGCGGGCTTGCGGCATAAATTATCGGTCATAAGACAGGCAGCTTTCCTAATAAAATGATACCAGAGGCAAAATGGTTTTGCCCCGGCATCCTATGGGAAAGGGAAAGGAGTGGCGTTTCAGTGACTATGGAACAGTTATCCGAATTACAGAAAATACCCATTATGGAACTTCGGCGGGAAGAACTGTCGGACGCAAATGAGGTGGTAATAGATACTTCAAAGAGCCTGGACCAGCGGGTACAGTCTTTTTTCGGGCAGGTAAAGAATCCGTTTGCACAGAATGTGGGGGAATATATATTACAGATTGGATATGCAGAGGGCGTGCAGGAAACACTGGATGACCGCATGGTGCAGCTTGTCAGAAAGCAGACTGCAATCATGTAGAAAAGGGCGTTTACAAAACGCAGGGAGCGTGTTATTCTTTTATCAGGACTAAACCAGTAGGAATCCTGATGGAGAGCCATACCCTGTAGGACGGGTTACGCTGACGAATTATCAATCAGGAGGAATACCAGATGAAAGAGAAAGATTTTTATAACGTGGCAGTCTATCTCCGCCTGAGCAGGGATGATGAATCGGATGGCGGTGCGGAGAGCAACAGCATCCGTTCCCAGAGGGATATGATACGCTCCTTTATCCGTAAGCAGGACGACATGGAGATTTATGACATCTATGTGGACGACGGATGGTCGGGGGCAAATTTTGACAGGCCTTCTTTTCAGCGGATGATGGAAGATATTGAGGCTGGACACGTTGATTGTGTAATTGTAAAAGACTTATCCAGATTTGGACGGGATTATATTGAAGCCGGGCGGTTGATTCAGAAAACCTTCCCGGCTTTTTCTGTGCGGTTCATTGCACTGAATGATAACTTTGATTCGCTGACGGCGGATTTCAATGAGAAAACATTGGTGCTGCCGGTCAAGAACTTTGTCAATGATGCGTACTGCAGTGACATTTCCAAAAAGGTCAGGAGCCACCAGCAGGTTAAGAGGGAAAAGGGGGATTTTATCGGGGCCTTTGCCGTGTACGGTTACCGCAAGGACCCGGAGAATATCAACCGCCTGCTTGTGGATGAATATGCCGCCGGGATTGTAAAGAAGATATTTGCATGGAAAATCGCAGGCTTAAGCAACCTTGCCATAGCGGAAAAGCTGGATGGTATGGGAATCCTTTCCCCGATGGAATATAAAAAGTCGCAGGGGGAAAAATTCTCCACCGGGTTTGTCACCCATGTTAAGGCAAAGTGGTCGGCGGTGGCAGTTAAGCGAATCCTTACCAATGAACTATACACGGGAATGATGGTGCAGGGGAAAAACGAAAAGGTCAGCCACAAAGTGAAACGCTCGGTGGAAAAGCCAAAAGAAGAATGGGTGCGTGTACCGGATACCCATGAGGCGGTGGTATCGGCGGAGGATTTTAAAACCGTCCAGAGACTGCTTGCCGTTGACACAAGGGCTTCGGCAGGGAAAGCAGGGTGCCATATGTTTACGGGATTTCTTTTTTGCGGGGACTGTGGGGAGCCGATGATACGGCGGGTAAACCGTTACAAGGGCACGGAAAAGGTGTATTTTATCTGCCCTACCAGAAATAAGGGGCTTGGCTGCACAAGGCACAGCATCCCGGAGGAAGAACTGAAACATCTTGTCCTGGCAGGCCTTAAACAGCAGCTCGCACTGTTTTTGGATAAGAGCCATGTACTCACGCAGATAGAAACAATGGAAGTGCAGTTTGATGAAGTGGCGGCATTTGATAAAGAAATCCGGAAACTCCATCAGGAGCAGGAAAAGTATGTTTCCCTGCGCAGCGGACTGTATGAAGATTTGAAACAGGGAATCATTACGGAGGAGGATTTTAAGGATTTCCGGCAGATTTATGAAACACAGTATCAGGCGGCAGAGGCTGCTATAAGGCAGCAGGAGGAGGCAATTAAGGATTTGTTTAAGGCAGGGGTGTCTGCGGGGGCAAATCTGGAAAAGATGAAATCCACACTGGAGATTACGGAATTAAGCCGGGATATTCTCGTGACTTTCGTCAGCCGTATTCTTGTGTATGAGGATAAGCGGGTGTTTCTGGAACTGAGGGCAGGGGATATGTTTGCAAAAGTCCTGATGCTGGCAGATTTTATTGAGAGTAAAGGGAATGCACTGGTAATGGAGCAGGAAAGAAAGGAGGTATCGTGACATGGCGCGTACTTCCAAAAAGAAAAGAACAGAGCAGATACCTCTTTCCAGGCGTTTTCATGTGGGGGTTTATGCGAGACTCTCTGTTGATGGAACAGAGAGAAAGAACGAATCCATTGACACGCAGATTGCGATGGCAAAGCAGTACCTGAAGGAACACCCGGAAATGGAACTGTATGACTGCTATACGGATTTGGGCAGGACCGGAACCAATTTTAAGCGGGAAGGCTTTGAGCGGATGATGCAGGATGTGAGGAAAAAACGCATTGACTGTGTGGTTGTCAAGGATTTATCCCGTTTCGGCAGGAACCATATAGAGGCGGGAAATTATATCCAGAAGATTTTCCCTTTTATGGGTGTCCGTTTTATTGCCCTTGCGGATGGGATTGATACATTCGAGACGGATTCCGGTACGGATGAAATGGCGCTGAACCTCAAAAATCTGGTAAATGAGATGTATGCCAGGGATATTGCCCAGAAGGTGAAGTCCAGCAAGCGAAGCCGTCAGGAACAGGGGAGCTATACCGGGGGAATCCCACCTTATGGATACCGGGCAGAATGGATAGAGGGGAAGAAATGCCTTTTTATCTGTCCGGAAACATCAGGGATAGTCAGGGATATTTACGAAATGTATTTATCCGGCCAAAATATGGGCCAGATTGCCGGGAAACTGTATGAGAGGGAAATCCACCGGCCCGGAATTTATAAAAAGACAGGGCATGTGTACTGGCAGGAAGGGGAGGTTTTGGAGCAGTGGGGGACTGCGACAGTCAAACTAATCCTGACAAATCCGGTCTATATGGGCTGTCTGGTGCAGGGGACAGCCTGTGGGAAACAGTATAAAATCAGAAACAGGCATGATGTGGACAGCGGGGATTACAGCGTCAAGTGGGGAACCCATGAGCCCATTGTCAGTGAGGAGGTATTTTTTCGGGTGGCTGCCATGTTTGAAAAATCGGCAGAAAAATATTGTAACAGGGACGGCTTTTCCAAAAAGGTGCCTCCGGAGGAGGACATTTATGCCGGGGTGCTGTTCTGTGGGGACTGTGGAAAGCGGATGGCAAGGGTGGCAAATGCAAAAGAGTTCAGTTCCAGCCATACGGTCCGTTATTATGGTTATTACTGCCCGTCATCCCGCAGGCTGGATGACCTGCACTGTCTGGCAAAGAGCATAGGGAAAGGTGTACTGGATGACTTGGTAAAGACAGCGCTGCATCAGGAGTTTGCCCTGTCGGGCCTGCGTCCGGGCAGGCTGGTAAAAGAGCAGGAAAGGCAGGCGGAGGAACAAAAGCAGCAAATCAGACAGGAGATTGCCCGGTGTGAAAAACAGCAGGAATGCGGGAAAAAGAGAGGGAGCGAGCTGTATCTGAAATACCATGAGGGCAGCCTTTCTCTGGAAGAATTTCAGCAGATGAAAAAGGAACAGGAGAGGTCCCTCCATGAATTGGCAGGGAGGATAAGGAAACTACAGTGCAGGTTAGACGTCATGGAGCGTGAGACAGCGGAAAAAGGGAAGTTCCTGCGGAACCTGATGAAATGTAATGAAAAGACGAAACTGACAAAGGATATTATACATAGCCTGATCCGCCGGATTGATGTGTACGCCGGCCATCGGGTGAAAATTACCTTTGCATTCCGCATGAATGAATTACTGTATGCCGATGAATATGGCAGGTCGGGGAAAGGAGGCAAGTGTGAATGAGACCATTCACACGGGAAGAAACGTCCGCAAAAGCGGACTTGCTGCAAAGCAGCATTCTTCCGCATATTCAAAAATATGAATAAAAAGATAGAAAGAAACAGGCAGGCGGATAAGGAAAGGACTGTAACCTATGCAATCCGCATTGCCATCTATATGCGCCTTTCTAAAACGGATGAAACCGTGGCGGAGGAAAGCAACAGTATCTCCATGCAGCGTATTTTAATAAGGAAGTATATTGCCTCCCATTTTGAGGAATGTGAGGTTATGGAATATCAGGATGACGGTTTTTCGGGGACGAATTTCAACCGTCCGGGGGTGCAAAGGCTTCTGGAGGATGCCAGAAATGAGAAGTTTGACTGTGTGGTGGTAAAAGATTTTTCACGGTTTGGCAGGGATTATATGGAAGTGGGCGCATATCTGGAGCAGATATTCCCCTTTTTGGGAATCCGTTTTATTTCCATTAACGACCATTACGACAGCGGCAGTTCTCAGGGAAACACCGCCGATTTGGTTGTAAATTTCAAAAATCTTCTCTATGACCTATACAGCAAGGATTTATCGCAGAAAGTGAAGACTTCGCTGCGGGCAAGAAAGGATGGCGGGCAGTATGTCAGCGGCAATGCCCCGTTTGGCTATGAAAAATCTCCGGATGACAGGCATATGCTTGTCATCTGTGAGGACGAGGCAGCGGTTGTTCGGAAGATTTTTTCCCTTGCCCTGCAGGGGATGACTTCTTCCCAGACGGCAAAGAAACTAAATTTGGAAAATATTCCTACGCCGGTGGAGTTTAAGATCAGGAAAGGAAAAACTTCACGGAAACCAAAGGGGGATAAATTTTACTGGAGCAGCAGTACCGTATGCAGTATATTACGCAATCCGGTGTATGCCGGGGATGTGGAGTATGGCAAGACAGAGAGGGGACAGGTGGGAGGCCGTAATGTCCTGAAAGCAAGGGCAGAGTGGAAGATGATAAGAAACCACCATGCCCCTATCATTGCAAGGGAGGATTTTGAGGAACTCCAGAAGAGCAGGGGGAAAAGTTCCAAAAAGAGGACGGAAGGAAGCAGGCATCCACTGATTGGCAAGGCAATATGCGGATGCTGCAAACGTAACCTTCGGATAAAGGAGGGGCTGAATCCTTATTTTACCTGCCATAACCGGTATGTGACCGGATTGGAGGGATGTGTCAGCCAAGTGAATGTGATGTTTCTGGAAGAGGTGGTGTTGTTCTGGTTGGAAGAATATCTGGAACAGCTTGCCAAGACGGAATCAGAGAAATTTGTTCCAGAGGAAGATGTCTTGTTGACAGCAGAAGCAATAGAGAAGTATATTGATAGTATAGTGGTTTCTAATGAAGAAGAAATAGAAATCAGGTGGAAAGTGTGAGAAGATGTTCTAAAATCGACAAAGCACTGTGGATATTTGCCGAAGAACATCTAAGTCTCACACTGGAAGAATGCAAAACCGGCATTCTTCACCCAAGTAGCTTATTTTGCAATGATTTAACATGGCAGATGGGATTTTGTGGCAATTACCTGACAGCAGGTATGCAAAAAGGCGTGTATTTATTAAGGAAACTGCTAAAACAGAGAAGTTTTTGAATAAAAAGCCTAAAAACTTTTCTGCAGCTACTTGACATGAGAGGGGATTGACTATTCACATCCTGCATTTATCGGTAGCGATGGAAGGACGCGCATTCTTAGCATATGGGATCAGACGGTAGAGAACCCAAGGGAAGGAGAGCGGTCTCCAGAATTATTTTCTTATGGAGTAGAATACACAGCGGACGATATTAATCGGGCATTAAATAGTGATACTCCACTAGATATTGTGCCAAGCAGGGATATAAATGGGCATGGCACATTTATGGCAGGGGCGGCCTGTGGGAATATTATGGAAAATGTTGATTTTTCCGGAGTGGCACCCTACACGTCTATTTGCATGGTTAAATGTAAGGAGGCAAAACAGAATTTAAGAAATTTTTATTTTATCAAGAGCAGCAACCCATGTTATGCTGAAGGTGACATTATGACAGGAATCCGTTATCTTGTAAATATTGCGGAAAAGAATGGCATGCCTCTGGTAATCTGTCTGGGGATGGGAACAAATCAGGGCGGACATAACAGGGGAGGTATTCTGGGGGAATTAATGGAAAGTTACGGTGACTACCGGGGAATTTTGATGGTGACTGCTGCTGGAAACGAAGCCAATACCTCCCACCATTACCAAAATGATCCACTCAATGGGGGCGATGATGTTGAGGTGGAGGTCAGGGTAGGGGAAAATGAGCGGGGCTTTACAATAAAGCTGTGGACTGATGCTACAGAGCTCTATTCTGTGGGATTGATTTCACCAGATGGGGAGTATTCCGGGAAAACGCAGGCAAGGCTGGGAGAGCAGCGGCGTGTCAGTTTTCTTTTTGGGGGGACTGTGGTCTATATTGAGTATCTGCTGTTTTCTTTTGAGAGCGGCGATGAATGCATCCAGCTGCGTTTTCAGAATCCTACATCGGGAGTTTGGAAAATACGTGTATTTAATGAACTGCAGAGCACGAGAAGGTTTGATATGTGGCTGCCGATTAGAAATTTTATAGATGACCAGACATATTTTTTAAAAGCAAATCCAGATACTACAATATGTGATCCCGGAAATAACAGGGGAGTTATTACGACTTCTTTTTATAATTCAGAAAACAGGGGGGTGGCTGCCGAATCCAGCCGTGGCTTTACAAGGGGAAATGAGATAAAACCGGATTTTGCTGCACCTGGGGTTGAGGTATATGGTACACTTCCGTTTGCAGGGAATTATCCGATAGGGGAACAGGAGAGAAACGACAGGGCGCGTTATGGTTCACGAACAGGTTCCAGTCAGGCGGCAGCCGTTACGGCAGGTGTTGTAGCGCTTCTGGCAGAATGGGCAATTGTACGGGGAAATGACAGGGCCTTAGATACAGAAAAGGCAAAGATGTATTTAATCCGGGGGGCAGACAGGAACGGAATTACAATCCCGAGCCGTATATGGGGAAATGGGACTTTGGATTTATATGGGGTTTTTGACCGCCTGCGTCCATCTGCGTTTTAGTGAAAACGGAAATGTCTGAGTATATATAACGATGTTTTTCTGAAATACAGAGTCAAGGCAATGATTGCAAAAGAAGGTTTGGCAGGGTTTATAACGGTGATTTCTGATCTTCCAGTGATTTATAATCACGTAAAATAACCTGATAGCGTAGATTTGCAGCATTTAGTTCATAGATGTAACTGTCAATTAAATCGGGTTCATTGACATTAGCCAATCCTGCATAAGCGTCCTGCAGGTTTCGTTGTGCTTCTAACAGCGCCTTTTTTAGAAAAACTTCCTTTTTGGGAGTTTTTTCTTTTTTCCAGAGCATTTTCATGGCTAGTCCTCCTTTACACTATGATATTACTGCAATATGTCTGACGAAGTTCTGATTATCTAGAGCGTGTTAGAAAATTGCTTTTTACAAGATGTGTTTCACGCTTTGTGGGAGATTTGTTCCAAATTTAGGAGGTGTAGCGGGCTACATTGACTAAATTTGAGGCAAATATAGCGCAAAGTGGGGGACGCAGATTGTGAGAATGAATTTTCAAACACGCTCTAGTATAAGTATAGACAGAAAATTCCATAATTATGCAAAGAAAATGAATGAAAAAAATTACGTCCGCATACTTTTAGTAATGAGATAATGCTTGTCATATTATTAAGAGCAAGAATGAAAGGGGTAGAGGATGGAAAATACCATTTTTATTATGTTATTTATAGGCGGTTTTTCGGTTTTACTGGGAACCATGGGTGTTGATGTGGTAAAACTGATTCTGAATTTTGTCATAAGATGCCTGTCAGGCCTTATAATCATTTACATTGCGAATTTTTTGATTGAATCCTGCGGCGGAAATTTTACCGTCAATATTAACGAAATTACGCTTGGGGTTTCTGGTGTTTTGGGCATATGGGGAGTGCTGCTGCTCTATGCATTGCAGTACTATTTTACAATTACATAGAAAAAATTTTGTGAAAAATATACAAAAATACCTTGGCTTGACAGGTAAGGCAGGGTTTGTTATATTTGCGGCACACTTTGAGAAGGGGGTGCCGCTTTTGAGAGAGCTGGTTATGACACCGCTGTTGACAGCAGCAGCTATATATGATATCAGGAAAAAGATAATTCCCAATTACCTGATATGGCTGGGATGGATTTTTGGCCTATCTGTGAGATTATGGCAGGAGGGCCTGCGGGGTCTGTTTTACTGCACCGCTGCGGTACTGGTAACTATTACAGTTGCTTTTCCTGTATTTAAGATGCGGGCGGTTGGTGCTGGAGATGTGAAGCTTTTGTCGGTGGTAGGCGGAATGCATGGGCTTGATTTTTTGTTTTCTGTATCTGTTGTCTGGCTTGTCCTTTCTGGAATGGTTTCTTTGGCTGTTCTGTTTCGCAATCAGATTTTTTTAAAACGGTTCCATTATGTCTTGTCATATTTTGCGGCGGGGAGAGGAAATAAAGAGCCGTATTATGATAGGGACAGGGATTCGGCAGAGTGTACGATTATCCTGGCACCGATTTTAGCTTTTGCGTATGTCTTGGTGCTTCTTGGAAGGTGGAGGGGAATTTGTTAAAAAAGATACAGATTGCTTTATATGACAGGCAGGGATATATGTCTTGTCTGGTAGATTATTTGTGCCGGAAGAGCCATAGTGTAATGGAAACACGGCTGTTTACCAGTCTGGAGATGTTAAAGAAGGCAGCAGAGAGCAGAGGGATTGATGTCCTTCTTGCCGGGGAAGAGGTTGCCGGGGAGATTCGGGGATTACGGGAAAAGATTCCAAAGATTATGCTTCTATCTGAGGGCAGTCAGGTAAGTGAGCAATCGGAATACTATCTGCTGTTTAAGTATCAGTCCGCACAGAATATCGTGAAAGAAATTTTGGAACAGATAGCAGAAGATGACAGAATTTGTTATACACAGCATTCAGTACTTGGGAGGACGGCTGACTTTATTGGTGTATATGCACCATTTGGGGGAGCAGGCGTGACAAAATATGCACTTTCTATGGCACAGGGGCTGGCAAAGCATTACAAAACACTGTATGTCAGTATGGAATTATTTCAGGGGCTGGAACTTTCGCCAGAGGGGAAGAAAGGACAGGGGCAGGTACAGTTCCGTGGGATGTCAGAGGTGATTTTCTATTTAAAACAGAGAAAGGATAAGCTTGCTCTAAAGCTGGAAACTCTGATTGTTTCCGTAGATGGGATGGACTATATTCCAGCTGTGGAGGATTACCGTGATTTGTATGAAATGAATTGTGAAGATATCAGCCTTTTTTTAAAAGTTCTGCTACAGCAGACAGGATATGAGAAGACCGTTTTTGATATTGGGTACATGGGGGATGCGGCAATATATCTGATGGAGCAGTGTAGTCAGTTATATATGCCGAAATCCGTAACGCAGTCACAAAAATTAAAGGAGCAGGCATTTTTCCGTTTCTTACAGAGGGAGAAACACCAAAAAATAGCAGAGAGTTTTTTGCGTGTGGAGGTGAATTAGTCTTTGGGTAGTATAGTATATTTGAAAGTGTGGGATATAATTTGTGCAAAAAGCTCTAAGATACGCCCTGATACAACGGGCAGAAAGGCAGGTATTATGACAGAAAAGGAGGAGAAAGATAGGTGCCAGCAAATTCAAGAAATGATACTTAGGGAAATGGATTGTAACAATGGGATTACAGATGAAGAGATTTTGGAATATATTGAGGAACAGGTTCTGAAACTGGGGCATACTGTCTATCTGCCTGTTGGGAAGAAACAAGAGATGATAAGGACAATCTTTAATTCTATCCGAAAACTGGATGTCCTTCAGGAGATATTGGAAGATAACAGCATTACGGAAATTATGGTCAACGGCCCCAATCATATATTTATTGAGAGGGAGGGCAGTCTGCTCCCCTATCCGAAAAGTTTTTCCAGCCAAAGTAAATTAGAAGATGTTGTGCAACAGATTGTAGGGAAAGTTAACCGCAGGGTTAATGAAGCAAATCCTATTGTGGATGTGAGGCTGCTTGACGGCTCCCGTGTAAATATAGTATTGCCGCCTGTTGCCTTGGAAGGGCCGGTTGTCACAATCCGAAAATTTCCAGAACAGCCTATTTCTATGGACAAGCTGTTGGAGATAGGTTCTATCACAGAAGAGGCAGCAGGATTCCTAATGAAACTGGTGCAGGCAAAATATAATATTTTTATCAGCGGCGGCACAGGGAGCGGAAAGACAACGTTTTTAAATGTCCTGTCTGAATATATTCCGAGTGAGGAAAGAATTATTGTGATAGAGGACGCCGCAGAGCTGCAGATTAGGGGAATTCCTAATCTGGTCAGGCTGGAGGTCAGGAATGCTAATATCGAAGGCAAAAATGAGATTACCATTCGTGATCTGATTAAGTCAGCATTGCGTATGAGGCCGGACAGGATAATTTTAGGGGAAGTGAGGGATGCGGCTGCCTGTGAGCTTCTCAATGTGATGAATACAGGCCACGATGGCAGCCTCTGTACCGGCCATGCGAACAGCCCTAAGGATATGCTGAACCGTCTGGAAACTTTAGTGCTCATTGGCATGGATATTCCGCTGCTGGCAGTGAGAAACCAGATAGCTTCTGCTCTGGACATTGTTGTCCAGTTGGGGAGGTTGAGAGATAAAACCAGAAAGATACTGGAGATTGATGAGGTAATTGGAATGGATAACGGGGAAATTTGTTTAAAGCCGCTGTTTCAATTCTGTGAGGAGGGAAAAGCAGCAGATGGGAAAGTAATAGGAAAACTAAAACGGATTTCTAAAGAATTACGTCATCAGGAAAAGTTGCTGGCAGCCGGGATAGAATTGGATTTGGACTGATGTAGTTAGGAGGGCAGATGGATAAAAAGATGAATATTAAGATGTACTGTACTAGATTTCTAAAAGGTTTTTTGCTGGCAATGGCTGTCACCTGCTTATTTTACCGTAATGCTGTGATATCATGCGTCCTGTCTGTGATTTATGGGATTTATTACATTATCCGCGAGGGAAAAGAGTATCAAAAAAGGCAGCATTATGAGATTACTTTGGAGTTTAGGGAGGGGCTTCTGGGAATTGCAGCTGCATTGGGGGCGGGATATTCTATGGAGAATGCAATCGTTGAGGCAAGAAAGGATCTGGTGCTGTTGTATGGGGAGGGTTCCCTGCTGGCCTCTGAGTTTGAAAGGATGGACAGGCAGTTTGATTTAAACCAGCCTGTGGAAAGGGTACTGTTGGATTTTGCAGGCAGGTGGCAGACAGAGGATATTAAGCATTTTGTTAAAGTGTTCCAGACTGCAAAACGTACAGGGGGAGATTTGATCTCTATTACAAGACTGGCAGCAGTAAAAATCAGTGAAAAAATTGAGGTCAAGCGTGAAATTCAAACGATGATAGCCGGAAAAAGAATGGAAAGCCGGATTATGAATCTGATTCCACTGGGGATGATTCTCTACTTCTGGCTCTGCTCACCAGGTTTTCTCGATTGTCTTTATCAAGCCTCCGGGCGGTTCTTTATGACAGTTCTATTGATTCTTTATGTCCTTGCTTATTGGTGGAGTGAAAGGGTTAGCGATATAAAAGTATAACAGAACAGGCTTTAGCAAGGCGGTACAATTTTGGATGTTTTTTTTTGAGGCTGGTTTGCCAGAAGGGCAGGAATGCAATGTATCTTGGAGAAGTTTGTTTTATCTTATTTTTTTTCTTGCTATTTTATTTTATCTGGATGGAAAAAAGCGCAAAATATTCTTTTCAGAAAGTAAAAAGAATAAATGGCTGGTATGGTATTTTTTATAAAGGGATCATGTATCCGGTTATGAAATTGCGGCGGCGGTTTCACTGGAGGGTAAAGGGTGACAGGCTGGATTTTATGAAAAAGGTATATGTTGGGAAGGGGGAAGAAGACATTTTCTGCCTCTATTATGGGAAGATGGCATGCCTTATAGCAGCAGTATTTATGTGCAGCCTCTTTTTGTTGTCGGCAGGCAGCCTCATAGAGCAGAAGGGAAAACTGATTGAAAAATACTTTTTAGAGAGGGATAGTGTGCTGGGGCAGGAAAAGACGGTAACTTTGTCGGCAGAGATTGATGGGGATGCAAAGGAAGTGGTAATTCCGGTTTCCAGAAAACAATATACTGATAAACAATTTCAGAAAAAGCTAAAAGAGGCAAAAACTTTTGTAAATCAGCAGTATCTTGGTGAAAACACTTCACCGGAGAGTATAACCAAACCGTTGAATCTGGTAACTCAGATAGATGGAAACGCCATAAATATAAGCTGGAGGCTGGATGCAGATGGGCTGATAGGGGAAGATGGGAGTATCTACAATGAGGAACTGGAAGAGAAACAACAGATAGAAATCCAAGTGATTTTTTCTTATGGTGACATGGAAAAATCTGTGACAAAAATGCTGACTATATTGCCGAAGGAAAGGACTAAGGAGGAGCGGAAATGGGAGAGCTGGCAGAAGGAATTGCAAACGGCACAGGAAAAAAGCAAGGCAGAGTCTTACCTAAGACTTCCAGATAAAGCCGCAGGGAAAAAGGTAAGCTACAAGGAAAAGAAAATTCAGGTTTCGCATATGATTGCGGGAGCGTCCTTGTTTTTCATGGTAATGATGATTTTATTGCAGGAAGATAGGATGCGCAAAGAAATCCAACGCCGCGAGAAGGAACTTAGGATGGACTATCCAGAATTTGTGGAGCACTTTGTTTTGCTGGTGGGAGCAGGGCTTAATGTAAAGGGCGCGTGGGAGAGGATAGCAGGAGATTATAAAAATGAGAGGAAGGAGAGGCATTATGTATATGAAGAGATGCTGGTTTCCATGAGGGAAATGGAAAATGGAATGGGAGAGGCTAGGGCATATGAACTTTTTGGGAAAAGAACCGGGCTTTTACAGTATATGAAATTTTGTACATTGATAGTCCAAAATCTGAAAAAAGGATCGGACGATTTGCTTAGACTGTTGGATTATGAGGTGGAAGATGCATTCCGGGAGAGGAAAGAAAATGCCAAAGCATTGGGAGAGGAGGCAGGGACAAAATTGCTGCTGCCGATGATGCTTATGATGGTAATTGTCTTTGCATTGATTCTATATGCTGCCTTTTACAGTATGTAACTGTATAGAAAAAGATAAACAAAGTGCATAGAAGGAGTTTCGGTAATAAGAGGAGAAACCACAACCAGTTGTTGGGTATTAAAACCCTACATTTATAAATTAGGAGGTAGACGATGATAAATCAGATTAAGGATTTTTGGAAAGAAGAAGATGGGATTGGTATTGTAGAAATTATTTTAATATTAGTGGTATTGATTATGCTTATTGTCATTTTTAGAGAGCAGATTGTAGATATTGTATCAAAGGCATTTAAGCAGATAAAGGGGGATACAACTACAATTAATAAGAAAATAACTATTAATTAGCAGATAAAATCAGAGGGAGGGCAGCAGATAATGTGCAGAGAGTTAGGAAAAAATATAGAAAACGATAGTTACATAATGTATTCAGGAAGTATTACTGTGTTTTTGACAATTCTGTTTCTGCTGTTTTTTTCTCTGATAGGTGCAGCATTTGAAAATGTAAGGGTTTTATCTTCTGCCGGATATCTGCGGACGGCGGCACATTCAGCCGCAATGACTGTTTTTGGGGATTATAACAGGGAGCTTTATGCAGATTACGGATTGTTTGCCTACGGAGGTTTTGATGGAAAAGGGGTTAATGAACTTGCAGAAGAGTTTACAGATATTCTGATAGAGAATGCGCGGTATAAGCCCGAAGGTGCAAGTAAAAGTTATGGGAACCTATATCGTTTTCAGTCAGTGGAAGGGGTAGTATCTGAAGCAGGATTGTTGACAGATTGTGATATATTTATCAAACAGATTGGGGCTTATTTGAAAAGTACGGCAGTTAAGGATCTGACAGAAGAAATTAGAAATAAGGTTTCAGGGAAATCAGATAATGAACATATTCAAACGAATCTGGCATTGACGAAAGAATATGAGGAGGGCAGATTTGATATTCCGAAAGAGCAGGGGGCAGCAGGGGAACAACCAGTTAACAGGGGTGATGCCTTGGGGCAGGATACAGCCGGTGGAAATCCATTAAAGGTTTTTACTGATATGATGCGTGACGGGATTCTGGATCTAGTCTGCAATGCAGGGAGTTTGTCAAATGGCGTTATTGAACCGAGCGGAAGTTCGGATGTCAGGTTGGAGAGGGATGAGGCAAAAAGCAAAAAAGATAAAGCAGGGGCGGCAGATTACTTGGGGGCGCTGATGGAAGAGGGAGGTGCAGAGGCTGATGTGTCTGTTGCCGCGAATGAGGATAAAAGTCTGTTGGCGAAAGGGGCAGATAAGATAAAATACATTTGTTACGCCAATAAACAGTTTAGCAATTATACGGAAGATAAAAAACGTACCACAAAATATGGGTTGGAATATCTGGTGGCTGGGAAGGGGAGGGAAAAGGATAATTTATCCAATGTGGTAAATAAGATTTTATGTATCCGGCTATTGTTAAACTTTGGATGTATTGTGTCTGATAAAATATTACAGGAAAAAAGCTTTATCACGGCAACGATTCTGGCCGGCTTTACAGGAATGCCCCCCGTAATACGTGCAGTACAGTATACGATACTTTTAATTCTTGCCTTTCAGGAGGCGTGTGTCGATGTGACAGCACTTTTGGAGGGAAGGCATGTACCAGTAGTTAAAACATCAAAAGATTTGAAGATGAAATATGAGGAAATCTGTCTGGCATCCAGAAATCTTTTTGCATCAAAGGCAAGGGCATATGTTAAGGGTGGAGGATTGGCTGCAGCAGATATTTCATATCAGCAATATCTCTGGCTTTTTCTGTTGGGGCAATCGGAAGAAAAAATAAGAAACCGTATTTATGATTTAATTCAATATGATTTGCGGGAAAAATATAATCAATCCTTTTCTATCAATTCCTGTATCTGCCAGAGCAGATATAAGGTGTGTTATCAGATTCCATTCTTGTTTGGGAACCTGCCTTTTGTGGGTGGGAATAGCGGGGACACAGATGTTAGGGAATTGGAGGTGTACTATGAATATAAAAGCGGATAGGGATGTCCTCTATTTTGAGGTGCTACTTTATAAAATAATGATAAACTTGCAAATACAAAAAGAGGCTTCCCAGCACAACAAAAGCCATCAAAATAGAGGATATTCCTATCCGCTTTTCGCGAAAAGGAGAAGATGGAAATGGTCTGGGGTATTTTGCGGGAGGCATTGTGGGTTGAGAGGTTCCCTTACCGTTGAGGCATCCTTTTGTGCAACTGCGTTTTTTCTGGCATTATTTTCCATGCTGTACCTTTTTCAGATGCTGGCAGGCATTAATCAGACACAGATGCGTTTAGCGTCTGCGGTTCAGCAGTATGAATGCTTTGGCACAAAGCTTGGGACAGCGGAGGGATTATTAAAACAGTCAATATGGATTCAATGGAACGAGAAGAAGGAAATTTGCTTTGCAGAGCAGCTTGTGAAGATTCCGTTTCTGGGAGGGGAGTTTTTTCAGATTCCTCTGTACCAGCAGATGAAGATAAGCCGGTATCAGGGAAAGAGTATGGTGCCTGATGATAAGGATACAGAGGAATATGTCTATATTGCTGAAAATGGAAGCGTGTACCACAAGAAGCAGGAATGCGTTTATCTGAACCCTAATATTCAGGGTATGGAATATCAAAAGGCTATGAGGCAGAGAAACCGTTCAGGGGCAAAATATAAGCTGTGCAGAAGATGCAGCCGAAACATGCAGTTTACAGATAATACCGTTGTATATATTACAATATATGGGGATAGTTACCATATTACAAAGGGCTGTTCTGGGTTAAAAAGGACCGTACGCAGAGTAAAACTGTCAGAGACAGGAAATATGGCATCCTGCAGCAAATGTGGTTGATGCAGGATGAAAGTTTATCCTACACGTATTTAACTTCCGAAGTAATAGTCTGGTTATTTGGAAGATATTGCATTAGTGATTGGTTGTATTTTTAAGGAAAAAACGGCCTAAATCTCTGTAATCATTAGATTTATACAGTATATTTTAAGATTGGAGTTTGATATGGCAAAAGAATTCATAGAGAAAGTTATTTTTTGTATTTTGTTGGCAGGGTTAGTTGTGGAGGCAATAAAAGATATCAAGGAAAAGAAAATATATCTTGTTGTAGTGCTGGTTGAATTGCCGGTATTGATGGGTGCCCAGTATTGGATGGGAAAAGGCGGGGCGGCAATATGGATTGCATCTGTCGGGATTGGGGCGTTTTTTTACTTAATCAGCGTTATAACCAGAGGACAGATAGGAAAAGGGGATGCTTTAGTATTTTGCATGACAGGAGCAGGGGTAGGCCTATATGATAACTTATTATTAATTTATGTCGCCTTTTTTCTGGCATTTCTGGCAGCAGTTTTTTTATGGGCAGTTAGGGGAGTAAATAAGAAGTATTCTATACCGCTGACACCATTTATATTATGTGCTTATCTGCTTGTGGCAGGGATTCGGATAATTAGGTGATAGGAATGGATGGACAGAGAATAGAATCAGAGCAGTCGCCAAGTGCAAAAGGATTTCTATGTAAGAAAGCGGATGGAAGTTATACGGTGGAAGCAGCCTTTATTGTCCCTATTATTCTGGGGATTGCATTTGTGATAATGTATGTTTTATTTCTATTGCATGACAAGGCCATGCTGCAGGCAAATCTGGATAATGTTATTTTTCTGCTGGCAGAAGGCGAGGAGATTGAGAAAAAGGATTATGGTAAATACATATCAAAGGCATTATGGCTCGTTGATGTACAGGAAATAGAGATAAAGAATAAAAAGAGTGTAGTCAGTGGAAAAGTGAAGGCGGATGCAAATCTGGGGATACCTGTTCTTACGTATTTTATTAATGGGAAGCAAGAGATTATTTTGTCAGAATCTTATTATAAAATCCAGCCCGAACTGGTTATTCGTTTCGGAAATGAAATTTTCAGAAAGAAAGAAGAAGAGGGTGGCAGATAAATTTTTAGCTCCTTGAGGGTAATGTATTTGGCTTGTGGTGTACGCAGGAGAAAATGTGAAGATATTGGGAAAGGAGGCTGGAGTTTGGAGGGGTTGGAATTAGATGAAAAAAATCAATGGGTTTTATGGCAGACAGAGGCAGAACAGTTAAAGAAGGGTGAGCTTGCATGGCGGATGCTGGAGAATAATCAAATTTTAGGTTTTTTACCTTTTGATTATTATTATATAGATAACCAGATATGTTTTCGGTATGCTTATCATTCCCTGCAGAGGGTAGAGACATTTTTTCACCGGAAGATGGGAGATTTTGAAACACTTTGCTTTTTATGCGAGGAAATTCTAAAGATATTGGAGAGGGGGCAGGAATATCTACTGGATGAAAGTGGATATTTGCTTTTGCCAGAGTGGATTTTCTGGAACCGCTGTGAAAAGAAAGTTTTTTTATGTTATTTGCCGGGAAAAGATGGAGAGGCTGCAAAAGAATATACAATGTTACTGGAATATCTGATGCAGCATACGGACCACTCAGATAAAAATGCAGTAAGTTTAATTTATGGGTTGTATGAATTGTTAGATAAGGATGGATTCATACTAGAAAACCTTTTATCCTACCTGCAGAAAGCAAAAAGTGAGAATGTGCTGCCGGCTCACAGTAAACAAATGCATGGGGAGGGGCAGGGCAGCGAAAGGAATATCAGTACAAAATATTTGCTAAAGCCGTTGCCGGATAGCCGAAATGGAAAACTATGGAGGAAATTATTTTGTGGGCAGGAGGGGGCAGGATGTTTTATCCGCCAGGAGAAATTGGCAGTAGGAAGGGAGAAGGAAAGTGATTTGTTCCTCCCTTTTGGGACAGTCAGTCGCCGTCATGCATTGTTTTTTAGCGAACAGGATGGTTTTTATCTAATGGATACTATTTCGACAAATGGGACATACTTAAATGGCAATAAGATATCCGCCTATGTTAAAACACCATGTAAAGAAAATGATATTATAACATTTGCGGATATTTCGTACCAGTTAGTAAAGGTGGATGGAGATTAAAAGACTGTTATATTTGTTGTAAGCACATTAAAGTTAGTTAATTTAATCCTTTCTTGTATGTATGGGCAGTTTTAACGGAATACTACAGGGTTTTCAAGGTATTTTGCCTTAATCACAATATATGGATATGATATAGATTCAGATACCTTTTCATCTGCTTTGGGGCCGAACAAGTCGGTATCAAAGACGAGCTGATCACCTGACTGATAAAAATCATTTACTACAATATTATATCCGCCGCTTTTCTGCTTTCCATAACCTTTAATAATATAGAGAAAGGCTTTATCTGAAAATGTCAGTTCAAAGGGGTTTTCTTGGCGGTCCTGTATCAGGTTTTGCAGTTCTTCAGGGATATCTGTGCCAGAGACAATGGTAAAATCAAGGTCTTTTGTCTTTTCAGGGGCATCATTGTGGCTGCATCCAGCAAGAAGCAGGCAGCAGCAAAAAAATATTAGTATTCTAAAATATACAAATGGTTGGTTAATATGACGGGGCATGAGAGCTTCTCCTATGGAACCAGATTTTATTATTATATATGGTGATTTTTACTAGAATATTCTTTTTGCCGTAAGAAAATATAAAAAAATATGGCAGATTTACCCAGAGGCGTAAAAATAAGCATATAATTTGATAAAAATTCTGTGTAGAATGACGAATTATTCATGTATAAATTGCTTTTTTGCTAGTGGTGTTATATAATATTAAAGTTACATGACATTCCGGATTCGAACACAGGAGGGCTAGGCAAATTATGAAGGAAATTAATAAAGAAGAATTTAAAAAAGAGGTAGAAGACTATGTAAAAGTTCTTTTCCGTAAGTCTATCAAGGAAGCAGATGACCAGCAGTTATTTCAGGCTGTCTCTTATGCGGTAAAGGATATTATTGTTGATCAGTGGATGGCGACACACAAAACATATGAGGAGAAGGATGCAAAAACCGTATATTATTTATCTATGGAATTTCTTACTGGCCGTGCATTAGGGAATATTATTATTAATCTAAAGGGAAATCAGGCGATTAAAGAGGCAATCGAGGAATTAGGCATGAATCTGGATGTAATTGAAGATCAGGAACCGGATGCTGCTCTTGGAAATGGCGGTTTGGGGCGTCTCGCAGCATGTTTTCTGGATTCTTTGTCAACATTGGGATATCCGGCTTATGGCTGCGGTATTCGTTATAAATATGGCATGTTTAAACAGGCGATCGAGAATGGTTATCAGGTAGAGAAACCTGATAACTGGTTAAAATATGGAAATCCGTTTGAAATTAAGCGTCCAGAGTATGCAATAGAGGTAAAATTTGGTGGCTATGTGGCTATGCGCAGGGATGAACAGACAGGGCGCAACAAATTTATTCAGGAAAATTATCAGTCAGTATTAGCGGTTCCATATGATTTGCCAATCGTTGGATATAATAATAATGTAGTAAATACGCTTCGTATCTGGGACGCGGAGGCGATTGATAACTTTAATCTGGATTCCTTTGATAAAGGTGATTACCAGAAAGCAGTAGAGCAGCAGAATCTGGCTCGTACTATCTGTGAGGTGCTTTATCCAAACGACAATCATATAGCTGGTAAGGAACTGCGCCTGAAACAGCAGTATTTCTTTGTTTCTGCAAGTGTACAGCGTGCAGTTATGAAATATATGGAGAAGCATGATGATATCCGTAAGATTTATGAGAAAGTGTGCTTTCAGTTAAATGATACGCATCCAACGGTTACAGTAGCAGAGTTAATGCGTATCCTTGTAGATGAATATGGGCTTGAGTGGGATGAAGCATGGAGCATTACCAATAAAACATGTGCCTATACAAATCATACGATTATGTCAGAGGCATTGGAGAAATGGCCTTTAGAGCTTTTCTCAAGGCTTCTTCCGCGTATCTATCAGATTATTGAGGAGATTAACCGCCGTTTTGTACTGGATATCCAGAGAACATATCCTGATGATTACAGTAAGGTTGAAAAAATGGCAATTATTTACGATGGACAGGTTAAGATGGCCCATCTGGCGATTGCAGCAGGTTTTTCTGTCAATGGCGTTGCAAGGCTTCATACCGAAATCTTAAAAAATCAGGAATTAAAAGATTTCTATTTGATGATGCCGGAGAAATTTAACAACAAAACGAACGGAATCACCCAGAGAAGGTTTCTTCTTCATGGAAACCCTCTTCTGGCCGATTGGGTTACTAAAAAAATAGGTGATGAATGGATTACAAATCTGAAACATATAGATGAACTGTCTGTATATGTGAATGATGAACTTTGCCAGAAAGAGTTTATGAATATTAAGTACCAGAATAAAATCCGTTTGGCCAAATATATAAAAGAACATAACGGCATCGAGGTAAATCCGCGTTCTATTTTTGATGTACAGGTTAAGAGGCTGCACGAGTACAAACGCCAATTACTGAATATTCTGCACATTATGTATTTGTATAATGAGCTTAAGAAAAATCCAGAAATGGAATTTTATCCAAGAACATTTATTTTTGGTGCAAAAGCTTCGGCAGGTTATCATAGGGCAAAAGCGATTATCAAGCTGATTAACAGCGTTGCAGATGTGATTAATAATGATAAGTCAATTGAAGATAAGATTAAAGTTGTTTTTATTGAAAATTATCGTGTATCAAATGCAGAATTAATTTTTGCGGCTGCTGATGTATCAGAGCAGATTTCTACTGCAAGTAAAGAGGCGTCAGGAACAGGCAATATGAAATTTATGCTGAATGGTGCGGTGACTTTGGGAACCATGGACGGTGCAAACGTAGAAATTGTAGAGGAAGTCGGTGAGGACAATGCATTTATCTTTGGGCTTTCCTCTGATGAAGTAATTGCTTATGAGCAAAATAATCAGTACAATCCAAGGGAGATATATAATATTGATTCGGAAATCCGTGCAGTGCTGACACAGTTAGTAGACGGCACATATTCACCGGGAAATCTGGAGGAATTCCGTGATATCTACAATTCTTTGTTGGATACTGGCAGCGGGAGGCCGGATATGTATTTTATTCTGGCAGATTTCCGTTCTTATGCAGAGGCGCAGAAGCGCGCAGAGGAGGCATATAAGGATACAGCAAGGTGGGCTAAAATGGCTATGCTTAATGTGGCAAAATGTGGGAAATTCTCTTCTGACAGAACAATAGAAGAGTATGCTAAGGAAATTTGGAAGCTTGAAAAGGTTACTGTTGAGGTACCTGATGAGGATTAAATCTGGTATGTACAATGACTATATGCAGGGCATTTTGTTCTCTACTTTAGATTATTGAAAATAGAGCTGGCGGACATTCATTTTTGATGTGCCGCCAGTTTTTCCATTTGCATCTGCGTGCTGCCTGATGTTGATGGAGGAGTGCATAGTGTGAAAATGCAAAAACAGCATTTTTCTTCACTATTTGAGCCGCCATAGGCGGCATGGAGGATTACGAATAATAGAAAAAATTTTATGGCAGCACAGAAATGGGGACTATAATGAAAAAGAAACAGTTGATTGGGATTATTATTACAGGCATAGTTATAATCGCTGTCGGCGTTACAGGCATTGTATCAAATGTATTGCTTAATACATTTTTTGAAAAGAATACTAAAAATTTTGGCTCTGCCTTTGAAAAATTTGTGGAGTATGGACTGGCTGACAGTGTGGTGCTGCCGGACAATGAATTTATTGGGGTATTGAATATTGTAGGGGAGATTGGCGCTTCGTCCAGCCGGTTTGTATCTACAGGATATAACCACAATTTGTATATGAATTACATTGAACAGATGGAAAAATCTGATCTGAATCAAGGCATTCTTTTATATGTGGACAGCCCCGGTGGGGCGGTTTACCAGTCCGATGAATTATATATGAGGCTGATGGAATATAAGCGGAATACAAATCGCCCTATCTGGGCATATTTTGCGTCGGAAGCTTGTTCCGGCGGCTATTATATAGCGATGGCGGCTGACAAAATTTATGCAAACCGTAACTGCTGGACTGGTTCTATCGGTGTTATTGTTTCTCTGGTAAATTGTAAGGATTTGTACGATAAACTTGGAATTAAGGAAATTGATATTACAAGCGGTAAAAATAAGGCTATGGGCTCATCTGGATTGGATTTAACAGAAGAGCAGTCTGAAATCCTGCAAAGCTTAGTGGATGAAGCCTATGACCAGTTTGTAGACATTGTAAAAGAAGGGCGCGGAATGGACGAGGCGCTTGTCAGGGAACTGGCAGATGGGCGTATTTATTCTGCAAAACAGGCAAAACAGAATCTTTTGATTGATGAAATTGGGACATTAGAAGAGGAAAAGAGAGAATTTACAAGCGAAATCGGCTGTAATCCGGATATTTTGTTTTATGCCCCAGAAGATGAGATGGGAAGCTTTTTGGGTACTTTATTTGGGGCAATTGAAGAAATTGTGCCGAAATCGGACATAGACCTCGCGACAGATATTTTGGAAAACAAAGGAAATGGGGTGTTGAAATATTATGCAAAATAATACAGACTCTCAGGTTTATGCGGGTTTCTTTGTCCGTCTGTCAGCATATCTTATCGACTGGATTATTGTTGGAGCTTTACTGCTTGTGATTCGCATTCCAATGTGGATTGCCTCATTAAGCGGAACAGCAGATTTTTTGCTGCAGGATTTTATTTTCCAGTATTCGGCATATGATATTGTTCTATATTTGTTAAAGACGGCATATTTTGTCTTGTTGACTTATTATACAGGTTCTACTCTTGGGAAAAAACTGTTACAGATTCGTGTGGTTAGCACAGAGGACCGCAGGCCGACTTTTTTTGAAATCGTATTTCGTGAGAGTGTCGGAAAGTTTTTGTCTGCACTGATTTTATATGCTGGGTATATTATGATTGGTGCAGATAAGACGAAACGGGGGCTTCATGATATTTTAAGTGACACATATGTGGTATATTATCATCAGAAGACAGTGGCAGTGCCTGTGCCAGTCACATATAATACAGTACGCTATACCGTTGCGAATACTCAAATGCCGCCATATCAAGCAGGAGCAGCAGGTAGAGGGCAATATACGAATCAGAATATGCAGAGAGGGAATGGGCCAGCAGTACCGCAGCAGGATATGCCGCAGAGAAATAATCCAGCAATGTCCCAGCAGGATATGCAGAGGAGGAATGAACCGGAGGTACTGCAGCAGAATATGCCGCAGGGAAATAATTCAGCAGTGCCCCAGAAGAGTGTACCGCAGGCGCATGGGCCGGTGATTCCGCAGCAGGATTTACAAAAGACAGAAGAGGATCTGTCAGAATGAAATCAGTAAAAGCAGGAGGGATGGCAGCTGCTTCTTTCAAGGCACCATTATTATATTTAAGGAAACGCTGATTAAATCATCTCTTCCTTAAAAATGTATTATACAAATTGTTTCTTTCATTTGCAGGAAAAATGTATAAAGTCAAATTATCTGTTAAAAATACTAACAGATGATATCGTAGCACTCCGATAGAATCGGGGTGCTAAGTTTATTATATGCAGAATGGAGGAGAACGATATGTTTGAAGAGAAGGAATCATTTTGGAAGAAAAAAGGCTTTTATATTTCTGCGTGTACATTGCTTGTGGCAATTATAGCGGTGGGTGCCGTTTATTACCATAACAAAAGTACAGACAGTGATAGCAAGCTGATGGCGGATATCGCTACAGAAATGCCGGACACTACCGCCAAAGTAACGGCTTCGCCAGATGTCAGGCAGGATAAGGATACAGCACAGACAAATGCGAAGGTGTCAGAGAATATCCTGAAGAAAGAGGACAAGCCGGTTTCTGTAGATAGCGGGAAAGATAAAAGCAGTACTGATTCCAAAAAGAAGGAGAACAAAGCCAAGAAGGAAAAAACAGTGTCGAAAGTGAGCCAGAAGACTCAGTCTAAACCTGTATCAGCTGCGGCAAACCAAATTAAACATTCTTTTCATGAAAGCGCAGGTCTTCTCTGGCCTGTACAGGGAGATGTGATTTTAAAATACAGCATGAATAATACCGTCTATTTTAAAACGCTTGCACAGTATAAATGTAACCCTGGCATTGTGATTTCTGCTAAAAAAGGAACGAATGTCAAGGCTGCGGCTGACTGCCGAGTGACGAAAATTGAAAAAGATGATGAATTGGGTACAGTTGTAACTACAGATATTGGAAGTGATTTTACAGTAGCGTACGGGCAGTTGGATAATATATCTGTCAATAAAGGGGATGAGCTGAAAGAGGGCGATGTTATTGGAACTATCGCGAAGCCGACAAAGTATTTTTCCGAAGAGGGCAGCAACCTTTATTTTCAGGTAAATGAGGGGAAGGAGACGGTGGATCCTCTTTTGCTTTTAAGGTAAGGGACTGATGGAAAATAAAGTTACTAATTTTGGTTCAGAAGATTCTATTCACCTAAGAAATTAAGCATGTTCTGAACAAAAATTTATCATATGCAGCTTCAAAGAACAGTAAATATTTCTAATAATTTAGATTTTAAAGTAGATGATTTTATGATATAATAGTGGGTGTGCAAAAGCATGCCCGCTATTTTTTACTGTTTTACAGCATTGGGATATTTTTGCGGGTGTTTTGCTTCAAAGAATGAAATTCACATAACAGGTTTGTGTTCGCATCACAACACAGATTTGTGTGCAGGAAGAGTGATGCAGAAATGAGGAAGAAATGCAGTATAAACTTATTGGAAACACAATGCCGGCAGTGGAAGTATTGTTTGACCAGCCAGGAGAATCGATGTACACGCAATCAGGCGGGATGGCGTGGATGTCAGGTGGAATTGCCATGGATACAAATACGAATGGCGGTATTTTAAAAGGTGTTGGGCGTATGTTTGCTGGGGAGTCTATGTTTATGGCACATTATACCGCGCAGGCGGCTGGTGCCATGGTTGCATTTGCATCTACGGTAGCTGGGGAAATCCTTCCGGTTAATGTAGGGGAGTCTGGCGGCTTAATCTGCCAGAAAGGGGCCTTTTTATGTGCTGAGCCTAGTGTTAATTTAAATATTACCTTTACAAAGAAGTTTTCCAGTGGTTTGTTTGGCGGAGAGGGATTTATTTTGCAGGAAATTTCAGGGCAGGGCATGGTATTTTTAGAGATTGATGGAGATAAGGTGATAAAAGACCTTGCACCGGGTGAGGTAATTAAAGTAGATACAGGAAATGTGGTCGGTTTTCAGAAAACAGTACAGTATGAGATTGAGACGGTAAAGGGGCTGAAAAATATTTTTTTGGGCGGTGAAGGTTTATTTTTAACCAAATTGACAGGCCCGGGAAAGGTTATTTTACAGACACAGAATTTCAATGAATTTGCAGGAAGGATTGCACGGTTAATTCCTGGCAGATAATTTGAGGCGGAGTTTTTGGCGTGAAAAGAATATTTTTCACAAAGAGGACTATGTTTTTTCGCAATTATTGTGTCTACATACGCTTGTCACAAATTTGTTATGTGCAATAGAACAGGGATGAACGGAGTTCACCTTACAGAAATGGGGATTTCTATGGATTGTCAGAAAGTGTTAGATGCTTTTGCAGAATACACGGGCCGCTATGATTGTTCCGATGGCAAAATTAAATTAAAAATAGACCATACATACCGTGTGGCGGGTTTATGCCGCAGGATTGCAACTAGCCTGGATCTTAGCGCTGCAGATGCAGATCTGGCATGGAGCATCGGTATGCTTCATGATGTGGGAAGATTTGAACAGTTAAGGAAGTATGGAACTTTTTCTGATGCTGAATCTATTGACCATGCACACTATGCGGTGGAAATTTTGTTTGATGAAGGCAGAATCCACGATTATCTGGCAATTCATGAGCAGGATGATGAGTACCGCATTATCCGGACGGCAGTTTATAATCATAGTGCATACCGTGTTGAGGAAGGGCTGGATGAGCGCACAAAGATGTTTTGCGACATTCTGCGGGATGCAGATAAGATTGATATTCTGAAAGTAAATCATGATGTGCCGCTGGAGGTAATTTATAATGTCAGCACGGAGGAGTTAAGAAATGCTGTAGTGACGGAAGAAGTTATGAATGAGTTTTTTGGAAAACATGCCGTTTTGCGCAGTTTGAAACGTACCTGTGTGGATAATATTGTAGGGCATGCGGCATTGGTTTTTGAGCTTGTCTATCCAGAGAGCCGTCTGGCAGTAAAAGAACAGGGGTATTTAGATAAAATTTTGAATTTTCCTTCAGATAACCCTAAGACCTGTAAACAATTTGAGGAGCTGCGCTCATTCATGGAGGAATATCTTCAGAATGATATATTATGATGTCAGGGTCAAAGTGTATTTTGCCCTTGGCTGATGCTGTAGATATTTTAATGGTTTATCTGACAGGGCATAAGTGATTTGTTAATGCTTGTAGAAATGGAGATTAAAATGAGGGACTTTTTGCAGAGATGTTTTAATGTTATTTGGAGCAACATATTTTTGGCTATTTATATTGCCATATGGTTGTTTATAGTTGGATATTTTTGGTTTATTCCAACTAATTCGGCTGCATTTGGCTATGCCGTGCTGTCATTTTATCTCATTCTGCCGGTTTGCGCCTTAGTGGTGAACCTAGTATATGGTATGCGGGAGGATTCTATTAAATATTATCTGCCGTTCTTTTTTGGAGTGATGGAGATACTTGGGGGATTTCTTTCATTTCAGCTTGCGAATATTGTGGCGAATGGGAAATGGAATACATGGAATACCCCTGATCTGGAGATGGGCCTGTATTCATTTGTTCCTGCCCTGCAGGGTCTTGTGATCGGATTAGTTATCCGGTGGATACGCAGGAGGATGGCGGTAAAAAAGAAATAAATACTACCTGTGCGGTTGCGATTCATGGCAAGTTTTCAGAGGCAGCTGATTTTGTTGTGGCTGGCGTTTGCTTGAATGGTTTGCGAATTGCAAAGAGATGGATTGTCATGAATCGCAACCGCACAGATGGAATAATTTTGCTAGTACAATGGGGACTAAGTTCTTTAATATCAAACAAAGACTTTCCTATATCTGCAAGGCGGAAAATTTGCGCTTTACGCTCCAACCCCTGCAGATGAAATTAAAGTCCTGTTTTTCATTATAAAGGCTTGATACCCGTTCTAGCTCCTTGTTATAGGAAGCTTCCTGTATACTTTAAATAGGTCAAGAGATTGACACACAAAAATACCTCAAGTAAATTTAGATTATTACTGACCTGGCAGTTGGTAAAAATCTAAAGAATACAAGAGGTATCTAAAATGAATGTTAAAGGGACAAAGAAGAAAAATCAAGTAGGAACAGCAAATATTTTTGAACAGCAGGAGCTTTTGAAGAAAGCGGAGGTAATCAGGGATAGCCTTACAGCTTCAACCTGGCATGAGTTGGAAACCAATGGTAAGTTTGATAAAAATAAAAAACTCTCTTTTATCAGTGATGACATGCTTATCTTAGGATGCGATGTAGGCAGTGAAACACACTATATGAGGGCAATTGATACCAGGGGAAGGGAACTCAGCAAGTCCGCATTTCCGTTTGGCAATGATTCGGAGGGATTTCCAGAGCGCAAAGGAGTGGGCAGTAAAAATTGCTGCTGAGAATGGAAAAAAGCAGATTGTTTTAGGCTTAGAGCCGACAGGCCACTACTGGTTCTGCCTTGCCACATGGATGATTTCAAATGGGATCAGTGTTGTCCAGGTAAACCCTTATGCAGTGAAGCAGACAAAGGAGGTTGAAGATAACAGCCAGCTGAAGGACGATACGAAGGATCCGAAACTGATAGCAAATCTTGTCAAGGATGGTAACTTTGGGATGCCATACCTTCCGGAAAAACTCTATGCGGAACTTCGCAGGTTATCAATGTTCAGAGAGCAGCTGAATGAAGACAGAGTCCGGGCAATCAACCGGATGCATAGGGAAATGAAGATTTATTTCCCGGAGTATAAGGATGCGTTGGGTAAAGTGGATGGTGCATTCAGTCTGGGACTGCTGAAACAGGCGCCATTCCCGAAGGATCTGATATTGCTTGGCGAAGATGGAATAAAACAGATCTGGCATGATGCCAAGCTCAGAGGACGGGGTTACAGCAGAGCCGGGGAAATCTTACGGTATGCGAAAACAAGTGTAGGGATTAAGGATGGAGCCGTTGCAGGCAAGGCAGCTGTAAAGTGGTTCGTCGGAAGGATTCTGGAACTGGATGCCGAACTTGCTGCCATAGAGAACCAGATCAACCGGAAATGTCAGGAAATACCGTATGCCGGTAACATTCTGGAAATATCCGGAATCGGAGAAAATACACTTTCCGGAATTCTTGCAGAGATGGGGGACATTTCGAGATTTGATGATGTAAAGGAACTACAGAAATTAAGTGGATTGGGTCTGGTAGCATGCAGTTCCGGCAGGCATAAAGGAGAAACAAAGATAAGCCACAGGGGACGCAAACGGCTAAGATACTGGCTGTTCCAGGCAGCAAAGTCAGCAGTAGCCCATGCAGATGAATTCAAAGAACTCCATTCCTACTACACGACAAGGGCAGATAATCCGCTGAAAAAGATGCAGTCAT
>RAYF01000044.1 GCA_003611745.1 bacterium D16-36 | reverse complement strand
TGGACTTTCTATAATGGTTAGGCTATTATCTCAAAGATTTGGTAACTGGTCGAGGTACTTGTGATTTACCGTTTACGATGAAACGCTGTTCTGCCTTGCTGTCTTTCTGGTATTTTTGGTAGTGAATCTCGCTGCAGGGGTTGCGCTCAATATTATTACATTGCCGTGTCCTCACGAATAATTTTGGCAAAAGTAAAGTGCTTGCGTATGTAACATAGCCGTAAGGGGATAGAAATACTGGTGTATAATTACAGTATTAACCTACAAAATATGGAATGTATCTCTAAGGTGGGTGCAACGGCTTTGAAAAGAAAATAGGATTGAAGGTGTTGAACATCAATCGTGTTTGGCTTATACCGTTGAGTGCTGAGAAGCCTATTGATAAAGGAAAGAAGAAATCCTAATCAAAAACTAATACACACCTGCTATAATTTTGCGTGGAGGTCTGGATATGGATAAGAAGATATTGATAATTGAGGATGAAGCGGCAATACAGAAAATACTCTCTGAGCCGTTTACCTTTGCAGGATACAAGGTTACTACTGCTTCGGATGGGTTACAGGGTATCAACACTTTTCACGAACAGGATTTTGACCTTATTCTATTGGATATAATGCTGCCTAAGATTGACGGATACACGGTATGTGAAATGATACGGCAGGAATCGCAAATTCCAATTATTCTTTTAACTGCACTTGATACCGAAGATGACCAGATTAAAGGCTTTGACAAATTGGCTGATGATTATATCACAAAACCATTTTCCATAAAGCTTGTATTAAAGCGTGTGGAGGCTCTTTTGCGGCGAACATCATCAGATACGGTGTCAGGCTGTATCCATTACAAAGAAATTTCTTTAAGCGAAATAGAACGAAAAGTTACTGTTTTGGGAGACGAGGTAGCACTTACACATTTGGAATTTGAGATATTACTGTTATTCCTTAAAAACAAGGGGCGTGTTTTTACGAGGGATGACATTCTAAATCTCGTTTGGGGCTATGACTTTGTAGGAGATGAAAAAGGCGTGAATTTCCATATTATGAATTTACGGAGGAAACTGGGCGTCGATTACATTGAAACAGTCAGAGGGGTGGGATATAGAATTGCGAAAGAAAATTAAAAACAGTTTAAGCGTAAAAGTATTTTTATGGGTTTTCTCTGCCCTTACCATTTGCAGTATGCTGATTTATGGTATAGTATTGACAGTCATACCCAAGCAATATCAGGTTACATCGGATAAACAACTGGACACAAATACTGAAATCCTCGTTTCAAAGTTACAGGATATGCGCTATGATGAAGCAGTTAGTGAAATATACAATTTTTGCATTCAAAACAATTCAATGGCAAAACTTAGTGACGATAACGGAGCATTGACCTTTGGAGAAATAAAATCAGAAGCCCTTATGGTTGCGACATCAAGTATTGCAACAACAGTTACTTTTTCAGACAGCAAAACAGAATACGCACTTGTGGTGTCTTCTCTATCGAAAACGGCTGATATAATACTAAGCCTTATGCTTCGCTTTTTACCTGTCGTCTTTGCAATTATTTTATTGCTATCGTCATTAAGTGCCTTTATTTGTAGCAGGGTTATTGTCAGCCCTATCGCAAAAATCAGTCAGATTTCTAAGCGAATGACATCGCTTGATATGGCTTGGAAGTGCAATATTGAAAGTAACGATGAAATTGGTGTACTTGCTTCCAGTCTGAATACAATGGCAAGCCGATTGCAGGAAACGATGGAAGAATTAACAAATGCGAATAATCAACTAACTGACGATGTAGAGAAATTCAAATTATTGGAAGAGGGGCGCAGGAACTTTTTTGCAGCAGTATCCCATGAACTGAAAACCCCGCTTACTATCTTAAAAGGGCAAATCGAAAATATGATTTTAGGATTCGGGGATTATCAAAATCACGAAAAGTACCTGCCCGAAGCTCTAAAAGCTACGGAAGATATAGAGCATCTTGTGAAAGAGATTATTGCCATATCCAAAGTGGAAAGTATGGACTTGGCGGATACCTTGCAGGAGGTTTCTTTGAAACAAACGGTAAATGACACGATACAGGCTATTCTGCTGCTTGCACAGGATAAGAATATTCAGATACACGAAAAAATCAATACTGATATGGTTTTGTACGTCAATCCTAATCTTTGGAATAAAGTTCTATCCAATATTATCGGAAATGCTGTCAGACATTCTCCCTACGGTGAAGACGTTTTTGTTACTTTGCAATCCTCTGAAAACGGAAATACCCTTGTTATTGAAAATACAGGAGTAGCCATTCCAGAAGCTGACCTGCGTCACATGTTCACGCCATTTTATCGGGCAGACAAATCAAGGAATAAGGCAACTGGAGGAAACGGTCTGGGGTTATACATTGTCAAAACAATTCTTGACTTACATGGCATGACTTATCTCCTAAGGAACACAGAGCAAGGAGTAGCCTTTTTCCTTAATCTGAATTGATATTGATAGTAGCTTCATTGCACAAAAGGCTGTCGGCAACTCGCTGGCAGTTTTTTTGCAATCAAATCAAAACCTTACGGAAATCAAATCAAAAACTAATCAAAGGTCTGTATGATATAGATTGTAGAAAGGAGCTGATTAACTTAGATGAATTTTATACAAAGAGCGATGCTTTACATATCACGTAAAAAAGGAAGAACCGTAAGCCTGTTTTTGGTGGTATTCGTAGTTGCGGTTTTCCTGATTTCGTGTTTTGGTGTTTTGAATGCGTCAGAAAGGTTGTCAAGGGATATTCGCACTTCTCTCGGAGCGGCTTTTTATATAAGGGCAAATACCGAGGTTTCAATGAATGAAAATGGCGGGACAGAAGTAAAGGAAAACGATATTCATATATCCCAAAAGGAAATAGATGAAATTATGCAGGCAGGCGAAATCAAATACAGCAATCCTATTAATTACGGTTTCGCTAAAAGTGATGGAATACAGTTTATCCCCGGCGATAAGCATACCAAGGAAAACAATATGGGAAAAGTGACTGCGCTAAACTTTTCCGCACTTGCCCCTGACTTCACAGATGAAACAGTTGTATTAATAGAAGGAAAACATATTACCGAAGCTGACAAAGGGAAAATCCTTATCAGCGAACAGTTGGCAAGTGCAAACCATCTGTCAGTTAGTGACACACTGACATTAACTCACGCCAAGCTTGGTGAAGCTGACGGAGCATACATTGATGAAATACCTGTCAAAACCGCCTTCGTCCAAGTTACTGTTTCAGGAATATATCATCTGAATATCGAGGACACATCTATTAAACCTACGGCGGGCATTGCTGATAACGAGATATATGCGAGCCTTGATGTTTTGGACGGGCTGCACGAGAGTGAAGCAGGCATTTACACGGGCGAAGTTGATTTTTATGTTACCGACCCCGTCAAACTTGAAAGTATTATCCGTAACATTCAGCTATTGCAATCTATTGACTGGACAACACATTTTATCCGTACCAATGATTTGGGGTATTCCAAGATAGAAGGCCAGTTATCTTCTCTCGGGGATTTAGTAAAGATACTGCTTATCCTCGTGTCAGTTGTCAGTACGGCGTTTTTAACATTGCTATTAACCATGCGTATGCGTGGTAGAATGCAGGAAGCAGGTATTTTGCTTGCGGCAGCAGATGTTCAGACAGCTATTGGCGGAAAAATCATGCTTGACCTTGATATGGATGGACATATGGGAAGCGGTCAGCAAAATGGGTGGGGGACAGTTTACGGTTACAATGGGGATTTGATTACGCAGGAAATTGTGGATGCAATCGGAAAAATTGACGGTGTTGTAGGCTATAATTCTGAGGACACGGCAGGTTATTATGGTGCAGGCGTAAATTTCAAGTATCTGCCCGCTGCATTTGGTCTGAGCTATACACAGTATGGGGAAGCATCAAGCTATACCGCTACATTATCATCTGAAAAATGTTCCAAATTCCAAAGCGGTAAATACAAATTAGTAGATGGCAGGCATATAACACCAGACGATAAGCACGCTTGTTTGATTTCAAAGGAGCTTGCCGACTATAACAAGCTGTCTGCCCACGATAAGATTAAAATGTACTCTCTGGATTCGGACGCTATATCGGAATTTGAAATCGTGGGGATTTTTGATGGCACAGAGGGTACTTCGGGAAACCCTTTAACCGTAGATGAAATTCCCGCCAACTGCGGCTATATAGATTATGCGACGATGTTTGAACTATTCAAAGAGGAATTGAATGGGTATCAGCAGTTGACTATCTATGTGGAAGACCCTGTTAGCGTCCAAAATGTTTACGACAAAATCTTTGCTTTGCCAGAGCTAAAGGGCAAAACCTTGAAGCTCAGCATTGATACCGATGAGTACGATGTTGTTTCTAAACCTTTAGAATCCCTGCCCAAATTAGTGAATACAACAATTATTATTATTTCAGTGGTCAGTGTTGTGATACTTACCTTGTTTCTGACAGTCTGGATTAGAGGACGCAAAAAGGAAATAGGGATTTTGCTTTCCATTGGCAAGAGTAAGGCAAATATCATTTTACAAATTTTCACAGAAACTTTTGTTGTGGCTGTTATTTCGTTTGCATCGTCTATACCGCTTAGCAATTTGATAGCGGAAAAAACAGGAGCATTTTTAGTATCCAGAGTTACTATGGGAACAGCAAATCTCAATGTGCAGATTAACACAGCCTATATGCTTCCATTATATTTAATTGGTATTTTATTGATTGCGATAGCAGTTGCTGCTTCATCGTGGTCTGTTGTTCGCTGGCAGCCGAGAGATATTCTTATGAAATATGAGTAATGCCATAAATGGCATAAGGAGGACAACTATATGAGTATTGTAAAAATCTGTAATATTAAATATTCCTATGATGGTAATAAAACTGTTCTTAAAAATATATCTGCCGATTTTGAGGCAGGGAAAATTTATGCAATCCTCGGTCCGAGTGGATGTGGAAAAACGACCTTACTCTCCCTGCTTGGAGGCTTGGATAGTCCGTCTGACGGGCAGGTGATGTTTCAAGGAGAAGATATTGGGAAAAAGGGACTTGCATATCATCGCAAAAATAATGTGGCTTTCATTTTTCAAAGCTATAATCTCATTGACTATATGACGCCTGTCGAAAATGTGGCTTTGACTTCTAAACTGCCGCCGCTGCCTATCTTGGAGCGTTTGGGTCTTACAAAGGAAGAAGCAAAGCGAAATGTTCTGAAGCTCTCAGGCGGACAGCAGCAACGGGTAGCAATCGCCCGTGCGTTAGTTTCTGACGCAAGTGTTATTCTTGCGGATGAGCCAACGGGAAATCTAGACGAAGATACTGCAGTTGAAATTACAAACATTCTGAAAGAATGTTCCCATCAGATGAATAAATGCGTAATAATCGTAACACACTCGAATGAACTTGCCAAGCAGGCTGATGTTATTTTTTGCCTGAAAAAAGGTGAATTATGTCAGTTATGAGGACAGGCTGGATGCCATCTTGTGAGGATATCATTAATTTTTTTATCTGTTGCGGGATATTTGAACGGTCAGACAGATGCTGACACACAATACGCAAGAGATAAGTATAATTTAGAATAGTAAAAAGCAGGTTCTGAATTGTCGAAAAGTTGTCTTTTAGTTTTTATAATGAAACAGGTAGCATCAAGAAAGCTGTTTTTCTTGCTTACAAACTTATTATACGAGGGGTAGTGCTTATGAAATATAAGATATTAATTATTGATGATGAGGAAATGATACTGTCGATGATGAAAAAGTGCTTGCAGGAAAAGTTTTCTGTATATACAGCGGATAGTGCAAAAAAAGCATTAGAATTATTAACAGAAACGCCTGACATTGTGTTATTAGATATTAATATGCCAGAAATGGACGGATTAGAATTGTGCCAGCTTATCCGAGGTCATGTATCCTGCCCTATTATTTTTTTGACAGCACGGGTAACGGAACAGGATGTGATAAAGGGATTGTCTGTCGGTGGAGATGATTATATTACAAAACCTTTTAGCATGGATGAGTTATTGGCAAGAGTTTCGGCACATCTTCGGAGGGAAGAAAGAAAAGGCATAGCAGCAAACTTGAAATTTGATAAAGAATTGATTATTGATTATAATAGTCGGGTAGTATTTTATGGAAAAGAACAGTTAGACTTTTCAAACAAGGAGTTTGAAATCATCAAATTTCTTTCTCAAAATGCAGGCATGGTTTTTGACAGGGAAACAATTTATGAAAAACTTTGGGGATATGGTAGTGAGGGTGACAGTATTGTAGTAAAGGAACATATTCGGAAGATACGAAATAAACTGTCAGTTTATACTGATAAAAATTATATTGAAACGGTATGGGGAGTTGGATATAAATGGGCAAAATAAGAACAAAATCACTTAAAATGTCGATGGCAGTAACATTTTTGATTACAATATGTGTGATTGGTGTATTGTCTGGTCTTACAGTTTTCACAGCAAATCAAGCACAGCATGAAATATTGAAAAACCGTCCTGCAATTATTAGAAATCCCAAAATTACGCCAGATAAAGCTACGGGCGGATATATCATAGATATTTCTGAAAATCAGAATATATGGGAGTGGCAGGAATTAAGTACGAAACAAAATATAATATACTACGGTTCTTATGCCGCTATGATTGGATTACCTGTTGTTTATATTGTTGGCGGCATCGGAATTGCAACTATGGTGTATTACAAGAGAAAGCTTCGGATTCCTATTGCACAATTACAAAATGGAATAAAGCGAATACAAGAAAATGACCTTGATTTTTGCATAGAATATAATGGCGGTGATGAATTAGGGCAATTATGTGGTTCTATGGAAAAGATGCGTAAAGAGCTTCGGCAAAATAATAAAGCCTTGTGGGAAGCTTTGGAACAACGAAAATTACTAAATGCTTCCGTGGCACATGATTTAAGAACACCAATTACGGTATTAAAAGGGTATTTAGATTACTTGGAGGATGGGATTTTGCAGGATAAACTCACAGAAGATAAATTATTGGATACGGTGTTATCCATGCAGGGAGCAGTAACACGATTGGAACAATATGCAGAGTGTGTTCGGAATCTCGAAAAAATCGAGAACATTGAAATTAAAATACAGCCTGAGAATGTAAAACTTCTGATAAAGGAAATTGAAAGTAATATCAGTCAATTGACTGGGAAAAAAGAAATCCTTTTTTCGGATGGTATATCATTTGATGAGGTCAATATAGACAAAGGCGTATTATTTCGGATTTTAGAAAATCTCCTGCAAAACGCATTAAGGTATGCCGAGAAACAGATAAACATAAGTATAACCCAAAATGATAAATTTCTTATTCTTACAGTAAAAGATGATGGAAAAGGTTTTACAGAAACAGATTTAAAGAAGGCAGATACTATGTTTTATAGCAAAGATAGGGGAAAAGAGCATTTTGGAATAGGACTTGGTATTTGCAAAATACTCTGCGAAAAACATGGGGGACGGTTACTTATTACAAATAACAAGGAAAAAGGAGCGTGTGTAATTGCTAAATTGAAAATTTTATAGAATTCTTTTCGGAAAATTGTCTTTTCTATTATAAAATCTCCTTACAACACAGGTAAGGAGGTTTTTTTAATTATGGAAATTGTAATCAACAATCTTTGTAAAAATTATAGGAAAAAGAAAGCTCTCGAAAATGTATCTATTACAATCCGTTCTGGAATGTATGGACTTCTTGGACGGAATGGCGCAGGGAAAACAAGCTTGATGAGGATTTTGGCAACGCTTTCTGTACCGTCAAGCGGCGAAGTCAGCATCAATGGTATTCCAATCAAAGATGTAAGTAAAATAAGAGAAATTGTCGGTTATCTCCCGCAGGATTTTTCATTTTACAAAAGTATGAGCGTTTACGATGCGATGGATTATCTTGGTCTATTATCGAATATTCCAGATAAAGTCCGAAAGGAAAGGATACTGACATTGCTTGAACGGGTTAATCTTAAAGAGAATGTGAAAACAAAAGTAAGGGCTTTGTCGGGTGGAATGAAAAGGCGGCTGGGAATCGCACAGGCATTATTGCATAATCCGCAAATTCTTATTGTGGACGAACCGACGGCAGGGCTTGACCCAGAAGAACGCATACGATTCCGTAATTTATTAAGTGATTTTGCGGATGACAGGATTGTGCTTTTATCAACGCATATTGCATCGGACATCGAATCTACTTGTGATGGAGTTGCAGTATTGAATGAGGGCAGGTTAATATTTCATGGAAGTACAGGGGAATTGATTCAGCAGGCAGAGGGAAAGGTCTGGCTTATCACGGCATCAAAAGAAATGGGCAGGCATATCAAAGATAAATGTGTTTGTTTAAACATGAGTAATACTGGTACTGGTGTACAGTACAGGATCTTATCAGATACTCCGCCCAAAGAAAAAGGAGTGATACAATCCCCTGCTTTGGAAGATGGTTATATGTATTTGCTGCATCAGATGGAGGGAGGTGTCTGTTCATGAAATTATATTTAAGGGAATGCCGTAGAATAGCGACCAGTTTTGTATATTTTCTTTTTATTGCGGTACTGGTTTTTAGCTGGTGGGGTAAGTTTCGTGGTGTGACAAAAACAGAGATTAATTCGGCAAATGGCAAGACTTCCGAAGCTGTCGGATTTGACCGACCGTTGCTGGCAGAACCGAAAAAAGATGATGATTATTTTGGCACTAAAACTTCTGAGGACAATCCGGAAGGAATTATGACAGGTGTGACCAGAGCATTATTAATGGAATACAAGAAAAATGTTTATGCTACCTATCCTTTGCCTGTAAGAAATTATAAAGCGGTTTCGCTTAACGGTAAAGAGCAGGCACGAGTTCTTGAAATTTTATGCGAGGTGACGGGACTTACAGAAGAACAGTTAAATAATTTGCCGAAGAGTTATTTTCCTGCTGTAACAGGTACAATTATTTCAACCGACAGGGTGGATTATGATGAGGAAGGCAATTTTCATATATCAGGCAAAGATGGTAAGGCTAGTGACAGCAGTGAGGAAATAGATAAAACGAAAAAATTTATGTCACAAGTCACATATGAGCGTTTTAAAGAATTGATGCATGAGATGGAAACAATGATTGGAGAAGAAGGCTCGTATTATCAGGCGGAAATGATGCTTACTTATTTTGGTATGTCAGAAATGAACTATGAGGAAGCATATGCCGAGTATGACCAGACAATCAAAAGTGATAAAGTGACAGGTGGATTTGCCCGACTATTCTGCGATTATATGGGGCTGTCTTTAGGATTGTATCCGATTTTTATTATTGTGTTTATGTTGCTGAAAGACCGCATGGATAATATGACGGAGCTGCTTTATATCCGCAAAGTATCTTCAATAAAGTTGGTTTTAACAAGATATTTGGCAGGCATTACAATGGTTCTTATCCCTGTCATATTATTGAGCTTTGAATCTTTGATACCGCTTATATTTTTTGGGAACGAACACAGTATTTCCATTGACTGTTTCGCTTATATCAAGTATATCCTATGGTGGTTGCTGCCAACTATCATGATGGTTTCCGCAATAGGGATAATTTTCACATTATTGACAGACTCACCTTTTGCTATCCTGCTGCAATTTTTATGGTGGATAATTGACAGGGGAATGACAGGATTATCTGGAGATACAAAAGTGATTACTTTGATGATACGGCATAATACACTGCGGGGCTATGAACTGATAAAGGATAGTTTTCATGACATTTGTATCAATAGATTGTTGATGGCAGGCATCAGTATTTTACTTGTTATTTTCTCTGTATGGATATTACAGCAGAAAAGGAAAGGAAAAATCAATGTGGCAAATATCTATGGTAAGGCTTTGGGGAATATTAAAAGCAAATTTTCGTCTATCCATACAAAATAATCTTTTACTTGCGGTTTTATATTTGCTGATTGTTCCTGTTTTGCGAAGCATTGAAAATTTGAATGAGGTCTATTCAGCAGAATGTTTGGAGCAGTCGGTAATACTCATTGGAATATTACTAATTGTGCCGCTTCATGCAGCGGAGCAGGGAGCGGCAATAAGGGAAGTAGTATATACCAGAAAAATACCGCAATGGATGATTTTGCTTATAAGAACGATTATGGCAATTATAATACTCCTTTTTTTGACGGGTATATTTGCAGAGATTATGATATTGGAAAACTGTACGTTCCCCTATATGAGCTATGTGATAGGGACGGCAATCAGTGAATTGGCGTTAGGAGGTGTTGGCTATTTTACGGCAGTGCTAAGTGATTCCGTTATAGCGGGATATTTAGTGTCAATAGGATATTTCCTATTCAACTATCTTGGATATATATCAGATACGAATATTTTTTGGCTGTTTTCTATGGGGGCAGATGATTTCGAGGCAAAAATATGGCTCTTGGGAATCAGCATATTACTGATAACAATTACCTTGATTTATATGAAGAAAAAGAAAGTTTGCTAAATGATTATTTTCCCCACTGAATAAAAAACAGTTCCTAAGTTGAAAAAAAGGGGGTTTTCAAACGGCGGAAAATGTGTTATAGTCTCTGTTAGATACAAAAACTTTGAAGAGGACTAGTAGCTGCGGAAGCGGAATTCAGAAAGCTGTTGGCTGATGTGAAACAGCAGAAGCAACGCAGTGAACTCGCCTTGGAGTTGCCGGCTGAAAAGTTACAGTAGGTTTGGACGGAATCCCACCGTTACAGGGGAAAGGTATTGACAAGGTTTTGATGTACCTGTGAGAGCATGTTTTTCATGAATTAGAGTGGTACCGCGTGAGTATATATCTCCGTCTCTATAGTTTTTATAGAGGCGGTTTTTTGTGTGGAAGCGTCACAAATTTGCCGCGGTACCTGACTGAAAACGCTTCGGAATGGAGGAAACGATGAAAGGATTTGACAAGTATCAGAAAAGTTATTTTATGCCGCCAGTCCCATGTTATGACTGGGTGAAAAAAGATTGTATTGAAAAACCGCCGGTATGGTGTAGTGTAGACCTTCGCGATGGAAATCAGGCCCTGATTGAACCGATGGGCCTTGAGGAAAAGGTTGAGTATTTTAAGATGCTTGTGGAAATTGGTTTTAAAGAAATAGAAGTAGGTTTTCCGGCTGCATCAGAGACGGAATACAAATTTCTGCGCACATTGATTGAGAGAAAGCTGATTCCGGATGACGTAACCGTCCAAGTGCTGACGCAGGCAAGGGAGCACATTATCCGTAAGACATTTGAAGCGGTAGACGGTGCGCCGAACGCTATTGTACATGTGTATAATTCTACATCTGTAGCACAGCGTGAGCAGGTTTTTCGCAAGTCAAAGGAAGAGGTGAAGCAGATTGCGGTGGATGGCGCCGTGCTTCTGAAGAAACTGGCTGCGGAAGTAAAAGGAAATATTCGTTTTGAGTACAGCCCGGAGAGCTTTCATGGTACAGAGGTAGATTATGCGGTAGATGTCTGCAATGCGGTTCTGGATGTCTGGCAGCCGACGGCTGATGCCAAGGCAGTCATCAATATCCCTTCAACCGTAGAAAATGCCATGCCGCATGTGTTTGCAAGCCAGGTAGAATATGTGAGCAGAAGTTTAAAGTACCGTGATAATGTTGTACTTTCCCTGCACCCGCATAATGACCGGGGCTGTGGGGTTGCGGCAGCGGAGCTTGGTGTACTGGCGGGGGCAGACCGTTTGGAAGGGACATTGTTTGGAAATGGTGAGCGTACTGGCAATCTGGATATTGTCACAGTAGCAATGAACCTGCATTCCCATGGCGTAGACTGCGGACTGAATTTTAAAGATATGCAGGATATTAAGGAGACATACGAGAGGCTGACAGATATGCAGGTGTCCATGCGTGAACCGTATGCTGGGGAGCTGGTGTTTACTGCATTTTCCGGTTCCCATCAGGATGCGATTTCTAAAGGGATGGCACATCGCGAAAAGACGAAGGGACGTCTTTGGACAGTTCCGTATCTTCCGATTGACCCTAAAGATGTTGGGAGGACATATGATTCTGATGTAATACGTATCAACAGCCAATCTGGAAAGGGTGGGGTAGCATATGTGTTAAAACAGAATTTTGGGATTATTTTGCCGGATAAGATGCGTGAGGAGGTTGGTTATCTGATGAAGGGGGTATCTGACCACGCCCATGCAGAGCTGAGCCCTCAAGAGATGTTAGATGTCTTTCGGAAGAAATATTGCCATCCGAAGAAGACATTCGAGATTATGGAGTGTCATTTTAAGCAGCAGGATGGTATTATTGCCAGAGTCACAATCGTGCAGGATGGTTCTAAGGAAGTGGTTGAGGCACAGGGGAATGGCCGTCTCAATGCGGTGAATAATGCGGTAAAGAAATATTTTGATATCAGCTATTCACTGGATGTATATGAGGAGCACTCCCTGTCAAAGAATTCTTCTGCTAAGGCTATGGCTTATGTCGGCATTACACAGGATGAGAAGAAAAGGTACTGGGGCGTGGGAAGTAATGAGGATATTATCAAGGCTTCTGTGCAGGCACTGGAAAATGCGGTAAACCATATGATAGAGATTAAGAAAGATATGGTGCGCTAAAAAGAGGGGGAACGCTTTAGCGTTCCCCTTTATGGAATATGGTTTTTGTTTAATTTCCAACGAAGTACTCAGGGTTGATGATATTCTGGATAGTCTCCTGCGGAATGGTGAATTCTGGTGTACCCATATATCCTGGGGCGGCCTCATATTTGTCAAATAGGAATGTGAGGCTGCCTTGTTCATTCATGTAAAAATTAGCGTCTTTTGTAATTCCTTGCCAATTGTTTTCCGGCATGTCAGTATCATCGATAGAATACATTTTCTGATTATCTTCAGCCATCTGTTCCCGCATCTGCCTCTTGATTTCTTTGGTAATAACGTTACAGTAACCGCTGCCCTTCTGGAATATATCGTCCAGAGAAATGATTTTTCCGGTTGTCTTGTCTAAATGGTATATTTTGTAGAAAGTATCGGATGAGCCTGCTGAAATTGATGTTTCTATTTTTATGGAAAATAGGCGGGAGTTATCTGTGACTACTTTATAATCTGTTAAAACATCCTCTTTACCCTCTCCTTCGGTTGCTTTGACATCCGCCCTGTACTGTTCCATAATCTTATCTGTATACTGTTTTATCTTGTCATTCAGTTCTTTGGAAGCTGTGCTGTTTTTTTCTCCCGAAGTATTTTTTGCTTCTATCTCTGGAACAGATATTTTGGCATTCATGTTATCGTTGTTTTCTTCATAGGTACGGTAAGAGACAACCCTGACAATAGAGCCTAGGAATGGAATTTTTTCCATAGCCTGTGCTATCGGGGCGTTAAAATTTGTAATGAGTGTAAGCGCTGCCATAGCTGCCACTGCACAGCTGCCGAATTTTGCCCAGAATACAGGCTGTTGGTAGAATTTTTTTTGTGCCTTCTCTTTTGCCCTGCTTATTCCCTGTTTTACCCTCTCCTCTAAGTTTTTTGGTACTGCGATTGCATCATAATCCTGTTTGATTTCATTTATTCTATTATCCCTCATAATTGAATACCTCCTTTTTTAACTCTACTTTTAATTTTTTCAGGCTGCGGTACAACATTGATTTGACTGTGCTTAGATTGATGTTCAAAATGCGTGCGATTTCTTCTAATTTCTTTTCTTCAAAAAAACGGAGAATAATAATGGCACGTTCTTTTTCATTTAGGATATCTAATGCTCCTATCGTATCAAAGTCCTGCTCGTTTTCAGGAGCGGCAGGACGTTCCAGTTCCTCCGGAATATCGGTAAGGATTTCTTTCTGGTTTTTTTTGATAAAGTCTATAGCGCAGTTGATAACAATTTTGTAAATCCAGGTTTCGATATACTGCTCTTTTTTGACAGAAGCAGCATATTTGATTGCTTTATAAGCACTATCCTGTACAACATCCATGGCATCATCAGCATTTTTTACATAGGTAAATGCAATGCGGTACATAGATTCGTAGGATTCCAGTATCTTATCTTCTACCTGCTGCTTTATTTTATTTTGGGACATATACATATTGCCTCCTTATGTAAGGAACTATAAAAAATTTACTTACAGATCCTAAGATATTTGAATCATTTTCCTTCATGTACCCTTTCTGATTATACCAAATGAGTGTTCCGTTGTGTAATGCTTTAAGCGGGGTACAGCCCTGCGCGCCGGGCTTACAAACTGTTAAAGTTATTTCTTAACAGTTTCTTATTAATTTGTGTTACATAGGTTAGACTGGTGGGGATGCAAAAAAGTTTCAGGAATATTAAAAAAATAAAAGAAATATAAATAAGTAATAATTTTGTAACACTTTTGTCATTTTTTAGGTGTATAATAAGAACATAATAGAAAGCAGATAAGAAGATTATTTTATTAGCATAAGTGCTACGTTTTTCTCTTGGTTAGGTTGTCGTAAAATATTAGTAATGTTTCAGAACCTCTCGGGAAAAACCTGCTATTCAAGTTTTAGGGACTGGGGATGGAAAGGTACTGAATTATTACGAATATATTTTATAGAGATAAAAGTAGTCCGAAATTCCGGAAAAGGCAGGGGAATTGTCGGACTACTTTTTGTGTTTAAGGCAACTGTAATCTTGGCTCGTGCTCCGCTCTGGCCGCTGCCGAACAAAGGAAGCAAAGCTTATTTAAATGAATTTTTATATTTCTGCTGTGCTTCCATAACTTTTTTCTGTTCAGCAGCAGGGGTAGGGTAGTACCCCTTAGCAGAAGTAAGATGAAAAATATCGTCCTGTATGTCATGCTCATCCGCTAGAATGTTAAGCATAGAATTGCGGACACTTTCGTGGGCGCATTCATTAGAGAAAGTATTATAATTTGTAGTTGACAATTTGGCTGTTGTCAATGCATCGTGTAAAATTTCCTTTTCTGAATACATGTTTTTCCTCCTTATCCTAATAAAGAATAGATTTGATTAAAATGCTTCTGATGCCTCTGTGCAACTTCTTCCATTTTTGCACTAACTTCGTTGTCCTGTGACTGTTTGGCAAGCATCTGGTACTTCTTCACCAGAAGCTCTTCTTCGGCCAGAGATTCATTAATACAGGAAAGTTCCTTTTCTGATAATTGTGCCATGTCATCCTCCATTTCTTTTTCGGTTTTTACCGATATTAATTATTTGTTACAGGGATAGTATGTCTCTTTTTTCAAAATATATTACAAAAGATAATAATTTTCAGGTCGTTATTGAAAATTGATTCCATGTCATGCTAATTTATATCTTGCAATGGAAGGCGGGAATGTGGTATGATTGTATCGTCCTGAAACGGAAGGTTTGTCCTGACGCCAAGGCATGAACACATTAAAATAAGCGAGCCCGTGCGCCCTCTCTTATGTGGTAGGGGAGAGCATATGGGACGGCGGTTAATAGGAAATGCGTCTCATGCCTATGTGGCAGAGGCGTTTTTTATGTGCCCCATGCGAGCGAATAGGGAAGAAAATCCCCCCTACTCGATTATATTAGGAAAGTTTTTGATGCACGCAGGGCGTTTCTGCAGTAAGAGATTGTGAAGGAGGAATAGGGGAATATGGATAAGAGAATTGCGATTCTTGGCATTATCGTGGAAGAGATGGAGAGTGTCATGGCAGTTAATGACCTGCTGCATGAATACAGGGAGTATATTATAGGAAGGATGGGGATGCCATACCGGGAAAAAAATCTATCAGTAATCAGCGTTGTGTTAGATGCGCAGAATGAGGTTATTAGTGCCCTTTCGGGGAAATTAGGGATGCTAAATGGAGTGAGTTCCAAAGCCGTGTATTCAAAAAAATAAGTGCATGGCGATTGTAGAAATGAATTTGTAATAAGGAGGGACCTTAAATGAGATATGATCCAAAATCACTGAAAGCAGAAGAGTTTATCAACCATGAGGAAATCATGGAAAGCCTTGCATATGCAGAGAAAAATAAGAGCAACCGGAAACTGTTGTCTGAGATTCTGGAGAAGGCGAAGGAGGCGAAGGGAATCAGCCATAGGGAGGCGATTGTTTTGATGGACTGCGATATACCTGAGGTGAACGAGGAGATTAAAAAACTTGCAGTCGAGATTAAAGAAAAGTTTTATGGCAGGCGTATTGTAATGTTTGCACCGTTGTACCTGTCAAATTATTGTGTGAATGGCTGTACATACTGTCCGTACCACCAGAAGAATAAGACGATTCCGCGTATTAAGCTGACGCAGGAGCAGGTCCGCAATGAAGTGATTGCGCTTCAGGACATGGGGCATAAGCGTCTGGCAATCGAGGCGGGGGAGGATCCGGTCAATAATCCGCTGGAATATATATTGGAAAGCATTGATACCATCTACAGTATAAAGCATAAAAATGGTGCAATCCGCCGTGTTAATGTCAATATTGCAGCCACAACAGTAGAGAATTACACAAAATTGAAGGATGCAGGGATTGGGACATATATTCTGTTTCAGGAGACATACAATAAGGAATCTTATGGGCAGCTCCACCCAACAGGGCCTAAGCATGATTATGCATACCATACGGAGGCAATGGATCGCGCTATGCAGGGCGGTATTGATGATGTGGGGCTTGGTGTTCTCTTCGGCTTGGAAGGGTATCGATACGAGTTGGCCGGTATTTTGATGCATGCAGAGCATCTGGAGGCTGCACAGGGGGTAGGGCCGCATACAATCAGCGTCCCACGCATCTGTCCGGCGGATGACATTGATACTGCTGATTTTTCCAACGCAGTGCCAGATGATATTTTTGAAAAAATAGTTTCTATTATACGTATTGCTGTCCCGTATACGGGGATGATTGTATCGACACGTGAGTCCCAGAAAACAAGGGAGGCAGTGTTAAAGCTGGGAATTTCCCAGATTAGCGGCGGTTCCCGTACCAGTGTCGGGGGCTACACAGTGCCGGAGCGTGATGACAGTTCTTCACAGTTTGATGTAAGTGATACGAGGACATTAGATGAGGTGGTCAATTGGCTGATGCGTCTTGGATATATCCCAAGTTTTTGCACGGCATGCTACCGGGCGGGGAGAACCGGCGACCGGTTTATGTCGCTTCTAAAATCAGGGCAGATAGTAAATTGCTGCCAGCCGAATGCACTGATGACTTTAAAGGAATATCTGGAGGATTATGCTGCCCCTGACACCAAAAAGATTGGCGAGGAGCTGATTGCCAGGGAGATTTTAAATGTGACTAATGAGAATGTTAGAAATAAGGCATTGGAATATTTAAATGAACTGGGTGCAGGGAAAAGGGATTTCCGGTTCTAATTGCAGGTCTATATCAAGGCAATACCTCGTTGCGTATGTGAGAATAAAAAGGGAAAATAGTATTGCAGCTATTTTCCCTTTTAGATTACTGAAATTATAAAGCCATCAGTCCTCCTTGCCGCCTTTGAATAAAACAGCTAATTTCTCAATGGAATCAGTTACTTCAATCACTGATTTTTCAATATCGCCATAAATGGTAGCGGACTGGGAAGATAAATCTCCCATGCTCTTTGCTACAACTGCAAAACCGACACCAGCCTCCCCGCTTCTGGCAGCTTCGATAGAAGCATTCAGGGACAGCATTTTCTGTTTATTAGCTATAGATTTCAGAGAGTGGGTGTTGTTATTGATTGTTTCAATAACTTCTGTGGCGTGGTGGATTTCTTCGCTTAATGCATCTAGCCTGCCATCGCTGTTTGAGTTAATGTATGCAGATTTAACCAGCAGATTTACCATTAAGCCGAATAATTCTGCAGAGGCACGGATTGTCTTTTCATCCCGGACAGGTACTTTCTTAAGGGCGCGGATATAATCATCCGGGTCAATCCCCAGCTCCTCTGCTGTTGCACGAAACTTTTCTTCATCAGGCTCTGACGGGAGAACCTGTCCTCCAATTACATTGCCGATTTTCTCGCCGTCCAGTATAATTGGCACATTAAAGTCCATTAAACCGGCATGGCAAAAATATGTATCCTTACATTCTGTGTCGCATTTTACACAACGGCGGCTGCCTTCGGCAGAACCTCGTGTATATTTCATGCAAAAATCAGTAAAATTGCTGCTTTCTGTAATGTATTCCCCATTTGCATCACAAGCAATTGCTGCCAAACCAGTAACGGCTGAAAATTTATCTTGAAGCAATTGCAGTTCTTTCACGTCCAAAAAATCCCTAATATTCATATTGACCTCCTCATAGCAAGATAGAATAGCAAACATATTAAAAATATTATAGCGTATAATGACAGAAATTGCAATTATTCCTTATAAAAATAAACAGGATGAAGTATATTTTAGCCGTTTGTTCCGTGTAAGGCAGCAATATACTTTTCATCCTGTTTTTAATTCCTATGTACTATGATATGTGAATTATTATTTCAAAGTGAATTGTCCAATCAGTTCTTTTAGATTAGTAGCCTGTGCAGCCAGCTCCTGACCGGTAGCAGATGTCTCCTGTGCAGCAGCAGAATTGCTCTGTACGACGCTGGAAATCTGTTCAATTCCTTTTTCTACTTCCTGCATTGTATTAACCTGAGTGAACGAAGCATCACTTGCGTGCTTGGATGTATCAGACAGGAATTCAATGCCGTGTACGACCTGATCCAAAGCTTCTTCTGTTCTCTCTGTGATTGCATTTCCTTTTTCAATTTCTTCTAATGTATGCTGAATCAGTTCACGGGTGCGTACTGCTGATTCTGCACTGTCTGTTGCAAGTTTGCCAATCTGGTCAGCAACTACGGCAAACCCCTTGCCAGCCTCCCCGGCTCTGGCAGCCTCGATAGAAGCATTTAGGGAAAGAAGGTTTGTCTGTGATGCAATATCTTCAATTTCCCCAATAATATTTTCAATCTCCTTTGATGCTGTGCTGATGCGTTCCATAGCCTCAGCGAGCTGCTTCATTTCATCACTGCCCTGCTCTGCCTGCTTTCGGTAGGTTAACCCCTCCTGATATGCATCGCTGACTTCTTTTGCAGTGCCTTCAGCCACACCGGTAACATTCGTAATAGTTGCTGTAAGTTCTTCCACAGCGCCAGCTTGATCCATGGCGCCTTCTGCCAGAGCTACGGCACTTTCTGCCAATTGTGTGGAACCGGCTTCTACCTGCTCAGATGCTTCGTTAATCTGCAGAAGGGTTCCTTTCATCTTAATGATCAGATTTTCTATGGACTGGTTGAGGGATGTAAATTCGCCGACATAACGTTCTGGGCATGAACTTTCTGCCAAGAAATTTCCTTCTGCGATGGCTTCGACATGGTCGTCGATATCATTAAGGAGAACCTTAAGGTTTTCAGCCATCTCACGCACCGTAACAGCCAGATCGTTAATTTCATCCTGTATGTCAAACGCAGGAAAATCAGATGATAGGTCACCGGAGGCAAAGGACTCCATGCGCTTCGATAAGGTTTGGAGGGAAGCGGCGATTCTTTTTGCTAGACTCTTACCGATTCTAATAGAAACAAATATGATGGCAGTAATAAGAGCTATAATTACAATTAGGAGTACTATGCTCATGATTTTTAAGGTATTATCCTGTTGTTTTCCGGTGGCAACCTTTGTATCCATAATATCAGCCAGAATATCATTTATCTCTTCGAATTTTGGGGCCAATTCATTTGCAGCTATTGTTTGTGCCTGCGCACATAATTCACGATCTGTGACTCCTCCTATTTCAATGACGTTAGCATCAAGTTCCCAGTATGAATTTAATTTTTCTATAACCTCATCATACTGCTGACGCGCTTTTTCTGTAACAATACCATTTTCAACATCAGCAATTGCAGCTTCGAATAATTGTTTGTTTTTATCGTGCTTTTCAAGAGATGAGGCAATCAGCTGTTCGTCATCATAACCAATTATTGCTCTGGTAAAACTGCGGGTTTCAGAAAAATAGGTCATTGCCTTACCGATATCGCCTTGGGCAAAACCGTAATCAGTTAAGGCATTGGTGTAGAGGTTTGCGGTTACGAGAAGGGCAATGAGGGCGATAATTGCTGTCACTGCTGTCAGCCCTGTAGTCAAAATAAACTTATTGACTAGTTGCTTTTCAATTCTAACATTTTCTTCATTTTTCGTGTTGCTTTTCATTTTTTAATTTTACTTCCTTTCCCTTGTGGCCTATCAAACATGGAAGAAATTCTCGTGTAAGCAATGAGCTGGGCGCAAACAAGTTATTTAGTGCCCGATTGTCTGCAGGAGCTTTCATGCTGAATAGTTTTAAAACAATTAGTACTTATATTACTACTTTATATTATCAAATATCTTATTATTTTTCAATATAGAAACGAAAAATTCTTTATATTCAAATTGCAGTGCTCTTGTTTTTAGGTGGCAATTATGGTAAACTCAATACATTGTGGATGTTTATAGTAGAAAGCGGATTACAGGTGCTGATTATGACGAAAAAGACTGATGTGGTTATTATAGGGACAGGTGCGGCGGGCTTGTTTTGTGCGCTTCATTTTCCGGAACAGACGCAGATTCTGATGCTGACAAAAGAAGAGGTAGATAAGAGTGATTCGTTTCTGGCTCAGGGCGGCATCTGCATGCTTCGCGGGGAAGAAGATTATGAAGGGTATTTTGAAGATACGATGCGCGCAGGGCATTATGAAAATAATCCGGCTTCTGTTGAGGTGATGATTCGTTCTTCACAGGAGGTGGCGGATGAATTAGTTGCATATGGTGTGGAGTTTGAGCGGGATGGGGAGGAGCTTGCCTTTACCAAGGAAGGGGGGCATGGGAGACCCCGTATTTTATTTCATGAGGATGTGACAGGCAGGGAAATTACCAGTACATTGATAGAAAATGTGAGGAAGAGGAAAAATATCGCGGTTCTGGAGCATACTGCGATGTTAGATATTATTGCAAGGGACAACAGCTGTTATGGGATAATCATGCAGGATGCAGATGGGAACATAGAATGTGTACAGGCCAAGTATACTGTACTTGCCTGCGGAGGCCTTGGGGGCCTGTACCAGCATTCTACAAATTTTCGCCATATTACTGGAGATGCGATTGCGATTGCAAAATGCCATGATGTGGCGCTGCAGCATGTGGATTATATACAGATTCATCCAACTACCCTTTATTCGGAAAAACCGGGGCGGCGTTTCCTAATTTCGGAGTCGGTGCGTGGGGAGGGGGCTGTTCTTCTGAACAAGAACAAAGAGCGCTTTTGCAATGAGCTTCTGCCAAGGGATGTTGTGACTGCTGAGATTGAAAAGCAGATGTCAAAGGATAAGATGCCGTATGTCTGGCTTTCCATGGAAAATATACCGACAGAAGAGATAAAGAGCCATTTTCCAAATATTCTGCAGCAGTGCATTGAAGAAGGGTATGATCCAACGAAGGAATGTATACCGGTGGTTCCGGCACAGCATTATTTTATGGGGGGGATCAAGGTAGACCTTTCCGGAAAGTCGTCTATGGCTCACTTGTATGCAGTAGGTGAGACTGCCTGCAATGGAGTCCACGGGAAGAACCGCCTTGCAAGCAATTCCCTGCTGGAATCTATGGTATTTGCAAAGAGGGCTGCGCTGGAGATTGCCGGCAAGCTTCCCGAGACAGGGTTTGCAGATATCTGTGGTATGGTAGATTTGGATGAATATCAGGATATAGAAGCGCGGAAGAAAGAATACCGCAGAATTGTGTTGGAAGAGATAGAAAGGGAGCGGAAGAGCCATGAATGAACCAATTACATTAAAAGTAAACGTTGATAAGCTGATTATGCAGGCATTGGAGGAGGATATCACCAGTGAAGATATCTCTACTAATTCTGTAATGCCGGATTACCAGAAAGGGCAGGTAGATTTAATTTGTAAGCAGGATGGTGTGATTGCCGGTCTGGGGGTGTTCCGGAGGGTATTTGAATTGCTGGATGATACCGCAGAATTTGATATGAAAGTGAAGGATGGGGATGTTGTAAAGAACGGGGAACTTCTGGCGGTTGTAACCGGCGATATCCGGGCATTGCTGTCAGGTGAGCGAACAGCATTGAATTACCTGCAGCGCATGAGTGGGATTGCTACTTATACAAATTCTATTGTGAAATTGCTGGAAGGCGGAAAAACGACTCTTCTGGATACACGCAAGACTACTCCGAATATGCGCATCTTTGAGAAATATGCAGTAAAAGTCGGGGGCGGGAGCAACCACCGCTATAACCTCTCAGACGGTGTCATGCTGAAGGATAACCATATTGGGGCGGCGGGCAGCATTACCAAAGCTGTCAGGATGGCACGCGAATATGTTTCTTTTGTACATAAGATTGAGGTGGAGGTAGAGAATCTTGATATGGTGCGGGAGGCAGTCGAGGCAGGCGCTGATATTATTATGCTGGATAATATGGGGCCGGAGCAGATGAAGGAGGCTGTAAGGATTATCGATGGACGTGCCAAGACGGAGTGTTCCGGCAATGTGACAAAGGAAAATATAAAAAATATTCTTGACGTGGGGGTTGATTATGTGTCAAGCGGGGCGCTGACGCACTCTGCGCCGATTATGGATATCTCATTGAAAAACCTTCATGCGGTTTAATGGAAAGAAAGTGGAGATGGAATATGAAGAAGATATATGGAGTTGCCCTTGGCATTATCGTGCTGCTCTTAGGGGCAGGGTGTTTTTTCAATCAAAGCGCTGCAGCAGGCGCCACACCTGTTTCGGCTAATGGGCGACTGCAGGTAAAAGGGGGCAGGATTGTTAATGCAAAAGGAAAGCCTTTTGTGATAAAAGGGGTGTCTACACACGGCCTGTCATGGTATCCGCAGTATGTAAATAAAAGTGCATTCTCTTCTTTAAAGAAAAGGGGAGCCAATACCATCCGCCTTGCCATGTATACGGAGGAGTACAATGGTTATTGCACCGGGGATAGTGAGAACCGCAGGAATCTGGAAGCCCTGCTTGACAAGGGCGTCAAAGAGGCCACAGCGCTTGGGATGTATGTTATTATTGACTGGCATATTTTAAGCGACGGCAATCCATTGACGCATAAAAAGGAAGCGCAGGCATTTTTTAAAAAGATAGCAAAGAAGTACAATAAGTATAAAAATATCCTTTTTGAAATCTGCAATGAGCCGAATGGGAATGATGGGAACTGGAAAAATATTAAGAAGTATGCAAATGCGGTGGTGAAGACAATCCGCAGTGTAAATAAAAAAGCGATTATCATTGTGGGCACGCCGACATGGAGCCAGGATGTAGATGCTGCTGCGGCTGACCCGCTAAAGGGGAGCGGCATTGCATATGCTTTTCATTTTTATGCGTCTACCCATAAGCAGGATTTGAGGAACAAACTCGAAGCGGCAGTGAAGAAAGGGCTTCCGGTTATTGTGTCAGAATTCGGGCTTAGCGAGGCATCCGGCAACGGCGTGGTGGACATCAAGGAAGCAAATAAGTGGAATAAGCTGATGAACCGCTATAAGCTGGGCAGGGTAGCTTGGAGCCTCTCAAATAAAGATGAATCCAGTGCATTATTGAAGCCTTCCTGCCAGAAAACGGGGGGATGGAAGGCTTCTGATTTCAGTAAGGCGGGAAAGTGGCTGTTTGGGGTATGCTTTTGAAGCGGATATTCGTTACACGGCGGGAATTTTCCGTTGAGATAAAATTAAGAGACAGTAACGATATGTTACTGCCTCTTTTTGTCTGCCTGAAAAGCAGATATTAAGCAAATGGATTCTCTGTCTTATACAGCATTCCCTTTGGCTGGTTAAAGCCGATTTCTTCCACATCGACGCCGATGTACTTAAATACCTCGTATAATTCCTTGCCAAAGTGGCCGAATGCAACTGCGCCATGATGCGGATAATTGCCTTCAATCAATACGTGGCGGTAGAAACGTCCCATTTCAGGAATTGCAAAGATACCGATAGATCCGAAGGAACGTGTGGCAACAGGAAGGACTTCACCCTGTGCAATGTATCCGCGGAGTTTAGCATCAGCAGTACTCTGAAGACGGAAGAATGTGATATTTCCCGGAGCGATATCTCCCTCAAGTGTTCCGTTTGTCACTTCAATAGGAAGGGAACGCGCCATAATCTTCTGGTACTTCATCTCGCAGAAAGAAAGCTTGTTGGAAGCTGTATTTCCACAGTGGAAGCCCATGAATGTATCTTTTAATGTGTAGTCGAATTTGCCCTTGATATCTTCATCATAGATATCAGGAGTAACTGTGTTGTTGATGTCGAGAAGTGTAACGGCATCCTCGCTGACTACTGTACCGATAAATTCACTCAGGCAGCCATAAATATCTACCTCACAGGAAACCGGGATGCCTTTCTTTGTAAGGCGGCTGTTTACGAAACAAGGTACAAAACCAAATTGTGTCTGGAATGCCGGCCAGCACTTTCCGGCAATGGCAACATATTTTCTGTATCCCTTGTGTTCATCAATCCAATCAAGGAGAGTAAGCTCATACTGAGCCAGTTTTTCAAGGATTTCAGGTTTTTTATTGCCTGCGCCAAGCTCCTGCTCCATATCCTTTACGACATCCGGGATACGGGAATCGCCAGCATGCTTGTTGAATGCTTCGAATAAATCAAGTTCTGAGTTTTCCTCGATTTCAATACCAAGATTGTAAAGCTGTTTGATCGGGGCATTACAAGCTAGGAAGTTTAATGGGCGAGGACCGAAGCTGATAATCTTTAAGTCGTTTAATGCAGCGATAGCGCGCGCGATTGGCACGAACTCATGAATCATGTCGGCGCATTCCTCTGCATCCCCAACCGGATACTCAGGGATGTATGCCTTGATATTGCGAAGCTTTAAGTTGTAGCTTGCATTGAGCATACCGCAATAGGCATCGCCGCGGCCCTGAATCAGCCCTTCATTTTTGGAAGTTTCCTCAGCAGCAGCGACAAACATTCTCGGTCCGTCAAAGTGTTTTGCAAGGAGTGTTTCGGAAATCTCAGGGCCGAAATTCCCTAAGTATACACAGAGGGCATTGCAGCCGGCTTTTTTGATATCTTCAAGAGCCTGTACCATATGTATTTCGCTCTCTACGATACAGACAGGGCACTCATAAATGTCGTCTGCACCATATTTGTCTGTGTACGCCTTTACTAAATTCTTTCTACGGTCTACAGAAAGTGATTCCGGGAAACAATCCCTGCTTACCGCAACGATACCGATTTTGATCTTTGGCATGTTTTCCATGTTTTTTTTGACCATCCTTTCTTTTTATAAAATATATTTGATTTTGTACTGGTAATTATGTAATAATCAAAATAGACAATTACATAAACCTATTTTAGACCATTTGGTAGCGATTTGCAATAAAAAATCAAAAAAATTAGAAAATCTTGTATAGTTGTTACAATTTTTTGGGCTGGCGGTACAGACGTGCTTCTTTTAGGCTGAAGCGTGCCAAACAAGAGTTACTGTTCACACTATGGGGGATGGTATTACATTTTAGATAAGGATGCAATTTTTGGGAAGCTATAGTATAATGGAGAAAAACAAGGGGGAAATGCAATGGGTGAGATTAATGAGGTTTATTATCAGGAAGTGCTTTCTGTTATGGAACAGGTGCAGCGCGTTGTCATCGGAAAGGAAGACTGTGTGCGGAAGGCTATGGCTGCAATCCTTGCAGGAGGGCATATTCTGATTGACGATATTCCCGGGGTGGGAAAGACAACACTTGCTATGGCATTTTCTAATGCTATGGCGCTGGAAAGTAAAAGAATTCAGTTTACGCCGGATGTTATGCCGTCCGATATTCTGGGTTTTTCCATGTATCAGAAGCAGACGGGCACATTTTCTTATCAGCCGGGGGCTGTGATGTGCAATCTGTTTTTGGGCGATGAGATTAACAGGACATCCCCTAAAACGCAGTCAGCCCTTTTGGAAGTTATGGAGGAGGGCAATGTAACAGTAGATGGTATTACCAGAAATGTTCCGGAACCGTTTATTGTTATTGCAACAGAAAATCCGGCGGGAAGTGTCGGTACCCAGCTGCTGCCGGAGTCACAGTTGGACAGGTTTATGATCTGCATGACAATGGGATACCCGGATCTGGAGGATGAGATTGCGATTGCGAAAGGAAAGAGCAGCGGAATCTCTGTGGAGGATGTGGAGGTAGTGATTTCTGCGGAGGAATTAGTGCGTATCCGTCTGGGGGTGGAGAATATTTTTGTCCACGATAAAGTGTACCGGTATCTGTGCAAGTTAGTGCAGGCTACAAGGGAAAATGCCTATATATCGCTGGGCATTAGCCCGCGCGGTACGATAGCGTTGGCAAAAATGGCCAAAGCAGTTGCATTTTTGTCAAAGAGGAATTATGTGATTCCGAATGATGTAATGAAAATCTTTCTGGATGTGGCATCCCACCGCATTGTGTTAAATGCAAAAGCAAGGGCAGGCCATGTGACGGCAGAAACTATTCTCACACAGGTTCTGGAGCAGACAGATGTGCAGGCAAAGGATAGTGCAAGGCAGATCCGCAGTGGCAATTTCCAAATGAGATAGGTGGGGGCTGTTTATGAAACGCATTGTTGGTTTTTTAGTTATTATTGCAGGTACATTTTATCTTTCATTGATCTATAAAAGCGACGGATTGATATTTTTAGGCTATACAGAGATTGTTGTGATGTCGCTGCTGCTTATCTATAATATATTGGGGCTATGGCAGATCCGTATCCTGCTGGAGGCGCCCCTCGGCATTACGGAACGGGGAAAAAAGGTGCCGGTAAAGATAAAGATACAAAATTACGGCAGGCTTCCAACTGGAAAAATAGCTGTGCAGCTTCTGGAGTCATATGCATTTTATGGGAAAAAAAGAAAGACGTTTTTCTATGCATCTGCGGCTGGGAAAAAGTATAACGAGGAGTGCAGTACGGTGGAGATCCGTACATGGTGGCAGCCGGGTTATACAGGGAAAGTAGTGATAAGTGTCAGAAAGGTCAGGTGCTTTGATTTGCTTGGCGCCATGTGCCTGTCTCCGCCTAAGAGTGCGTACAGCAGTTCGGAGGTTATCACAGTGCTTCCGGCAATTTACCATGTACCTATAGATATTGGGGAGACTGTAAGGAATTTTGCAGCGGAGCAGGAGCGTTATCTTCAGTATGACGCGGGGGACACGGCAACAGAGCAGTTCCAGATTAGGGGATATCAGCCGGGAGACCGTATACGCAGTATTCATTGGAAGCTTTCCGCGAAGGAAGGCGAGTTGATGGTAAAGGAGTATCAGCCGGTTAAGAGATGCCCGGTACTTTTCTTTTTGGATTTGGCAGGGGAAATGCGGAAAAAAGAAAATAAAGAAGAGATAAGGAACAGGGAGCTTTTTTTTACAGTTATGGTATCGCTCTCGGACAGTATGATAAAGCAAGGGTGCAAGCATTATGTTATCTGGTATGATGGACCGGCGCAGGATGTAATGCGGTGCCGTGTGGAACAGGAGGAGGACATTTATACACTGTTTGCTGCTGTTAATGGGATTGCCGTGCTTCCCCCAAATTATGATTTGGAAGAAGAGTATTATGATAAATACCGTGAAAGGCTGTATGCATCAAAACTGGTGTTAAAGCGTAATCTGCAGCTAGCCTGCAACGGGGAACAGATAATAAACTACAAGGCGCACGATATCAAGGAAAGCCTTGCAGCACAGACGGTTTATCTCTGATAAGCCATAGAATGAACGGGGGATTGTAATGAATGAAAAATCGGTTGTGATACCGTGGATTAGTTTGAACTTTCTTTTGCTGGGAATGCTTTTTAGTTTCTGTTCAGCCTTCCGCTGCGGCATTTCAACCGCAAAGCATATTTTTCCGTGTATTTTGATTTCAGGTGTAGCCGTGTTCCTTGGGGTCAAGCTTCGAAAGAGATATATGTTAATTGCCTTTTTGCTTGTGGCATTAGGGGCAGCAGCATTTGCAGCGCTGGCATCGGGGCGCTTGTGGGAAGATTTTTTACCTTTTGTGTATTTCATAAATAAAAGGGCTATGAGCTACAATGGCAGGACATGGTTTGCTTTAGAGGGAGAATGGGCGAAGCTGGATGGCAATACCTTTCTGCTGTTTATTGGGGTTATTCTGGCTTTTTATATTGCCTTTTTTGCATTCCGCCATTGCAGCAGGCTGTATGGGCTTCTGCCGGTTTATATTGTACCAATGCTTGGCCTCTGCGTTGGGATGGCTCCGGATAAAAAGTCAGTATTTTTTCTGGCTCTCGGTGTTGTTATGGCATTTTCGTGGATTTCTTATCAGGAAAGAGGGGGAAGGCATTCCTTTGTGCAGAGAGGTGAAGAAGACGGGGACTATAATTTTGGAAGAGTATTGTCTTATATTCTTCTGTTTTTTCTTTTGCAGGCAGGTTTTCTGGGGGCACTGTTTCTGGAGAAGGGGACAGGTGCAGATATTCTCAGGCATTCCACGGAATATTTAAAGAGACAGCACAGGATAGAACGGGAATTTGCCAGTGCGGTTGAGAGGCTGGGGCAGAGGATTGCGGGAAAGCTTGGAATAGACAGTGACGGAAGGCTGAATAATGCGGCACCGGTATATGAGCAGGAGGCGGTAATAAAGCTGAGGGTATCGTCAAAGCCTGTCAGGAGTTTTTTATTAAAAGGTTTTGTCGGAGGGGAGTATGAGAATGGCAGGTGGCGTCCCTGCGAGACAGAGAGACTCCGCGAGATTGTGCAGGGTGAGGAAGGCGAGATGGGCATATGGGAGGCAAATTATGAGTTTGCACAGTATTACCAGCGAGGTATAGTTGATATGGTGAGTGATGATGAGGAACGTCTGGTACGTTTAAAGATGGAATATGTGGGAAAAGGAAAGAGGACCAAATATGCGTATCTGCCGTATTACTCTGATATGCACTCTATTGTAGACGATGATGGGGGCAACTGCATTTCTATGGATGGGGAAAACGGGCCGAGGCGTAAAAGTAATACGTATTATGTGAACTGCTACAACAGGGGGGAAGACCTTACGGAAATGGCGGCTTATTTGCAGGGCGGGGCTTATTTTTCACTGTCCTCCATGCAGATAGGGTCCTATAATTCTTATGTCAATTCGCTATATGGCAGGCTTCCCAAAGGAAATCTCAGTCAGTTAAGAAGCCTTGCTAAAGCATATTATATCGAGGATGATAATGCTTACAGTGCAGCGAGGATGATTCGGGAGCTTTTGAGGCAGAAGGCCGTTTACAGCCAGGACCTGGAGCCGGTTCCGGCCGGGGTTGACTATGTGGAATTCTTTCTTTATTCACAGAAGAAAGGGTACTGTGAACATTTTGCAACGGCTGGGACCCTGCTTTTGAGGGGGAAGGGATTTCCGGCAAGGTATGTTTCTGGATACAAAGTTCCGCCGGAAAGGTTTGTAGAGAATGGGGACGGGACTTATTCTGCAGATGTGCTGGATTCCGATGCACATGCATGGACAGAGATATTTATCAACGGGGGAGGATGGTATCCCGTTGATATGACACCGGATGCAGATTCTCCGCTGCCGGGGCAGGGCAGTGCGGCTGTGGAAGAGGAGGCGACGCCGACAGACGCCGGGGGAGAGAGATCGGAGCAGCCGCAGGCAACAAAACCGCATGAGACAGAGGAGCCGTCATCTTCGCCGGAAGCCTCTGCAGAGGCAGAAGAACCGGAAAATCAGGGAAATAAGGGGGCAGGAAATGGGCCGTTTATGGGAGGAGATGGCTCAGGCAATGCCGGAATGTTTCGAATATATGCGGCGGTATTTATCATTGTGGCTGCTTTGCTAATCATAGTTATAAGAAGAATCCTGTATCCACGGATGCAGAGGGCGGGGTATGATAAGCAGCTTTGCAGCCTGACGGACGATTCTAATGCATTTATAAGGGTGCGGACAGGGAGATTTTTGTTTTTCTTAAAGCAATGTGGAATCAGAGTGCCGGACTGGCGTGGGGAAAGCCAGTGGGTAAAGAAGACAGCAGACCTCTGTGGAAGTGCATTTGACCAGAAGACATGGGAAAGAATAGAGGAAATTCTGCAGAAAGCAGAATATGCAGCGGATTGCGTGACACAGGAGGAGTTTAAATTTTATTGCAATACTGTGAAAAAGGCGGAACGGATTCTCTTTAAGAACCTGAGGAAAGGGCGCAGGCGCCATCTATGGATTCTTGGGCTGAAAAATTGATGGAAAAGGGTGGAATTTAAGGAAAAATATGGTATCATAAAGATAACAGTAATTTGTAGAATGGAGGATAAGTATGTACGAAAATGAAATTGCACAAATCGCAGCGAAGGGGAGCAATCAGGAGGTTTATAACGGTCTGCTGCAGCTGGCAAAGGATGCGATGCAGCAGAGGGGAAGGATTCAGGGAAAGAAGAAGATATATTATATTTCTGCTGAATTTCTGATTGGTAAATTATTATCTAATAATCTGATTAACCTTGGGATTTATGATCAGGTGGCGGAGGCATTAAAGAGCCACGGGAAAAGCATGGCTGAGATTGAGGAAATCGAAAATGAGCCTTCTTTGGGGAACGGCGGCTTGGGGCGCCTTGCGGCCTGTTTTTTGGATTCGATTGCCACACTGGGCCTTCCGGGGGATGGAATTGGGTTAAATTACCATCTGGGGCTTTTTAAGCAGGAGTTTGAAAACAAGCTGCAGAAAGAGGTTCCGAACCCATGGATTACGGATAAAAGCTGGCTGCGCCGTACGGATGTAAGTTATCCGGTTATGCTTGCCGGCAAGAAGGTGAATTCGGTGATGTATGAGATAGATGTCACAGGATATGACAACCAGTGCAATACTTTAAAGCTTTTCGATTTAGATACTGTGAATGACACAATTGTACAGGATGGAAGCATATATTTTGATAAGGAAAATATTTCAAAGAATTTAACACTGTTTTTGTATCCGGATGACAGTGACTATCAGGGACAACTGCTGCGCATTTACCAGCAGTATTTCATGGTAAGCAATGCTGCCCAGCTGATTATTGATGAGGCATGTGCCAAGGGAAGTAATCTGTATGACCTCCCTGATTATGCTGTGATACAGATTAATGATACCCATCCGACGATGGTGATTCCGGAAATGATCCGTCTGTTAAATGGCCGCGGCATAGCAATGGATGATGCTATCTCTATTGTTTCCAGAATGTGCGCCTATACCAACCACACGATTCTGGCGGAGGCGTTGGAAAAGTGGCCATTGTGGTTTTTAGACAGGGTAGTCCCTCAATTGATTCCTATTATCAAAATGTTAGATGTCAAGGTAAAGGAAAAATATCAGGACGAGAGGGTTTACATTATTGATCAGGAACAGCGTGTGCATATGGCACATATTGACATCCATTATGGATACAGCGTAAATGGTGTTGCAGCCTTGCATACACAGATTTTGGAGGACAGCGAGTTAAAACCGTTTAAAGATATCTATCCGAATAAGTTTAATAACAAGACGAATGGTATTACATTCCGCCGGTGGCTGCTTCACTGCAACCATGAGTTAGCTGCGTTTATTACGGACAAGATTGGCGAGGGTTACAAAAAGGACGCGAAAGAGTTAGAAAAACTTGAGGCTGCGGCAGGCAATGCAGCTGATTTAAAGAAGCTTCTTGAGATAAAGTCTGGCAAGAAGGCGGAGTTTAAAAAGTATCTGCAGCAAAAAGAAGGGGTAACGGTAAATGAAAATTCTATCTTTGATGTTCAGGTAAAACGTTTGCATGAGTATAAGAGGCAGCAGATGAATGCCCTTTATATTATATACAAATATATGCAGATTAAGGCTGGCAAGAAACCTGAGACGCCGATTACCATGTTCTTTGGGGCAAAGGCGGCACCTGCGTATACAATCGCCAAAGATATTATCCATTTGATAATCTGTCTGTCAGAGGTGATTAAAAATGATCCGGATGTCAGCCCGTATCTGCAGGTAGTCATGCTGGAAAATTATAATGTGACATATGCGGAAAAAGTGATTCCAGCAGCAGATATTTCAGAGCAGATTTCCCTTGCATCAAAAGAGGCGAGCGGTACCGGAAATATGAAATTCATGCTTAACGGTGCAGTAACGCTTGGAACGGAAGATGGCGCTAATGTGGAAATCCACCAGTTTGTCGGTGATGACAATATATATATCTTTGGTGAGTCTAGTGATGCCGTCATTGAGCATTATGCAAAGAGTGATTATTCTTCTGAGAAGTTTTACGATGATGACGAGGAGATTGCAAAACTGGTAGATTTTATAATCAGCAAGGAAATGTTTGCAGTAGGTGACAAAAAGAGTTTGATACGCCTTTATATGGAACTTGTAACAAAAGACTGGTTTATGACGCTTCTGGATATCAAGGACTATATTAAAGTGAAGGAGCAGGTATTTGCAGATTATGAGAACCGCGGGGAATGGGCAAAGAAAATGCTTGTAAATATCAGCAAGGCAGGGTTCTTCTCATCCGACCGTACGATCGAGCAGTATAATAATGATATATGGAAATTAAAATAATAGTTTAGAAAGGCTTTTGGCCAATTCAGGATGTACCCTCAGGGCCGGAAAATGATGTCCGGCTTTGGGGGTATTATATTGCGGATAAATATTCAGCCGGGTATGCAGAATATTTTTGGGGTGCGTGTAATTTTTTTTGCCGGATCGGTAGTATATAGATGAAGGGAGGTAAAGCGATGGAAGATTATCTGATTATACAAAGATTTTGTGAGCGTCAGGAACGGGCGATTCAGGATTTACAGGCGCGGCGGTGGCAAAAATAATAATATTATGCTATGATGTTATCCGGAGGGTTGCTGTAGCTGCAAGGCAGCAAAACAGCAAAACAGCCCATAGCATTAGTTTCGGGCAGGAGTAAATATTTGAAGGGGGTGTCGGCTTGAGGGTATTTCTTGGAGGGAAGGTGATCGTTTCCCCGTGGATGTTTCTTGTGATTCTGATTTTTTTGGTTTTAGGATATACGGTGGTGCATATCATTGCAAACCGCAAGTGGGGATATACGCCAAAACGGGAGAAGGATCCAGAGCAAACTGACAATTAATTTGTTTACAGTTCCATACAGAATATGGTAAAATGGATTTAGTTGGATTCGGTATTTATAAATCGGGCTATTATTAGGAATGATATTAGTATCATCTTTTGATATGGCAAAGCAGCATAAGAAAGGCGGGGTTTTATTTATGAAGAGAATTGGATTTTTGACAAGCGGCGGTGACTGCCAGAGTTTGAATGCAACGATGCGTGGGGTGGCAAAGACATTATATCAGAAATATCCGGATATTGAGATATATGGAATCTTAGAGGGATATAAGGGTTTGATATATGGCAATTACCGTTTGATGCAGTCAAGGGATTTTTCTGGAATTCTTACAGAGGGCGGCACGATTATCGGGACTTCCAGGCAACCGTTTAAGCTGATGCGCGTTCCAGATGAGAATGGTCTGGATAAGGTTGAGGCGATGAAGGGCAACTATAAAAAGTGGGGGCTGGACTGTCTTGTGATTCTGGGTGGAAATGGGACACATAAGACAGCAAACCTTTTGCGGGAAGAGGGATGTAACGTAGTTACACTTCCAAAGACGATTGACAATGATATCTGGGGGACGGATATGACATTTGGGTTCCAGAGCGCTGTTGATATTGCGACAAATGCGATAGACTGTATTCATACAACGGCAGCTTCCCATGGGCGTGTATTTATTATAGAAGTAATGGGGCATAAGGTAGGATGGCTGACGCTTCATGCCGGAATTGCCGGTGGTGCAGATATTATTCTCCTGCCAGAGATTCCATATGATATCAATTCTGTTGTGCAGGCATTGGAGAAGAGGACACAGGAGGGAAAGAGCTTTTCCATTCTGGCGGTGGCAGAGGGCGCTATTTCAAAGGAAGATGCAGCGCTGACTAAGAAGGAATTAAAGGCTAAGAGGAAGAAAAAACCGTTCCCATCCATCTCTTACCAGATTGGGCAGGAGATTCAGGATAGGACTGGGCAGGAAGTCCGTATTACTGTACCGGGACATACGCAGAGAGGCGGGGAGCCGTGTGCTTATGACAGGGTGATTTCGAGCCGTCTGGGCGCAGCCGCAGCAAGGCTTATAATCGAAGAAAAGTATGGGTACATGGTAGGGTTCCGTGACGGGGAAATTGTTCCGGTGCCGTTGGAGGAAGTGGCAGGAAAGTTAAAGATGGTAGATCCGGATTCTACTATTATAAAAGAAGCAAAGGGCCTTGGCATCTGCTTCGGAGACTAATATTCAGGAGGGGACAGGCATGTCTTATACGGCGTTATATCGGAAATTCCGACCAGGAGAATTTGATGAAGTGAAGGGGCAGGAGCACATAGTAACTACTCTCCGCAATCAGATTCAGACAGACCGTATCGGGCATGCCTATCTTTTTTGCGGGACACGGGGAACCGGCAAAACGACGGTGGCTAAGATTCTGGCAAAGGCTGTAAACTGTCAGAACCCGGTAAATGGCAATCCGTGCAATGAATGTGAAATCTGTCAGAAGATAAACAGGCAGGCTTCTATGAATGTGATTGAGATTGATGCCGCGTCCAATAACGGTGTTGGGAATGTCCGTGATATTATTGAGGAGGTACAGTATTCCCCGGCAGAGGGCAGGTACAAAGTCTATATTATTGACGAGGTGCATATGCTGTCTACAGGCGCATTTAATGCCCTCTTAAAAACGTTGGAGGAGCCGCCTTCTTATGTAATCTTTATTCTGGCGACAACGGAGCCGCATAAGATTCCGGTTACGATTCATTCCAGATGCCAGCGATATGATTTCAGGAGAATTTCTATCGGGACGATTGAGGCAAGGCTTAGGGAACTGGTGGACAAGGAGCAGGTGCAGGCGGAGGAGAAGGCGCTGCGGTATGTGGCAAAGACAGCGGACGGTTCCATGCGTGATGCATTAAGCCTGCTTGACCAGTGTATCGCATTTTATCTTGGGCAGGAACTTACCTATGAAAAGGTACTGGATGTGTTGGGGGCTGTGGATACGGCAGTGTACAGTAAAATGTTCCGTTATGTTGTATCACAGGATGTTATTGGGTGCATCGGGCTGGTTGAGGAAATGATGATGGCAGGCCGTGACCTCAACCAGTTTATCAGTGAGTTTATCTGGTATCTGCGCGGGCTTATGCTGGCGGATGCTTCCGGTAACGGCGCAGGGCTTCTCGATGTATCGCAGGAGCAGCTTGCGCAGATGCTGGAAGAGGGGGAAATGGTTGACGTAGAGGTATTAATGCGATATATTCATATATTATCGGATTTATCAAACCAGATTCGATATGCCTCACAGAAAAGGGTATTGGTAGAGGTTACCCTGATCAAGCTGTGCAAGCCCCAGATGGATGAAAAACAGGATTTTACCACATTGTCCAGTCGTCTGGCAGCGGTAGAGAGGCAGTTAGAACAGGGGATTCCAGCAGCCGGGAAGGGAAGCTCCCCTCAGGCAGAACCTGAAACGGGGCAGAAAGAACCTGAGAAACCGAAGATTCTGCCAAAAGCGCTTCCAGAAGACATTCAGGAAGTTATAAAACGCTGGGAGGAGATACTCAGGGCATATGGGCAGCCGGGAGCAAATATGCTGTCACAGGCGAAGAAAGTGGTATCGGAGCAGGGAGGGCTTCTTTTGCAGTTTACGGATAAGCTGAATGAGGATTTTTTCTTGCAGAATGAGGGGCAGGAACTTCAATGCCTGAAAGAACTGATACAAAATCTTCTGGGAAAAGAAGTGGAGGTAGAGACAAGGACCGTGGATCAGGCGGTAGATGAAGCGTATGCAGATATTGCCCAGATGATACATTTTGATGGGATTGAATATCAATAGATTAGAAGAAAATGGAGGTAGGACATGGCGAAACGCGGCGGTTTTCCGGGCGGTGCAATGCCTGGAAATATGAATAACCTGATGAAGCAGGCACAGAGGATGCAGCGTCAGATGGAGGAGAAGTCAAAGGAATTTGAAGACAAGGAGTGGGAGGCGACAGCAGGCGGCGGTGCCGTGAAAGTGCGGGTATCCGGCAAAAAGGAAATTCTTTCTGTGAAGCTGTCAGAAGAAGTGGTAGACCCGGATGATATTGAGATGTTGGAAGATTTGATTGTGGCAGCTGTAAATGAGGCACTGCGCAAGATGGAGGAAGAGAATGCGCAGATGATGCAGCAGCTGACCGGCGGCCTTGGCGGACTGGGGGGAATGTTCTAATATGGACTTTTATAGTACCCAGATTAGCAATCTGGTGGAACAGTTGTCCCATCTGCCGGGCATTGGCGCCAAGTCTGCGCAGCGTCTGGCATTTCATATATTAAATATGCCAGTGGAACAGGTGGAAGGGCTTTCTACAGCTATGATGAGTGCTAAAAAGAATGTGCGCTACTGCAGGGAGTGCTGTACTTATACGGATGAAGAGCTGTGCCCAATCTGCGGTAACCAAAAGAGGAACCACCGGCTGATTATGGTAGTAGAAAATCCTAGGGATTTGGCGGCGTATGAAAAGACCGGGAAATTTGATGGCGTATACCATGTGCTGCACGGGGCGATTTCCCCGATGGCGGGGATAGGGCCGCAGGATATCCGCCTTGGCGAGCTTATGGTGCGCCTGCAGGGGGATGTGGATGAGGTAATCGTAGCGACCAATAAGAACCTTGAGGGTGATACGACAGCGACATATATCAGCAAGCTGGTAAAACCGCTCGGCATTAAAGTGAGCCGGATTGCCAGTGGCGTGCCTGCAGGCGGTGATTTGGAATATATAGATGAAGTAACGCTGTACCGTGCCCTGGAGGGCAGGGTGGACATGTGATTGTGCGCAGATGCTTTTAGGGATGCTTCTTATATAATAAGAAGTGGCTGCTGTGTTTTTGGTTAGTGGTAGACGTTCAGGATTCCATCTGTCACAAAATTTGCGAGTTCTACAACTGTAGACAAACGTGTGGTCTGCAGTGTGGTGTGGCTGTTTTTTCCGGCAAGGTTTACAATGCCGGTTATTGCAGCATTGCCAATCTGAGGCAGCTCTTTCTGCACGCCGATACCGGGCAGCAGGGGGCCGTTTCCGAGTGTAATATATCCAATATGCTGCCGTATGCCGAGGGAGGCATCGATAGCGACAATGAAAGGCTGATAAAAAGTATCTTTAATCTGCGAGATAATGGACGCAAGGTTTACGGCATGGACCGGCGACTGTAGGGTGCCGTATACAATCGGCATGGCGGAGGGCGTTTTGCTGACGGAAAAAGCGTGCATCAGCTTTTCACCCACGATAGGGCCGAAACAGTCGCCCGTTGCCCGGTCAGACCCTATACATAAAAAGATAGGCGTGGAATTTGTGTGATGGACGTATCTCTTTAGTTTTTTTATCTGCAGGATAAAATCTTCTTTGGCTTTTCGCTGGTGTATATTGTAATAATATAATTGTTCAGAGTTTACAATGCAGTCTTCTGTCAGGATGGCTGTTTTTTTCTTTAAGATATCCATTTATTGTTCTCCATTTCTAATTTATATTATTCCCACATATGCCAGACAGCCCACTGCCGGGCATTAGGTTGTGAAGCAGTTTCCATGCTTCTGAAATTAAGTGATATCCATAGTGTTTCCGAAAAATAGAAATTCAATCAGGGAAATGGAAAATTTCACAAAATACAGCCTGTTTCTTTTGGTCGAATTATTTCGAGAAGATACTTGGCAGGCTCCTGTGTTTTCGACAAATTATTTGGAAGATGCTATGCTACAATTCTGGCAACTGCAGAAGTTTCCGGCATAGAACAGAATTTGTTGTGGGAAGCATTTAAATTAAGAAAGGCGGGGTATAGCGATGGGAACTCAGGATATGGATACTACGAAAAAGGAGAAAAAAAGTGGCGGGTATCAGTTTGTTAAGCTGCCGGAAAATATACGCCAGATGGGCGAGCCGCCGACGAAAAACCGTGTATATATAGAAGATTATGTGATGACATACATGCATCAGGTATTTCAAAAGAAACGGGAAAATGCGATTGTTATTTTATTGGGTAAAAAGGGTGAAAAAGAAGCGCAGGATGCTGTGTTCGTATACGGCGCTGTCGAGGTGGAGCTGGAGCTTTTGTCGGGAAGCCAGAGTTTTACCGCGGATACATGGGACAAGATTTATGAAGTGATGTATGAGCATTTTCAGGGGGCGCAGGTACTGGGCTGGGGGCTTGGCGTAAATATGTGGAACAGCCAGATTGACAGCATTGTGCGCCAGATCCAGCAAAAACATTTTGCAAAAGAGGGCATGGTCGTTTTTCTTGAGGATTTGAGTGAAAAGGAAGAAAAGATTTTTAGCTGGCAGGAGGACAAACTTGCAGAACTGCCCGGATATATTATTTATTATGAAAAGAATCCGCAGATGCAGGATTATATGCTTTTGGGGCAGCCGAAAAAAAGTTTTGAGGCCGCTTATGAGGATAAAGTGACTGCTACAGTGAGGAATGTGGTGAACCGTAACACGGAGCAGGGAAATCCGAAAAAAATTGCTTTTTATAGTGCAGGCGTTTTTTTGGTCCTTTTGACAATCCTTGGCGCGAATCTTCTGGTGCAGAGCACAAAGAAGATTGACAGTCTTGAAAAGACGATTGAGACGCTCTCTAATGCAGCGACAAATGTGACAGAAGTTCCGGTAAAAAGCTCTCCTAAAAAGGCTGAAAAGAAGGAAGAAAAAAAATCTGTAAAAAAAACGGACAAGCCGGCAGCGACATTGCCGCCCAAGCTGCAGCCGACATCCCCGGCAGTTACTTTTCCGGCAACGCCTGCTTCGGAAAAGGTCAGGGAAACACCGAAGGCTGTGAAGAAGAGCAGTAAAACCCCGGCTCCGGCCAAGACACCAAAACCAAGCAGTAAGCCTGCTGCGGCAGTAAAGAGAAGTGCGTCAAGTTATGTTGTCCAGTCGGGGGATACGTTGAGCCAGATTGTGTGGAGGCATTACCATACGCTTTCCTGCATGGAAATGGTAAAAAAGACAAACAAGATTAAAAACAGCGACGAGATAAAAGAGGGGCAGAAGCTTTATCTGCCAGCGTACCCGTAATCTGCCCTGATTGTATATGGCAGCATATTCATGTGGGGCAGCAATGATACATATGGATAATTGACTTTGCGCCGGAGGAATTTTTTGAGTTGCGCTGTTGTTGATGATACGTTATAATTCCCTGTATATGATATCAGGTTAGAAGTACAGGAATGGGGATTAGTATGGAAAGTTTTAATGGGCGTTCATTTGATGTGACTGTCTTAAAGGAACAGAGGAGAAAAAAAATCGTATTTATACTGTCGGCGGCAGCGGGCATCTTGACGTGTGCAGCGATTTTTTACCTTGGCTTCCACTGGTTTATTAACCGCCAGTATAGTTCTTATAAAGTGGAATATTCTGTCTATGTTAAAAATGGCGGGTCTATGGATTATATTGATTATCAGGACGGGATTATCCGCTATGGCAGGGACGGTGTGACAGCGGTTGACCAAAAGGGAAATGCAATATGGAGCGGCAGCTATGAGATGGCAAACCCAAAGGCAGATACCTGCGAATCCAGTGCGGTTATCGCAGATATCGGGGGAAAGTCACTTTATGTCCACAAGGGGGAGGGGACAGGGACGGAGTTGACGGTTGACTGTCCCATTGTGCAGGCATGCATCTCCAGACAGGGCGTGGTGGCTGTTTTATTAGAAGAGACTTCATCAAATACGATTGCACTGTACAATCCTTTTGATAAATCTGAGAAACTGCTGGCAGAGATTCCTACTAACGTGGAGGACGGGTATCCGATTAGCCTCGACATATCGCCAGATGGCAGCAGTGTAGTAGCGTCATATCTGGGGGTGATGACTGGGGCAGTGCAGAGCCGTGCGGTCTTTTATAATTTTACGGATGTGGGCAAGAATGCAAATTGCCTCGTTGGCGCCCATAACTATAATGATACATTAATTTCGGAGGTACGTTTTCTGGATGATGCCACTGTCTGCCTGTTCGGGGAAAAGGGATTTTATCTGTGGAGCAATATGAAGCAGCCGCAAGCGACAGGGAAGAGGGAGTTTACAGAAGAGATTCGGAGTGCATTTGCCAGTGACAAGTATATCGGGGTGATACTAAAAAAGGATGAAGAGGCCTGCAGCATGAAACTGTATGATACTGTGGGGACGGAGGTAATGGCTGCAGAGGTCAGCAATACATATGACTATGTCCGCATTCGCAATGATGAAATCTTATTAAATTCCCATAATCACTGTACCGTGTATAGGACAAACGGGGTGAAGAAGTTTGATGCCGCGCTAAAGGGCAAAATCAGTTATTTCTTTCCCTGCAAGAAAATGAACCGCTATTTTTTTGTACAAGATTCCAAAATCAAGGTTATAAAATTGAAATAAAGGTCAAAAATATAACTTGACAAGCATACACCCTGAGGTTATACTAACTGAGTGTGCATTTTCAGGCTTTTGCTTGGCGTGCATAAAAATAGTAGTTTAATCATGATCATAGGAGGTGAAATTAATGCCAACATTTAACCAGTTAGTAAGAAAGGGAAGGAAGGTTTCATCAAAGAAGTCTAATTCTCCTGCACTTCAGTACTCTTACAACTCTCTGAACAAGAAAGTTGTAGCACAGAGTTCTCCTCAGAAGAGAGGTGTTTGTACTGCAGTACGTACAGCTACACCTAAGAAGCCTAATTCAGCTCTTAGAAAAACTGCCAGAGTTCGTCTCTCTAACGGTATCGAAGTAACAAGTTATATCCCAGGCGAGGGACATAACTTACAGGAGCATAGTGTTGTTCTGATCCGTGGTGGAAGAGTAAAGGACTTGCCAGGTACAAGATATCATATCGTACGTGGTACGCTCGATACAGCAGGTGTTGCAAACAGAAAGCAGGGCCGTTCTAAGTATGGAGCAAAGAAACCTAAGAAGTAAGATTCACTAATTTGGGGAAGTGCCGGATTAATTTTACCAATTAACCTGGTGCGGACACAGAATATCGTGAGTACCGATGAATTAATGAATTATTAAGGAGGGAAGTAACGTGCCACGTAAAGGACATATTCAGAAAAGAGATGTATTAGCAGATCCTGTATACAAGAATAAAGTTGTTACAAAGCTGATTAACAATATTATGTTAGATGGCAAGAAGGGTGTAGCCCAGAAGATTGTTTACGGTGCATTTGACCAGGTAGCAGAGAAGTCCGGAAAGGATGCCCTGGAAGTATTTGAAGAGGCTATGAACAATATTATGCCGCAGCTTGAAGTTAAGGCAAGGCGTATTGGCGGGGCAACCTATCAGGTGCCGATTGAGGTAAGGCCTGACAGAAGACAGGCTCTGGCTCTCCGCTGGCTTACTCTTTTCTCCCGCAAGAGAGGCGAGAAAACCATGAAGGAAAGGCTTGCTAATGAAATTTTAGACGCTGCAAACAATACTGGCGCAGCCGTAAAGAGAAAAGAAGATATGCACAAGATGGCAGAGGCAAACAAGGCTTTTGCACATTATCGTTGGTAATAGGAGGTAAGAGTCTTGGCTGGAAGAGAATATCCACTTGATAGAACTAGAAATATCGGTATTATGGCTCATATTGATGCAGGTAAGACGACGCTTACAGAGCGAATCTTATACTATACCGGTGTTAATTACAAGATTGGTGATACTCATGAGGGTACTGCTACCATGGACTGGATGGAGCAGGAGCAGGAAAGAGGTATCACAATCACATCTGCGGCTACCACTTGCCATTGGACAATGGAAGACCACACAAAGCCTAAGGCGGGGGCATTAGAGCACCGTATCAATATTATTGATACACCGGGCCACGTTGACTTTACAGTTGAGGTTGAGCGTTCACTCCGTGTACTGGACGGCGCAGTAGGTGTATTTTGTGCCAAGGGCGGTGTTGAGCCTCAGTCAGAAAATGTATGGCGCCAGGCAGACACATACAATGTACCTAGAATGGCATTCATCAATAAGATGGATATCTTAGGTGCAAATTTCTTCGGGGCTGTTGACCAGATCCGTGAGAGATTAGGAAAAAATGCTATCGTCCTTCAGCTGCCGATTGGCAAGGAGGATGAATTTAAGGGAATCATCGACTTATTTGAGATGGAAGCATATATCTACAACGATGACAAGGGTGAGGATATCACTGTCACAGAGATTCCTGAGGATATGAAGGAGCAGGCAGAAGAATACCACACAGAACTTGTCGAGAAGATTTGTGATTTGGATGATGATCTGATGATGGTTTATCTGGAGGGTGAAGAGCCGCCTGTAGAAGACATGAAGAAAGCACTCCGCAAGGCTACTTGTGAGTGTACGGCTGTACCGGTATGCTGTGGTTCTGCATACAGAAATAAGGGTGTACAGAAGCTTCTGGATGCGGTCTTAGAGTATATGCCTGCCCCTACAGATATTCCTGATATTACAGGTGTAGACGAGGAAGGCAATGAGGTAGTACGCCATTCTTCTGATGATGAGCCGTTCTCTGCGCTTGCATTTAAGATTATGGCTGACCCATTTGTAGGTAAGCTTGCATTTATCAGAGTTTACTCTGGTACATTGAAGTCAGGTTCTTATGTACTGAATGCTACGAAGAATAAGAAAGAGCGTGTAGGGCGTATCCTTCAGATGCATGCCAATAAGAGGGAAGAATTAGATAAAGTGTATTCAGGTGATATCGCTGCTGCTGTTGGTTTTAAGACAACAACAACTGGTGATACGATCTGTGACGAGCAGCACCCTGTTATTCTGGAATCTATGGAATTCCCAGAGCCTGTTATCGAGCTTGCGATTGAGCCTAAGACAAAGGATGGCCAGGGCAAGATGGGAGAGGCTCTTGCAAAGCTTGCAGAGGAAGATCCTACATTCCGTGCCCACACAAATCAGGAGACCGGACAGACTATTATCGCTGGTATGGGCGAGCTTCATCTGGAGATTATTGTTGACCGCCTGCTTCGTGAGTTTAAGGTGGAAGCAAATGTCGGTGCACCACAGGTTTCTTATAAGGAGACATTTACTACTCCGGTTGATGTGGACAGCAAATATGCAAAACAGTCCGGTGGACGCGGACAGTATGGACATTGTAAGGTTAAATTTGAGCCGATGGATCCAAATGGTGAGGAGACATTCAAGTTTGAATCTACCGTAGTCGGCGGTGCAATTCCGAAAGAATATATCCCTGCAGTCGGCGAGGGTATTGAGGAAGCTGCTCAGGCAGGTGTACTCGGTGGGTTCCCTGTACTCGGCGTACACGCTACTGTATGGGACGGTTCTTACCATGAAGTCGATTCCAGTGAAATGGCATTCCATATTGCTGGTTCTATGGCATTTAAGGATGCGATGAAGAAAGGCAATCCAGTGTTGCTGGAGCCTATCATGAAAGTAGAAGTGACGATGCCGGAAGAGTATATGGGTGACGTTATCGGAAGCCTGAATGCAAAGCGCGGTCAGATTGAGGGGATGGATGATCTCGGCGGCGGCAAGATTGTAAGGGCATTCGTGCCTTTGGCAGAAATGTTCGGTTATTCTACAGAGCTACGTTCCACAACGCAGGGACGTGGAAATTATTCTATGTTCTTTGAGCGTTATGCACAGTGCCCTAAGAATGTTCAGGATAAGGTGCTTGCAGCGAAGAACGGAAATTAAGCGGCATTTTGAAATTTCTTGGTTTGCGTTAACCGGGTGCCGGCATCCAGCAGAATAGATTTTGTTTGCGGTTGTCGTGGATTGTAATAGAAAATCTGGCACATTATGGAAAAACACTTGAAAATTCTAGTAATTTGCAATATAATAGTGCCCATAACGTGATTAAAACGAAATGTGTTTAGGCGAACTGCCTATGAATTAAAGGAGGATAATTAAAAATGGCTAAAGAAAAGTTTGAAAGAACCAAACCCCATTGTAACATTGGTACCATTGGTCACGTAGACCATGGTAAGACAACATTAACTGCTGCTATCACAAAGACTCTTTCTGAGAGGGTTGCAGGTAATGCTGCCGTAGATTTTGAGAATATTGATAAGGCTCCAGAAGAGAGGGAGCGTGGTATCACTATTTCTACAGCCCACGTTGAGTATGAGACAGAGAAGAGGCATTATGCACACGTTGACTGCCCAGGCCATGCCGATTATGTAAAGAACATGATTACTGGTGCTGCCCAGATGGATGGCGCTATCCTTGTAGTAGCTGCTACTGACGGTGTTATGGCTCAGACGAAAGAGCATATCCTGCTTTCCCGTCAGGTAAACGTTCCTTATATTGTTGTATTCCTGAACAAGTGTGATATGGTTGACGACGAGGAACTTATCGAGTTAGTAGAGATGGAAGTTACTGAGAACCTTGAGGAGTATGGTTTTGAGGGCTGCCCAATTATCAAGGGTTCTGCACTTAAGGCTCTTGAGGATCCGAGCGGCGAGTGGGGCGACAAGATTATGGAACTTATGGATGCTGTTGACAGCTTCATTCCAGACCCACAGCGTGCAACAGACCAGCCATTCCTTATGCCTATCGAGGATATCTTCACAATCACAGGCCGTGGTACAGTAGCAACTGGTAGAGTAGAGCGTGGTGTTCTTCATGTAAACGAGGAAGTTGAAATCGTTGGTATTCAGGAAGAGACAACTAAGACTACTGTAACTGGTATTGAGATGTTCCGTAAGCTTCTTGACGAGGCTCAGGCTGGTGATAACATCGGTGCCCTTCTTCGTGGTATTAAGAGGGAAGATGTTGAGAGAGGCCAGGTTTTGGTTGCTCCGGGAAGCACAACCTGCCATAAGAAATTCACAGCTCAGGTTTACGTACTGACAAAGGACGAAGGTGGACGTCATACTCCATTCTTTAATAACTACCGTCCACAGTTCTACTTCAGGACAACTGACGTAACTGGCGTCTGCAATCTGCCGGATGGTGTAGAAATGTGTATGCCTGGCGATAATGTAGAAATGACAATTGAACTGATTCATCCAATCGCTATGGAGCAGGGCCTTAACTTTGCTATCCGTGAGGGGGGTAGGACTGTTGGTTCTGGCAAGGTTGCTAAGATTGTTGAATAATTATAATTTACTTTAAAAGTAAAGCCAAGCATTTGAGAATACACTATGCTTGCATAAGGGTATTCTCAAATATTTGGCGCACCACCAATATGAGCAAGTAGCACGATAGGGCGGATTGCGAATGTAGGTGGCGATTGCGAGAGTGCATAGTACGAAGCAATCGACTTTTAAAGATGGTAATGCCGCCTTGAGGCGGCATGTCAGTTTGTTTAGTAAAATTAGGGCTTTCGGAGATTTCTCCGAAAGCCTTTTTGTCTGAAAAGCAGCAGGGGTCAATTAATACGGATTGGGTGTCTGTCCCATTTATTAGTTTTATATAATTTTAAGAAGAATCAAAATAACAAGTTGGATGTTTTGTAGTAAGATTAATTTGGAAAATTATACAAAAAGGCAGCGTTTGGACTGAAGATGCTCCCACCGTTGTTTCGTGCGCCTATTTTCGGTCATTGGAGCCCGTGGTTATCTTCTCCACAGGCTCTTTTTGTTATGTTGCGCCCGCTGTAGAAGATACGGATTACAGTAACAGTGCGGCTGTCATCATCCACGGTGTAGTAGATGACAAAGTTGTCTACGGGAACTTTGTGCATCCCCATGCTTTTCCACGGCTCCCATTCCACAAGGGAATACCGGGACGGCATGAAGTCTAGGGAGCGGACTTCTTTGCGTATGCGATTTACCTGTTTTTCGGCAGTTTCAGGAACCAGAAGGGTGAAAGCAATGTAGGAGTAGATTTCCCTTAAATCATCTATTGCTTCCGGGGAATAAATGACGGAATAGGCGTCGCTCATATCCCAAACTCCCGCGCAAGTTCCGTATCGACCTCATCTGCCGTATAGGTTCTGCCGGATTTTAAGGATTCCACGCCTTTTGTAAGTTCGGCGTCCAGTTCAGCGCGGCTCATGCCGCCGATGGCTGTCGGCTTTGTGCGTGGAAGGTGCAGGTCGAGGGGCAGCCCTTTTGTCAGGACGATTTGGCTGTAGAGCATCTGGATCGCACTGGAGGGGGAAATGCCGAGCTGTGCAAGGATGCCTTCGGCATTTTCTTTTAAGTTTGTATCAATGCGTGCGTAAACTGCGGACGTATTTGCCATGCGTATCACACTCCTTTTTTTCTTTAGTATATCCAATGTTGGTGGCAAATGCAAGCAATCGCAAGCGAAATTTAAATAAATTTGATAATTAGGAGATGACTGCACATGGCTTCAAGGTCGCTGAAGGGTATCACTGTAGAGATTGACGGCTCGATGACCGGCCTGTAGTCTGCCCTGTTCATACAGAAATCAAGAACACACAGTCCCAGCTAAAGGATCTGGAAAAACTTCTGAAGCTGGACCCGTCCAACACCATTGCGATATAGACTAACACACAGTAGCAACGTGAGGGCGGACGTACAGTAGGTTCAGGCAAGGTTGCTAAGATTATTGAGTAATCAGCACAAGCTTGATTTTATGGGACTTTCCTAAGAATTGGGAAGCCCTTTTTAAAACCTTGAAGCAGTGAAAGAGTGGAAAACGGTGCAATGAATTAGAAATTTCGTTATGCATCAGAGAAGTTCTTTGACATATTCATAGTATAGTGTTAATATGACTAAAGAAAAGGTGCTACCGATAGACGGTTAGTTCGGTATATAAGTGAAATAAAAATTGCCGCTTTGTTTACCAGACACGGCGGCTATTTTTGTGATTTCTTTGTGGAGGTAATATGGAAAACAGTCTTTTAGAGTTTAGATGTGTTGGCATAGAGAATGGCGGCAAAATCCCGATAGAGAATAGCGGACGGGGATAAGACATATCGCCTGAATTTGGATAAGAATAGTGGCAGATGATTTTGAATTTTTTTTAAGTAAACAGGAGAACGTCTTCTTGCGTGTTAGAAGTAGTTCTCCTGTTTGGATGTCTAGAAAATTATGGTAGAAGTTTTGACAAAGTTGTTTTATGCACAATAAATTTAAAAATCTATTGACTCTAACGGAGCGTCATAGCTTATAGTGGCATTATCAGGAACAGGAGGTCAGACGCTATGAGGACAGTAAAGGAAATCTCAAATATTACAGGTATCAGCGTGCGCACACTTCACTATTATGATGAAATTGGTTTATTGAAACCAACGAATAAGAGTGATGCGGGATATCGGCTTTATGACGATAAGGCTCTGGAACAATTGCAGCAGATATTGTTCTTTCGTGAATTTGATATTCCTTTGAAAGAAATTAAGGCGGTCATGGAAAATCCTGCTCTTGACAGAAACCACATATTAAAAATGCAACGGGAGATGCTGCTTACAAAGATGAAACGAATGGAGCATCTGGTTGCAAGCATTGATGACATTTTGAAAGGAGACAATAAGATGGATTTTGCAATCTTCAATAAGACAGAGGTGGATGAAATGTTTCAGGCAATGACAAAGCATATGCCGGAAGAAATCAAACAAAAAGCCATAGATGAATTTGGCGGTTTGGAGAAGTGGCATGAGCATTATATTAAGGCTGTTTCCAGTGATGGAATGCAGAGGCGTTACCGAAAAATGCTGGAATGGTTTGGTGGGAAGGAAAAATATCTGGCTGCGGTAAAAAATCCAATTAGCAAAGAAGTTGTGGTGAGTTATCAAAAACGTATGGATGCTATTTTAGAAAAATTGGCAGGCAAACGGGAATGCCCTGTGGATTCCTTTGAAGTGAAGGAAATCATCGGGGAATATGGTTTTGTGATGAAGCAGCTCTACCAATTGCAGGATGAGAGTGGTATGATGCTTTCTCTGGCAAAGACTTATCGCAGGGAAGAAGTCAAAGCGGCTGCCGATGAGAAATACGGCGCCGGAGCATCACAGTTCTTTATGCAGGCGATTGAGGCATTTTACAAATAACAGTAAATGAGTTTGCATACTTTACTTATCTCATTTTACAGAAAGAGACAGGATGGCAGACTAAAATAGCAAACAATTGCAGTAAATTCAAGGCTTCCAAGGTCTTCCTTGGGAGTCTTTTTATGTGGCTTTAGCCTGTTGGCTGCGGGGTTCTCAACAGAGAAATGATCTGCTGGAAACAATAAACCGTCTGCAAAGGGTAACATATTGATTTGAGGCAGTAATGAATATATATACTGAAAATTGATTTCCGTGGCAATTGAAAAAAATGTTGATAAATAAAAGAAGTTTTAACATACTAACCAAAGTAAATTAAAACTAATCAAAATGGAAGAAAGGATTGATACTATAAGACGGACGTTATCATGTGCGTTATCATTTGTGTGTGCGTCTGCCATGGCGCTTGGAACAGTTCTGGCAAATATTGGGATGGCAGCGGATACAGGTGATGATGTGTTTGTACTTATGAACATACCATACGATGAATTTTATTCAGCGGAGACAGCGAAAAATGAAGTGAAAGTAGATGTGTTTTCTTCTGCCACAAAATCAAAAACAAGGACAGGAACGCTGGCAGGGGGGTCTTATCATGTGAATGAGGATGGCTCAGATATTACGGGGGTAATTTATTCGGTGAAACTGGGAGAGGGAGTCAGTTTGGCTGACCTGAGTTCCTACAAAGAGGTCAAGGACAGTGACCATATCGAAATCACGACCACAAACAGAGGGGAGACAACGACAATTTCTTATGATGGGCAGAAAACATTCAGCAAGGTACAGGGAAGCGGAGAAGTTAAAAAAATGGAATCTTCTTCAGAATTTTTTACGGAGACTTCTTATGGGGACTATCAGTTAAATCTTGATGAGGAATTATTAAAGACCTGCTTTGATGCCGACACCGATGGGATTAGCGGAGTTGTTGTGACAACGACAGATGGTTCTGGCTATGGCATGCGCCATTTGGAGAATCTATGGCGTGGTTATGAACTGGCATGGTCAAGCGGCTTTACCAAGTCAGTTCATAATTGTCCTACATCAGTCGGTCATTTTTTGCGGACAGTTCAATACATACCTGTCTGTTTCGTTCTCTGCTCCTACGTTTTGTTTCTGTCTCTTGAGCCTTTCTTATTCTTTTCCTGCACTCTGGACAATATTTCGATATTGCGGAGCGGGGGACGTATTCAACACCGCACACTGTACAATTCTTAGGCTTTAATGCTGTCCATCGTTTTGTGGGTGTGATATGTAATTCACCGACAAAGCCGATGAATTTATAGTAAATCTTGATTTCCTGCTGTACCGTTCCGTCCGAAAGTTTCTCACGCTCCGAAACAAGTATCTTGTCTATGAGTGCGTTTACGATTGTTGCGTCCAGTTCCGTAATGCCTTGATAGTTGCGTATGAGAGAAAGGAAGTCACGGACACCCTGCGACTTCTCATAGCTTTCTGCAAGTGTTTCTGACACTTCCTTTAACCGTGCTTCGATTTCAAGCTGGCGTTCTGGAAACAGGGGCGTTCATGGAACGCGGAATATTTTCATCTTGATATGGACGATACGCTCTATCCGGAGGACAGGAGCCGGTTAGAGGAAATCAAAAGCACCGACCCCGCCGCCGTTATCCTAAACGGCTATTACTGCGGGCATTTAGGCGAGGACATGAGCCTTGTCTATGTAGGTCTGGTCGGCTTCCCTGCGGTGGCAGAAGTCCGTATAGGATAGTTCCACATAGCTATCATTCTCTTTGATATATACTTTTCTTGGTGCATATTTCACCGTAAGTACCTCCAATCTGAATTTTTGAAATGCTAAAAATCCAGATGGAGTGGTGGAGAACGACACCGTATATCAGGAACAGCCCTGCGGCATATTCCAACAAAAAATGACAAAAGAAAAACCGCAAAGGCTATGTGACCTTTACGGTTATAGGAAATTATAATTCTGTTATATAGAGATTGTACTTCTACTTCCAAGGTGAGAAGTACCGTTGCATTGGCAGGAATTTTTTTAACTGACTACCTGCCATTCCCCGATATGCTATGTATGAATTGACCTTGCTTTGTATAAGCAGATGGAATACCGCCCAAAAAAGGAACATAAAAAAATCCCTCCAAACTTTAAAACAGGTTGGGAGAGTGTTTGTTAAGCCTTTTGGGCATAGCAAAATCGCCCACCATAACACCGTTTTTTTATTTGGTGGGCATTCACCTTAAATCTTTATGAAAAGAAACAGAGCCGACAAACTGTGATTGCTCACTCGTTCATCGGCTCTGCGTCTATGCGTCTGGCTCTGTGATGACTGACATATTCAGTTGTTTTACATTGATTAGCATTTCTCGCTTACACTTCGGACAGTATAAAGGATAGTTTTTTAAAACAGTATCTTCTCGTACTCTGTTACGAGTTTTATTGCCGCATACAGGACATCGCAACCATTCAATCTTCATTGTATCCTCCCTATTTCTTTAAAGCGAATACAACGCATTTTCATAATCTTTAACGTAATATCGAATATTTTTTCTTCCTTTTTGGATAACCGTATGTCCTTCTTTTTCAAGCATTTCTTTCTGTGCTTCGATACCACCGGGATACTTTGCGTTTAATTCTCCATTTGCTTTCAATGTTCGCCAATACGGCGTTTTATCATTTTTTCGCTGAAAACTCGCCCATGCAACAATCGAAACAAATATTCCTGCCGTAATCGGCTCTGTAAAATCTGCACCACTTGCCTTTGCAAAATGTTCTCTTATTACGCCTACCGTCAACAGCTTTCCATAAGGTACGAGCCGCATTACTCTGTCATAATCAATCGGCGGTGCAAAATACATTCTGTCTCCACCATATTTTTCTATGCTTTTTTCATCCGTAATAACTTGAAACTTAGGCATATCCTTACTATCATTCAACATTGCATTAAAATCTTTTTTATCTTCATTTGCCATAGATAAACACCTCCTGCACAAGAGCATAATCCAAAAGTAAAATATAGGCAATGAGACAGTTTGAAAAATCTATATATTTTTTAATAACAAATCCTTTGCGTCAATCAAGCTTTCCTGTCTACATTTAGGGCAGTAAAGAGGAAAGCTTTTTAACTCTGTATCTGCCCGTATCTGTAACCTTGTTTTATTCCCGCAAACAAAACACCGTACCCATTCTGAAATCACATTTGCCATATCATTTACCTTCTTATCTGATTTAAAAGAATACAAACACGGCAACAAGGGATATTGCGTTTCCGAGAATGTGTGAAAAGGTACTGATAACGCAATTCTCGGATTTTTGATAAATCACTGAAAAAATCAAGCTGTCAATGAATACAGCGGCAATGTCATAAGTTACAATTCCTATGTTTCCAACAGCAATATGTCCTGCGGCAAAAGCAACGGACGACAAAACTGCACAAACCCAAAACGGAAATATTTTTGAGGATTTTCCAAAGAAGAATCCTCGGTATGCAATTTCTTCACCAAATGCCGCAATAATAACTTGACCCATCAGCAGTGCAATCTTATCGAAAGACAGTATAGAACTCGTCCGCTCCATTACATGAGCAACAAATTCTCCACTGAAAATCATGTTTCCCACAACAAGCGTTGCAATACCACTTGCACTTGGCAGCAACATCCAAATAATCACACCCGGCTTTTTGAGATCCACCGCAATGGTATTGAAACGCAAACCCGATTCGGAGCCTCGTGTTTTGTCAACAGTTTCTGTAATAAAGAAAAACGCTATTCCTACAAACACGGAATATCCTGCTATTGTCGAGGACGGCACCACTTTCGTTACGGTCAGTAGTATCATTATTACTATACCTATGAGCGTGAGAACGACGCTCTTTTTGTTATGACCCGTAATTTGTTGATTTTTCATTTCATTTCCTCCTGTACAGCTAATATTGCCCCTCTGTAAGCCCGTTCTAAATGAGTTTTTATGAGTTCTTCATCATACTCCAATGAATTGTTGGCTATGATACTTGCATATCCATGAGCAAAGAGAGAAATTGTTAAAAAGACCTTTTTTGTCTGCTCAATATTCATGCCTATTGCCTTCTGCATCGCAGAAATAATAGGTACAAGTTCCTCGGAGTCAATCATTTCAAGCAAATTGTTCTCAACTGCAAAACCCGATTGAAATAGAAAGCAGAACAAATGCGGTTCTTCAACCGCAAATCGAATATAATTTAATCCCATTCCAAGCATAACACCTTTTGATGGTTCTTCAATCTTCATCAGATATTTTGCGTGATACCTGTCCAATTTTGTATAAACGGCTCTTTTTAATTCCTCAATCGTTGCAAAGTGGTACATAACAGGCTGCGTGGAACAGTTTAGTTTTTTTGATACTGTCCGTGCATTGATGTTTTCCGCACCTGTTTTGCGGGCAACCTCAAATGCAGCATCAATAACCATATCTCTTGTGATTTTAGGTTTTGGTGGCATGGCTTTTCCTCCTGTTTAATACTTCATGTTATATAACAAGAATTATATTATAAGCCGTAAAACTGATTTTGTCAATCGTTTCATTTCACTTCGAAATATCGCCCAAAAAGAAAAGTAGCAGAATTTTCATACCCTGCTACTTTTTTGTTATGCGTAAATAACTTCTTTCTCCACAATCTCCCTTGCGGAGATAGTCTTGACTGTTTCATCAAGCTGTTGCTGTTCCGTGCGGTATTTGACAGAGAGCATATCCGCCTGTCTTTTGGTACTGTTTCTTTGTCAAAATCATCTGCTGCAAGGCGGTTTCCTTCAGACAGTTGATTACGGAAACATACCCGCCCTCATGCGTTTTTGACGGATTTCTCACATAGGAGAACACGTCAAAGAAGTCCTGCATATCTTGATTCTGCACGGTCTTTTCTGGGCTTTCTATATAGTCAATCAAGTCTTTTATGCTCCCTTTGACATGCCATAGGCTCGTTACCGCCATATCAGACCGCCCCCTGTTCTGTCAATTCTTCTACGCTAAATCGTTGTGGGAGAGTTGTTTTCTGCTGCAATTCTAAAAAAAATCTTCAACTGCTTTAATTTTTCATGTTCTTCCTCGTTCAATCGGACGGTAATCGGGACATTCCGCACGTCCTTTTTTGATTTTTCTTTGCTTATTTTTCTTATCCTCCAGTCTTATTTTTCTTTCTTCGGGATAAACAGAGGCTGTCCCCTGAATAAAGTCCACACGCCTTTAGGTTGTGGATTGGATTGTGCGCGAGTAGCGATGAGAATGCCATGCTTGCATGAGCATTCGAGGAGCACCGCGGTCATAGCGGGAAATGCAGGGCATTTTCCGCTATGACTGACACAATCCGATGCTCGCTATCTCTGTGGACACGTCGTCACAAGTTCCGTATCGCTCATTTCCGTGCAGGCACGGAAAATCACTCATTTCACTGCTCCTCCTTTTCCCAAAAAGTCTAGCGACTTTTCGGGAACCCTGTTTCCTGTGCAGCGGTCTTCTTAACGCCTGTCTTACCCTCCGAAAAGAAAATCCTATGTCCTTTCCACCTCCGTTCTGGATTCGGTTTCTCTTGACTTTTGGATAAACAAAAAAGCCGCTACACAACATCACGAATGACAAGAGCGTTTCTCCTGTTTAGATTCGCAATGCTATGTAACGGCTTTGAGATTCAAAACCTTGCTGCCATACGCCAGCCGAAAAAGGCAGCATATTTTCGGCGGCGGTCAGCCTTGTCCGTTGGCTGACATTCCATTCTTCCATTTATGTGCTATTTCATTTTCAATCTTCCAATTCCCTTATGGCTATTCCAGAATACCACAGCGGCTGCACCCATGTCAAGATTTTGGGTAAACTTCTTAGCATTCCCTGTGGACGGGATTTTTATTCATTTAATTTTAAATTGGATGGGAGAGTTTTATCCCCCAGCCAATAGCCCGCTGAAAAACCGTCTATCTTAGATAGTTATAAAATCTTCCGCAGTTTTTTTCCGCAGATGGTCTAGCCTTGCATAGATAGCCCCTGTTGTCAATCCCACAAGCGGGGCAATTTCTTTCGTGAAATAGCCCTGCGTCTTCAGCAGGATAATTTGCAGGGTACACCTGTCCACCGTAAGCAATGCCCGATACAGAGTTTCGTCCTCAATCTCGTCCAGTAAATCAGCAACGGTCTTTACCTCTGTATGCCGTTCTTTGTCTGCCATTCCCTCAAGGTATTCGCCGAAGTCGCTTGTCCAATGGTAAAACCGCCTGTTGGAATTGAAGTCTGCCCTGTCGTCTGTGCGGATTTGCGGGGTGGTGGTTTCATCAACTCCGTGTTCCCTCAAAATTTTTTCCTCGGCATCTTTCCAGATAAGCCATTTCCTGTTCTCACGTCCGTTGTTGTATGCCATTCTTTTTTCCTCCAATCTGAATTGAGCAGGCTTCTGCCTGCGATGCTTCTTGACCGTCAGGTCAAGAAGATTGCTATTTAACTAATCCAGATTGGAAAGGCGGCGAACGACAGCCAACAGCGGAAACAGCCCTGCGGCGTATTCCGATAAAAAACGACAAAAGAAAAACCGCAAAGGTTCTGTGACCTCTGCGGTTATAGGAGATATATATTCTGTTGAGTGGAGATTCTACTTCTGGTTTCATGGTGAGAAGTGGCGTTGCATAAGCAGGGATTTTTTTAACTGGCTTCCTGTCAATCCCCGATATGCTATGTATAAGTCAATTTTGCATTGCATGAGCAGATGGATAACTGCCCGAAAAAAGGACATAAAAAATCCCTCCAAATTTCAAAACGGATTTGGAGAGATGCTTTACCTACGATTATTGAGCGTGACAAGGCAGTCCACAAAAAGTGCCGTTTTTTTTATTCGGTGGACTTTTTACCATTATCTGCTATGGTGATTATTTGTTCTATTAGGTCAAATTCACATTTTGGATTAAATATAGCCCCATAAAGTTCTGCCATTTTTATATCCAATCAGAACATATTAAATCAATCGCGTTTTGCTTGAGAATATCTATCGCTTCCTGTACTCCTGTGGCAGTATATGTTTCAAAATATTTAGACAACGCTGTATCTAAAATTTTTAAAAAACCCTGTTCATCGTCCACAAGTAATATTTTCTTCATCGCTTCACCGCCCCTATGATAAATTGAAATTATTATTTACGATGCACTGATTGTATCGACAATGGATATTTCTTTCATTTTCTTGATTGGATTTCTTACTGCCAAAATTACTGCAATGACTACAACAACAATAATGATACCAAGTTCAACTAAGGGAACACTCCATGCATCGCCCCAATGATAGGTTATAAGTTTGCTAAATAAAATCTTGTTACAAACGATTCCCAAAATGCTGCCGCAGATAATACCTGTGATTGCGTAAGCAGATGCTTCGGCAACAATCATTTTAGCCAGTTGCCTGTTACTTAATCCGATAGCTCGAAAAGCTCCGTATTGCTTCATTTTTGCAGTTACACTCATGGCTATACTATTTATAATATTGCATAGCGTAATCAATGCAATCAGTACCAAAAATCCATAGATGAAAAGACCAAAACAATAGTAAGCTCCACGGGTATTGCTATTACCCATTCGCTCATCAGAAAAAGTGTACTGTGAGCCTACCAAACTGTGAATATCCCTGACATCATTTTCTGTTGCATTTTTAGATAACTGTATGTCAATGATAGTATAATCCGTTTCTCCCGTTAATTTCCGAAAGGTATCTTCGGAACAAATTAGTTTTCCAACCCCTGGGCTATTATTAAACGGACATTGCGATACCACACCGACAATCTCCAAATCTGCTTGGCTTCCATTCAAATTTAAGGTAATGACATTGCCTGTCTCAATGTCGTTTTGTGAGTCAAAGACGATAAGTCCTGTATTATTTTCACTTTGTGCTTTTTCCAAGCTGCCAGACAAGAGATAATCCTTAGCCCAATCGAATTGCATATCTTCATAGGAAATAAGGTCAACAACTTTTTCCTCACCATTTACGATTACGGGAACATTGTAAGCGAACATTCGTCCATAAGTATTTTTTACGGCGGAATTTTGCCGCAATTCCTCAATATATTCAGCTTTTACCGAGCAGGTGTTTTCTGGGCTGATAACAGATATATCGGCAGTCCACGGCTGTAAAGGCGTCAATGTGTGATTCATAAAATCAATTGTCACTGAAAATGCAAGAAAGAGAATAATACTTACCGAAAAAGAGCCAATCATTAAAATAAAATTCTTTTTGCTTGCTTTCGCATGATGAATGCCAAGAGAAGTTTCTATCTTGAAAAATTTGGTATTCGCCGCTTTTTTTACAGGCTGTAGGTCATTTGCGTTTCCAGATACCGCTGCCAAAGGAGAAACTTTGGATGCTTTCTTAGCAGGAGAACGGGCAGCAAGGAGAACGGTCAGCAGACCAACAACAATACCCGCTATAACACTTGGATAGCTTATGCTAAAAGCAGGCATACCGCCAAAAAATTCCGGGCTAAGATGCCGTAAAATAAAACACAATAGGGAGTGTAAAATAAAGTGTGTAAGTTAGAAATGCAAAAACTCTAACTGCACACTTTATTTTTCTGTATAAGGT